>NZ_JBQQCL010000020.1:0-65865 GCF_052246725.1 Pseudalkalibacillus sp. R45 | reverse complement strand
GAAATCAACGACTTTTAAAGAAAACTTGGCGAGACCAAGCCTTTTGTAGGTCGAGCCTTAGTTGCCCTTATACTGAAGAAAGTATTTTATACTTTCTTTAAGTGCAAGAGCAACAAAGTTTGCGAAATAGCCAAAACTTAAGATTTTTATATTCTCCGTTGGACCTTTCGCCATCCTGTTTGGGTTTTTTTACTTTTATTCAAGAAGAATTTTGCTTTCCCTCTTCCAAATAGTCTTGAAGCAACACCTTGTGTAATGATCCCCATGAAAGCAGTCAGTCCGATGACAAATAGGCCGAGCAAAGTAAGGTCGATGAAAAATTGCATCCGATTTACCTCCTTGTATGTAACATCCATAATTTCCTAATACTACTATTGTAAAAGAAGTTTTAAGCCTTTGGAAGAGGGGAAATTATTAATCGATCAAAAATCAAAATTCCCGCTTAGCTGTCCACTGAACACCTTCTATTCCCCTTTTATTATAGCTTATTTACTGAACAATTGATATAAACTGTCTTCGGGAAACGTTCCTTAAAAGGAAGGTCGAACCAATCCTTTGAATTCAAATTTAGAGCTAAATGGAGGTTGTGTTATAATGGAAAGGAATAAACCAAATGGAAAGGGTAGATCTATGAACTGGTATGAAAAGCTGAATGAATATTTTCCTGTAGAAGAAATGAAATCGAAGAAACACATGGAGTTATTGTTGAAGGAAAAAGGTGACGTCTATCATAAGGATGAGAGTGAACATCACGTCCTAATGTATGCAGAGTTCGAGGATTTTATTTTCATCGATTATATTTTTGTATCTGGGGCTGCAAGAGGGCAAGGGATTGGCCACAAGGTATTAGAAAAGCTTAAAGAGAAAGGCAAGCCGATCATCCTGGAAGTAGAGCCTGTTGATTACGAAGATTCTGATACTGAGAAAAGACAGCGCTTTTATAAACGGGAAGGGTTCGTACATGCAGAATCAATCGGGTACAGACGCCGCTCACTTGCGACCAATGAAATCAATGAGATGGAAATCCTTTTCTGGGCACCTGAAAATGAATCAGAAGAAATGGTTTATGAAAGTATGAAAAAGATGTATGAAAAGATTCATACCTACAAAGACGTAGAGCTGTACGGTAAATCTTATCAGGATGTAGATGATGTTCTCACATTTGAAGAGTAAGTGAGGAAAGGACGGTGAGATTCATGAAACGCCGTACAAAGAATAAGAAGAAACGAGAATGGATCAAGGATCTTCTTAAAAAGAAGCTGCCAGGTTGGACGCCTAAGCCGACAAAAGGTCCAGCGTCACAATCGAAGAGATATACAGCTTGATATCTACACAAAGATTCCTGAAATAACAACAGGGGGCTTAGTCATGTGTGTTCGACACTTATGACTAAGCCCCTTTTCTATGGTCTAAGATTTTGGTATATCTTCCGATTGTTCTTTCTTCCTTTTACGTGTTTCTTTTATCTGGTCGAATTGGTTATAGATGACTGGTATGAAAATCAGGCTGATCAGGGTGCCGAATAGAAGACCAAAAATAATCACAATCGCCATAGGTTGTTGGATTTCTGTGCCTTCACCGATCCCGATCATAAGTGGGATCAAGCCGAGAATCGTCGTCAAGGCAGTCATCATGATCGGACGTAAACGCGCTTTACCAGCTTTTACAATCGAGCGCGAAGTGGAGAGCCCCCTTTGCTTCAGCTGATTGATATAGTCGACGAGTACGATGGCGTTGTTGACGATGATTCCTGTCAAAATCAAGATACCGACTAACGAACCAACTCCAAAAGGCTGTCGGGTGACTACCAATCCAAGCAAAATCCCAATTGCAGTAAGCGGAATCGAGAACATGATGATGAATGGATAGAAATAGGATTCGAATTGACCCGCCATAACCATGTATATTAAAACAATCGCAAGTGCCAAAGCACCACTAAGTTTGAAGAAGGCATCTTTCATTTGTTGATTTTGACCACCGAACGAGATTTCATAACCAGAGGGTAAAGAGACATTCTCTTTAATTTGTTTTTTGACATCGTTCATGACATTTCCCAGATCTCGATCGAGAATTGACGCACTAACCCTAATTTCCCGTAATCGATCGGACCTGTTGATTTGACTGGGACCAGTTCCTTGATTGATCTCAGCGATAGACTTCAATTTCACTAATTCTCCCCGGGGTGTCTCGATGTTTAAATTTTTCAGATCCTCTACATCCTCAAGCTTTTCTGGATCGACTTGCACCCTTACGTCGACTTGGTCACCGCTTCGATTAAATACAGTAGCAACTCTCCCGTTCGTTGCATTTTGAACAGCTTGCGAAACTTGGGCACTGGTCAATCCGAAACTTGAGGCTATGGTTCGATCAACTTCAATTTCAAGCTGAGGATTCCCTGTTTCATAATTCGAATCGATTTCCCGAATTCCATCCACTTTATTGATTTCTGCTTTAATATTATCTGAAATGGTTTCAAGCGTTCCTAAATCCGGACCAGACACTTCTATAGAAACGGGCGATTCTGAAAAGCCTGCGTCACTTGCTTGTACAGATATCTCAGCATTTTCAACCTTATCGATTTTCGATCTGATGGTATCAGCTATTTGAACATCCGATTGCTCACGATCTGAAATAGGTTTCAGCAATATGCTATACATTGCCGTATTACTATTGGAGCCTGCCTGGATGGAAAAGTCATTCGAACCACCGATCGTCACATAGTAGAGATCGATCGCGCTAATGTTATCCAATTTTTCATTGATGATTTCAGTTGCTTGATAGGTTGAATCTGTACTGCTTCCTGGGGGCAGTTCTACATTAATATTCACGTAACTCTGGTCCTGGGCTGGTAAAAACTCTGTCCCTATGAATGGGATAGCCGAAAGTGATACGAGAAGGAGAATCAATGTCCCAAGAATCACCCGTTTCGGATAGCGAAGTGCCTTTCTTAAGAGATAGACATAGCGCCTTTGAAAGTTTAGAAACTTCCCTTTCTGGTTGATTTTCTTATGTTTTCCTGCAATCAAGTTTGATGACAGCAGTGGAACGATGATCAGCGCTGTGATGAGTGAAGCTGCGAGCGCATACGTAACACTTAGAGCTAATGGTTTAAATAACTGTGCAGCCAAACCATCGACAAAAACAATCGGCAGGAAAACGACCACAGTTGTAAGTGTAGAGGCGATGACAGCACCGCTGACTTCTTTTGTTCCAGTGATTGCAGCCTCTTTTATTGGTACACCTTTTTCCCTTAGCCTGTATATACTTTCTAAAATGACGATGGAATTATCGACAATCATACCAACCCCGAGCGCTAACCCACCTAAAGTCAAAAGGTTGAGGGTTTGGCCAGAAAAATACATGAAAATGAAAGCAGTCATCACCGAGATTGGTATCGAGAACCCGATGATCAACGTACTACGAAGATTCCTTAAGAAAAGATACAGGATTCCGGCGGCAAATAAACTACCGATGATCATATTTAGCAGAACCGCTTTAATGGACTGTTTGATAAATTTAGCCTGGTTGAAAATCGTCTCCACTTTCACCTCTTCGGAGAGGGAGAGGTCTTGCAATTTCTTTTCGACGCTGTTTGCTACTGTAACGGTATTCTCTCCAGATTGTTTAAGGATGGATATTCCAATACTTGGTTCACCGTTCAGATAACTGATCTGGTCAGCATTTGCCGTTGTCTCTTCAATTTCAACGAGCTTATCCAGTTCCACGACCCCGCTTTTAGTCGGAATCGGCAATTGTCTGAGCTCGGTGATCGAATCGAATTCTCCAACAACACGTAAAGGATACTTCATTTCTTTGTCATTGATTTCTCCACTTGGCATCGTCACGTTCTCACCAGCTAAAACTTGTCTGAGCTGGTCAATGGTGATACCGAAATCATTCAAAGCTTCTGGATCAACAGACACGTTGACGACTTTCTCTGTGCCGCCTTCAATTGTGACGGATGCAACGCCATCAATCGAATCCAGTGCAGGCTTTATTTCATTTTCTACAAGTTTCTTGGCAGAGACCAGGTCACCCTCTGTCGCTTGGATGCCTAACCGGACAATCGGGAGGTCATTCGGATTGAATCGGAGAACTCTTGGTTGTGGAACATCCCGGGGGAGTTGATCACGAACTGCATCCAGCTGCTCCCTCATTTTTAAGGCGGCAAAGTCCATGTCTGTGCCCCAATTATATGACACAATAATAAGTGCCCCGCCCGTTCGTGAAACAGAAGAAACACTTTCTACGTTAGGGATGGTCCCCATGATATTTTCAATCGGTTGTGCAAGAAGTTTCTCAACTTCCTCTGGACTTGCGCCTTCATATGTAACCGTAACTGCTGCAACAGGAAAAGTAAGATCAGGGAATAAGTCGACCGGTGTATTCCGGACACTTACCGCCCCGATGATTAGCATGAATAAGATCACCATTCCCATGGCGATTGGTCTAAAAACGGAAAGTTCAGTTATTTTCATCAAGTCCACTCACTTTTTAATACTGATTTTCGAACGGTTTATCAATTGGTATTTTCCTTCAGTGACAACAACGTCACCTTCAGTCAATCCATCGCTGACATGGCTTGTACGCTTGCCTGATGCTTCGAGCTCAATTACCCGTTTGATCGCTCGTTCATTCTTGACGACAAAGACATAAGGTTTGTTTTGATCATAGAGAATAGCCTGATTCGGTACAGTCAGTTTATTTTGTTTGATCTTGGTATCGATCAGAGCAGTAGCAACAGAATCTGACTGGATGTTTTCCTGGTTTTCTTGTAACATGACTGAGACCGTGTACGTGTTTGTTTCCGGATTCGGTTCTGATGAAATGGATTCGATTGTACCTTTAATCGGTTTTGACACGTCTTCAAAGCTCATTTGTACTGCCATATCTTCTGTAAGTTCTTTTACATGAAATTTGTTTGCGCTGAAAACAGCCTTCAGGTCTTGCTTACTTGAAACAACAGCTAAAGGTGTAGAAGGGAGGGCTGGTGCTCCAGCTTTTGCATTGACTTGTTCGACTGTTCCATCAATTGGTGATGTGATCTTAGTTGCTTCTAATGCACTTTCGGCTTGTCTCACGGCTCCTTTTGCCTGTTCTAGTTGACCATTGATCAGCGGTAGGGTGGAGGCGGTGAGTGAGGAGCCAGAGGAAGTCACTCCTTTTAATTGTTCAAGTGTTTCTGAGATCGTAGCTGTGATTTCATCTGAATCAGCTTGTTCTGGTAATTGGATTTCTTCCAGCTGATCGATCGTTTCGTCAATGACGTTGTTCACCCGGGATTGTGTAGCCTGTTGTTGTTCGATCGCTGAGTTAAGTTGATTTCTCGAACGTTCAAGGGTCGAGACGGCTGACCGCGCTTGTGCAAGTTGTTGTCGCAGTTGTTGATCTTCTAATGAAAAGAGCAGGTCTCCTTTTTTAACATTATCTCCTTCTTTTACATGGACTTCTTTTACTTGAGAAGGTGTGGAGGAGATGACAGGGACTTGTTCAGACGGGGTTGTTTTACCCACGAGTTCAATTGATTCTTTGAAGGTGGATTTTTCAACGGTCTCCGTCTTTACAGGTATCGCATTGTTCGCAGCGTTGTCGCTTGTAATGATATCTTCGGAACACGCTGTTAAAAGGATTATAAAACTACTAAGCAAAGCTAATGACTTTTTCAAGAATACTCACTCCATTATCATCTACAAGCAAATTTCTGAGAAACAATCTACGTTTTATTATAGTTTAGGTTTAAAAAAAATAAACAAGGGAACATGGTTTTTGGGAAGGTTTAACAAGATGGACACAGTTTCTGAAGGAAATCGATTTATACCCTATCATACACATAGAAATTGTTGTATAATAAGAAATGTGATTAATAATCTTTTTAAAGTAAGATTTCTTATAAATATGATTTTCAAATCATGAAAGGAGACGATCCTTATGGTTACATTATATACTTCACCAAGCTGTACATCATGCAGAAAGGCTAGAGCATGGTTAGAAGAACACGAAATTCCTTTCCAAGAGCGTAATATCTTTTCAGAGCCATTGTCAATCAATGAGCTTAAAGAGATTTTGCGTATGACTGAGGAAGGGACAGACGAAATCATCTCGAAACGCTCCAAGACGTTCCAGGAACTGAATGTCAATCTCGAAACGATGCCATTACAAGATCTGTTCGAGCTGATGAGCGAAAACCCTGGACTATTGCGTCGTCCGATTTTGATAGATGAAAAACGTCTGCAAGTAGGATACAACGAAGATGAAATCCGTCGTTTCCT
Organism: Pseudalkalibacillus sp. R45; assembly: GCF_052246725.1. Classification (NCBI taxonomy): domain Bacteria; kingdom Bacillati; phylum Bacillota; class Bacilli; order Caryophanales; family Fictibacillaceae; genus Pseudalkalibacillus; species Pseudalkalibacillus sp. R45. Next base: position 59,596 of record NZ_JBQQCL010000020.1, on the reverse strand, counting down.
ACCAAGAAAAGTCCGTACATTCCAACTGCTCGAAGCACAAAAAATGGTCAACTAATAATGAAAAGACTGCTGCTTAACTTGAATGGTAAGCAACAGTCTTTTTTTTGTTTTTTTAGTGGGGGAGCTTGGGCGTGCTAGGGATGCGGATTGTTGGGTGTGTGTGGGTTCTTGTCGCAGAGGGGATTGTACTGTCGCGGTGTGGGGGGATTGCGCTGTTACAGAGTGGGGCTATTTTACTAAATTGCTCAAGATACAGTCGGAATTGCTCAAGATGCCCTTAGAATTGCTCAAGATGCAGTCAGAATTGCTCAAGATACGCAAGATGCCCTCGAAATTGCTCAAGACGCCATCAGAATTGCGCAAGATGCTCTCCAAATTTCTCAAGTAGCACTCAAATTTGATCTAAATCATCCGTATATGCCCTTAGAAACAGCTTTTATAGAATTATGCCGTTCAAAAAAGGAAAATGTTAGTGCGACTAGAATAAAAACTAACAGAATTTAGAAAGGAGTGATTTTTTGAAGCAAAAAATCAATTTTTACTCACCAAAAATCGAAAAACTTGAAGCGATACTAAGAAGATCTCCACCATATCATCCTGGTAGAGCAAAAGCTGAAAGCTGGTTGTCGAAAAGCAAGGCTGGAGAGAAGGGTGAAAGGGCACTTGACTATCCCTTAAGCTTTCTCGATGAAAAAGGATACACGATTTATAATCGTACCCGCCTATCAAGCGGTGAATATTACTTCCAAATTGATTCGCTTCTAACCCACATGAAATACATCATTATATTAGAGGTCAAAAATTTAGCCGGAAAACTTATCTTTGACACTGCAAATAACCAACTTATCCAGCAGTTAGACGGACGGGAAGTAATTTACAAAGATCCGATACAACAGGTAGATCATCAACATTTTCAACTGAGAAGATGGTTAGAACAGCATAAGTTCCCGAATGATATTCCGATATACCCATTTGTTGTTGTAACAAATGACTCCACTCAAATCGTACCTCGGGATAATGAAAAGCTGCTCACGAAAAAAGTCCTTCGCAATTCTTCACTCCTCGTTACGATTGAAAATCTTCATAATAACCACACTAAAGAGTATCTCTCAACAAAAAATCTAAGAAAACTAAAAAAGTTGCTAATAAAACATCACACTCCACATGATCCAGATCTCCTCAGCCAGCTGGAAATTTCAAAAGATGAGCTTATAACTGGAGTACACTGTCCTCATATTTCACTATTCCAATGAAAAGACTTCATAGTAAGTGGATTTGCCTCACTTGTAAAACAGTCTCAAAAGACGCTCACCTAAATGCGCTTCGTTTACCTCTTAATCCAGCCCACTATCACAAACCAACAATTAAGAAATTATCTACACATCGATTCCAGAAAAACTGCAAGCTACTTATTAAAATCATTAAAATTGGAACATGAAGGAAACACGTCCAGACTCAGTTACGACCTTTCCTCCTTATGGTCAGCAAAAAAATTCTATGAATAAAACGCTCTTATGGTAAAGACTTGGTTTCTACAGAAATATACTCGCTTTCCGCGGGTGAACCGCAAGCCTCACCACACGTTCATCGCTGCGGATCTTGCCTGGCTCGCTGTTCCTGCAGGAGTCACGTATATTTCTTCTGCTTACAGGGTTTCAATAGCAACATTATATTAGAAAACAGCAAAATGAAAAGACCCACCCATTGGGGCGAGCCTTTTAACCAAGTTGTTTAGTTCAAGCTTTCGCGTGTTTTCATTCGTTTGGTGAACCACCCTGATAACAGTACACCTCCGATGATGAATGCGTAAAGGAGAACGCTAAGGAAGTCATTGTGTCCGATCAGATTGTGGATGATTTTCTCTTCATTAATCATCTTAGCTGCTGTAAATGCGAGAATTCCAGATCCGATATAGACGAGTGCCGGAAACCGTTCCATGAAATGAAGGATCAATTTACTTCCCCAAATGATGATTGGTACCGATACGAGTAAACCGATGATCACGAGTAAGATGTTCCCGTGAGCCGCACCTGCGATGGCAAGTACATTATCGAGACCCATTACGATATCCGCCACGACGATTGTCCTCACAGCCTCTCTTAATGTTGTCCCAGCCTGGATGTCTGCTTCGCCACTATCTTCAGCCAACAAATTATACGCGATGTAAACAAGAAGGATGCCTCCGACTAACATAAGGTAAGGTATTTTTAATAAGTAAACGGCCACAATGGTTAGTACAACCCTTACGGCAATCGCTAAGCCTGTTCCTAATAAAATCGCTTTATTCCGTTGGTGCACGGGTAAGTTACGGCTTGCTAATGCAATGACGATGGCATTATCCCCGCCAAGAACGATGTCAATGGCAATAATTGATAAAAGTGCAATGATAAATTCCGATTCAAACAAAAAAGTAAGCCCCTTTCTAATATGAAAAAACACTTGACGTTGGCTTATAATCCACGTACAATCAACCAAAATAGCTATATGTACAAGGTCGTGAACGTTGAAATTATAAAATAGTTCTTCAATAGCGTCAAGCTAGGAAGTATCGGTTATCGGCCTATTTATGGTAAAAAAGTAAAAATGGTCATGCATTTTTATTTCATTCCTCACTTATTTATCATAGAATAGAAGTACAAGAAACTCCAACACTTTATTATTGATTCAGCAGCGTACAATATGGGAACACTATGCGAAAGAAGGTAAATTTTAACGTACAGGGGTTCAAAATCTCTTCCAGGTGAGCAATCTGGATCGAAGGGAGAGAAACACCATGGAAATAGAACGTGTAAATGAGTATACAATAAAGTTTTTCATAACTTATAGCGATATAGAGACAAGAGGATTCGATAAAGAGGAAATTTGGCAAAACCGGGAACGGGGAGAAGAGCTGTTCTGGGAGATGATGGATGAAGCACATCAACAGGAACAATTTTCATTAGAAGGTCCGCTTTGGATTCAGGTCCAGGCTTTGGATAAAGGACTTGAGATTCTGGTGACACGGGCTTCGTTATCACAGGATGGTTCGAAATTGGAGCTTCCGATCTCAGATGACAAGCAGGTCGATGTTCCAGTTGACGAAAACATTGAAAAGATGCTTGACCATCAATTTAATTCAGATGTTGATAATGATGATGCTTCTGAACAGGATGATGAAGATTACTTATCTTTCATGATCCGTTTCGATGACATCGAGGATCTCATATCATTAAGTCACGATATTAATTGTGAGTCATTTGAAGATATCCTTTATCATTATGAGAATAAGTACTATTTGTACGTGACTTTCTATGATTCGTTCAGTGAATCTGAACAGGATGATGTGTTGAGCAGATTGCTGGAATTTGGTGACGAAACAGATCTTACCATTCATCGGATCGAAGAGTATGGGAAAGTGATTCTTGCAGAAAATGCGCTCGAACAATTGAACGAGTATTTTCCTAAGAAGTAGTGGGACGCCGATCTTCGTCAAGAATTTCGGCGTTTTCGTTTTCAAATTTAAATAAAGTATAAATACTTTATTCAATATAAGCGCACAGCTGGTTGCTTCGGAAGCAATGCACCGCACGAAGGAAAAGTAATTGCTTTTTCGAGGAACTAAGGCTCAGCCTACGCTAGGGCTTAGCTTTGCCAATTTTTCTTCATACCATTACATTGCCAATCAATGCCACATTGAATTCAGAGGGATGTAACCATGTTCAAAAAGACATTGCAGCTTATGATGTTTTTAGCAATCCTGATAAGTATATTCGTCATCACGAAACCGTACTGGGAGAATTGGATTGTCGGGGCAAATTGGATTCTTGGTGCTTTAAGTATCTTTTTCTCATTCTCTGCACTTTTCATCGGGATTGTCATCTTTTTAGAAAATCGGCATCCGTCCCAGACACTGACCTGGTTCGTTGTTTTAGCCGCGTTTCCTCTAGTCGGTTTCTTTTTCTATATGATATTTGGCCGGAATTATCGTAAAAAGAAAATGTTCGATCAAAAAGCGCTCACTGATGAAGAGGCTTTTTCACGCTTTGAACAGAATCGTGCCCTTGATGATGACAATATGAAAATGATGGGGGATCATCAACGGTTGTTGTTCCAGTTAGCTCAAAGGTTAGGAAAGAGTCCGATTTCATTCAACACCGATACGAAGGTCCTTACAAATGGGAAAGAAACCTATACATGTATTCTTGAAGCCTTACGTAATGCGGAAGAACATATACATATGGAATATTATATTGTGCGTCATGATAATATCGGCAGACAGATTAAGACGATCCTGATGGAAAAAGCGAAACAGGGAGTCGAAGTCCGTTTCTTGTATGATGCAGTCGGAAGCTGGAAGCTCTCTCGCGACTATATTGATCAACTTCGAAAGGCAGGCGTGGAGGCTGTACCTTTTTTACCTGTTAAACTCCCTTTATTCAATAACAAGATCAACTATCGGAACCATCGGAAAATTGTCGTGATTGACGGGAATGTCGGTTTTGTCGGCGGACTTAACATCGGTGATGAGTACTTAGGTTTGAATCCCACTTACGGTTACTGGCGGGATACACATCTGATGGTAAAGGGAGAAGCGGTTAGAAGCTTACAGATCATCTTTCTGCAGGATTGGTATTCGATGACTGGAGAGACACTATTGGAGCCAAATTATCTTTCTCCCGAAATTCCGAGTGCACAAGTGTATGGTGGCGTACAGATGATTGCCGGCGGACCGGATCACCAGTGGGACATCATCAAAAAGTTGTTTTTCTCGATGATCATCTCCGCAAAGAAATCAATTTGGATCACATCGCCTTATTTCATACCTGATGAGGACATTCTGAATGCATTGAGAGTCGCTGCTTTAAGCGGAATCGATGTTCGGCTATTATTCCCTGCAAGACCGGATAAGAAGCTGCCATTCCATGCGTCTAGATCTTATTTTCCAAGTCTTCTTGAAGCAGGTGTGAAGATCTACGAATATCGAAAGGGCTTTTTGCACAGTAAGATCATCATCGTCGACAATGAACTAGCTTCAATCGGTACAGCAAATATGGATATGAGAAGTTTCCATTTGAATTTCGAAGTGAACGCCTTTTTATATCGTACAAAGAGTACCTTGAGGTTGGTGGATGACTATATCCAGGATCTTGAAGATTCGACACCACTTGTGCTTGAATCCTTCAACAATCGGGCATTTTACTATAAAATTCTCGAATCTACATCAAGGCTCTTATCTCCATTACTATGATGAATACACAGAATCTTTTTCTCCAGCGAGAAGGGTTCTGTTTTTTTATATGGAATACTATTGAGGTGCGAAAAAATTCAATAGATAGAGGTGATTCAATGCTTTTAGCGAATTCCAGCAACGGGCAGTGTATCAATCTGGCCGAAATCTGGAAAAAAGACGAATTGGAAAGGATGAGAGATTTGGATGCTTTCCAATGTCCTATCTGTAATAAGGATGTTATCCTTAAGCTTGGCACAAAAAGAATCTGGCACTTTTCACACGTAAGCGGCACGGCATGCGGGGTGGACATCGAACCAGAATCCACCTACCATTTGTTAGGGAAAAGACAATTGTATCAATGGTTATCCGCGCAAAACGTTACCCCCGAATTAGAGCGATACTTCCCCTTGTTGAGGCAACGCCCTGATCTATACCTCCCTGGCTTATCGACCGCGATCGAATATCAATGTGCGACAATCCCCATCGAGATTTTCAAAAAACGTAATCGTACCCTTCAAAATGCAGGAATCGATCCTATCTGGATATTGGGATCAAAAAGGATATCCAGAATCAAGAATACCAGCTTCTATTGGTTGGACGAACTTGCCTTTCAATCCTTACAATTCAACGATAGCTGCGATTTTTCACCTTATATTATGTATTACTGCCCTCTAAGCTTATCCTTTACGTTTCTTCATTCCATCGTTCCATATACCTCAAGGATGATTCTTGCCTGTAAAAAGACCATCTCATCTAATCAAATCGTCTATCCATTTCACACCAATGAACTCGACCCGCCTTATTTGAAAGACTGCCATACTGAATGGATTGAAAAAAGCGTAACGACCCGCCTTTATATCCATGTGAACAAAGACCCCTCTGTCATAATGATGAAGAAACACCTCGTGAATAAAGGGATACCAGTAAGTCTTTTTCCAGTCGAAGCTGGACTTCCCTCTAAACACCTTTTCTGGTTCAACTCGCCTGCCTATGTGTGGCAAACCTGCTTCCTGATCGAAATCCTCCATCCGATGTCAGTTGATTCCACTTTTTCATTCCGTCAAATCTTCCGAAACTTCATTAAAACAATAAAGTTTTATAAAATCAGCACCCGTCCTATCCTTGCAGATGAAAAGAGTCATATTTCTTATGCATTGATGGATTATTTGCAATGGTTATGTAAATTCGGTGTGTTGAAAAGGGTTGATGTGAATCACTTTATAAAAAAGAAGGACCTCCAATTCCCAGAATCGATCACTGATGTTAGAAAAACGATGAAACAGTATTTTAAAATTCAGGTATAAAAAACCTTATTGCTTGCTTTTTCATTAAGAAATCCACGAGACTCCTGCGAGAACAGCGAGCCAGGCGAGACCCCGCAACGATTCACGTCTTATGGTGAACGTCGAAGCCACCACATCCTGTGGAAGTGAGTGAGTAGGCTCGCGGTTCGCCTACGGAAAGGGAGTGGATTTTGGGAAAGTATATAAATAATCCTGGATTTATCTGAAAAACATAGGGAAGAAAGAAAGGAAATCTGAACTGTCCCTCGAATTTTATACAGATGTAGGGATTGTTTTTATTAGGAAACAACCTATCTATACCAGTAATTCTGTTAGAGGAAATAAGGAGGATTTTAAATGGCAGAACAAGCAGTGAAATCATTACCAAAAAGAGACGAAATTCCGGTTGAAGATACTTGGGATTTAGAAGATATTTTCGAAACGGATGACGTATGGGAAGAAGAATTCAAGCAGGTAAAAGAATTGATTCCTCGGATTGATCAATATCAGGGGAAACTGGGTGAATCGTCAGCGACCCTATATGAAGCCCTGCAGCTTCAAGATGAAATTACCAAACAGCTTGGAAAGTTGTATACATATGCGCATATGAGAAATGACCAGGATACAACGAATTCCTTTTATCAGGGCCTGAATGATCGTGTGGCGACATTAGCGACTGAAACAAGCAGTCACCTTTCTTATATCGTTCCTGAAATTCTTTCTTTAGACGAAAGTCAGATCAAATCCTTTGTGGAAGAAAATGATGACTTGAAGCTTTACGATCACTTTCTAGATGAAATCAACAGAAGCCGTCCGCATGTGTTGTCTCAAAAAGAGGAAGCGCTGCTCGCGGGTGTAAGTGAAGTGACGAACAATGCGAGTAATACGTTTGGCATGTTGAATAATGCCGACCTCAAGTTCCCGACAGTCAAAGATGAAAATGGGGAAGAGGTTGAACTTACGCACGGTCGTTATATCCGCTTCTTGGAAAGTGATGATCAGGAAGTCCGCAAGAATGCTTTCAAGGCGATGTATGGAACGTATGATAAATTCAAAAATACTTTCGCAAGTACACTAAGCGGAACAGTGAAAAAAGACAATTTCAATGCAAGAGTAAGGAAGTATGATTCTGCACGTCAAGCTGCACTTGATGCAAACAATATCCCTGAGACAGTCTACGACAATCTCGTGAAGACGGTGAATGACAATCTTCATCTGATGCACCGTTATGTGAAACTTCGTAAAAAGGCTCTAGGCTTGGATGAACTACACATGTATGATCTCTATACACCGATTGTGAAGGACGTGAAAATGGAGATCCCTTATAATGAGGCGAAAGACCTTGTCGTAAAGAGCCTATCGCCACTTGGGGAAGAATATGTCAATATCGTTAAAGAAGGCTATGAGAAACGATGGATAGATGTCCAGGAGAACGTTGGAAAGAGAAGCGGAGCATATTCTTCGGGAGCTTACGGGACGATGCCGTATATTCTTATGAATTGGCAGGACAACGTAAACAACCTGTTTACATTGACGCATGAAATCGGACACTCTGTTCACAGCTACTATACGCGCGAGACACAACCATATCCATATGCGAACTATTCAATTTTTGTTGCTGAAGTAGCTTCTACCTGTAATGAAGCATTGTTGAACGAATATATGCTCAACATTACAGATGACAAGAAGAAGAAATTATACTTGTTGAACCATCTTCTTGAAGGATTCCGAGGCACCGTTTTCCGCCAGACGATGTTCGCCGAGTTCGAACAATTGATCCATGAACGTGCAGCGGCTGGTGAAGCGCTGACACCTGATTTGTTTACGAAGCTCTATTATGAACTTAATGAAAAATACTTTGGCGAAGATATCATCATTGATGAAGAAATCGGACTTGAATGGGCAAGGATTCCTCACTTCTATTACAATTACTATGTATATCAATATGCGACTGGCTTCAGTGCAGCCGCCTCGCTTTCTAAACAGATTTTAGAGGAGGGTGCGCCAGCAGTCGAACGATATCTTGAATTCTTGAAGGCTGGTAGTTCTGATTATCCAATCGAAGTCTTGAAGAAGGCAGGAGTGGATATGACAAGCAGTAAACCAATCGAGGAAGCTCTATCAGTATTCGAATCCGTATTGAGTGAAATGGAAGAGTTACTTTTCGAAACAGAATAATTAATACCGGGCTGGCTGCGAGGTCAGCCCGTTTAAATTTTAAAGCCCTTGAATCGGTTGCGGCTGTTGATGCGGACTAGAATATAGAATATGGATATGAATAGCAGTGGTGTTGCTATGAATAAGGGGAAAATGTGGAGGAAGCCGAAAACGACGAGGACGAAACTAACCATGACACCAATGACTCCGAGCATTATCCTTAATTGCATGATATCACTCTCCTTACACTAAAGTTTATGAATGAAAAAATAAAACATGCTTTCCGAATGGAGGCAGGATGTGAGAAAGCGGAGCAGGATCATCCTAATACAATCAGAACAAATCGCACTGATCAAACGTGTTAAAGAATCAGAAACCTATTATGTCATCCCTGGCGGCGGGATAGAAGATGGTGAAACACCAGAGGAAGCCGCATGTAGAGAGGCGAAGGAGGAATTGGGCGTCGATGTCATGATTAAAGGATTGGTTCATACAGAAAAATGGAACGGTCTGCACTATTATTTTCTGGCTGAGATCAGTGGTGGTGAATTTGGAAAGGGCAGTGGGGCAGAGATGAATGGCAAGAATGAAGCGAAAGGGAAGTATATCCCAATGTGGGTTAATGTCACGGGATTAACAGAGCTTCCGCTGCGTCCAAAATCAATCATTGATAAAATACTCAGTTTACCTTAAAGAAAACTTGGCAACGCCAAGCCTTAGCGCAGGCTGAGCCTTAGTTCCTCGAAAAAGCAATCGCTTTTCCTTCGTGCGGTGTATTGCTTACGAAGCCACCAGCTTGTGTGCTTATATTGGTTTAGACTTTCTTTAAATGAAAAGGCCCTTTTCTTAAAGAATGTTGCTTTGGGGTCAATTTGTAATGAACCACCTTGTGCAAGTTGATTGGAGAGCAAGGTGCGAGACTCCAGCGGGATCAGCGTGCCTACTACCTGAATAATCTCCTCGCAAGGCATGCGACGAGGAATCTCGCTTCGCCAGGACTTTCTTGTAGACGCAGGATCACAAATGCTTAATTGATAAGGAGACTCCTGAGGTCGCAAGGCGACGAGTGGGCTCACCGCACGCCCCGCGGAAAGCGAGCATCCTGGAGCGGAAATCAACGACTTTTAAAGAAAACTTGGCTAGACCATGCCTTTTATAGGTCGAGCCTTAGTTGCCCTTATACTGAAGAAAGTATTTTATACTTTCTTTAAGTGCAAGAGCAACAAAGTTTGCGAAACCATTCAATGAAAAAGGGGCCTGACTTATGCGTCAGCCCCTTCAATATAACGCCAAAAGGTACCGTGTTTTACTGGAACTCTTTCAACCTTTTGTTGTAAAACAAGTTCTTTAAGTTGTTTTTCCACTTCACGTTCACTGAGATTATAAACTTCTGAAATTTCTTTTGTAGCCACGAATTGATACTTTTGTAAAAAATACTCCATTGGCGGTGGGGGACATTTTTTCGGTAACTCCCCGAGAAGTTCTTCTAAAATATGAACATAAATCTCATATGAATACATTCCAGTAATTTTTATGCCTTCGTCTGAAGTATCACTGAAAAAAACAAGCGATGGCAATTGGTTGACTTCCATTTCCTGTGTCGTTTTTACGTCACACTGGAACGCCTTTACTGCGCTTTCTGAATGAAGGTCCTTTTGGAACTCCTTCACATCGAGTCCAGCTTCGTCTGCACATTGCACCAATACATCCAATTTCGTGATATTTTGCTTTTGCAGAAATAATTCTTCTCTTAATTTTCTCAAGAAGCGTACACCGTTCGATTTTCCTTGTAATTCAGCAGCCTTTACTGCAATCGAAGCGATATAAGGAGTTTGAATCGGGTCTTCATACCATACATCTCCATCACAAGACATCCCGGAGCGATTAGCGGTGATTTCCCATTTCTTTGCAACATCTTCTTTCGTACAAATCCCATTCCGTCTCTGTATCGCAGAATTCCAATAATCGAGTGTACCCCCCATCAAATGTCTAAGGCGGATGTGATTTCCGAACTCGATCTGTAACTTCTTTATGACAGGTTCAAGGCCCCAGCATTCTGGACATAGAGGATCTACGAATGAGTATATTTCAATGGGGCGATTCTTATATGAAGTTGGTAATTCGCACTCACATTGGATAGCATTGTTTGCTTCTGTTGATTCTGTATTGTGCTTCGTCAATGGTTATTCTCCTTTCTATCGCTCTTATTCAGGATTGTTAACCATGTGATGGGCTGTCATCGTCAAGCGGCTGTAAATTTGTTCTTTATAAGGGCTTTCCAGGTTGACTTCTTCCATCGCTTCCTTCATACAGGAAAGCCACGCTTCCGCACGTCGAGTTGTGATTGGAAACGGCATATGTCTTGCCCTTAACATCGGATGGCCATGTTCTTCACTATATAAAGGCGGCCCTCCTAAAAACTGGGTTAAAAATTGTTTCTGTTTTCTTATCGTTTCAGTTAAATCATCTGGAAATATCTGAGCGAGATCCGGGTGAGCTTGTACGCGAGGATAGAATGCCTCCACAAGCTTATCAACCATCTCTTTACCGCCGATAGCTTCAAATGGTGTATAATTTGAATTCATAATTCGTTACCTGCCTTATTTTGTTCCAACTTGAAAAAGTATAATCACACTTTATTCTTAGCAAGAAGTTATTACTTATTTTAGCAATGCAATTATTGTTTCGGCAAACATTCTGATTTACAGTTCATTTGACCTTGTACCACGCGCTTGTATACGAAGCCTTAAATCACTGAGGGGGGTCTCGCTTAACTTGCTGTTCCACAGGCGTCTCGTATATTTCCACTCCATTAGCAACAAACTTTTAAAAAGCCCTAAAAAAAAGAAACCCATCCGGAAATGAGTTTCTTTGTACGCTCTGTAGGTATGCCACAAGTTTTATTCAACTTATCTCAGGCACGTTGATAATTGGACATTACTTTTCTGACATAATTTTTTGTTTCGGTGAACGGCGGGATACCATTATATCGATCGACATTCCCAGGACCAGCATTGTAAGCGGCAAGGGCATTCTGGATATTGCCGTCATAGCGATCAAGCATTTGTCTCAAATATTTCGCTCCACCCATGATGTTCTCTTCAGGATTATAAGGATTTCTGACACCAAGACCCTCAGCGGTTTTCGGCATCAGCTGCATTAATCCCATCGCACCTGCTGGACTTGTACTCAAGGCATTGAAACTCGATTCTTGTTTGATGATAGCTTCTATCAAGTTAGGATCAAGATTGTACTTCGCAGCTGCTTTGTTTATATATGTACGATACTGATTGTCCGTTGATATAGTCGGAGTCGTTTCCATCAGCGGATTCGTCATCATGACAGGTAAATTCAATCCCATCGGCTTCGTGTCGTTACCGCTTAAAACAGCATCCTGTTTAATGAATGACTGGAGTGCTTCCTCCAACATCTTACTCCATGCTGAATCGACAGAAGAAGTTTTCGGTCCAATATGAAATTGACTCAGTGATTGTAGTTCTATTAATGATCGGATCAATTGACTGTTCAAACGTCATCCCTACTTTCATAAGCTATCTTCATCATAGCAAAGGGCATTCCCATAAACAACGAATTTTGACAAAAATTTCATATCACATTAATTCGCAATCATGTTGCTCTTGAAAGCCATTGATTTCCGCTCCAGGATGCTCGCTTTCCGCGGGGCGTACGGTGAGCCCGCAGGAGTCTCGCACCTTGCTCTCCAATAAACTTGCACAAGGTGAGTTTTTAAAAATGACTCAAAAGCAACAATCGAGCCTTAAAGATTTAATCCATAGATTCGGCTCAACCGCGTTTACGATTGAAGAAGCGCTCGATTTTATTCAGCGTGTTTCGTTGTGGAATGTTGTACGTTTCAAGAAGGTTGTGGAATTCTTGTTCGCCAGTCTTGCGATCAGCGACTTCGTATTCCAACTCAAAATCTTCTGTCCCAAGATAAGTGGAATGATCAAATACAAGTAAACCAGATTTATACGTTCTTTCAACTCTTGAAGTGACAAGAGACCCTAAGCATTTTAACTTGTTAGATTCGATTCCGAATGTTTCTTCAAGTAAATCCAGCATCTCACTTGAAGCTACTCTATGACCATTTATTAAGTCTAAGGCATTTGCTTCTGATAGTACTTCATGCGATTCAAGCAGTCCGTCATCATGAGGTCGTTTCAGAGTGAATGTATAGGTGTTCTTTTTATAACGGATACGGAGTGCACATCCTTTGTCTTTTAACGAAAAATCCTCAGTATCAAAATAATGATTCGTTTGCTCGATAAAAGAATCATCCGATATAGAGAAAGCAGAGATTAGAGCATTGAATTCTTCTTCAGTAACGAGATTCTTAAGTTCAATTTCGATTTCTTGTTTCATAATATGGATCACCTCATATGTCAATCATTTCCGTGTCATTATCTCATATGAGGATACGGGCTACAATTTTAATTTGAGATTTAAAATATGATACACTTAATAAGGAGTTTAAAAGACCAACAAAGCATATCGATTCATTTTTAGGAGGACCAATATGACTACAAGATTAGAAGTGACATCAAGTGAAATTTTTGAAGATAAGGTCGAGTTTGTGTGCAATAGCGAAAACCTGTCAGGGGAGGTTAGCCTGGCGCCTTCCGGACAAGTACTCGTGGACTCTGATTCTTTATCTTTCATTTATATATTGGAAACGACGGATAGCTTCATTTACGTTTCATTTCCAAAAGAACAATGGAATGGATTGAAAACAGTGATTACGGAAGAGAAAGATGCTTTTCTGAAATTATCTAACCATGAACTTCTAAATTTAAAAGGATTAAAAGGGGAATTAGAGTATTTGATCGAAAACATTTCTGGAAATGCAAATTACGGTAACGAAATGATGAAAAGTGTAGAGGAGATCTTTCAACCGATCAGTGGTTGATATAGAGAGCTTCCGAAAAAATAGATTCGGTGGTGGTTGGATGGAATGGGATGTTTTCTTGAATCCTTACAAACAAGCAGTTGATGAACTGAAGGTGAAACTGAAGGGGGTGCGGGATCAATATCTCATTGAGAATAAGCACTCTCCAATCGAGTTTGTCACTGGCAGAGTCAAACCTGTTGCAAGTATTATCGATAAAACGAAACGGAAGAACATTCCGCTGGATGACATTGAAACGGAAATCCAGGATATTGCAGGGATCAGGATCATGTGCCAGTTTGTAGATGATATCGAAACAGTCATCAATATGCTGAAGAAGCGTAAAGATCTTGAAGTAATTGAAGAAAGGGACTATGTCAATCATAAAAAGCCGAGTGGGTATCGTTCCTTCCACGTCGTCATATCCTATCCTGTACAAACTGTAGGCGGTGAAAAGAAACTCTTAGTTGAGGTCCAAATCCGGACACTTGCTATGAATTTTTGGGCGACAATAGAGCATTCTTTAAATTATAAATATGCAGGGGCGATCCCTACGAATATCGAAGAACGCCTTCAGCGTGCGGCAGAAGCTGCTTTCAGGCTGGATGAGGAAATGTCTCTTATAAAAGGGGAAATACAAGAGGCGCAAAAGATTTTCGAGCAAAAAGAACAACGATGATATACATAAAAAATGAATTTTGAAGGTAAGGAAGCGATGGTTAATGAATTTTTCGATAATCTCAAAAGGTGACGAGAAATCAGCTAAACTTGAAAAAAGGATCAAATCTTATTTACAAGACTTTGATTTGAAATGGAATGAGAAAGAGCCTGATATCGTTATTTCCATTGGTGGGGATGGCACACTTCTTCATGCGTTCCATCATTACATCGAACGTGTCGATCAGACTGCGTTCGTTGGTGTACATACAGGACATCTCGGTTTCTATGCGGATTGGACACCGAGCGAAGTGGAAAAGCTCGTTATCCATATTGCGAAAACACCTTTCCAAATCGTTGAATATCCTTTGCTTGAAGTGACTGTCCGTTATTTAGACGATGATAAGGAAAGCCGCTATTTGGCGATGAATGAATGTACAGTAAAAAGTGTAGATGGTTCACTGGTCATGAATGTTGAAATCAAAGGTGAAGAATTCGAAACCTTCAGAGGGGATGGGTTGTGCATCTCTACGCCTTCGGGGAGTACGGCATACAATAAAGCCCTCGGCGGAGCCATCATCCATCCTTCGCTTCCTTCGCTACAGTTGGCGGAAATGGCTTCGATCAACAACAGAGTGTTCCGAACAGTCGGCTCTCCGCTTGTTTTACCTCAGCACCATACATGCATGTTGAAACCGGTTAACGATGTTGATTTTCACATAACCATCGACCATCTTTTCTTATTGCATGAAAAAGTGAAGTCGATCCAGTGCCGAGTAGCTGAAGAGAAAGTAAGATTTGCGCGATTCCGACCGTTCCCATTCTGGAAACGTGTACGAGAATCATTCGTCAAAGAATGAATTTATAGGTAAAATTGTTAACCATTAGAGGAGAAGGTACTTCATGAAACCATTGCAATTCACCTGGACCGTTGGGAAAACTTCCAGCGGTAAACTCCTCAGGGAGTATCTTTTGCAAGAAAAATTCATATCAAGGCAGGCGCTCACTGACATCAAGTATGCCGGTGGCGCTCTTTTTGTAAACGATCAACCGGTCACAGTCCGTTATCAGCTGCAAGAAAATGATCAAGTAACGGTGTCCTTTCCTCCTGAAGAGGTAAGCGAGTCGATGGAACCAGTTGAAATTCCGTTGTCGGTCTTATTTGAGGATGAGCATTTTCTGGCTGTTGACAAGCAGGCGGGTATGCCGACAATTCCTTCTATGTTCAGGAACACGGACTCCCTGGCTCAAGCTGTCCTTTTCTACTATCAACAAGAAGGGATTTCCTCGACGATACATGCTGTCAATCGGCTAGATCGGGATACATCCGGTATTGTCATGTTCGCGAAACATCGCTATGGACATTCCTTATTATCCAGACTGCAAAAAAGTGGAGAGATGGACCGTACCTATCTCGCTCTAAGTCATGGTGTTCCAGTGGAAGCAAATGGAACGATGGAGAAACCGATCGGACGAAAAGAGGGGAGCATCATCGAGCGCTGTGTAAGAGAAGATGGGCAGCAGGCGAAAACGCATTTCGAAGTATTACAGTCTTTTGAAGAATTTGCGTTGGTGTGTTTGAAACTGGAGACAGGACGGACCCATCAGATACGGGTGCATATGGCTTCCATTGGTCACCCGTTATTAGGCGATGATCTTTATGGAGGGAATCATGCTTTGATTGGAAGGCAGGCGCTTCATAGTCAATACCTGCAATTCTATCACCCGTTCTTGGAAAAAAAGATAGAGGTTGAAGCACCGGTCCCTGATGATATGGCAAGGTTGATAGAGAACGAAACCTAATATGAACGTTTAGGTCTCTTTTACTAAGTTGCACGATTCCTGTCCAAAGTTGCACGATTCCTCACCCGAATATGCAGAATTCCAAAATGATGATCTCAAAGACGCGAAAGACATAGCCTGCGCTAAGGCTTGGCTTAGCCAAGTTTTCTTTATGACAAAACATAGTTAAATCTAAAAAGAAGTCTAAAACGCTAAAATAATCTCTAAAATACGCTCCTCAATCCTCAAACGTCCTGAACTTTTCCGCCACATATGGCATCGTGGATGGTACAGAAATCGTCTGGTCCTCAGGATATCGATAGGCAGTGAGTGCGCCACCGAAGACGCATCCCGTATCGATGTTGATCGTATTTCCGATCCGTCTTGGTTCCGGAACCGGAGTATGGCCGTACACGATGATTCGCTCCCCCTGATAGTTTTGAGCCCAGTCTCTGCGGACAGGCATTCCATTCTCATGTTTTTCTCCAGTTATATCGCCATATAACACAAATGTCTTCACCCGTTTATGTGTTTGTCCGATATAATCCTCACGGATCCCTGCATGAGCAACAATCAGCTTTGTGTCATCAAGCTGAAGGTAGAGCGGGGATTCCTCAAACAAGTCCTTGAACATTCTTGAAATCTCCACTTTTTCTTGCTGTTTCAAAGCTTTGAATTCAGCAACCGTAGTCTCGAGACCATGCCTGACCTGGACATCTCTTCCTTGAAAATAACGATAAAGCTTATCGCAATGATTACCGGGTGAATAGAGTGCTATCCCTTGTTTTACAAGATGGAATACGAGCCTGATCACTTTTATCGATTCAGGTCCGCGATCGGTCAAATCACCAAGGAAAACAAGCTTACGATTCTCTGGATGGTGGTATTCTCCGCGTGTATCCTTTGTATAATCCAATTCTTCGATCAGTTGAATGAGTTCGGTATAGCAGCCATGAATATCTCCGATTACATCAAATTTCATACTTTTCACTCCACATTATCGATCTGTATGTATTAAGTATCTTCTAAAATAACAAATATTAATGAAAAAAGCACCTTCAGAAGGCGCTTTTTAATCGAACATATATTTTCTTGTCCTTGATCGGACGTTAAGGACAAGTCCGATTGCAATCATACTTGCCAATATTGAACTTCCTCCATAACTGATGAACGGTAAGGGGATCCCTGTGATCGGAAGTAACCCGATGACCATTCCGATATTCTGGAAGACCTGGAATGTGATCATACCGATTACACCAGCACATAAATAGCTGCCAAATGGATCATTGCTTTCAAGTGCAGCATGGATGATTCGATAAACCAATAAGAAGAAGAGGGAAATCACAAAACTTGTTCCCATGAAACCGAATTCTTCACCGATGACAGAAAAAATGAAGTCAGTCTGGGCTTCAGGGAAATAGACATTCCCTTCTCCGAATCCTTTACCGTATAATTGTCCTGATCCTATAGCCAATAACGATTTTACAAGCTGGAAACCAAAGCCCTGTTCAAATTCGTAAGGCTGCAACCAGCCATAAAAACGATTTAGCTGGTATTCATCATGTAAGATATACTCGATTAGAAACTCAGGATTATAGATGTAAATGAGAACAAGACTAGTTACGAAAAGTGTTGAACTAAATAATAAGAGAAGGATAATTCGCCATCGTATACCAGAAACTAATAAAAGACTTGCTATGATTGCAAAAAATACGAGTGTCGTTCCGAGGTCAGGCTGAAGCATGACCAAAAATACTGGCGGAAGAGATATCAAAATGATTTTACCAAGCAACAAAAAATCTTCCCGCATTGAACGATGCAAATATTTTTCATTATGAAGAGTGATGGCATTCGCAATTGAGATGATCAAGGCGACTTTCATCAATTCAGATGGCTGAAAGGCGACCCCGCCATACCTGTACCAGCTCTGGGCACCATTGATGTATGGGACAATTGCTTCTTTCGTACCCGCATTCGGATCCACTAAAGGGATGAGCACGATTCCAAGTAATAGGAAGATGCCAAAGCCATATATGTACCACGAAAGCTTCAAGAACTGATCAAAATCAAGGATCATGACCACTGCAATCGCAACGAAACCAACGGCATACCATACCAACTGCTTTACTACAAAGTTCCCTTCATATTGTCCAACTGCACTATATATCGCAATACAACTTGAACAGATTAAAAGAAATAAAATAAAAAGTAAGTTATAATCGATTTGTTGAAAAGGTGTTTCTCTTTCTTGGTTCGTCATTAGCGCTACCTACCTTAAAGAAAACTGGTTCATTGAAATGATAACATCTTTTATAATAGCTTTGTTAATTTTTTCTGTTGATTTTTTAAATTGACATATTTAAAACCCTTTTTTACGATTAGTTAGTCATGTATAAATAAAGCTCTTTTCTAAAAGATTGTTGCTATTGAGTCATTTTAAAAAACTCACCTTGTGCAAGTTGATTGGAGAGCGAGGTGCGAGACTCCTCGAAAATGGGAATCGCATTTTCTTCGTACGATGTAACGCTGCCGGAGCTTTCCTTGTCCTGTGGGATCAGCGTGCCTACTACCTGAATAATCTCCTCGCAAGGCATGCGACGAGGAAGCTCGCTTCCACAGGACTTTCTTGTAGACGCAGGAGCACAAATGCTTCCTTGAAAAGGAGACTCCTGAGGTCGCAAGGCGACGAGTGGGCTCACCGCACGCCCCGTGGAAAGCGAGCATCCTGGAGCGGAAATCAACGACTTTTAAAGAAAACTTGGCGAGACCAAGCCTTTTGTAGGTCGAGCCTTAGTTGCCCTTATACTGAAGAAAGTATTTTATACTTTCTTTAAGTGCAAGAGCAACAAAGTTTGCGAAAACAGTCATAATCCAAACAAATAAAGAACCCTGGATGAGAGGGGGCCAACAACTATGGAACAAGAAGAATACTATGAATTCCAATCTGTAATCGATGCGTTGAAAAACGATGATATCGATTTGTTCAGAGAAAATTTCTTAGAGATGCACCCTTATGATCAAACACGTCTTTTCTCCGTTTTGGAAGAAGAGGAAAGAATGCGTCTTTATGGGTATCTTTCCCCTGAAGAAATGGCAGATATTTTTGAGAAAATCGACCTTGAAGATACAAAAGGCTATTTGTTTGAAATGGAGCCTTTCTATGCAGCAAAAATGCTTGGGGATATGTACGCCGATGATGCCGTCGACGTATTGAATGATTTAGAAGCTGAGCAGTTGGCTAGTTATTTGACGATCATGGATAACGAAGCTGCTCAGGAAATTAAAGAGCTTCTCCATTATGAAGAAAAAACGGCCGGAAGTATCATGACCACGGAATTCGTGGCGATCCGGGCGAATCAGACGGTGACACAGGCGATGGAGATCCTTAGGAAGGAAGCGCCGGATGCGGAAACAATCTATTATGTGTTTGTGGTGGATGAAAATAAAAAGCTGGTCGGTGTCATATCCTTAAGAGACTTGATCATCGCTGAAGAAAATACACCCGTAAATGAGGTCATGAACGAAAGAGTCGTTGCGATTTCTGTAGGAGAAGATCAGGAAGAAGCGGCACGGATGATGAAGGATTATGACTTCCTTGCCTTACCTGTTGTCGATTTCCAAAATCATCTCCTTGGAATCATCACGGTCGATGATATTGTCGATGTCATTGATGAAGAAGCATCTGAGGACTACTCGAAATTAGCCGCGGTTTCCGATATGGATTCCACCGACAGGAGTCCGATGCAAGCAGCTAAAAGAAGACTTCCATGGCTGATTATCTTATTATTCCTTGGCACCATCACGGCAAGCTTGATCGGCCAGTTTGAAGAAACATTGAATCAGGTTGCTATTTTGGCCGTATTCATTCCATTGATTGCTGGAATGGCAGGAAACACAGGTACCCAGGCGTTAGCGGTAGCTGTAAGGGGAATCGCAACCGGGGATACAGATAAACAGGATGTGAGAAGTCTCATTTTAAGGGAAGCAGGGACAGGAGTGATCACTGGTGCTTCCTGCGGGTTGGTCATCACAATCATCGTCTATTTATGGCAGGATTCCATCTACTTAGGATTATTGGTTGGTGCATCGATTTTGCTCACCTTGATTGTCGCTACCTTAGCGGGAGCTTTGATCCCTTTACTTATGCATAAAATGAAAATAGATCCCGCAGTAGCTTCAGGTCCTTTTATTACTACGATCAATGATATCATCAGCGTGTTGATCTATTTCGGCCTTGCTACGACATTCATCAATTATTTTACGTAAACGAAACAGGAGGAAAGTATGGAAGAGCATGTATCATTCACTTCACTCATCGTTGTCATAGTAACTGCTTTTCTCACACCGATTCTATTGAAGAAATTGAGACTCTCGATCATTCCTGTGGTTGTTGCTGAAATCATAGCCGGACTCATCATCGGGAAAACAGGTTTCAATTTGGTCCAGCCAGATGAATGGATCACCATTTTATCGAGCCTCGGCTTTATATTTCTCATGTTCTTAAGTGGTCTTGAAATAGATTTCAGTGTCTTTTCCAATAATAAAAACAGGGTGACGCTACCTTCAGGGAAGCTGGAGCCGAACCGTTTTCTCGTATCGACCATTGTATTCGTGTTCATTCTGATTCTTTCCTTTGGATTATCATGGTTATTAGTATTTATGGACTTTACAAACAACGCCTATTTCATGTGTTTGGTCATTTCGACGATCTCTCTAGGGGTCGTCGTTCCGACATTGAAGGAAACAGGAATCATGAAATCAGGGATTGGTCAAATTATCCTGATCGTAACGGTCATTGCCGATCTTGTGACGATGATCTTGTTAGCTGTCTTTGTATCCTTATATGAAGGCGGAGGCAACATGTGGCTCTTGTTATTGTTATTCTGTGCAGGGATTCTGCTCTATTTCATCGGTAAATTCTTTAAGCAGAGCACCTTTTTCGAGACATTATCAACAGGAACTGTACAGATTGGCATGAGAGCGGTGTTTGCCCTCATCATCCTTCTCGTCGGGTTATCAGAACAGGTCGGAGCAGAAAGTATCCTCGGGGCATTCCTTGCGGGCGTGCTCGTATCCTTGCTGGCACCTAATCGTGAAATGGTCCGCCAGTTGGATTCATTCGGTTACGGGTTCCTCATCCCTATTTTCTTCGTCATGGTCGGGGTGGAGCTGGATCTGTGGGCGTTATTCAGTGATCCGAGGATTGTGATTCTGATACCTTTGTTATTCATTGCACTGTTGATTTCCAAGCTGGTACCTGCTCTTTATTTGAAAAAGTGGTATGACTGGAATACAATCATCGGTTCAGGCTTTATACTGACAGCCACGCTGTCCTTAGTCGTAGCAGCAGCTAAGATCGGAGAGCGGATCGGTGTCATTGACAATCAGATGTCCTCAGCCCTGATCTTACTTGCTGTGATAACGTGTATCGTTACACCGATTGTGTTTAAAAAAGTCTTTCCTCTTAAGCAGATGGCTTCTAAGACAAAAAAGGTCAATGTCATTGGAGCGAATCAATTAACGTTAAGGCTGCCCTTAGAGCTTGACGAGAATATGTTCAATACGACCCTATACCATACAAAACAAGAAAAACTAGAGGAAAGTGTAGGCACCCATTTTGAAGTGAATGAAGTGGATGACTATGAAATTGAAAGGTTGTTACAAGACGATGTGTTCATCACGGATGTTCTGGTCGTCACGACAGGAAATGATTCAATCAACGCAAAAATCGCTTCCTATGCAAAAGAAAGTGGAATTGAACGTGTTATCACGAGGATTGAAACGTCAACATTAAGTTCCGAACTGAAAGAGAAAAACATTGAAGTATTTTCATCCTTGTTATCAGCTAAGACCATTTTAAGGTCGATGATTGAGACACCGGATGTCGCAAAACTGATCATTGGTCAAGACAATCGTTTATATCAAGTGAATGTCCAAAACACGAAGTATGTTGGAACGATGCTTCGGAATTTCCCATTTATGGGGAATGCAATTATCATCCGGATTTTCAGAGGAAATGAATCCATTGTGCCACATGGTGATACCGAACTGCAATTGCACGACCATCTTATTGTGACGGGAAGCAATGAAAGCATCCAAGAATTGAGGAACGTGTTGTCATAAAGACTTAAAGAAAAGCTTTCAGAAAAGTGTCAGCCACCCTTGTTATCTCATCATGAGTGAGATAAGGGATGGCTGGCACTTTTCTTTTTTCTTAGTGACTGCTATACTTTAATTAGGACTAGGTCATAATAACAAACAATAAAATTTCTCAAATATGTAAAAGGAGGCCCATTCATGAATTTATCATTAGAAGACCGTACATATGTGATCATGGGAGTAGCGAATAAGAGGAGTATTGCTTGGGGAATTGCTCGTTCATTGAGTAATGCTGGAGCACGACTGGTATTTACGTATGCTGGGGAACGTTTTGAGAAGGGTGTGCGTGATCTCGCGGAGTCGCTTGATCGTAAAGACTCGCTTGTCATTCCTTGTGATGTTACGGATGATGACCAAATCAAAGGCGCGTTCGCACGGATAAAAGAAGAAGTTGGCGTTATCCATGGGTTGGCCCACTGTATTGCATTTGCTAAAGTGGAAGAACTTAAAGGTGAATACTTGAACACGACAAGAGACGGGTTCCTTCTTGCTCATAATATCAGCTCATACTCGTTGACAGCAGTGGCAAAGGAAGCCCGCGAACTAATGACAGAAGGCGGCTCGATCGTTACGATGACGTACCTTGGTGGTGAACGTGTCGTTTCCAACTATAATGTCATGGGTGTAGCAAAAGCTTCTCTTGATGCAAGTGTGAAATACCTTGCCAATGATTTAGGGAAAGACGGTATCCGTGTCAATGCGATTTCTGCAGGACCGATCCGTACGCTAGCTGCCAAAGGAGTAGGCGACTTCAACAGCATCTTGAAAGATATTGAAGAGAGAGCGCCATTACGACGTACCACTACGACAGAAGAAGTCGGTGATACAGCACTATACTTGATGAGCGACTTATCACGAGGACTAACCGGGGAAATCCTCCATATCGATAGCGGTTTCCATCTATTAGCGAGATAATGATAGCGACCCATTCCTTGTCAGGAGTGGGTTTTTTTAACAATTGAAGAAAGTATTAAATACTTTCTTCAATATAAGCGCAACTATGTCTCAACCTTCGCCAAAGGCTTGGCTTTGCCAAGTTTTCTATATTGAAATAGTAAGAGAACGCCAGAAACCAGGATTCTAGGCGTTTTTTTATTGTTCTACTAGAGAGAGGCCTACACGGATAGTTGTTTGCGGAATACATTAAATTAACACGACGTGGTCTGAGGGGTGGGAATAGTGATTCGTAATGGAAATGAACGGATATTAGTGATTGCTCCACACGCTGATGATGAGGTGCTGGGATGTGGGGGGCTCATTGATAAAGCAAGGAAATACGATAATGAAGTAAAAGTGCTCATCGGCTCAGTTGGAGATATCCACTTCCAACATAAGGACGATGGCGTCATTCATTCTGAAACCAGAAAGATGGAATTGAAAGAAGCACTCGCACATTTAGGCTGCGAGGATTATGAAATCCTTTTTGAGGACAAAGAAAGTGCAATGGATACGATCCCGATGAATCAGATTGTGTCCAAATTGGATCGGGTTCTCAGAAAGATGGAACCGACGATAGTATTCATTCCATACCCGAGCTATCACCAGGACCACCAAGTCTTGTTTCAAGCCTCGATGGCCAGTCTAAGACCTGTTCCGAAACGAAGTCCGAAGCTGATCGCGATGTATGAATACCCTATGATCGTCTGGCAATACCCGAAAGTCAATGATGTGGGTGAACTTTATCTTGATATTACCGATTCTATTGATCGAAAAGTGGAAGCATTCTGTAAACATCAATCGCAAATCAGAACGGCGGACCACTTGATTTCCCCAGAGAATATCAAGAGGTGGGCTGCGAAAAGGGGAATGGAAACAGGTGTTGGGTACGCCGAAAAATATCATCTCATACGTGCACAACTGTTTTAAAAAGTTCAATCGATAAAAGAGGGATGGCAGTGAAGGTATTAATTACGGGTGAATGTGGATTCCTCGGTTCACATATTTCTGAATTACTTGCCGACAAAGGTTACGAGATGGTGGTGGTTGATAACTTGTGTACTGGAAACTACCGTTCACCTATCTATCCGATCCGTTATTATGAGTTGGATTATGCATCACCCAAGATGAAAGAGGTATTTGAAAAAGAAAAACCCGATTATGTAATCCATCTTGCCGCTCAAGTGGAAATAAAGACGTCGATGGAAAATCCAGTTTATGATGCTGAAATCAATCTTTTGGTACGGTAAAGTTATTGCAGTTATGCCGTATCTATGATGTGAAAAGATTCATATTTGCATCTACTTCCGCTGTTTACGGGGATCTTGGAAGGAAAACTGCTGATGAGGTTTCACCACTAAGTCCGATTTCCTTTTATGGCATTTCAAAATTAGCTTCAGAGATGTATGTCAAGCAGGTCCACGAACAGTTCCAGCTTCCATACACGATTTTCAGATATTCTAACGTTTTTGGTCCGCGTCAACGTTCAGATAATGAAGGGGGTGTCATCCCGATCTTTGTAAAACATCTGACTTCAGGTACGGCGATCCCACTGATTTATGGAGACGGTCAGCAAACAAGGGATTTCATTCATGTTAGGGATGTGGCCAGAGCCAATTTATTAGCAATCGAAAAGGAAATTGATGATGTAATGAATATAAGCAGTATGACTGCTACAACAATCAATCATTTATACGATCTGATTGCACAGTATTTCGAAACTGGAGTAGAACCTGATTATATTCAGAGAAGACAAGGAGATATTTTATTCAGCAGACTTGATAATAAAAAGGCTGAAAAATTGTTAGGATGGCGGCCTCAGTATCAGTTATATGAAGGGATCAAGGAGATGGTTCAGACGATTACGATAAAAAGCAAGGAGGGTGGCGACACATGAGAGACTTTTCGAAAAGACCAGTGAGCCGTCAATTTGGGTTTGATCGAGGACAACCAATCGATCGCTATTATATTGAGAAGTTTTTAGAAGAGAATCAGCATGTGATTAAAGGTAAAGTTCTGGAGATCGGGGAAAACAGGTATGCCTCGTTATTTGGAAAAGATATTGATAGTGTCGATATCCTGGACATCGATCGATATCCAGGGGTGACGATCATCGGTAATCTCGAAACAGGTGAAAATGTACCTGATGGTGAATTTGACTGTTTCATCCTGACACAGGTCATCCACATTATTTATGACTTTAAGGAAGCACTGAAAAACGCGATGAAGACGTTGAAACCTGGTGGGGTGCTTCTAGTTACCTTTCCAGGAGTCAGTCAGAACTGTAAGACAAAAGAGTATGGTGACTATTGGCGTTTTACAGGAATGGCCCTTCAGAGATGTTTTTCAGAAATCGATTCGGCTGGGGATTTACGAATTGTAAGTCATGGGAATGTAGGAATCGCTCAAGCCTTCCTTGAGGGAAGAGCTGTCCATGAAATACCAAAAAGTTTATTGGCTTTCAATGATCCACGTTATGAAGTCATCCATACAGTTGCCATTACCAAGAAGAATCCTACAGTTGAAGCAAAGGGTGCGGAAGATGAACAAAAGTGAAGTGACTGTCCTTACAGCTTCTTATAACCCCGGAGATTATCTGAGAATCGCTGTAGATAGCGTACGTAAACAATCCTATACAAATTGGAGGCACATCATTGTGGATGATGCCTCTGATGATGAAAGCTTGGCATCAATAGAAGATCACTTAATTGATTCCCGTGTCACCCTTATTAGAAATGATCAGAATTCCGGCCAATCAAAGTCCCAAAATAATGGCCTTTCACATGTTGAAACGCCATTCATCCTGATGCTGGATAGTGATGACTGGCTATTTGATCACGCGATTGAGAGATTACTAGAAGAGTCGAATAGCGTTCCGGATGATGTTGCCTTGATTTGTGGTAATAAAATCGTGCATTTTGATTACGGAGGAAAAATACTTGGGAAATATGAAGATACATGGGGAAACTCTTTCCATGACCGGTATGCGTTCTTACTAGCAAACTATGTGCCTTATCCAAGGTTTTATAGGACCTCTGCTCTTCGTAAGGTCGGCGGGTGGCCGACGGATGACCCGTACGAAGGCAGATACCTTGAAGATCGAAGAATGGATGTAAGGCTGATTGAGCATTATACGATCCATTGGATTGATGAAGTACTCTATCATTATCGGAAACATGCTGACAGCCTGACTAATAATTTTGACATTATGAATGAGATGATTGAGTGGAACATCCGTGACGCATTAGCGCGTTGGAAGAGTCCATTTGAACCGGTATTCAAAGTGAAAAACGGAACGAAGATACTTGAGTCATTACAATTGACAGAAGAATAGGAGGTTATCATGGAAGCCGATGTAACCGTCTTGATTCCATTTTATAATCCAGGAAAACGATTCTTGAGTGAAGCGGTTAAGAGTGTTTTCGAACAAACGTATGAATATTGGAAAATTGTAATGGTGGATGATGCGTCCACAGATGATGCGAAAGATGGGATAAAAGAATACCTTGAAGATCCCAGGGTCATCTTGTTGTGCAATGAAGTCAACAAAGGACAGTCACATGCGCAAAATGCTGGACTTCAAGTCATCGATACGCCCTATATCATCAAACTTGATAGCGATGATTGGTTTTTCCCGGATACGATTGAAAAAATGACGAAAGCTATGAAACAATCACCGAATGATGTTGCCCTTCTATGGGGGAGGAAGACAGATGTCTATGAAGACAGGGAAGGAAATACATGTCTAAAAGTTCCGCGAAAAGATGGGTCCTCTTATTCGGATAAGTATGAATTCCTTCTTTCGAATGATGTCCCTTTTCCAAGGTTTTATCGAACAGATGCATTGAAAAATGTTGGAGGTTGGCCGACAGATGACCCATGGGATGGGCGTGTCATGGAAGACAGAAGAATCGATGTTCGTCTGATTGAACGGTACCAAATCCATTGGATCGACGAGATGTTATATAACTATCGTCAACATCCGTTCAATGCTACGAAAAAGCTGGATCTGTACAATGAAGTTTTTGAATGGCATATTTACGATACTTTGCGGCGATGGGGAAACAAGTATAAACCTGAATTCAAATACCGCTGCGGTTGGAAACAACTCGCTGCACTTCATCCAGTAGAAAAAAGGAAAAATTTTTTTGATTAGGCATATAATACGTACAAACGATTGGGTGAGGGGATATACTTGAATATCGATTGGCTGATCGTGGGGGCGGGATTTAGTGGTTGCGTACTTGCCGAACAAATTGCGAGTAAGCTCGATCAAAAGGTATTGATCGTTGAGAAAAGGGACCATATTGGTGGAAATGCTTATGATTGTTTCGATAACAATGGCATACTAGTTCATCAATACGGTCCTCATCTGTTCCATACGAATTCCAAAAAGGTTTGGGATTACCTTTCGGATTTCACGGATTGGCATTATTACCAGCATCATGTTTTGGCTGCGATTGACGGAAAAAAAGTTCCTGTTCCCTTCAATCTTAACACTCTTCAAATATTGTTCCCAGAATGTTATGCAATGAAAATGGAAGAAAAATTGATTGAACGTTATGGCTTTGGGAAGAAAGTGCCCATCCTTGAGATGCTCGAGGACCTTGATCAGGATATTCAAGAATTAGCCGACTATGTATATAAAAAAGTATTTCTGGGATATACGATGAAACAATGGGGGATCGATCCTAAAAATTTGGATTCTTCTGTGACTGCAAGAGTTCCTATACATATAAGCAGGGATGACCGCTATTTTCAAGACAAGTATCAGGCTGTTCCAAAAAACGGTTATACAGCGATGTTCAAAAACCTTATCAACCATCCGAATATCAAATTACTTTTGAATACCGATTACAAAGAAATTAAAGATAGCTTTCCATCCACTAAAATGATCTATACTGGTCCTATCGATGCATTCTTTGATTACAAATTCGGTGAATTGCCATATCGAAGCCTTTCATTCAAATCGATTTACCATAGTGAGAAAGAGTTTTATCAGGAAGCGTCCCAGGTCAATTATCCGAACGATTATGATTTTACGAGAATAACGGAATACAAAAGAATAACCGGACAGAAAATTCCAGGAACGACAATCATGACGGAAGAGGCATGTCCTTATGAATCTCAAATAAATGATCCATATTATCCAATCCCGAAAAAAGAACATGGAGCCTTATACCGTAAATACCAATCAGAAGCAGAAGGATTAAAGGATAAGGTGCTTTTTATCGGCAGGTTGGCAGAGTATCGCTATTATAATATGGATCAAGTGGTCGCCAGAGCGCTTCATGTATTTGAAAAAGATATCTGTACATCTTGAAATGTGTATCATACAATGGCATGTTTTACCATCATCCTATATAAATGCTCCAGGGCAAACTTCTTACTCAGGTATTTTTCAGCGAATGTAGTTGTCTCTTCGGCAATCATCTTGTATGCTTTTTCATCATCATCAAGCCATTCAATGTGAGAAACCAAATCAGACAAATTCCTTTTTACAGGTATATAATGCTTGTATGGTTCCATATAAGGAAAGAAAAATTCTTGATTTTGCCGTTCGACAACAAAAACCGGTCGCTTCAAATGCATGAGGAGTTTCAACCTGGAACTATAGCCAATTCCCTGTAGGTCTATGAGATATTTATATTTGGCATGATCGGGAATAGGAATATAATTAGATGCTGCAACGAGACCATCTTGCACTTGGTATTTCGAATTTTTCTTGTTGTACTCCCATTCCATACCTAAAGCTTTCAAGTGATCTGGCTTTCTTTGGGCTAATTTCTGGAGCTTTTTTCGGATGCGATGGTTGTTGACATCCCCGATCCAAAAGCATTGTTTGTGTTCATACGGGTGATCGGCTTTTTCTTTGCATTGCTTAATAATCGTCTCCCAATCGTCCACACCGACTTCCTTTCCATGACTATAGTGGAAGTCAGGAATTGGAATGATCTTATTTTTAAACTTTTCGGTAGTACAATTTGCAAATACAGGACCGAGGTGAAGAAACTTAAGAGCAGTTGCTGCGCGATCACCAGAATAATACACAAAATTCAGTTTCTTTTGCATGAACGTTTTTTCATATCTTTGGAACATTTCATCTAAAAGGGAGAAGAAGGATTCATGTCGGTTCCCCCATCCCCCGTGATCCACAATGTCCAGTTTCGGATATGTTCCTGTAACTTCGATCAATTCCAGTGGTAAACCCATTCATTGTCCCTCCTTTCTTTAGAAGCATATGAATCGTTTTCCCCCATGAAATAATGTCTTACAGCATTGTTCTATACTCTGCAATTGACCTTTTTAACCCTTCTTGTAAATCAATTTCAGGTTCCCAATTCAAGATATGCCTCGCTTTGGAAATATCTGGACATCTTACCTGTGGATCGTCTTCTGGAAGATCTTTAAAGACAATTTTACTCGACGTATTCGTCATTTTTTTAATCAATTGTGCAACCTCGAGGATTGTATACTCTTTAGGATGACCGATATTGAAGACTTCGCCATTTGCATTATCGGTCGTTATCATCTTTTTGAAGGCGGCAATCGTATCCTCGATGTAACAAAAAGTTCGAGTCTGTTTCCCCGTGCCGTAGACCGTCAAATCTTCCCCTTTCAATGCCTGGGTGATGAAATTCGAAATGACACGTCCATCCCCCTGCCAAAGTCCGGAGGAGTATGTGTTGAAGATCCTCGCTACGGTCACTTTGGTGTTGTATAAGGTACTGTACAGATAACAATAAACTTCACCCAGCCGCTTTGATTCGTCATAACAAGCTCGCGGTCCCCATAGGTTCACATTTCCTTTGTAGTCCTCTGTCTGAGGATGGGATTCAGGATCTCCATATATTTCACTTGTGCTGGAATAAAGCATTTTTGCTCCGTTTCTTTTGGCCAATTCTAGCATGTTCCGTGTTCCGGTCGTATTGACGGCAATGGTATTGAACGGTGCAGCCTGGTACCATTTCGGGGAAGCAGGAGATGCAAGATGATAGATTTCATCAATGCCAGTCAATTTATCGTTAAGTAAAATCGAGGAATCATTGATATCTTCATTGAAAAAATGAAAGTCAGGGTATGTCTCGAGCTTCTCTAAATTTGTTTTCCTTCCAGTTGAGAGATTATCGATACCGATTACATCATATACTTCAGCAAGAAGGTCCCTTGCAAGATTCGATCCTAAAAATCCTGCAACACCAGTAATGACTGCTCTTTTCATTTTCTGCTCCTTACATTCTTTGTCTTTATCAAACTATGAGGTCTAACAAAGTTAAACTGAGCATTTTGCACAGATTTATTAAAACAGTAATACTCTATTTTTAAGGTATGAGTCTGGATATTTTTATGTATCAGGCATGCCATTGGTGAATAAAGTGAAAATCAAGGAACAGATCGGAAAGGCGGGGGAAAGATGATTCTTGTGAGCGGAGGTGCTGGGTATATCGGAAGTCATGTTGTGAAAGGACTTTTGGATAACCTTTATCAAGTCGTAGTCCTGGATGATCTTTCTACCGGGCATAAAGAGGCAGTTGACCGGCGGGCGCAGTTCATAATTGGGGATGTAAAAAAAAACAATGATGTGAATAATGTGTTGAACAGATATCCCATCAAAGCTGTGATGCACTTTGCCGCAAAGTGTTATGTAGGGGAGTCAGTCATTAATCCCAAGAAGTACTATGAGAATAATGTTTCGAGCATGATCTCCTTATTGGATGCGATGGTATCCCACGATGTGAAGAAGATCATCTTTTCTTCATCCTGTGCGGTTTATGGGATTCCCGATAATCAAGAGATCGATGAATCGACAGTCAAAAATCCGATATCACCATACGGGCGGACGAAATTGATAGCTGAAGAGATGATCAAGGATTATTCCATTGCCTACGGGATAGAGTATATCAATTTAAGGTATTTTAATGTGGCCGGGGCAGATCCGAACGGATTTCTTGGAGAAGATCATCATCCAGAAACGCATATTCTGCCAAATATCCTAATGCATTTAACAGGAAAAACTCCTCATATTACTGTGTATGGCAATGATTATGGAACATCGGATGGAACATGTATCCGAGACTACATCCATGTATCTGATCTTGCAGAGGGTCATATCCGTGCATTGGAACACCTGCTTGATGAAAAACTGAACAACACAACCTATAACCTCGGAAACGGAAATGGTTATTCCGTTAAACAATTAATAGATACATGCGAGCGTATTACAGGGGGAAAAGCCAAGGTCGTTTATGATCCACGCAGGAAAGGAGATCCACCGAGACTTATAGCAAATAGTGATAAAATTTCTCAAGAACTTGGATGGAAAGCGAAATACAGTATGGAAGACATGGTTCAGACAGCGTGGGAATGGTTTCAGAAAAATCCTGGTGGATATGCAGATGGAAAACGGAAAGGGGAGTGACCATGGTTTCGGTAATCACTTGTACGATGAGAGATTCCTGTTTGGAAAACGTATTCAGTAATTATATCCGGCAGGAGATGGAAAAGAAAGAGTTGATTATCGTGTTGACGGAAAAAGAGATGGATCTGGCTCGATGGAAAAAGGAAGCGGAAAAGCATAAAAATGTGACCGTTTTCCATGTGACTTACGGAACTTCATTAGGGGACTGTCTGAACTTTGCTGTAGAACAGACGCGCTATGAGGTTATCGCCAACTTAGAAGACGATGACTATTATGCTCCGGACTATCTTAAGAACTCCTTGCAGATCCTCAAAGACACGAATGCAGATGTGATCGGTAAAACCACCGTCTATTTGTTCATGCCAGAGCGAAAGGTTTTGACCATATTCAATTCGAATAATGAACACCAATACGTAAATGACCAAACACGTGTCGGAAAACAATATTTACAAGGCGGAACCCTTGTCATGAAACGGCATGTTTTTGAAAAAGTTACATTTCGGAATCAAATTAAGGAGCTTGACCGGCTTTTCTGTCAGGAGTGTGTTGAGAAAGGATTTAAAGTGTACTCAGCAGGAATAGAAGATTTCGTTTATATACGTAATGATTCTGGCAGTTGCCATACTTGGAAGGTTCCCAATGATATCATCCTCAATGTTTGTAAAGTAGTGGCTTACACCGATGATTTCGAGTCATATATCTCCAAAAGACAGGGAGGATAGTGCGTTGATCAGCGTCATTACATGTACCAATAAAGAACATACTCTCCCGTTCATTCTAGAAAACTACAAAAGACAGTCTTGGAAAGACAAGGAACTGATCATCGTACTGAATAAGGATTCTCTTCGCCTTGAAGATTGGAAATTGAAAGTAGCGGATGATCCGAAAATCAAAATCATCCAGATAAAAGAAAATACCACCCTCGGTGAATGTCTGAATCTAGCAGTAAAGGAAGCAACCTATGAATATATTGCAAAGTTCGATGATGATGATTATTACACGGAAGAGTATTTGATTCATAGTTTGGAAACCTTAAGACGGTCGAAAGCAAAGGTTGTAGGAAAAACGACGATTTATATGTATTTTGAAGAAGAACGGACCTTATATACGTTCAATCCTTATAAATTTGCTGGAGAGGCAGATCAAGATAGTGAAAATCGATATAGTCGGAAAGTATTAATGGGAGGGACACTCTTATTTGAAAAAAGCGTGATAAAATCAGTTCCCTTTCAGGCATGTAATACAGGTGAAGATGCAAAGCTTTGCGAAGAATGTATTGACCAGGGGATTCCGATCTATTCTGGTTCCAAAGACCATTATGTGTACATTCGAAGAGAGTTAGATGCTCACACCTGGAAGATCAAAAATCAAAAACTCAAAAGGTTCTGTACCCCGATCACCGAAACCGATGATTTCCGAACGTATCTTAAGAGTCATTAAAGGAAAAACCTGATTTGATTCTCAAATCAGGTTTTTGTGATCAAGGAATATGAGTTAGCTTAAGACGCGGATTGCATCAACTTTACGGCAATCTACGATGAATGGATAGTCATCATCTAAGAAAGTCGCACAGCATGATTTCTTATCAAAGCATGCGAAAACCAATTCTGCAAATTCTTCCCCATCAATAATCAAGTCTACTGTGTCTCCAGAACGAAGCTTTCTTAACTCGTCACAGACACAGCCGTCACATTTATCTTCCATTGCACCTGCCACGTCGTTATTACAACCGCAACCTTTATCGAATAAACTCATTTCTTTTCCTCCTTTTAAAAAAAGTGTGTATGCACCCCAAAATGCATATTAGAAAGGGTTACTATACTATATTGCAATAGATGTCCTTTTGAATGGGTCAAGACCTACTCCTGTCAAAAATGGTTGTTAGCCTTGTCCGCATCCGACCAATTTCTATTATTATACATGGTTGTCCATGCAACTTGTCCCACTCCTTCATATACATAAAGAAGCATCTCTGTGATGCTAATCAATAGACAGAAGGAGTGTAAATATGGCTAGTACCAAACTTGTGTATTTACGTTCATTAATCGGTACTCCGTTGACTGAGGTAGTTATTGAAGGAAACGGGACAATGATTCTCACAAACGTAATTCTTATCCAAGTAGGTAGAGACTGGAGCTTGTTCAGACAAGGTGGATCCGGCGGTGTCGGTGACTTTTGGGTACCGAACCGTAACATCGCAACAATCATCATCTAGGTTGAAATAATGAGTTGACTCATTTGGGTCAACTCAAATCTTATCTTTTTTCAGGTGGAATACATGAAAAAACTTAATGTCTTATTCATTACGAGATACATGCAATCTTTTATTGAAAAAAGTACTTATTATTTTGGGGAAGAACTGAAGAAATCTTGTAATCTGACATATTGGTACGAGGATGGAAATCTACCCGATATCATATCCCAGCTCCCCCAGCGTCCCGATTTCATCCTGTTCAATGATCAGAAGCCTGATTACTGCCCCTGGATCCGGAATATAGATCAAGTGAGTATCCCAAAAGGAACCTTGGTCCACGATCTTCATTATCGTATACCGAGAAGAAAGAAAATGTATAAGAAAAACTGTATTGAACATCTATTCGTTCAGTATCGAGATGCATTTTTGAAATGGTATCCAGAGTTTGAGACACAAATGATCTGGCTGCCACATCATGTACCAGGTGATATTTTCAGGGACCAGAAATCAAACAAAGATCTCAACCTTTTGATGCTGGGTAGTCTCATCGATCACCTTTATCCGTTGCGAGTCAAGATGTATAACGAACTCTCGGGAAGAGCTGATTTCACTTATATTCACCATCCTGGTTATCGGAACATAAACACCAATTCCAAGATCGTTACAGGAGAAACATACGCACAGTTGTTAAACAGATCAAAAATCTTTTTGACTTGTGACTCGATTTATAAGTTTCCTGTCTTGAAATACTTCGAGGCAGCAGGATGCGGCTCATTATTGCTTGCTTCAGGTTCCAGAGAACTTCAGGACTTAGGCTTCATCGATGGGGAGACCTATGTGGAAGTAAATGAAAACAATTTTCATGAGAAAGCGATGTATTATCTTCATAATGACAAAGAGCGGCAAAGAATCGCGGCAAACGGGATTAAGTTA
Source organism: Pseudalkalibacillus sp. R45 (assembly GCF_052246725.1). Lineage (NCBI taxonomy): Bacteria > Bacillati > Bacillota > Bacilli > Caryophanales > Fictibacillaceae > Pseudalkalibacillus > Pseudalkalibacillus sp. R45. The sequence goes on along the minus strand of NZ_JBQQCL010000020.1, from coordinate 24,961 downwards.
GTCAAACAAAAACACACGACAGAAATCCGTGCAAAGCAATTACTTAAGCAGATCGAAAGGATTGTAAGGAAAGGAGGATAAATCAAATTAAACCGAAAGTCTCGATCATCATACCTTTTTATAACTGTCAGTACGTGGACAGGGCAATAGAAAGCGCATTAAAACAAACCTATAAAAATTGTGAAGTCATTGTTGTCGATGACGGCTCCATACAACATATTGAAAAGATCCAACCCTACAAGCGGAAAATCAAATATATCCGTAAACAAAATGGGGGTACAGCCACTGCTCTTAATCAAGGCATCATCCATGCGACAGGTGATTTTTTTTCATGGTTGAGCTCGGATGATCTGTATCAACCAGAAAAAGTCCAACGCCAGCTCGAGTTCATGTTGAAACACGATGCTGCAATTTGTTATGGAAACTATCATTTGATCAATGAACGGGACAGCATTACCAGTGACCCTGTAGGCGTGGGGTTACCAGATAAGTGGCATTTCATCCGAGCGATGAGGTCAGGGTGTATCATCAATGGATGTACTGTCATGGCAAGGATGAATGTAATAAAAGAAGCTGGAATGTTCGATGAGACCTTACCTTATACCCACGATTATGATTTATGGTTACGATTGATCCCATCCTATGATTTCTATTACTTCCCGGAACCTCTTGTTCATTACAGAGTTCATGGCAACATGGGTTCGAACGTCCACAAAGATGTAATTCCCAATGAAATACATCTTGTGAAAAGAAAACACCGTGACAAGATCAGCCGTGTCATCAATTCGATCACAAGAGAACGGAGAAAGCGGAATTATTTATAATTGGATTCGAAGTAAAATAGAGCCTCTCATATTTAAAAAAGGAGTTACTCCATAGAGGAACATCCCTCTTGGAGCCAACTCCTTTTTCTATTGCTGGCACTTAAAGAAAGTATAAAATACTTTCTTCAGTATAAGTGCAACTAATGGCTCAGCCTACGCCAAAGGCTTGGCTTTGCCAAGTTTTCTTTAAATGAGTGTTTTTTTATTTCCTCAACGTGTTGTACATTTTCATAAACTCAATCGCGTACTTATCTGGGGAAAACCGATTCTTGATATTCACACGTGCATTTCTTGTCAGTGTAACCCTGAGTGGTTCATTCGTAAGCAGCTGCTCCGCTTTATTGACTGCGTCAGCGATTTGGCCATTCTTCATATATAAACCTGTCTTGGAATCCTCCACGATGCTCTTCACTCCGTCAGAATCGCTTGTTAATACGGGACATCCGCAACTCATCGCTTCTACGAGTGTATATCCAAATCCCTCTACTGTCGAAGTTGAACATAATAATCCACCTGAATCCGCAATTTTAGAATAATAGTCTGCCATCACACCATTCCTGATATTTTTGAATATGGTCAGGTGATTCTTCAGGTTAGGATCTTCTATCCTCTTCAAAAAGAGTTGATACTGTGATTTTTCATATAATGTATCATCAATGAACATCCATAGTTTGATTGTATGCTTTTTTTGAAGCAGTCTTCTCCCAATTTCAAGATAGTACTGCCAATTTTTATTTTTTTCGATCCTTCCAACCCATCCAATGATCGGTGATGGGGACTTTTGAAAGGATTTATGTGTAAACGTGTTGCTATCAAAGCAGTTATGGAAGGAAAAGCGTAGCAACTCAGGCAGATAAGTTTGTGTAAGCTGGACCAGATGCTGTGTTTTTGGGAGCAAAATTGCATCTGCATAGCGGTTTATATGTCTGCCATTTTGAATAAAAAAGCGGTGTGCAGCCCTATGGTTTCCAAGTCCCTGCACCTCAAAGATCAAAATACCTTCAAATCCGCTCCTTCTGATCAGTTCAAGCATTTTATCATCCGAACAAACGACGATCATGTCGTATTTTTCCCTTTTCATAAGGTTTGAAATTTCGACAGGGTTATTCATTACAAATGTATGGATTCCATCAAGATTCTGATGTCCAGTTCCTTGCATTTTGTATAAAAAGTGACATTCAACTCCAGCTTGAGTAAGAGCTGCGTTTCTATGGCGATTCAACGTTTCGACACCTCCACTGGAGATGTAATAGATGAACAAAACCTTCATGTATTTAATCCTCTTTCTGAGCAATTTTAAGAATCATTATTATTATACGCTTCATCAAAGAGAATTGTTTGTACATATGAATACGGTGATAAAGGCTAAAAAAGTTCAAAAGATGAGGAAAGTTGTCCAATCATCAGTCCAGGATTCTTCATATGATGTAAAGGACTTTACTTCCTATTGAAAGAGAGGAGATTCATATGAAGACACTTGATAATCAAGGTTTGCCACCCTTTTTGTTGAATTCGATCCCAAAAAGCGGCACCCATTTATTAAAACAGTTGCTTCTTGGCATACCTGACATGAAACATGACCCGAACAAAGGGATGTTCGGGCATATGCACTACCAGACGGAAGCTAAACTTAATGCGGTGGACAGCCTTTCAATCAACGAATTCGTGAATGGGCATCTTTACTATACTTCAGAATGGGAGACATTTTTCAATAAAAGGAACATGAAACAGATTTTTGTTTATCGTGATCCAAGAGATGTTGTCGTTTCCTATGCCTATTTTATTCCCACGCTGAAAATCCACCCACTATATGATACTTTCACACAAGAAAATTTCACCCATCGAGATCGAATTGAATTCCTGATACAAGGTGGACAACCTACAGAAAAGAAATGGGGTTATCAACCTGATGTGGCTGAATGGTTCAAAAGTTTTTCTGCATGGATGTCGAAGCCGGACGTCTTTTCAGTCCGATTCGAAGACTTGACTTCATCGGATAAAAGCAGAATCCAAGCTGTCCATAGAATTGTGAAATTCTTGTGGGGTGAAAATTCTGTCCCCTCTACAAGACCTATAATAGCAGGGAAAATGATCCAGAACATAAATCCTCAAACTTCGCCCACTTTCCGTAAAGGTAAAATCGGAGGCTGGAGAAATGAGTTTGATGATGAACTAAAAGATTTATTCAAACTAAAGGCCGGTCAATTACTGGTGGACCTCAATTATGAAAAAGATGAGAACTGGTAGATTGGCTTTAAGCCTATTTTCATTTTTTTCGACTTATATAGGGGCATGTCTATGCTCGTCTTATGATAGCTTCATAGGTTATTAAGTAAGAAAGCAGAAGGAAAGGGGTTTTGTATGAAAGTCGTGACAATCCTGGGAACCAGACCAGAAATCATACGTCTCAGTTTGATATTGAAGAAACTTGACCAGTGGGCAGAAAAGCACGTATTGGTCCATACGGGTCAAAACTTCGTCTACAATCTGAGTGAAATCTTTTTTAAAGAACTAGAATTACGAATGCCAGATTATATTTTACAGTCGCAGCAACAGTCATTAGGGAATCAATTAGCATCCATGTTCGGCAAGATTGAAGAAATATTATTGAAAGAAAAGCCTGACAAGGTTCTCGTTTTGGGTGATACGAATAGTGCTTTAAGTGCCATCCTTTCAGAAAGGATGGACATCCCCGTCGTTCATATGGAAGCAGGAAACCGCTGTTTTGACTTATCCGTTCCAGAAGAAAAGAACAGGAAAGTGATCGATTCCATCTCGACATATAATCTCCCATATACACCTAACAGCCGCGATAATCTGATAAAGGAAGGTGTTCCCTCTAACCGGATCATGCTATTCGGAAATCCGATTTACGAGGTACTTGAGCATTATCGAGAGAATATCGACAACAGTATGATCATGGCCAAATTAGGTCTCGAACCGATGAATTATTTCCTTGTGACAACACATCGTGCTGAAAATGTAGACAATGACGAGCATCTCATAGAAATCTTCGAAGGCCTCAATTTGATTGCTGAAACCTTCGACAAGCCGATCATCTGCAGCATCCATCCTCGCACAAAATCCAAGCTTGAAAAACAATCCAATTTGACCCACCATCCGAACATCCGATTTTTCGATCCTTTTGGATTCTTTGATTTTGTCTCTCTTGAAAAAAATGCTTTCTGTGTATTGACTGATAGTGGAACGGTGCAAGAGGAATGTTGTATTTTCCAAGTTCCGACCGTAACGATCCGAAACAGTACAGAACGTCCTGAAACCGTTGATTGCGGAAGTAATGTCATTTCAGGCTTAGATCGAAAAAGAATTCTAGATGCTGTCACGATCATGGTAAACCATAAATCCAACTGGGAATGTCCTGTTGGTTATCTTGAGAAACAAGTTTCACAAAAAGTAGTTCAATTCATATTAGGAGGTCGTTAACTATTGCGTAACAAAACGATATTGATTACAGGAGGAACGGGCTCATGGGGGCATGAACTTGTCAAACAATTGCTAGAAAAAGACCCGAAAGAAATCCGGATCTTTTCACGTAACGAAGCAAGTCAAGTCCACATGCAGCATGAATTCGAGTATAATCCCAAACTGAATTTCATAATCGGAGATATCCGCGAGTATCAGGGATTGGCCAAAGCATCGGAAGGTGTGGATTACATTTATCATCTGGCTGCGCTTAAACACGTACCGATTTGTGAACATCAGCCATATGAAGCGCTTAAAACGAATGTGTTGGGTACACAACATGTTATTGAAGCAGCTATCCAAAATAATGTTGAAAAAGTCATCTATATTTCTACAGATAAAGCAGCGAACCCATCAAATTTCTACGGAATGACGAAAGCGATTGGCGAAAAGCTGATCATTTATGCGAATGTCCTCAGTCCATCCACAAAGTTCGTCTGTGTCAGAGGCGGAAACGTTCTAGGTACGAACGGAAGTGTGATTCATGTTTTCAAACGTCAAATTCAACAGAAGGGTGAAATCGGCATTACCGATAAAAGGATGACCCGATTTTTCCTCACATTACAGGATGCAATAAAACTATTATTCAAAGCAACAGATGAAAGCAGGGGTGGAGAGATCTTTGTAATGAAGATGCCAACATGCAAAATCATGGATTTGGCGGAGGTGTTGATTGAGTTTTCAGGGAAAAAAGGGGTTGCGATTAAAGAGTCTGGTATTCGACCAGGGGAGAAATTGCATGAAATCCTACTCTCTGAATATGAGAGCAATACGACTGTTTACTTTGATGAAGAATACTTCGTCATCCTGCCTACTATCGAAATCAAAGATCTTAAAGAGCATTACCAGCATTTCAAAAAGATTGATCTCCACAGTTATAGTTCCCATGAGATGTTGATGTCCAAAAATGAAATCAAGGAAATGCTGCAAAAAGGTGGATTTTTGTCATGAACGTGCTCGTTTTGGGCGGTCATGGGATGGCAGGGCATATGATCGTCAACTATTTCAAGAGTTTGAAAGAGTATGAGATAACTTTCACTCATCGAAGCCCGGCAGAACAAGAGGGGATCTACCTTGACGTTAGAAAGGAAGAAAATCTTAGAAATGTGCTCAGGAAGGTACAACCCGATGTTGTCATCAATTGCGTCGGTATTTTGAATCAAAGCGCCGCTGAGTATCCGATTGATGCCATTAAGGTCAATAGCCTCTTGCCGCACATCCTGAAAAGTGAGCTTTCAACGATTGGTGGAAAGCTGATCCATATCAGTACGGATTGTGTGTTTGATGGTATGAAAGGTAATTATTCAGAATCAGCGCAACCAGATGGTTCAAGTATGTATGCAAAGACAAAAGCACTGGGTGAGGTAACGGAAGATCCGCACTTGACGATCAGAACATCCATCATCGGTCCCGAGTTGAAGGATGGAATCGGATTATTCAACTGGTTCATGAAACAAAAAGGAGAGGTGAATGGTTACACAAACGTACTCTGGAATGGTGTAACCACATTGGAATTAGCGAAAACGATCCAAACATTCATCCAACAAGATATTAATGGTCTTTATCACCTTACAGCTCCAGAATCCATCTCCAAATATGCACTACTCCTCAAATTCCAAAAAATCTTCAATAAAACAGATATCGTCATCCACCCTTTTGAAAATGCGGTTTGTGATCGCACTTTATTGAACACACGGAAGGAACTTGATCACAGAGTTCCACATTATGATGAAATGCTTTTGGAGTTGCGAGATTGGATGAAAGTGAATGCGTATCGATGAGAAACGTATTCTCATAACTGGTGCTTCAGGTTTTACAGGGATACATGCAGTAAATTCTGCAGCCCGAATGGGGATGCAAGTGACTTGTATCAGCAGGAAACCGATTCTACAACCATTTTCTAAAAACATCGCCTGTGATCTGACTAAATACAGTGAGATTGATAAAACCGTAAAGGAAATCAAACCTGATTATGTGTTGCATCTGGCTGGATTCAATAATGCTAACTCCTCCTGGGAATCACCCCTTCAATGTATGGAGAGTAACGTTTTAGGAACCCTCAATCTGTTAGAGGCGATTCGGAAACATGTACCTGACTCCCGCACCTTGATTATCGGTTCTGCTCTCCAATATTCCCTCTGTGAAAATGAAAGACCACAGCACCCTTATAGTCTCAGCAAAACGTTCCAGATTTTATTATCAAAAGAGTGGAAAACGCTTTTTTCTATGGATATAGCGTTGGCTAAGCCGACCAACCTGATTGGACCTGGAAATTCAGCAGGGATTTGTGCGAAGGTTGCCCGAAAAATCGTCGATGCAGAACAACAGGAAGAATCAGTTCATGTCCACCTTCACAATAGCAAAGCACAATGTGATTTCGTCGATGTCCGGGATGCAGTCGATGCCTATATGATGATTTTATCATCGAAAAGCAATATCGATCAGTTTGATATCGGATCAGGTCATAGCAGGACACTAGAAGAATTAATGAGTCACTTCACAAAAGCAACCCCACAACGGATGCAGTTTACAAAAGATCATTCAATCGAGTCTCCACCTATCAAGATCAATAGTGACCCAATCCGTTCATTAGGATGGAGGCCGAAATACACACTTCAAAATTCTTTGGAGGACACCATCCGCTTCTATAAATCCAAACAATAATTGTAAGAAATGAGGGAAGTAAGTTGGAAAATTCACACCCGTTAATCAGTGTTGTTATACCTTTTTATAACTGTGCTTATGTCGATCAGGCTATACAAAGTGTCCTTCGACAAACCTATCGGAAATTCGAAATCATCGTCGTTGACGATGGTTCCTCTGAACATAAAACAATACTCAACCCCTTTTTAAACCAGATCCGTTATATTTCCAAAGAAAATGGCGGGACAGCTACTGCCCTGAATACTGGTATACAGTCTGCAAGGGGGGAATTGGTTGCATGGTTGAGCTCGGATGATATTTTCCTTCCCGAAAAGCTGTACAAACAAGTAACGTTCATGCGAACGACTGGAGCCGATATGGTATATTCCAACTTCAACCTGATCGATGAAACCAGTCAAGTTTATAAAAAAGATGTTGGATTGATCCTTGACCACAGAATCGATTTCTTGAAACAACTTCAAAAGAGCTGTCCTGTGAATGGGAGTACTGTCCTTTTAAAAAGAGACCTTTTTACAACGGTTGGCTGGTTCGATGAAACATTGAAGTACACCCAGGATTACGATATGTGGATCAGGATGGCAGCAAAATTTAAAATGAACGTCTTGAATGAATCTTTATTGAATTATCGTATCCATGACAAAATGGGATCGAAAAAATATCTAAAAGAGCAATGGGAAGAAATTCGTATGATCCAACAAAAGTATAAAGGAATGTTAGCGCGATTGATCCATTGTGAAGAAAATGGAATAAACGGAGATTGTGAGTGATTGAAAATGAAATCGAATTCTTTTGGAGTGAGTCTATGCCCATAAATACACCTGAACGGAAAGATAATGATATTGAAATCAGCATCATCATTCCCACCTACAATAAATTTCCGCAAAATCTTTTAACTTTGTATTCCATTGAAAATCAACATTTCGACCTTTCCAAAATCGAAGTGATCATGATTGATGATTGTTCCACGGATCAAACGAAAACACTCGTAAATCGGAATTTTCCTTTTCGATTCATACTATTGCAGAATATGAAAAATAGAGGAAGACCAGCATCTCGAAATAGGGGAATCAAAGCTGCCAGTGGAAAGGTACTTCTTTTCTTGGATGCTGAAATCCTTGTCCCGCCTGATTTTCTCAATATCCATTACAACTATCATCAGCAACATCCCCAACTTGTTCTGACAGGAATCATGTGTATAAGGAAATTATATTCTGTCTTTTATCCGGATTTTTCACAAGCACAACTTATGGAATGCAAACAGGTTGCAGGAAAATTATCGGAATTCAAAATGAAATTCGCTCGTTTCGAAAAGAACCCTGCTGTCATAAACTTGATTGATAAAAAGCATATTTCAAGCGGAATGTATACGTCATTATCAATTCAAAGTCCTTACGAACGGTTTTATCGGAGGACGATTATCGCCAACTATGGCTTTGAGCTTGATGGATATCAGATACCCTGGCAATTGTTTGGAACTGGTCATGTATCTGTATCTCGGCAAGCAATCGAACAAGTCGGAATGTTTGCAGAATATCCGGGGTACGGATGGGACGATTTGGAGATGGGATACCGGCTATATAAAAATGGAGCGGTATACCTAAGTGACAAGAATCTGATCAGTTATCATCAGGAGCATCCTGTTTCAAGTGCGATATCGGATGAGTCGAAACGAAATTATTATAAATTCCAAGAAACGTACAGGGAGATCGATCAGATGATCATTAGTCTTACCTTCCTGCCCAAGCCCTTCAATTTGCATGAAGTCAACCAAATCCTGATCAATTACCAAGATTTTTGTAAACAATATCCAGATCGCTTCCATCTAGTCAAACGTACTTTTCAAAACATGCTAGTCCAAATCGGACTTTTGGTGAGGGATAATCGACCAGTCTCCAACCTTATTCAGCCAATATTGGGGCAAAATGAATTTTCTGCATTAGTAAATGAAAAAAATGAGTTGAAGAAATTTGAGAAGTATCGAACCTTCATGCGATGTTTTAATCGATTATGGCATTTAAAGAAAACCTAGACAACTCAAGAGAGGAGGATTCATTTATGAAAATAACGTTTATCGCTATTACCCTCTGTAAAGGAGGGGCACAAAGAATGTTAGTGGAACTTGCTAACGGTCTTTCAGGAAAAGGACATGATGTTTCTGTGGTAATGCCGCAAAACACGCAAATTGAATACCCGCTCCATGTCAACGTAATAAGGTCGAAAGGTCCCCATCTCGTTTTAGAAGATATCCCTGTAAGCGACGTAATCGTTTCAAACTTTTATACGATGACTGCACTTTGTGAAGAGGCTAGCCGAGCGGGGAAAGGAATTCACGTCCGAATCAGTCTGTGTTATGAACCTGTCTTCCTTCCTGATCATGAAGCTTCCTTTAAGAGCTATCATACTAGTAAAAACCTGGTCGTCCTCTCTGAGTGGCAGCAACAGATCATCCAATTGAATCATGGTATAAAAGGAGAAATCGTTCCCGTTGGTATCAGCAGCACGTTCAGGAATTTAGGCTTGAGGAGAACCCGTTCTAAACGGCTTCAAGTGAGTGGAATCTTGAGAATTCAAGAAGAAGGGTTCTCATGGCATAGGGAGCAAGAGTATCTATTGCAAACGTTCACCGTACTGAAACAGAAATACCCCCGGCTTTTGTTCAATCTCATTTCTCCCCCAAATGAGATCAAGGTTTCGCCTACACTTCAGAAATATCATGCAAACAGATTGTTTAATTCGATCACTCCAGTCGACGACAAGCAGTTGAATGATATTTTGAATAAAACAGATATATTTGTAAGTTCTTCAACTTATGATACAGCATCTTTACCTGGCCTCGAAGCGATGAAGTGCGGTGCGGCTCTTGCAACGGTCTATTCAGGAGGTAATATGGATTATTGCAGGAATGGTGAGAATTGTTTATTGTCCTACCGGCATGAAAACAGACTCACCGAACATGTTTCCACACTTATTGACAATCCAGAACTCAGGCAAAAGCTAGCTGAAGAAGGTGAAAAAGAAGCAACAAAATGGACTTGGATGAGAAGTATAAACAAATTTGAAATCGCGATCAACAAATTCATGAAAAGGAGGTAATGGAGATGGCAAGTGTTCCCCACGGCGGGAAGTTGATTAATAGAGTTGATAAATTGCAAGGATACTCGATGGGAGACTTAAAGAGAGTCCCGATCACAGAGGCTGAACTGACTGATTTGGAGTGTATTTCGACTGGCGTATACAGTCCATTAAAGGGTTTCATGCTAAAAGAAGATTATGAATCTGTTTTAACTGATATGCGCTTGAAAACGGGAGAGATTTGGACGATACCGATTACGCTATCAATTACAACTGAGCTGGTCGCTGAATTAAAGGGAGAAAAAAAGCTAGCACTTGAGTATGACGGTGAAGTTTACGGCTTCATAGAGATTCAAGAAATGTATCAAGTTGATTTGAAACGAGAAGCTGAACTCATATACGGGACTACAGATCCCGACCATCCTGGTGTAGCAAATCTTTTTGAACGCCCGTCGAATTATATCGGTGGTCCGGTAACGATGGTCAAGAGGATATCTGCTGATTTCCCAGCCTATTCATTTACACCTGAAGAGTCAAGGGCTTTGTTCAAGCAAAAAGGCTGGAAGACAATTGTTGGATTTCAAACGAGAAATCCTATTCATCGGGCCCATGAGTATCTTCAAAAAACTGCATTAGAGCATGTGGATGGCCTGTTCCTGCACCCGCTAGTTGGTAAAACGAAAGCAGACGATATACCAGCGGAGATTCGGATGAAGTGCTATGAAGTCTTATTATCTAACTATTACCCGAAAGAACGTTACATCCTGGGTGTTTTCACAAGTTCCATGCGATACGCGGGGCCAAGGGAAGCTATTTTCCACGCTATTGTTCGCAAAAACTTCGGCTGTACCCATTTCATTGTTGGAAGAGACCATGCTGGTGTGGGTGATTATTATGGAACGTATGATGCTCAACGTTTATTTGATCGATTCGATATGAACGAACTAGGAATTACGCCGATCCGCTTAGAACACAGTTTTTATTGTAAGAAGTGTGAGCAAATGACATCGCTTAAAACTTGTCCTCATTCAAAGCAAGACCACATCCATCTCTCCGGTACGAAAGTAAGGGAAATGTTGAAAGAAGGTACAACCCCACCTCCGTATTTCAGTAGAAAAGAAGTAGTAGAGATCTTGATTGAGTATTATAAGAAGCTAAAGGACTGACTGGCTTGATTGTTGGGGATATTTGGATCACTTTCATTGTTATTGGCATCATGTTTCTATTCCTATTGACCAATTGGTATAGTACCGAAATTATCATCCTTTGCGCAGTGTTGATTCTAATGTGGAGCGGAGTCATAACCCTATCTGAGGCATTTGCAGGATTCATCAATGAAGGCGTGCTGACAATCGCTTCCCTATTCATCATCATGAATACGATACAGACACATCCTTCTTTTTCAAAAATAACAACAATTGTATTTGGAGGTAAACAGACACTGAGAAGAGGTATGTCACGTATGATGGTCGTGACAGGTGGGTTATCGAGTTTCATGAACAATACACCACTCGTTGTACTTTTTACACCGATTGTAAAGAAGTGGGCTGAAAGAAATTCAATCTATCCATCAAAATTATTGATCCCGCTTTCCTATGCCGCAATCGTTGGTGGGATGTGTACACTTATAGGAACTTCTACGAATCTTGTCATCCATACATTATTACAAAAGGAAGGATATGAAGGATTTTCTTTATTTGAATTAGCTTATGTAGGGATCCCCTTTTTTGTAGTTGCAATCCTATACATGTTGTTTATTGGTTATAAATTACTTCCCGAAAATAATACAGATTATATTGCAAAAATCAAAAGTCCTCAGTTCATCGTCGAAGTAAAGGTGACTGACCAATTCAGGGGTATTGGCAAGACACTTCAAGACGCTGGATTACGACATCTTAGTAAATGTTATGTAATGGCGATTTTGAGACAAGGAGAATGGTTGTTTCCGATTTCTCCGAGACAGAAGGTGAATCTAGGCGATCGATTATTATTTGTGGGTGATGCGAATTGTTCAACAGAAATAGAACAGTTGTTAGGGCTTGCAATTGAACATTCGAGATACGATTTTGCTGAACATCATGATGATTTCAAATTGATAGAGGCGACAGTTCCACAGCACTCTTCTTATATTTCCTCCAAGATCAGTGATATAAAATTCCGAACTAGACATGGTAGAGTGGTTGTGGCTGTATACCGGAACGGAAAAAGAATCAATGAAAAAATCGGTTCGATTCGTCTGAAAGCAGGGGATATGTTAGTTATACTCACACCAAGAGATTCCCTTGAACCGGACCGGAATTCGAAAAACCTTCTAATCATGGATTTCAACACGAATAATAAGGAAGTGAATTACCGTGATTGGATCCCTGTTTGGTTATTCGGATTGATGATCACAACAGTCACATTGGGGCTTGTACCGATTACCCATGCAGCGATTACAACCGCCATCCTTCTTGTTCTTTTAAGATTGACTACATTTGATGCCTCGATGGGTTCGATCAAATGGGATATTCTTTTTGTCATTGGAGGAGCATTTGGGATCGCTACTGCGATGACAAATTCAGGTGCAGCTGATTATCTAGTCAGCCTTGTCTTTTCACACGTGGATCGGATGACTCCAATTATTCTGTTGATCGTCGTCTATGTAATTACGAATCTATTGACTGAAATCATTACAAATAACGCTGCAGCAGTGATAATGTTCCCGATTGTCTTATCCTTTGTGAATGAATTGGCTTTAAATCCAGAGCCTTATGCCATTGTTCTTGCAATAGCGGCTTCCGCAAGTTTTTCAACGCCGATTGGATATCAGACAAATTTACTTGTATATAGTTCTGGACAATATCGTTTCAGTGATTTTATCAAGGTAGGAGTTCCGCTGAATATCATTGGTTTATTTACAACAATACTCATCGTCCCGGTCATATGGCCATTAAGTTAAGGAGGTGCATATCTATGACTTCAAATTTATTTTGGCATCATCAGGATGTACCTAAGAAGGCAAGGCAATTATTGCATGGTCATAAAAGTTTCATTATTTGGTTCACCGGATTATCAGGCTCTGGTAAGTCAACGATTGCGAATCGATTGGATCGTGCGTTATATCGACATAATATCTCAACCTATATACTAGACGGCGATAATATAAGAATGGGATTGAATAAAGACCTCAGTTTCAAACAAGAGGATCGGGAAGAGAACATACGGCGGGTCGGTGAGGTAGCTCGGTTGTTCGTAGATGCCGGTATCGTTGTTCTAGCTACCTTCGTGTCCCCATTTCGAAAAGATAGGGAATTTGTCAGGAAGTTAGTTAACAAAGATGAATTCATCGAGGTGTACGTAAAATGTAATTTCGACACTTTGAAAGCACGTGATCCAAAAGGACTTTACGAAAAAGCGCTGAAAGGTGAAATCAAGAATTTCACAGGGATTTCGGATCCGTATGAACATCCTGAAAATCCAGAGATCATAGTAGATACCACAATGATGACACCTAATATTTGTGTAAAGCAAATCATGAACTATTTATATAATAATGGCTATTTGAAGAAATAAATCACAAAAAGTAAAAAACCAACATTCCCTTTGAAAAGGTGTTGGTTTTTAAAAGCGGATCATCGGTTTGGTTTCCAAGTAACTTTACCGCATGTACTGCAACCTGACTTTTTCGTTTTTGTAAACATATTTGAATTATTTTCTCTTGATCTTTTCTTTTTAACGTGATGATATAATTCGATGACATCTTTTTTATTCAAGTCGCTCACCTCGGTGTTCAGATAATGTATTTTATTCGTACAAGGCGGGAAGGTGTTTTATTTTTTGAAAAATGGATTAATGACGTCGTTTTTCTTTTTGCTTGAATGGATTGATCGTTGAGGGAGGCGCTGATGGTTTTTCTTTAAACGGATTGATTTGTGATGATGCTCCATTCTTCATGTTTTTAAACGGATCGATCGGTTTCTCATTTCCATGCCCCAGTGAATGTCCAGGGGAGGGCATATCAGGCCAGTAATGCCTGAGTTGATAAGATGATAAAAACGGATTGATTGGAACTAAGACCTCTCTAACAAGTTTTTCATACATCTTCTGTTCCACATCATATAGCGTATCTGTAGTTTCATGATGGGATGTTTGTAAAATTAAATAAGATAGCCATTCACTGATATTTATGCCACTGCCAGGGTTCCAATATACCTTTATTTCATCCGAATGCATCTCCGGTGCAAATCGTTTATACACCATATCTGGTACTGAAATGAATGGTTCCATGACAGGATCGAACTTATAAACTTCATTTTTACACTCTAGTCTCATACTAAGCTCCCGTTTGGATTCTTGGAAAATCGACAATGTCAGATCTGCATGGCAAGGTTGTGTCGTTACAGAAACTTGGGTATGTTCCAAGGCGCGGATCAACCGATTCAACTCTTTCTTATTTAATCCTATTATGCGGATCGTAATGTCTGCTAAACTACCAGTTAATTCATTTCTAGCGTCATCCCAGCCCAAACCCCAGAAAATAGCTGTTTGTTTCAGGACCTGTAAAGCTTCTAAAGAGAGTTTACATATTTCTTTTCTATTAAATGAAACGCTGTACACAGCATCCCCTCCTTTAAAAATAGGCATTAATCTTTGTGTCATTGGCCGTCGTATTCCCATAGTATGTATTGAATCTTCAGTTCATGATGAAGAAAGGAAGGGAAACTATGAGTAAGAAAAAACACGACATACCTAAAGCTGCCAACAGCCTACAGGATGAGTGTATTCGCGTACAGAAAGTGTACGACTGGGTAACCGATGCACTTACCGTTAAAAAGACGGTCTTATTCACTAAAGATCAGCTCAGAGATATAGAAGAAGCAATGGAAGACCCTAGTCGCCGCCCTTTGCGTCTTATCTGTGAACCGCCGAAAACACATTCTTTATTCCCTCTTAACAGTAGTGGAAATGAAAATCACGACCACGACCACGACTTAGGATTCATTTGCGAACAAGTGGGGGAAACACGTGATGTTACGATTTCTACCAATGGCGGTTTCATTGATGCGCAGCTAGTTGAGCTGTTAATTAGTACAGATGTTAAAATACTGGTTGTGGATCGACATGGCTGTGTGGTTACAAAAGCCATCGTCAATGCATCAGTTTTTGAATCTTTTGTGCTTTGCTTCCCTGAAGGAACAGATCTATTCTGTAAAGTATCGAAGATTTTCTGTCGCATTCCATCAGGTACAGTACTTCTTAACACACCAGCACCAGATAGGTTTAATGTAGAGATTACATTTTGTCTCGATATCCAAGTGGAAGCAGAAGTCAAACTCGAAGTACTGGCTAAATTCTGTTCCCCAAGAGACAACGATCTTGTTGCAGAAGAAGATGTAATAAAGGATCAATGTCCGAGAGTGGAATTTCCTCCACAATGTCCAGGGATCTTCCCAAGACCGAACTGTGATTGTCATGCAGAAGGAGAAGCGAGTGGAGAGACTGGTCCTGATGCTACAGAAGAAGGCCGTTTATCAGTTCGGGTAGACATATGTCCAGACTGCAGTCTTGTGGATAGTGAATTGAGGGCTAGCTTCCGGGACATAGATAACGAAGATGGCACACAGAGCTTCGACTTCGTAGCAAAAACATTCGATCAAGAAACATTATGCTGTGAAGAAACGAAGGATGGTCTGAAACTGATCATCAGCGGCACAGGTAAAGTTGACGGTAAAACGGTTGATTATAATTTCGCTGTAGTCGATAGTGATACAGCTACACTGTTCCAGCTTCAATTGATCAATCATAAGGGTAAAACAATCTTTGATTCTGATGTTGTATGTTCTGATGAAGGTGACATCGAGGTAGAGGATTGTGTAACATTCGACGATATCAAAATGAAGCGAATTTAACAACTTAGAAAAGAGCGAAGAGCGAGATTTCTCGCTCTTTTTGTTTTGCCGCGGACTTTTGAAACGGCTCTTCGCAATTTCGCGTGCAACTTGAGCAATTTCATGTGTACCTTGAGCAAATTCGAAGACATCTTGAACAAAAATGATGCCATCTTGAACAATTTGGTAAAATAGACCCACTCCATAACATGCAAATAAGAGATGAAATACTAAAAAAGGCTGACCAAAAACATCAACGTAAAAATTGATGTTTCCGGTCCAGCCACATTTTATATGTCTAATTGGATTTGTTCCTGTACAGTGTCTACGTCAACCTCTTCCAAGCGCTATATAATCCAATCCTGCCGATCTGACATCAGAAGGTTTTAAACAGTTCCTCGCATCCAAAATGATTGAACCATTCATCTCCACTTTGACTTTGGGCCAATCAGCTTCAATGAAATCCACCCATTCTGTCGCAATGATCAGGATATCTGCATCCTTGATAGACTTATATTGATCCCCAGAAGTACGTGTACTACTCGATGTATTGCTCGCAGCAGGATCGTAAGAGGTTAATCTTGCTCCTCTTTCATTCAACCTTTCTATTAACCGATAGGAAGGAGAATCGCGTGTGTCATCAGTATTTGGTTTGAAAGCGAGTCCCCAGACAGTAATGTTACGATTACTCAGGTCACCTGCTTCTTTTTCCAATAAATCGACATACATATCAACTTGAGAATTATTCACCCGTTCAACCGAATGCAACAGAGAGGGAACGACTCCTTTATCAATTGCAGCATAACTCAGCGACTGGATATCTTTGGGTAAACAGTATCCTCCATAACCTAGCCCGGCTTTTAAAAAATGGGGGCCAATTCTTGGATCACATCCGAGTGCCTCTGCTACAACGGATATATCTCCGTTGTACGCCTGACAAATTCGCTGCAGTTCATTGATGAAAGAAATTTTTGTGGCAAGGAATGCATTTGATGCATATTTGATCAGTTCAGCTGTCACTGGTGAAGTGAAAAAATATTCTGAGGGAAGGTAGGCATACATTTTTCGGATGAATTCAAGATCAAGCGGATTTCTGCCCCCGACAACAATTTTATCTGGATTCAACAAATCATGCAGAGCGGTTCCTTCACGTAAAAATTCAGGATTCGACAGGACAGTGAAACGCCCTTTCCCGTTTCCGGATTCCATAAGCCGAGTCCGAATATACTCGTTTGTTCCAGGTGGAACCGTACTTTTAATGATAATTGTCTTCTCCTCATTGTTCTTTGTTGTTAAAACAACACTATCAATGACTTGATCGATATATGTGAGATCGGTTTTGCCTGTAGCACTTGCTGGAGTCCCAACCGCAACAAGAATCACTTCATTACGTTGCAAATGCTTATGAATATCAGTGGAAAATTCAAGTGTACCGTTCTGAAGCTGCTTTTGAAGCATAGATTCCAATCCATCTTCATGAATAATACAGTCCCCGTTATTCAGAGCTTCGACTTTCTTAGGATCAATATCTACACAGGTAACCTTATGTCCGAAATGGGAGAGCACTGTTCCTGTTGTTAGCCCAACATAGCCACATCCTATTACACAAATGTTCAATTTATATCACCCCGTGCTCAGCTCAATCACTTTATATTGTATTTGCCTAAGGCACATTAGGTGATGAAGGAGGGCTTGAATTTCGATGTTGACAAGCCTTATTTTCTTATTCATTTACACTTCATAGTCAACAATCGAATAAGCTATTATATGAAGATTGAGGAGGAGTAAGCTTTGATCAAAAAAGCAATCGTTCCAGCTGCAGGATATGGTACCAGAAGTCTTCCTATAACGAAAGTTCTTCCTAAAGAAATGTTCCCGATCAAGGGGAAACCTTCCATCCATTATATTGTTGAAGAAGCAGTAGAAGCAGGTATTGAAGAAATTCTTATCATCGTTTCAAAATATAAAAACCTCATCGTCGATTATTTTGATGTTTCCCTTGAACTCGAGGCATTCCTTGAATCCAGGAATAAAGTAGAACTGCTTGATAAGTTGACACTTCCGAAGGTCCATATACAATATACCCGACAACCCTATGCTCGTGGACTTGGAGATGCAATCCGATTAGGAAGGTCTTTTGCAGGGAACGACCCATTTGTTGTGCTGCTACCTGATGACATCATACTCACACGAGGAGCGAACGCAACCAAGCAGCTTGTTGATCTTTATCAAACAGTCGAAGCGCCTGTGATTGCACTGAAGTATATAAAAGATGAGCTGCTTCACAAATATGGGGTCGTGGATGTCATAACCCAAAAAGACCAACTCCATTCCATCAAATCGATCGTTGAAAAGCCGAAAGTTTCACCACCATCTAACTTAGCTGTTGTAGGGAGATATGTAATGACTCCTGATATTTTTGATTGCATTTCAACGAAACAAGATAGATTTGATGGTGAAATTCAGTTTACTGATGCAATAAAAGAACTGATATCGTTGCGAACATGTTATGGCTATGAAATTGAGGGTGACCGTTTTGATATTGGGATTGAGGAAGAATACGTCAACTTGATCCAGTACGTACACCATTTACACGAACAAAATCAAACTAACTAGGGGGATCGCCTCGGAGCGCCCCCTTTGTTAATTTTGATGTTCTTGTAAAGTCTACACTTTCATGAACATAAGATATATGTAAATGCCCTGTCAGGAGGGAGTCTAATGAATTCACAAAAAGAACTGAGCTATGACCGTTTAGCTTCCAGAACAAAGTTTTACCAGGAAAAATCATTAGAATTGGAAAAGAAACTTCTGTTTGCTGAGGACAAAATAGACCAACTTGAACAACAATTGAAAGAGGCTTTGGAGAATGATGAGTTAGAACGGAATCTGGAATTGAAAGAAATTGAAGTGGATCAATTACAACAAGAGATCACTACATTAAAGCAGCAATTATCCGAATCCAATCTCCAATCAATGGAAAAGAAAGTGAAAGGATTCGAGGATTTATTAGAAACAATTGAAAAAGAAATCAATGAAAAAGAAAAACAGATTGAAAGCTACAAATCAAAAATCAAAAGTCTTGATAAACGAGTGAAGGTACAAAAATATACACCAGAAGATATCAGTACGGAAGCAGAAGAAATAAAACAAGCAGAATATCAGCTTTCCGCTTTTTTCAATTATAGTGTGATTTGCAAAAGTGAAGATTCATTCGTCATCCATGGGAGTTTCCATATGACGAATACAGGTGTAAAACCTTTGGAAAACCCTTTGTTATGTTTCAGATTTAAGCCAGCTGATTATACGAATTTGAAAGGAAAAATCAGTTCATTAGAACAAAGCAACATCAACTCTGAATCGAAAGAATCGATCCAATGGGTATATTTAGATAACGATTGGGCTAAAGAAGCAAGATCTAGAGGGGAAATTTGGGTAGCTTCAATGTATGATTTGCAAATTCCAGTCAACCATACGATTTCACTAACAGACTTTCAGATTCCCATCCAAAAACAGTTTGAAGACAGTGTCATAGTAGAAGCCTTCGTTTATTTCCAGAATGAAGACTATAGAGCGAGGGCAATGAACCAAATTTCCATAAATTTCTGATCCTCTGCCCATAAAAACATAATCACCTGCGAATATTTTGAAAATTATAAAGAAAACTTGGCAAAGCCAATCCTTAGGCGCAGGCTGAGCTATAGTTGCGCTTATATTGAAGAAAGTATTTTATACTTTCTTTAAATGTAAATTCAGATGTTATTTCTATGGTAACAAGGTTTATTGATTCAATGATTGGGTATTGTAATAAAATATAATGTACTTTTTAAATTTGTAGAAAAAAGTAAGCAGGTGATAAGATGGGGTATGTACCACCATATGTAGCAGATCAGAAACTGATTTACGGTAGTCGTACAAAGTCTTCCTACGTGACAAGGAAAATTCGGTTACAGCCTGTTGAAAAGATCCCCTTCAAAAATGTAACGGATAAAAACCAGGACTTTTCTAATCAATACAAGCAAATCAGTAGTTCACATGAACCCTTCCAAAAAATTTTATCTGATTTAACAGGAAAAGGACAAAATATAAACGAAGTAATATAGGAAATGAGCTGGCTCACATAGAGTCATCACTCATTTCCTATTTTTAGTTATGTGATACCGCGTATTTCGCATAAAGAAAGTATAATAATTAACATTGAAGTATCCATAGACAAACCAGTAGATTGAAATTAGTGATTGCTAAGTTATATAGATTGGTGTGATGGACGATGGAATTAATCCAAATTAACCACAAATGCTACTATTTTCAAGGACCAGTCAATGTCGGCTATATCAATCAAGGGGATTTCGGTGTTTTGATTGATACCGGCATCGATAAACAAGTGATGAAACATATTATCAGGCAATTAGATGACAAATCATTACCGCTTACACATTTGTTCATTACACACGCGCATGCGGATCATTATGGAGGTGCGAAATTTCTCCAAACCCAAACGACCATATTGACTTATGCTCCTCAAATTGAAGAAGCAATCCTGCGAAATCCTGTGTTGGAGCCGATGTATCTCTTGCAAGGGAACCGTCCGTTAGACGAGATGCGCAACAAGTTTCTGGAAGCCCCACCGATCAATATCGATCACATCGTATCCGAAGGGTTATTGCTTTTCGAATCGATTCAGGTTGAGTTGATTGCATTGCCAGGACATAGCATCAATCAACTTGGTGTTAAAGTTGGAAATATCCTGTATGCAGCAGATGGATACTTTGGTTCAGAGCAGCTGACTAAACATAAGATTCCATTCATCATTGATGCCGATGCGACACTGGCGACGATTGAAAAACTCTTATCAATGAGTGGTGTCGGAATGGTTCCAGGCCATGGAACTTACGAAGAAAACCCTGCTAAAACCCTTATCGAAAACTATGATCATCATGTCTCCATCGTAGCTACCATGTATGAAATACTTCAACAGTTCAAGGATGGGTGTAACTTTGAAACCTTCATGAAAGAAATGTGTAGAAATTGGGAGGTCACCTTACCTTCCTTATCCGTTTGGTCGCTGTATCGGACCGCTCTGTATGCGTATCTGATCAAAGGGATTGAAGATAAGCGAATATCCTATACCATTAAAGATTACTCTCCCTGTTTCATACTTAATGATTAATCGCTGATACAATCAGACGGATATAAAACTTGGCATTCGATTTCTAGATCAATCGAATGCTTTTTTCTATTTTAGTTCATACTAAAAGGACATTGTATCTAGGGGGAGAATGTGGATATGCATCCTATTTCAATAACTGTTGAACTCATGGTAGGTTTTCTTGCATTATTCATCATGACAAAATTATTAGGGAAAGTATCTCTCGCTCAGATTACGATTTTCGATTTCATTTCTGCAGTCGTACTTGGAGAACTTGTCGGAAATGCAATTTATGATAATGAGGTAAAACTCGGTTCGATTCTTTATGCTGTTATGTTATGGGGTGCCTTGATTTTCATCATGGAATTTTTCACACAAAAGTTCCGTGGTTCGAGGAAACTTCTTGAAGGTAAACCGACCATCGTCATCCGTAATGGCCAGTGCGATAAAAAAGAAATGAAGAAAAACAAACTCGATATGAACCAACTGCAAAACCTGTTACGGCAAAAAGACGTATTTTCAGTTAGAGAAGTAGCTTATGCCATCGTTGAGACAGACGGATCTGTCAGCGTTCTTAAAAAACCAGAATACGCAACCCCTACGACCGCAGATATGCAATTACCTCAAAAGCCTGTTTTTCTTTCAGTCACACTCATAAATGATGGAAAAGTAGATTGGGAAAACTTGAAAAAAGCCGGATTTGATGAAGCGTGGTTGAAGAAAACCCTTCATAAGAACCAAATCGATCGTTATGAAGATGTTTTTTATATGGAATGGAAACAAGATGAAGGTGTTCATATCAATAAAATGCCACCAAAGGCTGAATGAATAGCCATTAAAAAAACGACCTTTAGAGGTCGTTTTCAATTTCTTTTTTCATCGCTACATGCGGAATTCCGGCATCCATAAAGATATCGGAATAGGTGTGATATCCTAGTGATTTGTAGAAATTTTCCGCGTGTGTCTGAGCATAGAGGACGAATTTTCTACAGTTCTTATCGGCAGCAGTACGTTCTAACCCTTGCATCAGCTGTCTCCCAGCGCCTGTACCTCTGTACTCCTTCAAGACACAAACTCGTTCCACCTTACCATAATCCTCTACAAACCTTAAACGTGCAGCACCTACCGCCTTTTGGTCATCATCATAGAGGACAAAGTGAATGGATTCGGATTCAAACTCGTCTATCTCTTCTTCCACTGGCACATTCTGCTCGAGGATGAATACTTTTTTCCGTACAGAAAAGGCATCCTCCATTTGTTGGTCATTTTTCACAACTTCCATTTTCAATTTGATCAGCGGACCTTTCCTAGATGAAAGGTTTCATAGACGGTCCAGGAACCGTTTTCGAGTTGATATAACAATTGAAAACGATCAACCTCTTCAGTATGATCGATATCCATCATTTTAAGCGATTCAAGAACATCATGATGCTCTTCGTCTGAAAGCTTTTGAGCAAGTGTAATATGAGGTACGAAGTTATACGGGCGTTCGCTGTATAATTCTTCTTTATGCAATTGTTCATGCAGCTTTGTCAACCTCTCATCTTCTTTTACTTTAAAATAGATGACATTATTGACAGGATGGAATGACCCTACTTTATATACATGTAAAGTGAAAGGTTGGATATTATCAGAGATTTCATGGATTTGTTGAGCTAATTCTTTCATTTCATTTTCGTCCTCGACATGGAAAGGTTCTTTTAATGTCAAGTGAGGAGCGATCAATGCATAGTGAGGATCATAACGCTTACGATATGAATTTACCAGATCTTGTAGTTTTTTCGATGGGAAAATCGCAATGCCGTATTTCATAATTACCCTCCTCTTACTAGATAACAATCATGTTGTTTGTCGAACTTAATCTATTATAGCAAATTTTCTTACTATTTCATACTAATACAAAGACTCATTTTTCCGGTGGTATTAGTCTGAAAACATGAATGTCAACGCTTTTGGAATGTCCGGTTGCCAAAACTTCCAGCTATGCCCGCCTTCAAATTCTTCATAATGGTAGTCAAAAGCCCGTTCTGAAAACAACTGATTCAATTCTCGATTCGGTTCGATGAAATTTTTTACCTGTCCATTAGTCGTTTCGACATCCGTTTCTTGCTTTCCTGCCACATGATAAACGGAGAGAAGGGAAGGGTCTTTCATATCTGAAACATCCTTTAGGACTACGTCATCAACATATGGTGACTGCAAAATGACTTTACCAAATGTCCTCGGATAAGCTGCTGCTGTCTGTAAAGAAACAGTAGCCCCGAGAGAATCGCCGATCAGCACTCTGGCACTTGCAAGTTCAAGAGTTGAATACTCAGCTTCGATAAATGGAACCAGTTCATTCACCAGAAAACGGACATATTGAGATTGCTGTTCACCTGAAGGATGATATTTCTTCCTGCGGTCTTGTACGTCCTTATATGGAATTCCAACGATGATAAATTCATCGATTTCACCATCTTCAAACAATTCTTCAGAAGATCGTGCCAGCCTGCCTAATCTAAAGTAGTCATCTCCATCCTGTGCAATCAACACCGGGTATCTTAACAACGGGGTATAGGAAGGAGGAAGATAGACAAGCAATTTTATTTCTTCATCTAGAACTTCACTTTTGATGAATCTATCTTCTGTCGTTCCTTTTTGTTTCATATCCAATCATCCTCCATATACGTTAAGCACATTTTTAACATTTAAAAGAAAGTATAAATACTTTCTTATATATAAGGGCAACTAAGGCTAAGCCTGCGCTAAGGCTTGGTTTAGCCAAGTTTTCTTTATGAGATACATTCTATCATAAATGATATAATGAATATAAGGGTATGAAAAGGAAGTCATAGAGAGAGGAGACCGACTATGAAAAAACGGATTCACAGTAACGAAGTGAAAGCTGCAACAATGAACCTTTTAAAGGAACGAGGGGTCAGTATGATGGATGTTGCAGAAATCGTTTATGATATGCAGAGTCCATATGCTCCTGGATTGAAAATGGATGATTGCATTGAAAGCGTTGAAGCTGTACTTGAGAAAAGGGAAATGCAACATGCCCTGTTAGTCGGAATTGAATTAGATAAACTAGCCGAACAAAACAAATTATCTGAGCCGCTTCAATCGATTGTCGAAACGGATGAAGGATTGTTTGGTATTGATGAAACCATTGCGATGGGAGCGGTCTTCGGGTATGGAAGTATTGCGATTACGACGTTCGGCCATCTTGATAAGCAAAAGGTTGGTATCATTGAGAAATTGGATACGAAACGCGGGAAGGGCGTCCATACCTTCTTAGATGATCTGGTCGCAAGTTTAGCTGCTAATGCTTCCAGCCGACTCGCCCACCGTATAAGAGATCGTGAAGAAAATCTGAAAGAAGAAGAAATTCGTAAGAGAGACGAAGAAGAGAGAATCGGTTGATAAATAGAGGTTGGCCTCAGCCATAATTCAGGTCAACCTTCCCTTTACATTTAAAGAAAGTATAAATACTTTCTTCAATATAAGTGCAACTAAGGATCAGCCTGCGCTAAGGCTTGACTTTGCCAAGTCTTCTTTAAAACATTTTAAAAAGCCATTGACAAAATATTTGATTATACGTATAGTAATACTTGTCCGTAAAAAAAGTTCCAACACAAAACGATCCGTTAGCTCAGTTGGGAGAGCGCCACCTTGACAGGGTGGAGGTCACTGGTTCGAGCCCAGTACGGGTCACCATACATACGATAACAAAACCACGAAGCACAAAAATGTGTTCCGTGGTTTTTTATATAGGCTTTTCTAAAAGGGCTCTACAATATTTGTTGGGGTATGAGAAAAATTCACGTAAAAAAACACACAAGCTCCTATAACCTGTACACTTGAATTGACGAGAAACAAGAGTGGGGATAGGAGTTGTGTGTACGTGCATTTTA
>NZ_JBQQCL010000019.1:0-69324 GCF_052246725.1 Pseudalkalibacillus sp. R45 | reverse complement strand
TTTTCAAGGAAGCATTTGTGCTCCTGCGTCTACAAGAAAGTCCTGTCGAAGCGAGCTTCCTCGTCGCATGCCTTGCGAGGAGATTATTCAGGTAGTAGGCACGCTGATCCCGCAGGACAAGGAAAGCATCGGCAGCGTTACATCGCACGAAGAAAATGTGATTTTCATTTTCGAGGAGTCTCGCACCTTGCTCTCCAATCAACTTGCACAAGGTGATTTTTTAAAAATGACTCAAAAGCAACAATCTTTTAGAAAAGAGCCTAATAAATAAATCCAAATATAAAACTAAAAGACTGACCCTGAACATCGATGTTAATGATGTTACATGGTCAGTCTTTTTTAATGGCTTTACTGTGCGGCTCTGCTTAGTCATTGAAACCGAAACCTTTTCATACTGAAACTCACTCTTCTGTAATATAGTATACCTTGAAACGGATGTTATCTTTTTCAAGATCAAATGATTCGGCCTTCAAGAACAGTTGATCCTTTAATTTTATCTGGTTCAGCTTCAAAAGAATTGTTTCTTCTTTATCATTAATCTCAACCCATGGTGGCAAATCGGTACTTCCTTTGATAAACTCCAAAATTTTCGACCCAGGCAGTTTCAGTTCCCCGAGCTTGATCGATTCTTCTTTTAACAGAAGATTTCCATTATCTAATACCTGAGGTTCGAAATCCATTGTAAATTGGACTTCATTCGAAAAAAATGTGAAGTACCCTTTCACCTGGACATTTTCTTTAAGTTCAACATTATAATCGAACTTCGGATTTCTGCCGGATTTCAATTGTGCCAGTTGTTCTTTGATCAAAAAATTCAATTGATCCTTTGACGAATCGATATCGAATATCGGTTCCCCCTGTTTTGGGACATCGTGCATGGACTTCTCTTCTTGTTTATCCCCCATGAATACTAACGTTCCGACGATGATTGGAACGATGATCATGATTGTAAGTAAAATGAAAAAAGCATATTTCCATCTGAATTTCAAAGTGTTCTCCTCCCGTCCCCTCATAATCTATAATAGTTGTTACTGTTCATTCTTTTAATATTTTGGTATGTTAGTAATACAATCTCTTAGTTTCGGAGGTTCAACCTATGACCATGATCGCAATTTATTATATAGCATTCGCATGTATCATTCTTTTCTTGTTTAATACACTTACGAATCGCTTATGTATTCAAAAGAATATTCCTGCAGAAAAACAGGTGAATGTATTCCGGTGGATCAACATCATGATCACGATCCTGTTAGTAAGCTCGTACATTGAAGTAATTTTTGTGCATTGACGCAATTTATGCTCCATAATATTTCATTATTACCCAGACAGGTATATGTACAAACATAAAACTGTCCCTTTGTTTAGAGAGTTCGAACGTTCATAGGCATTTTGAACAGTACGAATGAAAACTTGAGAAAAATCAAAAGCGTTCTTTAGGCTGGACTTTGTTTGTTAATTCACGTTACGGGAGCAACAAACTTTGTAAAAAAGAGGCTGACAGCGATGGTCAGCCTCTTCCTCATTCAGAAATACGTATTAGCAAATCCAAGCTGCGCCTACGATAATCAATAGGATGAACAATACAACGATTAACGCAAATCCTTTTCCATACCCGTATCCACCCATGATGTCACCCCCTATTCCGGTGTTATGTTATCCTATGCATTGAGGTAAGCCAAAGCATAGGCTGCTATCCTTTCGCTCGGAAATTTCTTAAATTTTTAGCAAATATAGCATGCTCCAATAATGATCAACAAAAGGAACAGTACTACGATCAAGGCAAAGCCGCCTCCATGTCCGTAACCCATTGCAATCCCTCCTTTGGTGTACACTTATAGTGTATAAGTCCAATGTCAATCTTGATTAGACCAATGCCCTTATTTTTAAAAACGGGCGGATGCACAAGCAATTCCAATAAATGTGTATTTTTTCTCATATTTGGTGTGAAGTGTGTATTTTTAACAGGTGGATATGCTATAGTAGGAGATGTGAAAAAATTTCTACATCATAGGAGTGTATGTCGATGAAAAAGTGGGTCCTGACGGTTGCTGCAGCAACGATGATTTTTGGTACCGCTGCATGCAGTAATAATGGCGATTCCGGTGATAGTAAAGTAATTGTTGAAACCAGTGCCGGAGATGTCACACAACAAGATTTCTATAATGAAATGAAGAAGCAGCCTCAATCAGAACAAATTCTACAAGAACTCGTACAATATAAAGTTCTTTCTGAAAAATATGAAGTTAGTGATAAAGAACTCGATAAAGAGATCGATTACCTCAAAAGTCAATTTGGCGGAGAAGAAGGCTTTGAAAATGCGCTTAAACAAAGCGGTATTGAAGGAGAGGACGAGCTTCGGGACGTTGTAAAACGTAACCTCGTATTCTTCAAAGCTCAGACTGAAGGTATCAAAGTTTCTGAAGAAGAAATGAAGAAGAAGTATGAAGAAGAATTCAAAGTTAAAGAAGTTGAAGCGCGTCACATCTTGGTAAAAGAGGAAAAGACAGCTAAAGAAGTAAAAAAGAAACTTGACGAAGGTGGAGACTTTGCTGCACTTGCAAAGGAATATTCTACTGATCCTGGTTCGAAAGACAAAGGTGGAGAGTTAGGATCATTCCCACGCGGCCAAATGGTTCCTGAGTTCGATAAAGTAGCGTTTTCACTTGAAAAAGGAAAAATTTCAGATCCAGTCAAATCTCAATATGGATTCCACATCATTGAAGTATTAGACCAAAAAACGCAATCATTTGAAGAAGCAGAGTATCAAATCAAGAAAACATTGCTTCAACAGAAAGCTCAAGAAAAAGCACAAAAGGACCCAGAAGCCAACCCGATCGATAAAGCTATAAAAGATGCTAAAATCGACGTGAAAGATAAGGAATATAAAGATCTATTCAAGAAAGATCAAGCAGAAGAACAACAACAACAATGATTTATGAAGGGCTGACGACTGTCAGTCCTTTTTGTTATTGTGGTGCTTTTAGACTTATACACTGCGTTTTTAGACATATTCATGATTTTTTAGACTTAAAGTAGTTTTTTTCGGATTAGGAAGTTTGGAACACCTCCTTTTAAAGTTAAAACTTGTGCCATCCGTCTCTAAACCTACCCAGAACAATTCAAAATGACAGTAGAAGCTTCATGAATCCTAATCTGAAATTCGCTTCCCACCGTTCCTTTCCTCACAATAAAGAAAACTTGGAAAAGTCAACCCTTAGGGCAGGGTAAGCCTTAGTTGCGCTGATACTGAAGAAAGTATTTTATACTTACTTCACAACAAAAAAGGCTGCCTCGCTATATTCGAGACAACCTCCATGCTTTATTCCCCAGATGCTTGGTTTCGCCGTTGCTTTTCTTCTTCAATCCGTTCCATGTAGATTTTGCCTTCCTCTTCGATATGGACTCGATCCAGTTTCCTATCCTCAACTGTATGAAACCATGCTCTATAGCCGGAGTACCCTATTCCTGCTAATACGAAGTACATCCACCAGGGAACACTTGTAAGAACCGGTTTAAGATTGCTGTATACACCTGTGAATTGTAACAATGCAAAAAATAAAACAACCGTAGCGACAACGTATAGGCGACGCATCGACTTTCCTCCTTTGTAGACAAGCTTTGTTATAACAAAGATATGTAGGAAAACGGTTGTTTATGCCTATTTAAAGATTGGTGGGGACAGACTTTTTTTGCTCTGTCAAAGGTTTATAGAATGAACGGTTATCAAGCGCAAAAACACGTTCAGTGAACTCACCTGGGTTCACTTTGCTTAAAGCACGGTCCATCATATTCATTTTCGCATCGATATTATCGATATAATGGAGAACTTCAGCTTCTCGTACCAATGGAGGCTTAGGACTCCCCCACTCTGCTTTCGAATGGTGACTTAATACCATATGCTGGAGAATCAATACTTCTTCTCCATCTATTTCTAGTTCGCGTGCGGCTTCACCAATTTCTTCAACCATCATCGTAATATGTCCTAACAGATTGCCTTCAAGGGTATAACTCGGTGCAACCGGTCCAGATAACTCCTTTGTTTTGCCAAGGTCATGCAGGATGACACCTGCATATAACAAGTCCGTGTCTAACGATGGATACAGCTGAGCGATTGATTTGGCAAGCTTGAGCATCGACACCACATGAAAGGCTAGTCCTGAAACGAATTCATGGTGGTTCTTCGTTGCAGCTGGGAACTCGAGAAACGCCTTCTGATGTTTCTTCACAAGGTGGCGGGTGATCCGCTGGATGTTCGGATTTTTCATTTCAAAAATAGCTTGTGTGATCACTTCGGTCATTTCATCCTGTGGAAGCGGTGCTGTCTCAACAAAGTCATGGACGCTAACTCCATCCTGAGTCGTAGTCAATCTGATCTGCTTCACTTTAAGCTGTGCTTTACCGCGATAGCTGGTGATATCCCCCATCACTTTTACGATGGATTCGGGTACAAATTGCTGCTCGTCTCCAGGACTCGAATCCCACAGCTTTGCCTCAATATCCCCTGTATGATCCTGCAAAATAAGGGTCAGAAATGGTTTTCCAGTACTTGTTGTCCCTTTAGCTGCAGATTTGATCAGCAAATAATCTTCAAAAATATCTCCTACCTGGTATTGTTGGATTCCTCTTTTCATCCCTCTTACCTCCTCTTTTTTCAGCTGGGTATGGGCTGTCCAAAAAGCGTCTGAGTCTTTCCGAACTTAACAACATAATAAGAATGGTGTCTGATACTTTACTTTTAGGACAGCCCCGTCCATACTTTCATGGCGAATACGGAATATGTATATTGATAAAATCCTGCAAGCACTGGGTGGCCAGTAGCGTAACGTTACATAGTTGAATGCGAATCGGGGTAAAGTGACCAATACCAACCATGATGAATGGGAGAACCAGCGCTTTGTAACTTTTCTTTACCTCTTCCATAAAGCATCCTATTATTAACTCTCGGTCCGCTCTATGATAATTACAATTGAAACACCATTTTCTTCATTTTGGACCTCTACAGTTCCATTATGAAGTTCAACGATACGTTTGACAATAGCCAGACCGAGCCCGAATTGTCCTTTATGGCTTTTTTCGAAAGGTTCAAAAAGGCGGTCCAACTTTTCTTCAGGGATAGTCTCACCATCATTGTGCACCCTCATTGCCGTTTGACCATTTTCCCTTTCACAGGAGATATCGATATAAGATTCCGCATAACGTAAAGCATTCTGGATGATATTTTCGAAAACGACTTCCCATTGGCTTCGATCGCCTTTGAAATCGATATCTTCACCACTTACGTTTATCACAATTTCTTCCCGCTGGTACAAAAATCGATCAAGGACTTCTTGAATCAATGAACCGAATCGGATCGTTTCATTTCGTGGCTCGTTGTCTTGCAATGTATCAAGCTTTGAAAAATAAATCATATCTTTTACGCGTTCTTCCATCCGGCCAGTTTGGTTAATGATCACATCCATCATTTCTTCAAGGTCTTTCTCTGGAAAAACACCGTCCTTGACGGATTGTGCATAGCTCTGGATCGTCATGATCGGTGTCTTTAATTCATGGGAGGCGTGCTGAATGAACCGCTTTTGTGACTGATCGTTTCGTATCAAGTTTTGTCTCATCCGTTCAAACTGTTCCGAAAGCTGTTGGAAATCATGGTCTCCTTTCAGCTCGAACGGTTCGCGCCAGTTTCGATTACCGATCTGCTCAAACCGTGCACCAAGAGCCTTTAATGGCTTCCTTAAATAATTGGATAGCCAAATCGCTGGAATGATACTGATGACAATCCCGATGACAAAGATCCAGATCAGTCTTTCCCACAAACGCTGTACGAGCTGATCACGATATGTATCCCACATATACGATACCATGAAAGCCTCATTTCCGTTCACTTCAATCGGCCTGATGACATAAAAGAGTGTCGCATCCCTGTAGGAAAGCTGAAAATCACCTTCATCCTCTTCAAGCAATATCGCTTTTTCCCAAATATGCCGCAATACCGTTTCAGGAACGGAATCCCCTTTGATAACAAAGGATTGATTGCCAAGGAGAAGGTGACCAACTGACCTTGCTGCCTCCCGACGTTCAACGAAATTGAGGTTCGTATCCGGGAGTTCCTGCTCTGGTCCAGTCGGGCCTTCTAGAATGAGATCTTGTTGTTCTTTTATGATCCGGTATGATTCTTCTGTAAGTGCCTCACGCATGGATAACGGATAAATGACGACGACACATAATCCGACGACGAAAACCAACAGGAAAAAGGAAAGCCAGATTCGCTGTGCTATGCTAAGCTTTTTCACGATGTCTCAATCCTATAACCACCGCCGTATAGTGTTTCAAGATTTAGGCGTGGCATCTTCTTGCGGATACGTCGGACTACATCATCCACAGCACGCTCCGACCCGACGTAATCCTTCCCCCATACACCTTCAAGGATATCCAGCCGCGATTTTGTTTCATTTAGATGTTCCGTCAGATAGAGGACGACCTCGAATTCTTTCGTAGTCAGGTCCACCTCTTCAGTTCGATAAGTGATTTTACGATCAAGCGGATGAATGCAATATTCATTGACCCACCTATTTTGATACTTTCCTCCTGGACCTTCATAAATTCGCTGCATGAGCTTTTTAGCCCGGATGATCAGCTCTTTCGGTAAGAACGGCTTTGTAATATAATCGTCGCTTCCCAATTCAAGACCAAGCACTCGATCGAGATCCTGGTCTCTAGCAGATGTGAAGATGACCGGAACATCCGTACGTTCCTTTATTTGTTTCAAAAGCTCATACCCATCCACACCGGGAAGCATGATATCCAAAACCCATAGGTGCGGAGGCTTCTCAATGTATTCCAAAGCACTCGTCCCGTCATGAAAGACCTTTACCTTCCATCCCTCTTTTTCCATATACGCTTTCAGTACAGCTGATAAATCCTGTTCATCTTCTACTAGATAAATCATGTAGCCTTCCATATTTTCTCAACTCCTGGGAAAACGATTAGGTTTGGACTTCAAGTGATGCTCTATCTGGTAACTGTAATGGCTTCTCAGTCAAATAGGCAGCTGCATTTCCGTGACACGTAAAATAGAGCACCTGTCGTTCTTCTGCAATGGATCGGATGAGCTCAAATGCAAGATTATGACGTTTTTCATCGAAGTTTACAAGAATATCATCCATGATCAAAGGGAAATCTCCTTGATTTTCATATTCTTCTGCCAGTGCAAACCTTAAAGATAAATAAAGTTGTTCCATAGTAGCTCTGCTCAACTCTTCTGGCTTAAAAACCACTCTATCTTTACGTTCGATAAAGAAACTTTCTTCTCCTTTCGGGGCGATGATCCGGTTGTATTCCCCTTCTGTCAGTGCTGTAAAATAACCTGCCGCCCGCTTGATAACACGCGGTTGTCTTTCAGATTGATAGTTTTGCTTCGCCCGATCCAGCACATATTGTGCTGTCCTGTAAACAGCCCATTTCTTAGCTTCTTCAATGAATTCACTCTTGGCCAGATGATAGGAATGAAGTTGATTCGAATATGTGCCATCTTCCTCTAGATGTGTAATCGCAGCTTGCAATTGCGAGCAATCATCACGAACCATGTCGATATCTTTGCTGATTGTTTCAAGCTCCTCGTCCAGTGTTTCTAAACGAGCTTGGAGATTGCTTAATTTAGACGGATCGTTCTCCAGGTGTTCGATGATTTTCCAATCTGTCGAAGCCTTCAGCTGAGCATCTACCATTTGCAGTTGTTCTGTCCATTTTTCATACTTTTCATTCGCTTTTCCTTTTTCGCGAAAAGCTTCTTCATCTTGTACCTCAGCTAATGCAAACAAGGTTTCGATTTCATCTGTATATTGCGTATACTTTTTCAACAATCCTTCATACTGTTCCTGAAGCTGTTCAATAGAGACGGATAAGCTGTTCTTTTCTTCACGCTTTTCCATCTGCTCCTTTAACTGTCTCGATAGCTGTGAGAGATTCCGCTCTATCCCGTGAGTGGAGTCAATATGACAGGCACGGGAGATATCCAGAACCGAACTCTCAAACTTGGAAAGTTCCGTTTGAAGCTGATCCAGATTCTTTTTCAAATGACTCTGCTCCGTCAATCTTTTCTTCAAGTGATCAATCCGTTCAAAAATTTCTAGAAGTAGTTCATCCGGGACATTTGATGGTATATGCACCATTTTCCTCCATCTGGACAGTTCCTCTACAGTCTGATGGTGCTCAATCTCCCATTGGTCATAACGACTGGCTACATCCTGGTATCTCTTTTCAAGAGCCTGTTCATGATCTTTCAGATGATCGAATTGGACTGCCAACTGCTGTTGATCGTTTAACAGTTGATTCACATGATCGATTTCGGAAACGTCATTGCTGTCTTGGTGATAACGAAGCTCGGCCTCAAGTTCGGTGATTTGGCGCTTAAGATCTTGCTCATTATCCAAACCGCCTTTTTTATTCAGGAGAATTCCTGTGCCTACCAGACTGATTCCGATGATGAGACCAGCAATATAATCGCCTTGCATCATCCAAATGCCCGTCAGCACGATTCCGAGACCGATCATCGCCCAAATGATGATACGGTTGATCGAATTTCCTTTTGAAGCGCTTTGGAGACTTTTCAGTGTTTCAATTCTTCCTTTTAACAATTCCGGCGATTGATTGGTTAAGTCTTTCACCTTTGCACGATAGGATTGGATCGTTTCCTCTGGAAGCATCTGCTCGATTAAGGAGGTCCTCTTCGCTTCATTTTCCTCAAGTTCACCTCGAGCATGCAAAAGGTCCTCATCGAGTCTTTTTTGCTCCTCTACTGATTGATCGAGCCTTTTCAATTTGCTGATCAATTGCTGTTTCGTTACGAGATCCGTGTTAATCGAACGTATTGTCTCTTCTGTCCATTCTTGACCGATTACCTGCATTTCATTATCGATTTCTTGCTGAAGATACTCGATCCGCTCTTTCAGTTTGCTATAGTCTTCCTGTCTCCCTTTGTACAAACGGAAGTTGCTTTCCAGTTCATTGATCCGGGGGGCCTGATCGAGCATATCATCGTTAAGGTGTAGCGCATCATACAACTCTTTATTTTTACGTATCAAATCTTCCACATGTTTTCGATCACTGTGCAACTCAATTTGCCGTTCTTTAAGACTTTGAAAACGATCCAATCCATCCTCAGGAAAGGGTGTAGCGGCGGGAAGGCTCTTCAACTGGTTCTCGAATGTGTTCTTCTGTTCAAGAAGCGGGTTGATCGATTGGAGATGCTTAAGGTCCGTCCTTTCCTGATCCAGGTCTTTTTTTGCTCTTTCAGATTTTGATAACGCTTCTCTTTTACCCTCTAATTCGGATTTCATCCGGTTATACTCATCAAGCTTCTTGCTCCATTGCTTCACCTTTTGTTCGAGCTCATGGAGATGGTTCAGCTTCTGATTCAAGACAGGATTTTTGCCATTCGGTTTGAATAGTCTGTTTTGTTGGTCTTCTAATGATTTCGAAATCTGGTTGAGCTGTTGTGCCCCGGTCAATCCGGCATTGAAAAGATATTCTCCTAACTGCTCTGATTTGATTTCATTCACTTGTTGCAATCCGTCCAGGTTGAAAGAAAAGACATTACGGAAGGTTTGGTGGTTCACTTCCCCTAAGACCTGCTGGAGGAAATCTTCTCCTTCATTGCTTCCATCTTCTTTTACAATAGTGACAGTTCCGGAAGCACCGCCTTTCCGTTCAATGGTGAGGATGCCATGCTCAGCTGTTTCAATACGCAGTTTTCCGCCATAGGCCTGGGTTGTCTTCGGCTCGTATCTCAACCGCTTTTCACTGCGCTTTGGAAACCCGAACAGCATATATTCAATAAAGGCCATCACAGTGGATTTACCAGATTCATTTTCCCCGTATATGACCTGGACTTCAGTCTCGTCAAATCGGATGAATTCATTCTCGAATCGCCCGAATCCGTATATATGTAAATCTATGATCTTCATCGCCAGCCCTACCTTTCTGATTGCAATGCGATCGACTCAATCAACAGCCTTTTGGCTTCTTCTACAATCTCGTTGTCTCCCAAACTTTCATCATCTAAAAATTTCTTCGCTTTCTTATGCTTCAAAAGAGTTTCCAGGGCGGGATCGCTCTTGTCCATTTGCCCGAATACATTGAAGATTTCCTTCATGAAATGAGATTCTCCAAGTTCATTGATGTATTCTGTGTAAACGGGCTCAACGGCTATACGATTCACCCATACAAATGGTTCCTCTGTTTCTTCCCCTTCATGTAAATGATCCATCAAATCATCTAGTGTGTCATTTTCGTTAAGCGATTTGAGAGCTGGACTTTCCCCCGAAAACTCAATCGATAAAATCGTATTCACTCCCGTATTGCGTAACTTCTCTTTTACAAGGTTGACTTGATGAATCAGATCATCCATCGTATCTGTTTTTCCTATTGAAAGACTTTCAGACTCCCATCGTACTGTTGAAGTTTCTAGAAATTCCAACGACGCATCCACTTCGTTCATATCGACCAGATAACAACCTTTTGGACCACTCTCTTTCCGATTCAACCCTTGAATGTTACCAGGATAGATTACGTAGGGATGATGGGAAAGTTCCTCTCTTTTATGGATGTGTCCTAACGCCCAATAATCAAATGTTTGAGCCTGCAACTCCTGCAGCATGAAAGGAGCATAAGTCTGATGATCGGAATTTCCTCCGATCGAGCCATGTAGTAAAGCGATATGAAATGGGGGGCCTTCCAGCTTTTGATACTTCGATGAGATATTTTCCGTCCCCGCTTGCTTTGGGTAACTATAGCCATAAAGATGCGCAAGGACTTCCCCTTCTTTTTTAAAAGGAAGCATCTCCGGTTCTCTGCTGCTGAAGAAATGGACATTATCTGGCCATTTAAGTTTGATATACTCGCCACCTAAATGATCATGGTTTCCATGTATGACAAATATATCGATCATCTGGTCCTGGAGTCTTTGAAACTGATTTTTCAAAAACAATTGTGCCTTCAAACTCCGATTCGCTCCGTCATACAAGTCCCCTGAAATGACGAGGAAATCGATCTGTTTCTCTATGGCAAGCTTAACTAGCTGTTCAAAGGATCGGAACGTACTATCTTTGACGATATTGAAGATGGGCTCCGGCAGGTGCCCCAAACCCTTGAATGGTGTATCGATATGTAAATCTGCAGTATGTATGAATCTGATCTTCCGCATTGTCATCTCATCCTTCCTCCAAGTGAGATCCTTATTGCTATTTTACCATATCCATACGAGCGTTTGTTCGTTATAAGATATAGAAAAAGACCCTACCACCGATGAAGTGATAGAGCCTTTGGATGTTTCTATTTTTTCGTCAATTGTATTGCTTTCTTGAAATTTTTGAAACTGGTTGCATTGCCATACATGAGCACACCACCACGATAGACCTTGGCAGCTATGACTGCGAAAACGCCAATCGTTACGATCAGAATGAGGATGCCGAGCATAACTTCCCATGCAGGGATATTGAGCATCCCTACTCTTAAGAACATGATCATCGGTGTGAAGAATGGGATATATGACATGATAGTAACAAAGCCGGCTTCAGGGTTCCCAAGCCCTGACATCGCCCCCATGAATGCGACGACAATAATCAGAATGACCGGTGTAATCACCTGATTGGCTTCTTCCACCTTATTCACTAAGGAACCGAGCATCGCGAGGAGTGTCGCATATAAAAGGAACCCTAACAGGAAGAATATGATTGCATAGACGACTGTAGAAATCGGAAGCTGGTCGATCTGGATGAAGGACGTGAAATCCGTCGGAGACTGTGTTGATTCCTCTCCATTGGAAGGTCCATATTTTATCGATAAGAATCCGACAAGAAAGATCAGGAAAAACTGTGTCATCCCTAAAAGCGCAATCCCGAATATCTTTCCAAACATCTGTTTGACAGGTGAAACGCTTGAAATCAGGATTTCCATCACCCTTGATGATTTTTCGGTCGCCACTTCTGTTGCGATCATGCTTCCATAGAAAATAACCGCAAAATAGATGACAAATAAAAGCACATAAACGATTGATCGCGCTTGATTCAGTTCTTCTTCGGTCTTGGCCCCTTCTTCCAGGGACGCTTTTTCAAATGAAACAGGTTCATATAAGCTGGTCAATTCAGCAGGATCCACACCTAACTGCTGTGTCGCAATCATCACTTTCGTCTGCTGAAGGTTAGTTTCGATATTGCTGATCCACCCGGCCTCAGGGACGCTTGCTGTCTTTAGCACCCCTTCTGGCAAACCTTCTTCGTTCTTTTCAAGGTATAAAAGTGCATTGTAATCCCCATCCAGGACACTTTCTTCTGCTTCTTTTTCACTCTGATTGGTTTTTGTCAATTCGATGTCATCAGATGTAGTGTCAACCTGTTGCTTCAATAACTCATAAAAGCTGCCTGACTCATCAAGTACAGCCACTTGCTTCTTGTCTTCGTCATCGCCATTGAACGTATTGACGATTGTCTGCATGTTCGTTAGTCCTAGAATAAGCAAAAGTGAAGCAACCGTTGTCAAAATAAACGCTTTCGATCGAATTCTCGTTTTATACGTATGTAACATCACGATCCAAAGCTTATTCATAAGAAGCACCTACTTTTTCGATAAAGATGTCATTCAACGATGGTTCCTCAAGTTCGAATTTACGGACAAATCCTTTACGATTGATGCTATCGAAGATCTTTTGTGATATATCTTCATTCTCGACTTGAAGATGTACGCCTTCAGGCACCTGCTTATAACGGACAACACCTGGAATGTCCTTAAGATAGCTTAGATCAAAATCAGCATAGACAGTCACATTCTTTTTGCCGAAAGATCGTTTCACTTCTTTCAATGATCCATGTACGACTGGACTCCCTTTATGAAGGATGCATAGATGTTCACAAAGCTCCTCCACATGCTCCATCCGATGGCTCGAAAACACAATCGTCGTCCCTTCCTTTTTCAACTCAAGGACAGCTTCCTTCAACATCTCGACATTCACCGGATCAAGTCCACTAAACGGTTCATCGAGGATCAGGATTTTCGGCTTGTGGAGCACAGCAGCTATGAACTGGATTTTTTGTTGATTACCCTTTGACAGCTCTTCAACTTTTTTATTTTCATATTCTGGCACCTTGAAACGTTCAAGCCACTTTTTCATTTGCGGCACAATCTCTGATTTCTTCATCCCTTTCAGACGGCCCAAATAGAGTAATTGATCGGAAACTTTCAGACTTGGATAAAGTCCGCGTTCTTCCGGCAGATAGCCGATCAGATGCGAATCCTTTTGGGACAATGGTTGATCATTCCATCTGATGTCCCCGGCTGTCGGTGTCAATAATCCGATCACCATTCTGAATGTTGTCGTTTTCCCTGCACCATTCGCCCCTAATAGGCCGAATATTTGATGTTCAGGTATATGGAATGAGACATTATCAACAGCAGTGAAGCCACCAAAATTTTTCGTCACGTTTTCAATATGTAAACTCACGGTTTCATTCCCCCTCACCTATATAACGGTTGCCCGGTAAAAAAGTTTCATCGTTTTTTCGGGTTAGCCAAATAATTAACAAGAAGGAGATTCGGAAAGTATCTAGAATATAAGCTGGAAAAGGAGGTTGAGAAATCCACATGAAAATGTACATCATAACCGTTTTTGATAATAAGGGTGAAAAGATTTACGAAGAATCCTTTGAAGCAGCTGACAACAATGAGGCTAAAAAGATCGGGCAAGATATACTGGCAGACAATGATTATGAGAATCACACAAGCCGAGTCACCTCCCCTTCTGGAGAACTCGTCTTATTCCATCGATGACACATACGAAGGCGGCATCTATTCATGGTGCCGTTTTTCTAATATTTAAAGAAAGTATAAATACTTTCTTCAATATAAGGGCAACTAAGGCTCAGCCTACGCTAGGGCTTGGCTGTGCCAAGTTTTCTTTATCCGATAAAAGAATTAAGGCTGGTTGACGGCCACATGAGCGTGGCGATTTTTGAAGAATAGGGTCGGTTGGCCGATAAACCGCTTGTTTTAACCGTAAGAAGCTGTTTCTTGGCCGTAAAGACGTCAATGTCTTTCGGCTGTATAAAAAGCCAAGTTTGGCCGTAAAAACTGCATAATCGGCCGTATCAGAGGGAGGCAGGATATGAATTTTCGAAAAGCATTGCTTGAACATCGAGATTCTACTGTATTTGAGACAAAATCAGGATCTCTTTTTATTGAAGAATCAGAAGCTGCTTCTGTTGCAGTTGTTGTCTTCCACGAAGGGAACCTTACCCTTGTGAGGCAATTCAGACACCAAATGGATCAACAGACCTTCGAGTTGCCCGGGGGTGGGCTCGAACATGGGGAGCAACCTGAAAATGGGGCAAAACGAGAATTGGATGAAGAAACAGGGATAACCGTCGATCAACTTACATATTTGGGAACCTACCATCCTCAACCGTACTTTACTAACCGGTTTTCACATCTGTTTTTCACAAGTTCAATCAAGAACTTTGGCAGCCAAAAGCTCGATGAAGATGAGGAAATCGAGGTCATCCAGATGCCGCTCAAGGATGTTTTAAAATCCATACGGGACGGAAAGATTCATGACGGTGAACTAGGATATGCGCTTTTTCTCTGTCAATTGAACGGATACATCTAGTACGGACTGATTTGCCAGCCAGCAAGCGAGTATTTTTCCCCAGTCCTTATTATAGGAATAACACCCTTTACCAAAAAACAATGACCTATGCAGGTTGGTTTCTCTCCTACAAGGTCATTGTGGATTTAAGTATGTGGTTATTTCATTGTCGCAAGCCAAGCTGCAACATTTTCAGCTTCTTCCCCTTCAATCAAACCTGCAGGCATTCCACCGCCGCCGTTTTTGATTTTTTGAAGAACTTGTTCCTGACTCATGTCTTTTCCAACTGTTTCAAGAGATGGAGCGTTTCCTCTACCTTCAAGGTTTTGTCCATGACAGGAAGCGCAATTTTGGTTAAACGTTTTCTCAGCAGCTGCAACATCAACAGAATCGCCTCCGCCATCTCCTTCATTCGCTCCGTTCTCATCTCCACCACCACCACAGGCAGCTAGTCCAGCTACAAGCAATAATGAAAAGGCAAGAATTGATAAGAATCGCAACATTTGAACACCCCACTATTATTTTGATGTTCTCATTTTCCCCTAAATCCTATATATAAAACATGATTTTTCCATTGAAGTGAATTTAGCTGACTTGAGGTGTTTTGAGCTCTGCTTGAGCAATTTCATTCCCAAAATTGAGCAAATTCATCCTCAGCTTGAGCAATTTCACCCTTACCTTGAGCAAGTTGTTACTTTAGACCTATAAAAAGAGCTGATAAAAAACGGACTGGTCAATAGACCAGCCCGTACCTTTATGGAGTTGCTTAGCTCATGCCAATCCATACACTCTTCACTTCAGTGTAGTTATCAAGTGCATAGGAGCCCATTTCACGGCCGATACCAGATTGCTTGTATCCTCCGAATGGTGATGCTGCATCAAACGCGTTATAGCAGTTCACCCAAACAGTTCCTGCTTTTAAGCGGTTTGCAACATAGTGTGCACTCTTGACATTTTCAGTCCACAATCCAGCAGCAAGGCCGTAATTAGAGTTATTGGCACGATCGATAACCTCATCCAAATCCTCAAATGGCATAGCAGCAACGACTGGACCGAAGATTTCTTCCTTCGCAATCGTCATCGTGTCATTTACGTCAGCAAAGATTGTCGGAGAAACGAAGTAACCTTGATCATAAGGCTTCGTACCACCAGTCAACAGTTCTGCACCTTCTGACTTACCTCTATCGATATAGCCTAATACACGATTATGTTGTTCTTCGGAAACAAGAGGTCCCATTTCTGTATCAGGATCGAGACCCATACCTTGTTTGATTTTTTCAGAATGAGAGACAAGGTCTGCTACAACATTATCAAATGACTTCTTCTGAATGAAGAGACGGGATCCTGCACAGCATACTTGTCCCTGATTGAACATGATACCGGACAATGCACCTGGAACCGCCTTCGACATGTCCGCATCTGGAAGGATGATGTTCGGTGATTTACCGCCAAGTTCAAGTGTTACGCGCTTAAGATCATTTGCTGCTGTACGCATGATATGCTTTCCGACTTCAGTAGAACCTGTAAAGGCGATCTTGTCGACCATCTCATGCTCAAGGATTGGCCCACCTGTCGTTTCACCGTAACCAGTGACGATGTTCACGACACCTTCAGGGAATCCAGCTTCTTGCATGAGTTCAGCTAAGTAGAGTGCTGAAAGCGGTGTTTGCTCAGCAGGCTTCAATACGATTGTACATCCACTTGCCAATGCTGCCCCCATTTTCCATGCTGCCATCAATAATGGGAAGTTCCAAGGGATGATCTGTCCAACTACCCCTAACGGCTCATGGCGTGTATAGTTGAAAAACTTTCCGGAAACCGGGATCGTCTGTCCGACAATTTTAGTAGCCCATCCAGCATAATAGCGGAAATGCTCAATTGCGAGCGGTACATCCGCATTTGTCGTTTCACGGATTGGTTTTCCGTTATCAAGCGTGTCTAGTTGTGCTAATTCTTCTTTATTTTCTTCCATCAAATCTGCTAGCTTATAAATCAGTCGGCTTCTTGATGCAGCACTCATCTTTGACCAAGGACCTTCGTCAAAAGCTTTCCGTGCAGCACGTACAGCTCGATCGACATCTTCTTTTTCCGCTTCACTTACGACAGCGAGAACTTCACCGTTGGAAGGATTTAATGTTTTGAAAGTTTTACCAGAGGCAGAAGGAACCCATTCCCCATTGATAAACAATTTTTTCGTTCCATTCAGAAATTCAGCGACTTTCGGCTTCAATTGAGCGTCTAATACTTTTTCCATCATAATCCTCCTTCAAAATTTAAGATGCACCTCACTATTTCTTGAAAAAGTGATGAAAACCCTTTCAATATATGATATTTTAACAATTTTAATGTCGAGATATATCGTCAAAATACGCAAAATCAATTTGTGCAAATTAGTTTATGAGATGAAAACCATTGCTATAGAAGGATTATAGACATTTGTTACAGTGTCGAAATATCAGAGAAATGAAGCCGAGAATAAGATCGAGACGAACAAGAATATCTGTTTCGTAATATTTGTAACATTATATTAACAATACTTGTCCAAAAAGGTGGTTTTTGTTCCTTGAAGAGTCCTTCCAGAACAAACTAAAGAAAACTTGGCAAAGCCAAGCCTTTGGCGTAGGCTGTTCCATTAGTTCCTCGAAAAAGCAATTGCTTTTCCTTCGTGCGGTGTATTGCTTCCGAAGCCGCCAGCTTGTTCACTTATACTGAAGAAAGTATTTTATACTTTCTTTAAGTGTAAAAAGAGGCTGATCCCTTCAGCCCCTTCATCACTTTATCA
Organism: Pseudalkalibacillus sp. R45; assembly: GCF_052246725.1. Taxonomy (NCBI): domain Bacteria; kingdom Bacillati; phylum Bacillota; class Bacilli; order Caryophanales; family Fictibacillaceae; genus Pseudalkalibacillus; species Pseudalkalibacillus sp. R45. The sequence continues at coordinate 51,913 of NZ_JBQQCL010000019.1, read as the reverse complement.
ATTTTCGATCGGTTGTTCGATTTGCATCTTCATTTGTCTTCGGAAGACTTCTCGAACCAAATAGCCAACACCGTGCTGCTCATTCGTACGTGTCACCCAATCTGCTGCATTTTTCACGTCCACGGATGATTGCCCCATCGCCACCCCTAGTCCAGCCATCTGGATCATTTCTATATCATTCGTAAAGTCACCGACAGCGACCATTTCATCCATCGAAATCCCAAGATGCTTACCAAGGATCTGTAGACCTACAGCCTTGTTGATCGACTTAGGAATTACTTCAAAATCGCATCTTGTTGAAGCAGTGATCTGGACGCCCTCAATTTCTTCTTTCAATTCTTGATATGCCGCTTCCCTTTCTTCATCATTGAAAAATTGAACATCAATCTTTGGCACTGACATCGGTTTTTCCTCTAAATGATCACTTAATTTTTCAGTGAAGGTTACCGGATAGAATAACGGGTCCCCGATTCCCATCGTCATTTTAGCAACGATATGGGATTTCTGTTGTACTTGGTTCCCTAAAGAATACCGTTCATGAAGCAGGCGGATATGTGCGTCATACTTTTCTAAAATTTGCACGATTTTCCGTACATCATAGGCTGATATCCGTTCTTCATGGAGCGGTTCATCAATTGACGAAGCAATCAAAGCACCATTATGGGTAATGAGGATGCTATCAAGCTTCAATGCCTTGGCGATCTTTTGAGCGGACGGAAAATTCCGTCCTGTTGCCAGGGTGACATACACCCCTTTGTTTTTCACATAATCAATCGCTTCTTTAGTCGAACGATCGATCCTGAAATTACTCCTGAGCAGGGTACCGTCGATGTCTAAAGCAAGTAGTCGATAAACCAGGATAATCCCCTCCAATCTATACTTCTCCTCTTCTCATCTCTATGACAAAATGAAAATGAATAGAACTGATGATAAAGACAGGATTTGAAGGTTCCGTACCGAAATAGTGGGATGGCGAAAATTTTAGGGGGAACACGTCCATGGAACAGAAACAGATACAAATTACAGAACAACCAAGGACTAGACAGAGTCTGAAAAAAGATCTCCATACACTAGGGATAAAAGAAGGTATGACATTGATGGTACACACTTCATTAAAGTCTTTAGGGTGGGTTTGCGGTGGATCGCAAGCCGTCATTCAAGCTTTGATGGACGCGATTACTCCGAAAGGGACCTTGATCATGCAAGCCCATTCGGCAGATCTCTCGGATCCCGCGTACTGGGTAAATCCACCTGTTCCAAAGGATTGGTGGGAAACCATCAGGGAGACAATGCCTGCATTCGATCCAAGAATGACGAAAACAAGAGGGTTAGGGATCATTCCTGAACAATTCAGGACGTATCCAGATGTTTATCGAAGCTACCATCCGAATATGTCTGCTGCAGCATGGGGAAAACAGGCTGAAGTAATCACCAACAACCATACACTTGATAATGGATTGGGAGAGCAGTCGCCCATTGCAAAAGCTTACGAACTTGATGCATATGTGTTGTTTTTAGGAACTGACTTCGATACACATACTTCCTTTCACCTTGCTGAGCATCGATCCGGTGTTCGAAAGACCGTGTCAAGAGGTGCGCCGATCATCGAAAATGGTAAACGCCTATGGAAAAATTATCTGGAGATCGATTACGATGATGATCCATTTGGGGAAATCGGAAAAGCTTTCGAAAACGTAAATGAAAACATTCTGAAGGGCAAGGTCGGTTCTGCACATTGCAAATTATTTAAACAGAGAGAATCCGTTGATTTTGCGGTGAATTGGTTTGAAGAGCAGAGAACGGATCAGGATTGAGGAGAGTTTGGGGTGGGAGTGTAGTAACATCGTACCAAATCACGAAATTAATGATGGTATTTACAAAATTACTCGCACCATTTATAAAGAAAACTTGGCAAAGCCAAGCCTTAGCGCAGGTTGAGCCTTAGTTGCCCTTATATTGAAGAAAGTATCTATACTTTCTTTAAATGCAAAAATAAACGGCTGACACTCTTCGTCAGCCGCTTCATTCTATACTTTCTTCAGTATCAGTTCAACTAAGGATCAGCCTTCGCCATAAGCTTGACTTCACCTAGTTTCCTTTACTGTTCAGGTTGCTCTGGAGTTCCGTACAATTCTTCCAAAGGCTTTGTAACGATTTTATTGATGTCCTGGATAAGCATGCTTACGCGTTGCTCTGCGCTCATCAATTTAGAAATCACTTCGTTTTGCTGTACAAGCTCGAAAGTTTGTTGAGCTTTCTGTGCCTCTTCTTCAGTGATCTGCTGTCCTTGCATTTGCTTTTGTTGAAGCTCTACTTGCAAGTTACGAAAGTTTTCGAACATGTTCTTGACGCTTTCGTCTGCATTCACTTGATCATATAAGCTTTGAAGCTCCTTGAAGTCATCACTTTCACGTATTGCATTTTCTAAATTGTATGCCGCATCATGGACATTTTTACTCATAGTTAGCCTCCTAATAATTAATAAATGCCGTTACTATTAAGCACCGTTACCACTATAACAGGCTTCAGGTCATAAAGTAAACCAAAAGACCCTGTATAAAGCCGATAATCCCCCCAAGCAGTGCACCAAGGTAGGTAATCATCTTCAATTCCCTTCTAGAAATCGATAGCACCATCTCTTCCAAGCGTTGAACAGAAAACGTTTGAACCTGCTGACGGACCAATTCTGACAACTGTAGCTTTTCCATGATTTTTTCCATATTGTCACCTACCCAGCCTAATGAACGATCGACAAGCTCGGGAATGACTTTCTCTTCAATCGTAGGACGATATGGGTGAATCAATTCATGAAGGGGTCTTGAAAAAATCGTTTCCGTATCAATCTGCCCGATAGCCCAATCCACAGCCTTATCCTGAGAATCCCTCAGTTTCAAAAGCTCGATGAAATCAGATACAGGACGTTCCTTGAAAGCATTCCATTCTTTAGCTATAACACGCTCCATCATGTAGGCAACTGTTTCTTTCCTAAGGATTTTGATCAACTCTGTTTGTACTTTATCAATCAAGCTCTCGTTCCCAAGGAACATATTGATCATATTTCCCAGCATACCTCTTCCAGCTAGAAATTCATCAATCAATTGTTTCAGCTGACGTTTCCCTTCAACACTTGTGACAAAATCAATCAGCTTCGTTTGAATGAACCTTGTCGTTTCTGGTATGTAAGCTTCCATCCGTCGGTTCATCGATTCCGTTAGGAGAGATTTGATTGGTTTTTCTCCTAGACGATCGATCGTATCTTCAATTCGATCGTGCAGAAAAGTTTTCAGTTTATCGTCGAACCGTTCATTGAACTGGGCTTGGTTCAGAAATTCTGCTGCAAGCTCATTGATCGTTTTATCGGTTTCCAGCTGCTTTCCGACTTCGTTTTGACCCCAATGCACAAGTTCTTTTTTAAAATGGGATTGAGCTAACTTTTGTTGCAGTCCTTCTTTAGTAATCAAGTGGTTGACGACCATCTGACCTAGTTGGACCGCAAGCTCTTCTCGCCGTTTCGGTATCAGACCGGGAGTAAACGGGAGTTTGAAACGCCCGATGTAGATCGCTTGATAAGGGCGGAAAAGCATTTTGATCGCGAGTGAATTGGTAAAGCCCCCAATTGCTGCTCCAATGGCGACCATCATCAATATTATCCATATGAATTCCATCAAAAACCAACCTTCCGTACTTATGTCACCGTTTATCATTTCTTACCATAGTATACGATATCCACACCCGCCTATAAAGAAAACTTGGTGAAGTCGAGTGAAGCGAAGACTGAACCATAGTCGCACTTATGTCACGAGGTATAAAGAAAACTTAAAAGTCAAGCCGAAGGCGCAGATTGAGTTTTAGTTGCACTTATGCCATAAGGCGTAAAGAAAACTTGGTGAAACCGAACAAATGGTGTTAAAGAGTACTCAAATACATGATAATCCAATTTTGAGGTACTCTAGAAAACTTATGAAGTACTCTAAATCGCTAGCCAGGATAACAAAATGCAGGTTGATCTCTGCGATAACTACTAAATAAATGAGGGAGTACCATGGGCAGGAAAATCAAGATTTATTTTTCGTACACAGAAACAACTTCCTCAAACCCATATAAACTTTGGCTCAGCAACCATCTTTTCACTTATTTGGGCATCCAATTAAACGAAAGACTTTGGCTCCGCTTCGGCAGTGAACGAATATTAGTGACATGTATAACAAAATTGGATGATTCCTATTTTACACTATCCGTGCCGAAAGAAATCCAGAAAGATCATTATCTTCCCGTTCCTGATCAATACTATACACTGACCTACAATCCACTTTTAAAAGAATTACGAATTGGCCCGATCATAGCGGTGTTAGCTGAAAGAACAGGAGAAATAAACAACCCTTTTGGAAATATCACTGCTTTTTCAAAAGAAATCGCAACTCTATGTAAAGATCACCTCGCCACGTTCTACCTGTTTTCACTACAAGATGTCCACTCCAATTGGATACATGGCTTTACGATGAAAGAGGATACACTCACTCAAAACGTCTTTCCATATCCAGATATCATCTATAATCGAATATCCAGCCGTACAACTGAGGGTTCGGAGGCATGCATACGATTTTTCAGACATTGTCAGGATTTTGGAATTCCATATTTTAATGACCATTTCATCTCTAAGTGGGATGTTTTTCACATATTAGTAGAACGTGACGCTTTAGCTGCTAACCTACCTGAAACCCATAAAAAAATCGATGAGGAAACATTGATGAAATTAATGACAAAACACGTTTCATTGTTTTTAAAACCAGACCATGGCTCAGAAGGGAGAGGGATCATCCGAATCACAAAAGAACCTGAAGGAAAATTCAAACTAGAATCATCAAAAGAAATTGATCCTCCACTCCCCTCTTTATCCACAAAGGGTGTATTGAATTTCATCAATCAATTCGTACCAATGGAGAATTATATCATTCAGCAAGGGGTTCCCCTGATGACCCATTCGAATGGGAATGTCGATTTTCGAATCCTGTGTAACCGGAACGAAAAAGGCGATTGGTGCATCACCTCAAGTGTTGCAAGAGTGAGCGATTCGAATCCGATCGTGACGAATATGGCGTATGGTGCCAAATCTTATCCTTTAACTGAACTGTTGTCCGCATCCTTTGAAACAGCAAAAGCCAAGGCGATCAAAGCTCTCCTTTATGAACTGTCCTTGGAAGTAGCAGAAAGTCTTCATCTGTATGCGGATGGTATATTCGGTGAATTTGGCATCGATTTCGGGATTGATAAGAGCGGACACCCGTGGATCTTGGAAGTGAACTCAAAACCATCTAAGCACTATACGACTGCTCTAAAACAAGGAGAAATACGACCATCAGCCCTAGGTGTTTTCTTGTTTGCAAACTATCTATATACACATGACTTGAGTAACGAGTTTCGAAAGGAGTATGATCATGCTTAACCCTCAATCGATTTCCGTTGTCGAGGAAAAGGAAGATGTCATCTACACACCGTTCAGCCTCTTTCAACAATGGGTGATGAACCGGTCCTTCCCTTCAAAAGTCATGTATGGACAACGAGAAGTAACCGTTACCATCCAGCCACATCCAGATCGTAAGGAACAATATATGTTATCAACAACCCTCTGTAATAAATTGAAGCTCCTAAAAGACCAGCAACACCATATTTATGAATCGAATGGCACCTTGCACATTGGTCCAGTAGTCGGAATATTTACTGCTGGATTTACAGGTGGCACTTATAAGCCGATTGGAGAACGTTCCTCCATGTTTGCAAAACTCCTTTCTGAAGCTATGCAACTGGGTGTGACTGCGTATGTTTTCGGTACACATCATATCGATTGGAACGAAAAAAAGATCAATGGTTATATTTTTGACAAATCAGGGTGGAGTCAGCACCCGCTCCCATTTCCAACTCTCGTTTATGATCGTCTTCCAAACCGGCGGATTGAAAGGTTACCTGCCACCACAGAAACAAAAATGAAGTTCGAACAGGAAACGAACATGCTCTGGTTCAATCCTGGATTTTTTGATAAGTGGTCGGTCCATGAACTTCTGTACGATAACAAGCATGTCCGCAATTATTTGCCTGATACCTTGAACTCTCCTGAAGCGTCACAAATCGAAGAAATGCTTCACCGTTACAAAAATGTCTATGTAAAACCTACAAATGGAAGCCTTGGAATCGGCATTCAACAAATCATCAAAAGAAGAAAGGATCCCTTCTACTATTGTAAATTCCGGACCAATGGTCAAAATCGCTTGAGGCGTTACACATCCTTAAAAAGGTTACTGCGACAACAATTTTCGAAAGGACTTGAAGGGTATATGGCCCAACGCGGCATTCACCTGCTTAGTTGTAACGGAAAACCGATCGATTTCAGAGTCCATACGAACCGGAACCGGGATGGGGATTGGGAAGTCAGCGCAATCGCTGCAAAGCTCGCTGGAACAGGAAGTGTAACCACACATGTAACAAGCGGAGGAAAAATCCTTACCCTGCAAGATATTGTGAATGAAATGGGGAAATCCAAATCCATCACACAAGATATTAAAATAGCAGCGTTGAAACTTAGTGATTCACTATCTGAAAAAATGGAAGGAGTCATAGGAGAGATCGGTTTTGATTTGGGAATCGACCATGAAGGTGCAGTCTGGTTATTTGAAGCGAACGCCAAACCAGGACGCGGGATTTTCAGTCACCCGAATTTAAGTGCATCCGATAAAAGAACTTCCAGACTTCTTTTCGAATTCTCGATATATTTATATGAACAACTGATTAAAAGACAGGTTGCGGTGAAAAGATGATTTCGATCAGCTGGGACGTGGAGTCTGAAAAGTGGTGTCATCATGAAAAGGATGAAACACTCATATGGGGAGCGGCAGATGAGCCCCTCCCCTTTTCCGAGTATAGGAACAGCAGTCTCAACCTTACATTGAAAAAGAAAGAAGGTAACAAGACGGGACCTATAATTGGGATTCTTACATCCGCAAATGCCAGCCTCCCGTTTATCGGAAATATCGATACGTTCAACCGTTTGATCAGTTATGTCCATGAAAACGGCGGGCTTGCAGTGGTTTTTTCATCTAAGGACATCTCAACCACCCATATTCATGGCTATACTTATGACCCAATTACGCTGATGTGGAAACGCGTGAGGACCCCTCCTCCTGATTTCGTCTATAACAGGATTCCTTATAAAAAGGACGAGAACAATAACGAATTCCATCGTTTGCTATCCTGGCTGGACGATTTTTCTATCCCGTACTTCAATCTGTGCTTCTTTCCAAAGTGGGAAACCTACTTGATCCTGAATGATAACACGATTTTGCAATCGTTTTTACCTGAAACGAAATTGATACGCTCAAAAAAGCAGCTGAATGACTTTTTGAATGAGCATGGCCAGATCCTTATCAAACCAAGTGCAAGTTCAAAAGGAAAAGGGATCTTTACATTGCATCAAAAATGGAGCGAAAGCCTTCTCTATCGATCGAATAAAAGAAGAATGCGGACAGATGTCGATCAAATATGGAACATCCTACAGCATGAAAAGAGCTTCATCATGCAGCCATTCATCCAGCGAAAAACGTATCAAGGCAGACCATTCGACTATCGCATCCTTGTCCAAAAACTCGAAAACAAGTGGCATGTCACAGGGTATGGTTTACGTTGTGCAGGGGTTAACCGTCTGACGACCCACGTCCCCTCAGGCGGAGCCCTTTTACCTTCAGATTTCGCCCCTCTTCATTTGGACACTATTCGGAACATCGCATCTGAAACAGGTTCCACACTTGACCAATCCTTAGGCCCTGTCGGGGAGTTTTCAATCGATCTAGGTGTAGATACGGGGCAGCGGTATTGGATATTTGAAATCAATTCAAAACCGATGATTTTTGATGAAATTGAAATACAAAAAAAAGCCCTGAGAAACTGGTATCAGCAAATATTAGAAATGTCAGGATTTCCCCGTTCGGACATAAAAGACCCTCCCCTCACTCATACTAGTGAAAAAGGAGGATGAACGATGACCAATAAAGATGAAAAAGGATCCCAACATGAAGGACGAGACCGTTATTTCATGGATATCGATCGTATGATCAACGAAGGAATGGCTGGAGGAACGGTTTTCAGACCAGACGCTCAAGCACAAATCGATGAGAGCAGACCGCTTTATGAAGAAGAGCCGCCAGTTGAATATAAAAACGAAAACAACGATAAATAAAGAAAACGTGGCCTGGAGCGGAAATCTACGACTTTCAAGAGCAACAAAATTTGCGAAAACAGCCTTATGAAAAGAAGGCTCTGTTTTAGCGAAAAAATGACCCCAAAGGAATTATTCTTTTGAGGTCCTTTTTCCATGAATCATGTCACAGTTTCCCACTGTTATGAACGTTCTTGTTATAATAGAGGTATAACTATGCTGAAGGGGTTTTCGTTCATGTCTGAAATCAAGAAATTGCAGAAAATATTCGGCAGAAATGCATTTGTTCATGCAACTGATGCTAATGAAACAAAAAATTACACATGGTACCGCACCCCGGATGGTGAAGAAATCGGTGTGGATCTGGATGTGCTTTCTAGTGATTCAGAAAAATTACTTGGCGTTTTTCTAACTCCCTTATCCAACCGACCTATAAAGGAAGATGAAAACCAGCATGCCTGGTATGAGCTTCTATATAACAACCGGACCCCGGAATCCGCCCTCACATTTGAGCAAGGGCGTTTTTTGCATTTTAGTATCCATAGCCAGGATGTTGAGCATGAGTTATTCATAGAAGCGTTCCAAAACATGTTGTCTGAGGATGTCGTCCCTGTCTGGAAGGATCGTTATACAGGTGTTTTTGTTGAACCGCAAACAGAGCACCCAACTTCAATGGAGCAATTACTTGAATTACTCCATACGATTGAAAGTGATTTCTATATGAAAACATCACTTTTCATCGGTTCGACCTTCTCTTCCATTACTGAAGCAAAACATCAATTTGATAAGGAATCTTCTTTTTATAAAATCACAACGGAACATTTCCAAAGTAAACAACGGATACATACACTTTCTACCGTTCTACCTAAGGTTCTCCTCCATCACTCAAATAAAGAAGATACCCATTATATTTATGAGAAAGTCCTTAGTCATGTGGAACCTGATTTATTAAAAACGGTCAAAACATTACTCGACTGTAATTTGAACCATACACATGCCGCCAAAAAACTTTTCATTCATCGCAACAGTCTCCAATATCGGATAGAAAAGTTCACCGACCTTACTGGGCTTGACCCAAAAGAATTTGATGATGCCGTTACCATTCATTTGCTTCTCACCATAGAGGATTGAGAAGCATTTGTACAAATCGCCTAAAGCTCGCCAGAATTTTTGTGCATCCCTCCAATTTACGTTTGAAATGCTTAAGTCTACACTATAAATAACTAAAGTAAAGAAAACGTTTGCAAACGAGAGGAGATCCACAAAATGGCAGAAATCACAATGAAAAATATCGTAAAAGAATACGATAACAAAGTAACAGCGGTACAAGACTTCAATCTTGATATTAAAGATAAGGAATTTATCGTCTTCGTAGGTCCATCCGGTTGCGGTAAGTCAACAACATTACGTATGATCGCTGGACTTGAAGAAATTTCAGACGGTGACCTTCATATTGGTGAAAAACGCGTAAATGATGTAGCTCCTAAAGACCGCGATATTGCAATGGTGTTCCAGAACTACGCTCTTTATCCACATATGAATGTCTATGACAACATGGCTTTTGGACTTAAGCTCCGTAAGTTCGATAAAAGAGAAATGGACAAGCGTGTTAAAGATGCTGCCCGTATTTTAGGGCTTGAAGAATACCTGGATCGTAAACCGAAAGCACTATCGGGAGGTCAGCGCCAGCGTGTCGCATTAGGACGTGCCATCGTCCGTGACCCACAAGTCTTCTTAATGGACGAGCCGCTTTCGAACCTGGATGCAAAGCTCCGTGTACAAATGCGTGCTGAAATCACAAAGCTCCACCAGCGCTTGCAAACGACAACGATTTATGTAACACATGACCAAACTGAAGCAATGACAATGGCTACCCGGATTGTTGTTATGAAAGACGGTGTTATCCAACAGGTAGGTTCACCAAAAGAAGTGTATGATACACCTGAAAATGTATTTGTCGGTGGTTTCATTGGGTCACCAGCAATGAACTTCCTTCATGGGAAGCTACAGGACGATACGTTTGTAATGGACAACATCAAAATCAAAGTACCAGAAGGAAAGATGAAACTTCTTCGTGAAAATGGACATGCAGGTAAAGAAGTCATTCTTGGAATCCGTCCAGAGGACATCCATGATGAACCTGTGTTCACTGAAGCGTCAGAAGGATCGAAAATTACAGCAGCGATCGATGTTGCCGAACTGATGGGTGCTGAGACCTATCTCTATTCAACGGTTGCAGGTCAAAACTTCACTGCTCGTGTGGATTCACGAACAGATATCCAAAACGGACAGAAGCTTGATCTCGCTCTCGACATGAACAAATGTCATTTCTTTGATCCACAAACTGAAAACCGTATTCGTTAATTCGTTACAATACAACCTCACTGAACTAACCCAAAAGTGTCAGAGTCTCTCCGAACTTAACAACATACAAAATGTTGTGTTGGAGGTTTCTGACACTTTTCTTTTTTGGTTTCGTTAAATTTATGATGGATTTCTGACTATGTTTGATTTTACCGAAATTCACGACACTCCTGCGGGAAAAGCGAGTCAGGCAAGGCTACACACATTTTTAAAAGGCTCTTGGACTAACAACCCCAACGTCCTATGGTGAACGTCGAAGCCAACAGGTCCTGTGTAAGTGAGGAGGCTTGCGTATCGCCCGCGGAAAGCGAGTATATTTCCACGTCCATTACAAAAGGCTCTTTTCTAAAAGATTGTTGCTTTTTAGTTATTTTTAAAAACTCACCTTGTGCAAGTTGATTGGAGAGCAAGGTGCGAGACTCCTGCGGGATCAGCGGGACAGGTGAGACCATTCAATGTCGCAAGGCGACGAGTGGGCTCACCGCACGCCCCACGGAAAGCGAGCATCCTGGAGCGGAAATCAACGACTTTTAAAGAAAACTTGGCGAGACCAAGCCTTTTGTAGGTCGAGCCTTAGCTGCCCTTATACTGAAGAAAGTATTTTATACTTTCTTTAAGTGCAAGAGCAACAAAGTTTGCGAAAACAGCCTTACTAAAAGAGCTTACATTAAACTCTTTCCAAACATGCTTTTTTGAGAAGATGTACATACTACAATATAATTGACTTGATGAATAATTCTTATTAGAATATAATTTGTACTTATCCTATGAAAATAATCAGATTTAAATAACATAAAAGGGAGAAAAAACATGAAAAAGAAATACTTCTTACTTACACTGATTTCCGTACTTATGCTTAGTTTTATTTCAGCCTGTGGAATGAAAGATAATAAGGAAGGTGCCGGTGGAGATGAACGGGAAAAGCTGAAGATTGGAACAGAAGCCACTTATCCTCCATTCAGTTACCGTGACTCAGAATCCAATGAAGTAACTGGCTACGATGTAGATATTGCACGTGAAGTGGCAAAACGTATCGGAATGAAAGCTGAATTCATTCCAACAGAATGGAAAGGTATGTTCGGTTCACTAGACTCCAAACGTTTCGATATGGTAGCGAACCAGGTTACCATAACAGATGAACGGAAAAAAAAGTATGCATTCTCTGAGCCTTATACAAAATCAGGAGGACAAGTCATCGTTCATCAAGATAACAATGAAATAAAAAGCATCGAGGATTTAAAAGGAAAGACTGTCGGAACCACTCAGGGCAGCAACTATGCTGAGGCTGCAAAAGAAGCAGGGGCGAAGATCAAATATTATAAAGGGATCGCTCAGGTCCTTGCAGATTTGAATGTCAATCGAATCGACGCTGCATTGAATGACAGACTTTTCATCCAGCAGGAACTGAAAGACAGTAATTATGAGGTGAAACCTGTCGGGGATCCATTCAATGAAAATCAGATGGCATTTGCCTTCCGTAAAGATCAAAACGAACTGATTGAAAAAGTGAATAAAGCTTTGACCGAGATGAAAGAAGATGGCACAATCGCTGAAATATCAGAGAAGTATTTTGGAGAAGACGTAAGTGAATAAAGAAACATTAGACCTGATGATCAACTCCCTCCCGTTCTTACTGGAGGGAGTTCAAATTACCGTAATGTTAAGTGTTATTGCGATTTTCGCCTCTTTAATCTTAGGTCTTATCATTGTTTTGATGAGGATATCCGACTTTAAAATCCTTTCAGGGGTTGCACGGTTTTATGTATCCTTCTTTCGCGGTACACCTTTGCTCACACAGCTGCTTGTCATCTATTTTGGTTTGACATGGCTTTACACCTTTAGTGGTTGGCAAGCTGCAATTCTTGGATTGACATTACATTTCAGTGCTTATATTTCTGAATCTTATCGTGCATCTATTTTATCGATTTCGAAAGGACAATGGGAGGCAGGTTATTCACTTGGAATGAATACCGCTCAGGTTTTGAGAAGTATCATCCTTCCACAAGCCTGGAGACGATCGATCCCTCCTGTTTGGAATTCACTGATTGATATTGTCAAAGCGTCTTCCCTTGCTTCAGTATTAGCAGTCGAAGAACTTACAGCACGTGCGGAACAAATTGCCGCTTCCAATCTAGTCGTTTTCTGGATCTTCCTTGAAATCTTATTTATGTATTGGGCTTTAACGACAATACTAAGCATCATACAGACTTACCTGGAGCGTAAACTCAAAACTTAAGCTGATGCCGTTAAGAGCAATAGCCATTCGAGCTGTTGCTCTTTTTAGTTACATTCAGCTCTCCATTCATGGATCAACAAGACGTTATCTGCAGCACATTGTGTACAGTGGAAAACATGTGGACATTGTTTTTCCTGTTCATCCTCTGGATAGCCATCTTCCATTTTCAACGAATCGATATCGAAATACGGACTGTAGTCATCGTAATAGTCCATTACTCTTCCATTATCCTGCATCAACCCTAAACATGAAGGACAACGGTATTGTGTATCACTCAGTTGGTTACATACAGGGCACATCGACATGAAACCTACTCCTTTAATGGTTATTTCTTTTATATGAAAATGTGGAAAGAAGGGATGGATTTCTCCACCCCTTCGGAAGCCATAGTTTTAATGTTATCTTCCACCCATTTGTGATTGAGCTTGTTGAACAAGACGCTTAGTGATTTCTCCACCTACAGATCCGTTAGCACGAGAAGTTGTGTCTGGTCCAAGTTGCACACCAAATTCAGAAGCGATTTCAGTCTTCATTTGGTCTAAAGCTGCTTGAGCACCTGGTACTACCAATTGGTTACGGTTGTTGTTTTGAGCCATGTATCTCACCTCCTCCTTGGTACACATAGTTTGCGTTATTGAGAATGCCTTATTCATATATTTCGATTGGAAATTATTACAGCTATAGACATATCAGTATTAAAATAAACCTGATGATTAGGGATGCATCTAAAGAAAACTTGGCAAAGGTAATCCATTGCATAGGTTTTTTTTGTGCAAGGCTCTTTTCTAAAGAATTGTTGCTTTTTCATTTTTAAAAACTTACCTTGTGCAAGTTGATTGGAGAGCAAGGTGCGAGACTCCTCGAAAATGAAAATCGCATTTTCTTCGTGCGATGAAACGCTGCCGAAGCTTTCCTTGTCCTGCGGGATCAGCGTGCCTACTACCTGAATAATCTCCTCGCAAGGCATGCGACGAGGAAGCTCGCTTCGACAGGACTTTCTTGTAGATGCAGGAGCACAAATGCTTCCTTGAAAAGGAGTCTCCTGAGGTTGCAAGGGGGACGAGTGGGCTCACCGCACGCCCCGCGGAAAGCGAGCATCCTGGAGCAAAAATCAACGACTTTTAAAGAAAACTTGGCGAGACCATGTCTTTTGTAGGTCGAGCCTTAGTTGCCCTTATACTGAAGAAAGTATTTTATACTTTCTTTAAGTGCAAGAGCAACAAAATTTGCGAAAACAACCTTGTGCAAAAAAAAAACGACCAGGCTTCGCCTGATCGATTTAACCGATGATAACATGTTCTTTCGGATAATGATAGGTTTCTTTTACAATTTTACCTCGTATAATGAACAAGAAAGAGAGAATTCCTACACGACCAATGAACATCAATAAGATGACAATGATTTTGCCAAATGAGCTCAACTCTGGTGTCAGCCCCATCGATAAGCCGCATGTACCGAAGGCAGATGCAACTTCAAATACAATCGGGATCATTGGTGCAGATTCGCTATACATTAATAAGAGTACTGCAGTAACAAACATCATGACAGCAACACTAAGTACAACGAATGCTTTATGGACATCTTCCATTAACAGTTCACGTCGGAAGACTTTAATTGTCTGATTTCCTTTTGCAAACGATAGGATCGCTAAAATGACAATCACAAATGTCGTGGTTCGGATACCTCCCCCTACAGAACTTGGGGAAGCACCAATGAACATCAATGCCGATAGAAACAACTGAGTCGGCTCTGAAAACAAATTCATGTCCATTGTTGATAAACCGCCGCTTCTCGTCGTAACAGATTGGAATAAGGAATAAAACAGAGCTTGATGCCAGGACTTATCTTCATAAAATAAATCATGTTCTAGTAAAATGATAAATAAAGTCCCTGCCACAACTAAAAACAAAAAAGTGACAGTTGTGAGCTTTGTAAAGAGGGAAAATTGATATCTCCCGTTTTTTGAGATCAGATATTCTTTAACCTCAAGGAGTACCGGGAATCCGATCGCTCCTAATATCATCAGCAAAATGTTGATGAACTGAACAAAGTAGTCATCTGCAAATGGAGTCAAGGATTGTCCAGTGATATCAAACCCTCCATTTGTGGTCGCACTGACCGCAGCAAAGAATCCTTGCATAAATGATTGTTGCCATGTATCAAAATAATTTATGAAATAGACACCTAAAATCAATGTCCCAATTGACTCAATGATAAGAATCAGAAACAGAATCTGCTTCATGATCCTGACAAGACCTTGAAGGGTCGAGAGGTTTTGGTCAGCCATGATCAGTTGGCGTTCCTTCAATGTAATACGCTTACCAACCAAAAGCCAGATGAATGTACCCAGGGTCATGATTCCGATTCCACCGAATTGCAAGACAAAAGCCAAAATGAAATAACCGAATTCATTGAAGGTTTCTGCTGTATTGACAACAGTCAATCCTGTAACACTGATGGCACTAACCGCGGTGAATAGAGCATCTATGAAAGACCATTCCATCCCACCACGATGAGCGAATGGCAGACTAAGCAGCGAGGTTGCCAGAACTACTGCACCTAGATAGAACAATATGATCATTTGTACGGAAGTTAAACGTATTTTACGTAGTCTTGGGTTTCTTTTCATTTTCAACAACCTTTTACTGTGCCATATATAACGCATCTATCGTACCTAATTTATAGGGCTATGAAAACCCTATTTATTAAAATAGTCTTCCCATAATTGTAAATCGATTTGTTTTTTCTTCATTTTTTTATTAACACGCTTGTCATTAGGAAGTATAATATTGGTATTGTTCATAAACCCTTTTCACGCGAATACTAAACCTGTTCTAAATCAATTGGAATTATAAGTATCATTTTTAGGAGAAAAAAATGAAAATTGTTTTGAAATATCTTTTATTTTGTTTACCTCATCATGCCATCACTTACTTTATCGGTTCTTTTATGAAGGCTTCGCTCAGTAGATTTGCAATCAAGGCATATGCGAAAATCTATAAAATCGATATGAGCATGATTGAAAAGCCGCTTCATGAGTATAAAAACCTGAACGAATTTTTCAAAAGAACATTAAAACCACAAGCACGACCGGTGGATGCACACATTGATACATTAGTAAGTCCTGCAGATGGTACAGTCACCCAGGTCGGTGAGATCAAAAACGGCACACTCATCCAGGCAAAAGGTGCATCATATACTGTAGAAAGCCTTTTGAACGATAAAAACAAAGCACGAGCATTCCGTAACGGTTCCTTTATGACCATTTATTTAAGTCCAAAGGATTACCATCGGATTCACGCACCGATTGACGGTTCTATTACAGACTATTCCTACATACCGGGTCGCCTCTATCCAGTAAATAAATTGGGGGTTGATGCGGTTAAGGGAATTTTCACAAAAAATGAACGGATTGCTACGTATCTCCATAGTGCTACAGGTCAATTGGCCATCGTAAAAATTGGCGCCTTGATTGTCGGAAGCGTGCAACTGGCGTTTAAGGATCAGGTTGAAGAACATCACAAAGGGCAACCATTGAAAAATACACTAGAAACATTACTTCCTGTTGATAAAGGCGATGAAATAGGTCATTTTGAGTTTGGATCAACTGTCATCCTTTTATTCGAAGAAAATCTGATTGCGCTCAATCCCTCATTAGAACCTGGCTCTTCTGTAAAAATGGGGCAACCGCTCGGCTATCGAGTGAAACGTCTGGAACGGAAAATCAATTGAATGATCAAATCGGCCTCATACCTCAAATAGGAGCGGGTCGGTGTTTATTTATTAGTCGAAGTGATAATTATTATGACTGATCCAGAGGAAAGCGAGCCTGGCGAGACCCCGCAACGAGGAACTAGTGAGAAGGTTTGCGGATCGCCTGTGGAAAGCGAGTATATTTCCTTAGCCTTGAAAACAAGCGTTTCTTCATTTTACCAATATCGCCTTTTCAGGGTCGGTTCTTGATTGTTTATAATACTGGATGATCGTTTCAGCATATTGATCGAAGGTCGGACAAATGATACCTGAGCCTTGAAGGTCAGTAACCGTATTCGAAGCATCGTAATAGGTTTCGCATAAGAAATAATCCATGGTTTCCCTTTCCACCTGGACCCATCTTCGAAAAGCTGGTATAGAGAGAAATCCACTGACTAGAGAAGTCGGAATAACCCAGGAAGGCTTCTTTCCAAGCAATTGTTGAACGATTTCCTGATACAATTCCCTTGCAGGAAAAGGATGTGGATCGGTCAAATGATAGGTTTTCCCTTCCCCAGCTTCAATGTGTGTCAAGAAAGAGACCGCTCTGACGATAAAATCAACTGGTACCAGGCAGACAGGCACATCGCCCCTTCCGATGTATGGAATTGGGAATTTCGCAAATTTATCGAGGAATCGCATGATGAAATAAGGTCCATCAAATTTGACCGTCTCTCCAGTCTTCGAATCCCCCACAACAATACCAGGTCGGATAATGGTGGTTGGAATCTTCGCCATTCGTTCTTGGACAAGTACTTCTGCCTCAAACTTCGTCGACTCGTAATGATTTTTAAAAGCCTGGCCCTTGATGAGCTCATGCTCGTACACCGTACCGGTGCGGGTCCCTGACACATATGCGGTACTGAAATAGACGAATCTTTTCAAATTACTCAGCGTCGAAAGCCACTCAAGCACATTCCTCGTTCCTGAAACATTCACAAGCTGAGCTACCGATTCAGGAACTGCCAGGTCATAGATGGCAGCTAAATGAAACACATGCGTGATGTCTCCCCTGCTCAGAGAATGATCCAATCCCAATCCTTCATCAGTGATATCTCCGGTCAATATTGAATATCTTTCCTGATTTTCGAACATGTCGATCCTCACCTTAGCTTTTTCCAACTGTGATTCATGAACCAACAGAAGAAAGGAAGCATCCGGATCTTGAATGGATAATTCCTCAATCAGCTTTGTAGCAATAAATCCTGGGAACCCTGTAAAAAAGTAAACATTGGACACATTAATTCCCTCCAACCGTTTTCATAAATTTGGATATCCGATATAATTCAGATAGAACTGATAAAAATAAAGGTGGCGATCGCATGCCGAATGTCTGGACCCACATATACTTTGGGGAAGTTGTATTAAAGCGTACAGGAGTCATCGATTTGAATGAAAAGACAGAACCATACTTCAACTTTGGTACACAAGGACCTGATCCTTTTTTCTATCATAATTTCTGGCCTTGGAAGGCAACCCCTGTCACAGAAGTCGGGGATCGGATCCACCATGAACACTGCGGCGATTTCCTTTTGAAATTGATTGATCATACGAAAGAAAAACTTCAGGACGAGAAATTGACAGCATTTACGACAGGCTTCATTACACACCATATCCTTGACAGAAATACACACCCATACATAAACTATCGATCCGGTACAAAAGGCAATCGTCATCAAAAGCTTGAAATCATTATTGATACACTCATGATGAAAAAGCACAAAAACATCGAAACCTGGAACACACCAGTGTATAAAGAGCTGGCAATCGGAAAAAAGCTTCATGAGCCGATCGAAAAAATGCTTGAAGAAAAGATCAATGACACCTTCCCTGAACTTCATGAAAAAATGCCAGCTGGATATGTACAACAGTCCTATCAACATATGCAGAAAGCATTACGTGTCCTCTACGACCCGCTAGGCTGGAAAAACAAGCTTTTAAAAGAAAAGGTCCATCCCTTCTCCTATCAAAAAAATGTTGATGATGTCGATTATTTGAATGAATCAAAAACGCCATGGAACCATCCTGCCCAATCCGATGAGCATCATGAAGAATCATTCATGGAATTGTTTGAAAGCGCAGTAGATGAAGGAACAGAAATTCTGACTTTGCTAAAAGGGTATTGGTATGATGACAACATGGAGCAATATGAAAAGTTGAAAGAAAAGCTTGGCAATGTCTGCTATGACGTCGGCAAGGACTTATCCTTGCGCCTCGAAAACAAACATTACGAACCGATTCTATAAAGACAGGGCTGTCTCCAAAAGAGGCAGCCCATTCCTTTGTTCACATTGTCAAATCTGATGTATAACCCGCTTCTTTTTTTCCTTTATCGATATCCACACGTGAGAGGATGAAGATTCCTACGAGGAAGAAGATGATCAGCGACACGATACCCAGTCGTGTTGACCCTGTAAGCTGCCCAACGATTCCGAAAACAAATGGTCCGAAGATCGCAGAAAACTTTGCGGATATACCGTAAAATCCGTAGAATTCCGCATGACGATTCTCCGGTACCATGCTTCCGAAGATCGACCTGCTTAACGCCTGTGCGCCTCCTTGTACAAAACCGACCATGACAGCAAGCGCATAGAAGTGTGCTGCAGTCTCCATGAAATATCCTAAGAGAACAATAACCACATACGTCCATAACGCAATATAGAGCGCACGCTTCGCTTGTAGTCTTTTCGCAAGGTACCCGAAAAGGAAAGCGAAAGGAATACCGACAAACTGAGTGATCAATAAGGCGGCGATTAGATCATTTGATCCGATACCGATATCTCTACCATAGATCGTCGCCATTTTGATGATGGTCGATATCCCGTCGTTGAACAGCCAAAATGCGACTAAGAATAACAACAGCTGCTTGAACTGTCTGATTTCCTTGAAGGTCGTCAACACCCGTTTGAAACCTATTTTGACATAGGCTCCCTTTATCTGAGGCTGTTCATGCTTCACTTCTTTTATATTACGGAACATCGGTATCGAAAAGATGAACCACCAAACACCCACACTGGCAAAGGAAATCTGTGTAGCGAGCAGCGTATTCGGAATGAAAAACCAGGATGGATTCATGATCATCATCAGGTTGATGAGGAGAAGGAGTCCTCCGCCAATATAACCGAAAGCGTAACCACGGGCAGAGACCCGATCGATCTCATCCTTAGAAGCAATTTCCGGCAAAAAACCATCATAAAACACGTTGCCACCAGAAAACCCAATCGTCCCGGCAATCAATAGGATTGAAGCCAGAATATAGTCCCCTTCACCTACAAATGCGAGGAGAATACTTGCAAGAATCCCCATATAAGCGAAAAATCGAAGAAACTTCATTTTAGAATTCGAGTGATCTGCAATTGCCCCTAAAATCGGTGCCAATAATGCAACAATCAAGACCGCGATTGATTGTGAATATCCCCAGTAGGCTGTCGCGGTCGTCTTGTCGATATTTTTGGCAGCGACATCATAATAGAAGATTGGCAGCACCGCAGCCATGATGGTCGTGGCAAAAGCTGAGTTCGCCCAATCATACATTGTCCACGAATAAATCTCTTTTTTCTTCATCTTAACCCCCCCTTGTCCTTTCCTCTTCAAATAACCCCTTACTATGAATATATGTACTCTTGTCTGGAGAAATCTCTTTACTTAATTCGCTTCATACAGTTCGTTCCCCTTTTTTGTTTATCCTGTTAGCTTTTTATTGGGACAGGTTTGCGCTGGTTTCTCCTCTTCCTGTCCCAAACAGAGGCTACTATGGCAGGTTTACAGCACCAACTCTCTTGCCCCACAACTAAAAAGACCTCAGCATCTGACTGATACTGAGGTCTTCCGTTGGTTTATTCTTTTCAAACAGCTTGAGATTCTTTTGCCCCTTGCTGCAGTTGATACATTTGATAGTACTTGCCTTTCGCTTCCATCAGTTCATCGTGTGAACCTCTTTCGACGATTCGGCCGCGATCAAGTACGAGGATCTGATCAGCGCTTTTAATCGTAGAAAGTCTGTGAGCAATGATGAATGTTGTACGTCCTTTTTTCAGGACTTCCAATGCTTCCTGGATGATTGCCTCAGTTTCCGTATCGATGTTCGCCGTTGCTTCATCCAAAATCAAAATCGCTGGGTTATACGCAAGCGCCCGCGCAAAGGAAATGAGCTGTCTTTGACCTGCTGACAATGTACTTCCTTTTTCGATAACGGGTTCATCATAGCCTTTCGGAAGCTGTTTGATGAAAGGCTCTGCCCCGACATCACGCAATGCTTTCTCTACCGTCTCTCTCGTAATCGCCGGGTCATCCAAGCTTACATTGGATGCGATCGTCCCTGTAAAAAGGAACGGATCCTGTAATACGATCCCCATATGCTTACGAAGATCTTGTCTTGTCATCGTTTGGATATCTTGGCCATCGATCATGATTTTCCCATGTTCTACATCGTAAAAACGGAACAAGAGATTCATGATTGAACTTTTTCCGGAGCCAGTGTGACCGACAAGAGCGACGGTCTGGCCTTGTTCCGCTTCAAAGGAGATGTTCTTCAACACATTTTCATCCTCTTTATAAGCGAAAGTGACATCGTCAAAAACAACATTCCCTTTATAACGGGAAATCTCCGTATCTGAAACGTCTTCTCCTTCACGATCAAGTAGTCGGAAGACCCGCTCTCCTGAAACAAGTGCCTGTTCCAGGTTGGCAAGCTGTGTCACGATTCCTGTGATCGGTTGGAAAAGGCGGTTCAAATAATCGACGAATGCATATAGAACTCCAACGGACACAGCAGTTGTCGCGGTCAGGGAGGCTCCGCCGAAATACCAGATCAATGTAACGAACGCAACGTTACGAAGCAGGTTGACCAGGTTATGAGACATTAATGCATCAAGATTCAGCAGCTTGTTCCGATAAGTGAAGTATTCTTCATTGATCTTTTCGAATTCATCGGTCGTCTGCTTTTGTCTACGGAATGCTTGTATGATCGTCATCCCTTGGATCGATTCGTTGATCATCGCATTCAAGTCACTCAAACGCTGACGGATGAGATGATTATAGTTCGACGCATATTTGCGGTACATGATGATCCAGACAAACATGATCGGGATGATGACAGAGCAGATCATCGCCAATCGTGCATCAAGGAAGAACAATGCCGTCAGAATTCCGAGGATATAGATGATCCCTGTAAAAAACTGAGCTAAAACCGTGACATACAACTCACGGATCGCTTCTGTATCATTCGTGATTCTTGAAACGACCTTACCCGCTGGTAAATTATCAAAATAATTGACCGGTAGCCGCTGGATCTGTCCGAATACATCTGTCCGCATGTTCTGGATGATCCGGTTCGCGGACTTCTGCAGGATATATTTTTGCCAATACGTGAATATAGCTGATACGACCAGTAAGCCCATATAGAATGCACTCAAATAGATGAGCCACTTCACTTCCGGCCGGTAAAACGCCAAAAGTTGATCAGTCGATAATTCTTCTGCTTCGTATACTGCTTTCTCTTCACCTTTTTCAATGGTGATCGAGCTGCCATCAACGGAACGGTTTCCGTCAAACTCAATCGGTTCATTGATAAAGAAGTAGTCCCGCTTGACTTGGAGAATCCGCACTTCTTCATATTGAGAAGCATCACCATCAAAATACTCAGTGCGAATATAATGATTTCCTTTGTATTCGACGGTGTCCTCACCAGCGTTTTCCACATGTATCCACGGCTTTTCAATGCCGAGGATGTGATTATCAATCATCTTTTTTGCGATGAACGGACCTGTCAGTTCGGCACTGACAGCAATCGTCAACATCGCTAATGCTATGATGATCATCTTTTTATATCTTAATGCGTATTGAAATAATCGTTTTCCTACGCTCATTTTTATTACACCACACCTTCTGAGAGGCCATCTTCTAATTGCTGTCGTTCATACTGCTGTTTGTACCAGCCTCCGTTTTTCAATAAATCTTCATGTGTTCCTTCTTCAATGACACGCCCCTCATCCATGACGAGGATCCAATCTGCGTGTTGCACCGCAGACAGTCTATGTGTCGTGATGAACGTCGTCTTACCTGAGCGTTCATTCCGGATGCTTTCAATGATTTTCGCTTCTGTTTTACCGTCAACGGCTGACATCGCGTCATCCAACAAAAGGATATCTGGATTGACGAGCAATGCACGTGCAATCGAAATCCGCTGTTTCTGGCCACCGGAAAGTGCGACTCCTTTTTCACCAACAAGCGTTTTCATACCCTGCGGCAGGTTTTCGATGTCACCGGTTAACGAGGATAGCTCGACGACTTCGTTCAAGCGTTTTTGAGAAGTTTCTGTAACGCCAAACTGGATGTTCTCTTTTACCGATCTGGAAAAGAGAACTTGCTGCTGTGGTACATAACCCATCCAGCTCTGAATCTGTGAAATCGGAACCTCATCAATCGGAACACCGGAAATGGAGATCTCTCCTTCACCTAATGGATATTCCCGTAAAAGCTGCTTAATCAAAGTCGTCTTTCCGCTTCCCGTTTTCCCCACGATCCCAAGTGTTTGCCCCTGCTTCAATGTGAAGGACACATCTTTCAAGTTATCAACCTGGGAACTTGGGTAACGGAAGGTGACGTTCTTGAACTTGATTTCACTAGCTTCAGAGATTGCTGAGATCTTTTCGCCATCTTTTACATCCGGCTCATAATCGAGCGTATTGTTGACCCGGTCCAGGGAAGCGTTACCACGCTGCATGATATTGATCAGTTCCCCGATTGCAAACATCGGCCAGATCAACATCCCCAGATAAACGTTGAATGAAACGAGTTCTCCTAATGTGATTGTTTTATGGAATACGAGGTAAGCTCCGTATCCTAACCCAATCAAATAACTCACACCGACCAACACTTTGATCGTCGGCTCGAATAGTGAATCGACCCGGGCGACAGAAACGTTCTTTTTGTAAACGTCATCCGCCAGATTCTCAAAACGTTTATGGTCTGCTTTTTCTTGGACATAAGCCCTGATGACGCGAACGCCTGAAACGGATTCAAGCACCTGGTCATTCAACTCTCCGAATGAATCCTGGGCTGTCGTAAACCGTTTATGCATCATCTTTCCGTAACGGTTCATGAGAATGGCCATGATCGGAAGCGGCAGCAAGGCTGCGAGCGTCAGCTTCCAACTGATCATGAAGCCCATTACGAAAAGGATCGTGATCAAGAAAAACGTAGAATCAATTAATGTTAATATTCCAAATCCCGCTGTCATCGATATCGCTTTCAGATCGTTTGTAGCTCTTGCCATCAAATCACCTGTGCGATATTTTTCATAAAAGGTCGGCGTCATCTTCAATAAATGGCGCATGAAGCTTGAGCGCATCGTACGCTCGACCAGAAATGCTCCTCCGAATAGCTGATACATCCATATGTAACAAAGGATGTAGTTCACAACCATCAGTGCAAGATAAAAACCGACGAACTGGAATAATCGTTCACCTGTCAAAGACCCAATCGTCATTTCATCGATCGCCATTCCAATCAGTTTTGGAGGTACGACCTCGATCAAGTTGACGATTTGAAGCAATACGATCGCAACCGTATAACGCTTCCAATGTTTTTTAAAAAACCAACCTAGTTTGATTAATACTGAAAACATGCTTTATCCCCTCTCTTGCCTTTGTTCTCTCCGTTTAGTTGTCAGCCGCCTTCAATCCGATCAAGCAGCCTTGATGTGTTTTTGATTTTTACATGCATCTTCATTTCTCCCTTCAAATTTGAACAAATATATAAGAAAGTTTGGTAAGAGCCAAACTGTTCTTCCCATAAAAAGAAAAAAGAAGTATGCCGCACGTTCGCGACATACTTCTTCCTGGGTAATGGAACAGAAATATAAAAGCTCACGCCGAAAAATTGGGCGTAAGCTGATCAGACACTTTATTATTAAAGATAGAAAAGTTCTTTATCGGTTCACGCCACACATTATGAAGTTGTCTGAAGATGTTACGACAATTACTTGTTTCTGAATGATATCGATATATTGTTGCATGACGCTAACCTCCTTTTCTTTTTTATGATTTATCTTTATTAAGTACTTTAAAAGTTTATACCAACCGTTTCCATTTGGCAATAGACTTTTGTCTATTTTTTAAATTTTTTTGCAATTTCATGATTTTTTGGAAATCACTGCGGTGTCGCACCGGTCCGCCTTATTATTTTCAGCTCTTTTCTTAAAGATTGTTGCTTTTGGGTCATTTTTGTAAAGAACCACCTTGTGCAGGTTGATTGGAGAGTAAGGTGCGAGACTCCTCGAAAATGAAAATCACATTTTCTTCGTGCGATGTAACACTACCGAAGCTTTCCTTGTCCTGCGGGATCAGTGGGACAGGTGAGACCATTCAATGTCGCAAGGCCACGAGTGGACTCACCGCACGCCCCGCGGAAAGCGAGCACCTGGAGCGGAAATCAACGACTTTTAAAGAAAACTTGGCGAGACCAAGCCTTTTGTAGGTCGAGCCTTAGTTGCCCTTATACTGAAGAAAGTATTTTATACTTTCTTTAAGTGCAAGAGCAACAAAGTTTGCGAATACAGCCTTATTTTTTCACCCAATATTCACTGCAATCTTTGTTCCGATCAAGGAATCCATATTCGATGAGATACCGCCTGACGGTCACATAGTCATCAATGACCGGCTTCAGCACTTCATTCACTTCCATTTCATTATAGATCCGCTCCGGATCGAACTTCCGGATAATGTGCTGCAAAACAATGATCTTTCGCTTTTCCTTACTTGGAAAATGAGTAATCGGGCCATCTGGACCTTTTTTAAAATAAGTCGATAATACTTTTTCCCTTTCCTTTGTGGTAATTGCATAGCGTTCATCCACTTGCGTCGCCCCCTTATGAATTTGGACAAGGTCATCCTTCTGATCAGCATTTTTCAACATTTCCATGATTGCCAGGAAGACCTTTGCCTGTTTTTCTTTTTCCTTCAGCTTGAACCGATGTGTCCGGATCGTCGATGTACTGCCTATATCAAGTTGTTTCGCGATCTCCTTATCTGATTGGCCGCTCTTGAAGCTCATCAAGATTTTTCGTTGTACATCAGTGAGTCCCGTGTACTTTTTGTTCATGCTTAACAAATAATCAAGCATCGATCCATGTTCATCGATGATATGCTGTTTAATAGCACGTTCTGCCTCCATGTATAGTCCTTCTGTCCAAGGAAAGATCAAGCCTTTCTGGAAGCTTTTTCGACAAATGAGGCAGGTGAATTCCTCTGTTGTTTGGTTGAAGATAAATCCTTTTTTCAGTGCATCTATATCCGCATCCCAAAAAAGATCTCGATCATTCATTTAATGTAAACACTCCTAATAAACGTTTTCTATTTAGTAAACATTTTACATTATTGTTTATTAATATTCAACACATAAATGGAAAGTGAATCCAAATTTCCATCAATATGCGAAAGCCCATGAAAAAACCGCCTACTATGGCGGTTTTAGCAATCATTCTATAAGTTCTTCTTATGCACGGATTTGCCATCGTATGTGAAGACGACTCCTTTGTTTTCAACTTTGGTTTCAAGATGAACGGATCTTCCCCATAGGTAATGGATGTAAGGCAGTACTTTTTCAAGGTATTTCAAGTCGAGTTCCATGTCTTCAAAATGATGAACGAGGTAGAGCTCTCCATTTTTCAAATGATCGCCGTCATTGACCGTGATATATGGGAATCCTCCATTCACCCGGCTGTTGATGAGCTGTTCGCGAACTTCTTCCCACATTTTCGTCGTAATTCTGTAATCCTTTCCTTGCTTTTGGAACAGATACAAGTCCTCACGATCACAGAGATCCTTCGTCAAGTAGTTACGGATGAACGAAATGTCCGACTCGATTTCACGGACCTCGAAGATCTTTTCCCTTCCGTCCCCCTTCTTGACCCCCTGCTTCTGCAATTCTTCTGAAGGATTGTTATAGGTTTCTTCAATATCTTCAAAAATCTTCAAACCGAGGTAATAAGGATTGATCGATGTCCTCGACGGCTGTACGACACCAGCATTCAGCTTGGCAAACTCGATCACTTCATCAGTCGTCAAGTCCATTTCACGTAGGATCCGTGCATGCCAAAAAGATGCCCACCCTTCGTTCATGATTTTCGTCTCTAGCTGCGGCCAGAAGTACAGCATCTCTTCCCGCATCATCGAGAGGATATCCCTTTGCCAATCCTCCAGCTCCCTGCCGTATTCCTCAATGAACATCAGTATATCTTTTTCAGGATGAGGCGGGATTTTCCGTTTCTTGTTCAATTTCTTCTTTTCCCTTTTCTCAGCCTCATCCATTTCCCACAGGTCATCATAAGGAGTCGCTTTCCTCTCCAGCTCCTCTTCTTCCTCATCCATCTTGTAATTGAGCTTCGGTCTCATGATAGAAGGATCAATATGTTCCTGGATACTCAACACGGCGTCCAAGAAACTTTCGACTTCTTTTTTTCCATAGAGATGCTCATAGTTGGCGATCCGTTCTGCGGTCGAAGTCATGCTTTCGACCA
The DNA here is from genome assembly GCF_052246725.1 of Pseudalkalibacillus sp. R45. Taxonomy (NCBI): domain Bacteria; kingdom Bacillati; phylum Bacillota; class Bacilli; order Caryophanales; family Fictibacillaceae; genus Pseudalkalibacillus; species Pseudalkalibacillus sp. R45. The sequence goes on along the minus strand of NZ_JBQQCL010000019.1, from coordinate 24,838 downwards.
TGTCCCGTCGTGTATTTGTAAATCGTATGTTGTTTTTGAAGAAATCACAGTGTGCGAGTACATGCGCGATGATCAATTTGTTCTGGATTAATGAATTACTGTCTAATAGAAACGCATAACAAGGGTCAGAGTTGATGACAAGTTCATAAATCTTACTCAATCCAAGGTCATATTGAAGTTTCATTTTATGGAATTGCTTACCGAAGCTCCAATGGGAAAAACGAGTCGGCATTCCGTAAGCACCAAATGTATAGATGATATCAGACGGACAAATTTCATAACGCATTTGATAAAAATCAAGTCCGAATCCCTCGGCGATTTCTGTAATTTCGTGAATGGCGTTTATTAACTCCTTGTGTTCATCAATGCTCATGCCAGTCCCTCCTAAAAAGGATTCTATAAGACAATGTATGTCAGAAATCCTTTTTCATGAACAGGAGAGTGAATTCATCATCCTTCTATTTGGGCTGATTGCAATAGTTGAGCAGTCGCCATGATCTCAGCGAATTCCTCATTCAGATTTACGATTGTCATCTGGTGGATATCTTCTGCAAGATAGATCTTTCCATCAGGTCCTCTCCGGTCGAAAGTGGCGCAAGCATCCTCAACGAGAATCGGATTCATCCCGAAATTTCCAGCCATTCTCGTCGTCGTTTCCACACAATGATTGGTTGTCAATCCAACTATGACGACATTTTTACAGTGAAGTTCGGTAACCCGCTGTTGTAGGTCTGTTCCGATGAAAGCACTGTTCACTGTTTTCCGGATGATCACCTCACCGTTCACTGGCCTGCAATCTTCTTTAAAATCAACCCCTTCTCCCTCCTCATAAAACAGTGACTCAGGATTGTCAGAAATATGTTGCACAAAGAAAACCGGCCGGGAATTCATTCTCCAATCATCGATCAGTGCTGCGATGTTCTTTTCAGCTTCGGGATTATTGCGGTTCCCCCAGTTCGGATGTTGGAATGCTTGTTGGACATCGATCACAATCAGTGGTGTATTTTGCTCTATCTCCATACGATTACCCTCCTCTGAATTACTCTCTATTCTTATTTCTTCATTATTATATGGGACACCTTTTTTACTGATTTAAAGTAAACGGAATTTTCTAAATAAACAGTCTAATAAGGGTGTGTGGAATTTCCAGCTTCCAAATACTATCCTCAGCCGAGATTATTTGTCCTTAGAACGGATTTGAATCATATAAAAGTCGATGTAAACGTTTACCTGGACTTTTTCGCCAATATGCAACCTATTTGGTTATAGCTGTTGAATTAATTTCCGTGAGTGTTACGATAAAAAACGTTGAATTGAACGGACAGAAAAGGAGTGGTTACTTTGTTGAAACAACGCGTTGTCTTTTTAGGCGCTGGGAATATGGCTGAAGCAATGATTTCAGGAATCGTCGAATCAGGAAAATTTGCACCGGAACAAATCATTGCAACCAACCGTAGTAACCAAGAACGTTTAAATACAATCAAAACGAAATATGGAATTGAAGCTGTAATGAAAGATCAATTGGATTTCAGTAAGATAGATGTATTTATTCTTGCGATGAAACCGAAAGATATCGAGACGGTCTTAGCAGATTTAAAAGATCGCTTGCGACCAGATCAATTGCTGATTTCAGTATTAGCCGGAATTTCTACTACTTATATGGAAGAAAACTTGAATGATCGTCAGCAGGTCATTCGGGTAATGCCGAACACCTCCAGCATGTTAGGTGAATCAGCAACGGCAATCAGCCCAGGTAAGCATGTATCTATGGATCAGGTTTTACTTACAAAAGAATTGATGAGATGCATCGGAGAAGCTTACATCATTGAAGAAGATCAAATGGATATCTTCACTGGCATTGCAGGAAGTGGTCCGGCTTACTTCTATAACCTGATGGAACACATGGAGCAGGCAGGCTATGAAGGTGGTCTGGATCGTGAGTTGGCGAGACAAATCGGAGCACAAACCATCAGAGGTGCGGCTCAGATGATGCTAGAACGTGAAGAGACACCGACTCAGTTGAGAAAAAACGTCACCTCCCCGAACGGAACGACAGCAGCTGGATTGGAAGCATTAGCTGAACATGGCGGAGGAAAAGCGATAGCGGAGGCAGTAAAAGGAGCGGCATCCCGTTCAAAAGAACTACGCGAAGAACTCGAAAAAGTTTTTGCAGAACAAAAGTAAAGGCTCTTTTCTTAAAGATTGTTGTTTTTGGGTCATTTTGGTAATAACCCCCCCTTGTTCAAGTTGATTGGAGAGCAAGGTGCGAGACTCCTGCGGGCTCACCGCACGCCCGCGGAAAGCGAGCACCTGAAGCGGAAATCAACTACTTTCAAGAGCAACAACGTTTGCGAAAACAGCCAAAATTGATAGTTAAAACAAACATTTTAATGATAGATATTTAGGAGTGATGGAGTAACCAGTTATGGATAAAAAACGAATTGTAATCAAAATAGGAAGTAGTTCACTAACAAGTTTACATGGAGAGCTTAGCCGTAGAAAAATAGAAAAAATAGTAGATGAGGTTGTTCGATTGAAAGATGACGGACATGAGGTCCTGCTCGTTTCATCTGGAGCAGTAGCTGCAGGCTATCGTAAGCTCGGGTTCATCTCCCGTCCAGAGTCATTGCCGGAAAAACAAGCGGCAGCGTCGATCGGCCAGGGACTTTTAATTGAAACCTACTCTGACCTTTTCATCTCACACGGATATGTAGGTTCTCAAATCTTGATTACACGTGACGATTTCAAATATGAAACACGATACAACAATGCAAGAAGCACATTGACTGTCTTATTAGAAAGAGGAATCATCCCGATCGTCAACGAAAACGACACGATCACGATGGACTTCTTGAAATTTGGAGACAACGACACATTGTCTGCAAAAGTAGCAGGACTCGTTGATGCAGATCAACTCATTATTTTATCTGATATCGATGGTCTATTTGATGATGATCCTCGTAAAAATGAAAATGCTCAGTTGCTCGATCAGGTCCATGCAATCACACCTGAAATCGAAGCTGCAGCAGGGGACCCTGGAAGTGCAGTCGGTACAGGCGGAATGAAGTCGAAAATCGACGCTTTCAAAATTTCTTTAGCATCAGGAATCCCTGCATTCTTAGGGAAAGCCAACACGAGCAACATCATTTACGATGCGGTCAATCGTGAAGCAAAAGGAACGTATTTCGAACCGAAAGAAGACAACGAGAACTTGAACCAGAAGAAACAATGGATTGCCTTTAATTCAGGTCCTGAAGGTGAAGTCACAATAGGTGATGAAGTGAAGGTTTCCATTCAAGAGGGGAACACAAGCCTTGCACCGACTGACTTGCACAGCGTCAAAGGTCGTTTTGATAAAGGCGCTGTCGTCCGCATCATGGACCTCGATGGCGAAAAGATCGGTCTAGGTGTCATGAAGTATTCATCGAAAGAATTGAAAAAAGTCATTGATAATAAAAAAGAAGATCAGCTGAAGGACTATTCAGTTGCTGCAGTTGAAAGTGAAGATATGGTCTGTCACCTGGATGCTGCTGTACCTGTAGGTGTTTAATTAGTTTGTTATTGTTTCGGGGGTGCCGGCTGTAACTTCGGTCCCCTCCCCGCTCTTGCGGAATAGGATTGAAAATTGCACAAGAAACAATTTGATGAAAAAACATTCGAAAGGAATTGATACCCATTACACTTACGATTGAAAAACCAAGTGTTGAAGAACAAGCGATTACAGCTAAGAAAGCTGCAAAAACATTATCTCTATTGACGACTGAGGAAAAGAACCAGGCACTGCATACCGTTGCAAACATCCTCGAAGTTGAATACGAAACGATTTTAAAAGCGAACGAAGAAGATCTTGCTCAAGGTCGTGAAAAAGGCTTTGACGCTGCGTTCATGGACCGTTTATCCCTAAATAAAGAACGAATTTTCGAATTTGCGCAAGGTCTTCGTGAGGTATCAGAGCTTGAAGATCCGACAGGTGTCGTGAAATCAGACTGGACACTTGAAAATGGATTGAATGTACAACAAGTGAGCGTACCGCTAGGCGTCATCGGAATGATCTACGAAGCACGCCCGAACGTAACAGTCGATGCAACTGGTCTTGCTTTGAAATCAGGTAACGCAATCGTTCTGAAAGGCGGATCTTCTGCCCTTTCTTCAAACAAAGCGATTGTCGAAGTGATGCATCGTGGTTTAGAACAGACTAAAATTCCAAAAGAGGCAGTACAGTTCATCGCTAGCACAGACCGCTCAGCGACTCAAGAATTGTTTACGATGAAAGAACACATCGACGTGTTGATCCCACGTGGAGGAGGTTCCTTGATTCAAGCAGTCGTCAATAATGCAACTGTACCTGTACTTGAGACAGGAGTCGGAAACTGCCACATCTACATCGATAAAGCTGCTGATGTAGAAAAAGCAATCAACATCCTTGTAAACGCAAAGACAGATCGCCCTGCAGTTTGTAATGCTGCAGAAACTGTCATTGTTCATAAAGAATGGTTGGACACAAATAAAGATGCACTTATCAAGGCGTTTGAAGAGAACTCGATCACAGCACATGGTGATGATTATGCTCAAGCTATCTTTCCTGGAGCTATTCCAGCTGGTGAAGAAGACTGGGCGAACGAATATCTTTCAACAGATATCGCTGTAAAAACCGTGAATGATGTGACTGAAGCGGTTGACCATATTGAAGAGTATGGCACGAAACACTCTGAAGCGATCATAACAGAAGATGATCAAGCTGCGAAAACTTTCTTAGGTCTAGTAGATGCAGCAGCAGTCTATCATAACGCATCTACACGATTTACAGATGGCGGAGCACTTGGATTTGGAGCGGAAATCGGAATTTCAACTCAAAAGCTCCATGCTCGTGGTCCAATGGGACTCCCTGCTCTTACCACCGTCAAATATGTTATGAGCGGAACTGGACAAATCCGATAATCTACTGAAAAAAGCTGCCTGTGAGGGCAGCTTTTGTTGTATTGTGTTAGGAATCTGCGATAATCTGTTCACTTTTCAAGTTAATTTGTTCACTTTCCTGATATTCTGTGCACTTTTTAAGATATTCTGTTCACTTCTAGAATTATTCTGTTCACTTCCCAAAAAGCATACCCCCTTCGACAACTTCGCTCCCCCCTCATATCATCCAGAACTTGTACATATCTTGTTAGTAAAGGTTCTTTTCGGGGAGAGGTTGAGGATGAAAAAATGGTTTGCGATCTTCATAGGCAGTTTGTTTATCGGGGTCGGTATCAATGGTCTTCTTGCCCCTCACCATTTGCTCGATGGGGGCATCATCGGAATCAGTTTGATAGCCAACTATACATGGGGGTTCCAGCCCGGCCCTGTCATCATCCTTTTAAGTTTGCCTCTTTATGGACTAGCCTGGTTCTACCATCGTTCTTATTTTTATAATAGTTTACACGGCATGCTGATCTCTTCTTTTTTCATTGATGCATTTGCGCCAATTCGGCATTGGAGTCATCCCCCTCTTCTTCTTTGCGCTTTGATCGGCGGTTTTTTGGTCGGAACAGGCATCGGAATTATGCTCCAACAGGAAACAACCACTGGAGGAACGGATTTACTTGCACAAATGCTGTCTCGGATGACAAAAGTGAATGTCGGAATCCTCATTTTCCTGATCGATGCAATCGTCATTGTATGCGGAGGTTTGATCCTCGGCACACAATCCTTCCTTTATTCCGTGATAACAATCATCGCAGTCGGAGTGACGACGACATTCATTACACTGACAAAAAGGTCCCCTCCTCTTACTAATTGACTCGCTGTGCCCAAATGATGATCGAAACACCGATAAGACAGACTATGCGATAACATCATAGTGATCAGGTGTCTTTTTATCAATCAACCATCCCCATAAGAGAGCCAAAACGATGAACACACCACAATAAGCGGCGAACACACGACCGAATGTGGGGAAAGCTTGAAAGGTGGGGACGATTCCATAAATGATCAAAACAAGTGCCCCCACTATTCCATACTAATAAGGGGAGCCCTCACGTAACAAGAGCCAAAATAAATAACCCCCTCCAATTTCAGTGTGTCCTGCAATGATAAATAATAAGATTGCTTGAATTATGATTTTTACTTCTCTAGTTCTTTATCAAGCAGGCGAGAAGATCCCAATCTCATGATTTTGCCTAGACAATGTTTAGCATCGCCGTATCTTACATAGAATGATAATAGAAGTTTAACCTTGAATAACTGAATTCACGCAATCTTCAGGTTAGGTGATGATAACTCATGGCGATTTTCGTTATTTGTCCAAAATGCAAAGGCACTGGCAAAAAGGCTTCCCTGTTCTCTTTTATGAAGAAAAAGAAATGCTCATCGTGCAAAGGAATTGGAAAAATCAAAGCAACTAGAGACTTGATAAACACCCCACAATAAAAGAGGCTTCCCTCTTACACGTGTTTCCATGAACGGAGTGATCACGTAAGGGAAAGCCTCTTTTCTATTTTCAAAGGTTTCGATTTACTTTATCAATGACGTCCTTCTTGATGTTGGCAAGCTGTTCTTTGCTAGCTTCGAGAGTAGAGGATTGAACCCCAAAATAGAATTTGATTTTCGGTTCTGTCCCCGACGGACGTAAACATACCCATGATCCGTCCTCAAGTGTATATTTGATTACATTGGACGGAGGCAAAACGATTTCTTCCGTTTCAGTAGATTTTACTAATAACCTTTCACGGTTTTGGTAATCTTCAATGACAGAAATCGGGATACCGCCAAATTCTGAAGGTGGTTGTTTACGGAAAGTCGAAAGGATCTCCTGAATTTGTTCAGCACCTTTCTTCCCTTTCAGTGTCAACGATTCCAATCCTTCTTGATAGTATCCATACTCTTCGAATACTTCTATCAAACCTTCATAAAGGGTCATCCCTTTGGATTTATAATAAGCGGCCACTTCAGCTGCTATGAGGCAAGCTTGTACGGCATCTTTATCCCGGACGAAATCGCCGATCAGATATCCGTAGCTTTCTTCGTATCCGAATAGGAATTCATATTCACCCGAACGCTCATACTCACCCATTTTTTCACCGATGAACTTGAACCCTGTCAACGTATCGACAGTAGCAAGGCCGTATTTCTTGGCAATCGTCCGACCGATTTCAGACGTAACGACCGTCTTCAATACAACACCGTTTTCAGGTAATGTACCCTGCTTCTTCTTTTGTTTCAGCAAATAATTGAGTATCAAAGCACCGGTCTGGTTTCCGGTCAGCACGACATACTTTCCTTGATCATCCTTTACAGCGACACCGACGCGATCTGCATCCGGGTCTGTAGCGATCAATACGTCTGCACCTTCACGCTCTCCATATTGGATGGCAAGTTCAAATGCTGCGTGCTCTTCGGGATTTGGAGATTTGACCGTTGAGAACTCAGGGTCTGGCTTCTCTTGCTCACTGACGACCGTGACATTCTTGAATCCTAAAGACTCCAGGCCTCGACGGACCGGAATGTTCGCTGTTCCATGTAAGGGCGTGAAAACGATTTTTAAATCTTCCTGTTCCTTGATCAATGCAGGATCAACGGAAATTCCGATTAACTTTTCATTATAAGGACGATCGATTTCTTCACCGACAATCTTCAGCAGCCCGTTCTTTTTCAATTCATTCTCTTCAACAACTTCAATGTCCAATTCATTTTCCACATCATTCACGAAATTAATGACGTCATTCGCTGCTACGGGAGGAAGTTGACCTCCATCTTCTCCATACACTTTAAAACCGTTGTATTCTGGTGGGTTATGACTTGCTGTCACAACAATTCCTGAGAATGCGTTCAAATAACGGACTGCAAAAGATAACTCCGGTGTCGGACGGAGATCTTCAAATACATACGTCTGTATGCCATGGCGACCTAAAGTTTTGGCTGCTTCCATTGCAAATTCTGGTGATTTATGACGTGAATCATAGGCGATTACGACACCTCTGAACTTTGCGTTCTCACCAAATGATTCTATGTACCGTGCCAGCCCTTCAGAGGCCTTCCTGATCGTATATTTGTTCATTCGGTTCGTTCCAGGACCGATTTCCCCACGCATGCCCCCAGTTCCGAACTCTAATGTTTTATAAAAACAATCTTCAAGCTTCTCATCAGAATCCTTCATTAAAAGAAGCTGCTCATGTAATTCTTCATCAAGTTGTTGAAAATTGCTCCAGCGTTCATAATCTTTTTTCCAGCTCATGACTTCCTCCTAAACTCTTTTATAAAACAGGTATATCACCATTGTATAAGAATTTCACTAATTCAACCACTTCTCTGGTGAAGATTCACCAGATTTCTGACAGGATAATTACACCACCCTATATAAAATTCGTCAAACAAGGATGGTTCAGAAGGGTTCTTGCCATACTGAGACCTAATGTGCTGTCGAAAACAGTTTGCGGCAAATATCGCAGGGAGAATGTGTCAATATTCCCCGGAAAATAAAGAAAGACAGGTCGAAAGCCTGTCTTTTGATTCTATATCACTTCCCTGCATTAACCCACCTCAGCAAGCCTCCACCATTGAATCATTGTTCATCTTGTTTTTTCATGATCACTTCGTATAAGTCGCGTCGGCGGTCTCTCAGTTGCATGACACTTCCTGACCGTCTATGTCTCCGTAAGATTTCTAGATCGACATCACCTACCACAACTGTTTCGATATTCGGATTACATTCTCCGACAATCCCATCTCGAGGGAAGGTGAAGTCAGATGGCGTAAAGATCCCCGATTGCGCATATTGGATATCCATGTTTTCTGTTTGCGGCAGATTCCCGACCGTTCCAGATAAAACGGTATACACCTGATTTTCGATTGCGCGAGCTTGCGCACAATAGCGGACCCGCAGATACCCTTGACGATCATCTGTACAGAACGGAGTGAAGATGATCCGCGCTCCTTTATCCGTCACATATCTCGAAAGCTCTGGAAACTCGATGTCATAGCAGATCAAGATCGCGATTTTTCCACAATCGGTATCAAAGACGTTGACCTTATCTCCGGGACTGACTCCCCACCATTTCCGCTCATTTGGTGTGATATGCAGCTTGTACTGTTTTTCAATGGTTCCGTCTCTGCGGAATAGGTACGCGATGTTGTAGATCTTGCCATCTTCTTCGACAAAATGAGATCCGCCAATGATATTTACGTTGTAGCGCACAGCCAGTTCAGTAAAAAGTTCAATATAATCTTCCGTGTACTCCGTCAATCTTCGCACGGCCTGGCTCGGACTTTTTTCATCCAAATACGACATCAGCTGTGTCGTAAAGATTTCAGGGAAAACGGCAAAATCCGAACCGTAATCCGAAGCGACATCGGTATAATATTCAACCTGGTTTGCAAATTCATCGAACGTATAGATCTGCTTCATCATATATTGGATCGTCGTAATCCGCACAGGGAATGACGTTTTGAAATGGCGTTTTGAAGTTGCCCGGTAATCGATATTATTCCATTCCATCAATGTAGCATGTGCGTTTGATGCATCATCATCCGGCAAATAGGATGGGTTGACCCTCATCAGCGTGAATCCATTCATCAACTGAAAGGTTAGAACAGGATCGAAAATATTATGATTGACGACTTCTTTCACATATTCCCTTGGTGACATTTTATCAGCATACTTGTGGTAGTACGGAATCCGACCGCCGATGATGATGCTCTTCAAATTCAGTTTATCAGCCAGCTCTTTACGTGCTTCATAAAGCCTGCGTCCAATTTTCATACGCCGGAATTCAGGGTGGACCATAACCTCGATGCCATAAAGGTTGTACCCTTCAGGATCATGATTCGTGATATATCCTTCATCCGTAATCTCATCCCACGTATGTTTTTCATCATACTCATCGAAATTCACAATCAGGCTCGAACACGTACCGACCACTTTACCATCATATTCGACGCAAAACTGTCCCTCAGGAAAGATGTTGAGATGACTCTCGAGATGCTCTCTTTTCCATGGGTCCATGTTGGGAAAACAAATCTCTTGTAATCCAAGGATTTGTTCGATATCGCCTTCTTCAATATTCCGAAGTATGATTTTCTTTTCGTATTTCGACTCATCAACCGATGACATGACGTACCATCCTTCCTATCGCCAATCCTTCATTCTTGTTTTTAAATCTGCGGTGTTCAGTTCTAGTTCGATTCCATTCGGGTCGAGGAAGTTCACGACCAGTCCTCCACCCCGTTCAATAGGTCCGCGGACAATCGGAACCTGGAATTCGTTCAACCGCTGTACGAAATAATCGAAATCATCCCCAGCGACTGAAAATGCAAAATGATCTACACCTGTAGCTTCATTTTCAGCGGTCTCCAGGTTCTTTTTTTCTAAAAGACAGATCCAGGCAGAACCACTTTCAAGATATGCATCTGTATGGCCGAGATGTACTCTTTTCATACCAAGTATGCCTTCATAGAAATGTAATGATTCATCAAGGGCATTCACATTGAGTGTAATGTGATTAAAGCCTTTTATAGCCATATTCCCTCTCATCCTTTATTCGAAAACTGATCAATCATCTCGTTTAGTTTTAATTCAGCGAGTGATTCAAGTCGAAGATCATATTCCTCGAAAGTCAGGTGACTTGTAACCATGTTCGGTATGATGACTGTATGTAATCCTGCTTTTTTTGCAGCCTTCGCACCGTTCGCTGAGTCTTCGAAAGCAACAGCTTCTTCCGGTTTTACATCCAGGCACTTCACTGCTTCTGAAAACAGCGCAGGGTCTGGTTTTACTTTTTCCACGTCATCTGAGGTCTTGATGCACTCAAAATAATCAAAAATCCCAAGGTTTTTCAGATGGTTCGAAACCCAATTGTATGAAGAACTGGAGGCTAGACCGATCTTTAGGCCGAGATGTTGTGCCGCTTCCAGATACTCGACTACGCCTGGCATTGGGCCTTTGTCTTTGATGAGCTCCTGGAAAATATCCACGCGCTGCTGTTTGATTATGTCTCGGTCCAGTTTTTTCCCAATCTGCTTCTCGAGGTATTCATGAGCATCGAAAAAGTCGGAATGTGTGCCGATGCACTCTCCCCAAACTTCCAGAGGCAACTCTGCCCCATGCTCCTTGTATATCTTTTGTAAAACGTTATATTCACACGATTCCGTATCTAAAATGATGCCATCAAAATCGAACACGATCGCTTTGATCATTCCGCCACTCCCTTTCCATCATCTAACACCAATATATAGGGTAATCAGGCTGATTGACAAGCAGAATGCGCAGGCTGAAACCTAGTTGCCCTTATACTTGAACATTCACTTTTCCTATTGCAAACTCTGTAGAATTAGAGTTTAAAGAGCACTACAGCTCAATGCCATATTGGTTTTTTGTGTTCTTATGAGTGCTTGATCTTAGTTTTTCCCCCTTCATCACACCCTCAGAAACCACTTCTGAGTACTTGATCTTTCTTTTTCCCGCTCCATCACACCCTCAGGAACCACTCCTGAGTGCTTGATCTATCTTTTTCCCGCTCCATCACACCCTCAGGAACCACTCCTGAGTGCTTGATCTTTCTTTTTCCCGCTCCATCACACCCTCAGGAACCACTCCTGAGTGCTTGATCTTTCTTTTTCCCGCTCCATCACACCCTCAGAAACCACTTCTGAGTACTTGATCTTTCTTTTTCCCGCTTCATCACACCCTCAGGAACCACTCCTGAGTGCTTGATCTTTCTTTTTCCCGCTCCATCCACACCCTCAAGAACCATTCCTGAGTGCTTGATCTTTCTTTTCCCGCTCCATCACACCCTCAGAACAATTGCCCAACCCACCTGCTGAAAAGTGATCATAACAAGTGAAAAGATATCTTGTCGAATGGGAAGTGATAACGGATGTCAGAGATTTAGATGCACTTATACTTGAACCTCAAATTTTCTACTACGAAAATGCGTGGAAACAAAACAAGCACCCGTAGTTGGATGCTTGTTTCTCGTTATTGAGGTGCGTTTGGGTTTGAAGGAGTAGAAATGCTTGATAGAGCTTGCCCGGCATCATTAGGATCCTGGTCTTTCGTAGCAAGGTCACCAAGTGAAACCATACCTACGACCTGGTTGTTTTCAACCACAGGAAGACGACGGATCTGGTTCGTGGACATCAATTGAGCAGCCTCTTGGGGAGTCATATTCGGATTCCCCGAAACGATGTTGTTGGACATACATTGAGATACTTGTGTATTTCCATCCAAGCCTTGAGCAGTTGAACGTAATGTGATGTCACGGTCTGTGATGATCCCTCGGAGTTGACCATTCTCGACGACCGGCAATGCACCTACATTATACTGACTCATTAAAGCTGCTGCCTCTTTAAGCGATTGCTGTGGAGTGACAGAAGCGATGTTATTGGACATAAGTGAACGAAGTTGATTGTTATTCATTGTAAGCATATCCTCCTTTCATCCTTAGTTTAGCCGACGAAAAAGAAGATTATTTTGCCTTTATTTACAACGAATTGGGCATTTCATTTTGTTGGTAATTCATCTACACTAATAAAGGATCCATATTTTACATCATGAGGTGGAACAATGGCAAAAGAATATTACAATGTTTTAGAAGAAATCGTCCCGACCGTCGTCACAGTATTATTGAACAGTCCTGATTATCAAACCATTTGCCGGTGTAATAAATGTACTATAGACATCATTGCCTTGAGTCTGAACAGTATCCCGCCAAGGTATGTGACTTCACCAGATAACCGTGAAATCATCTATCAGCTTTTCAATAAACCTTTCATGCGTACGATGCTCAATAAACATATCATCAGCGCGATCCACGTAGTACGAAAGAATCCGAATCATGATTGATGAAATTCGGTAAAGAACCGTACGGACTTTCCATCGCTTTTCATAATGATCGTTCCCAGCTTGTCAGTTCTGAACACCTGTACATTGTGGGTGTTCAATCGCTTCAAAACTTCCTTTGAAGGATACCCATACTTATTTTTACGTCCGACCGAGATAACAGCATATTCTGGGTCTGTTTTTTTCAACAGCCCATTACTTGTCCCCGTGTTTGCCCCGTGGTGTGAGACCTTCAACACGTCGATCTTTTCATCATCCAGTTTTTTTAACAATTCGTTTTCCGAAGCCATACCTGCATCAGCCATAAGTAAAATTGATTTTTTGCCATGGTCGATTTTCAACACTGCAGAATGATCATTAAGTGATTTATACTTTTTCTTTGACGGAGCTACAAACTCCATCTTGATATTTCGCGCTAGTTTCTTCTTAACCCCCGCTTTTGCTTCGATCGGTTCGATTCCAGATTCCTCGATCAATCTCTTCAACCGTTTATAATATGTCGTATGGTATTTCACTGATGGCATATAGATCGACTCAATTTCGAAGGATTCAAAGATGGCATCCATACTTCCGATATGATCATGGTGCGGATGGCTTGCGATCAAATAATCAATTTCTTCAACGCCACGTTTCTGAAGATAAGAAACCACCTTAGGACCATCATGTTCATCACCAGAATCGATCAAGATATTCTTCCCATTGGACAATTCGATATAAATGCTGTCAGCTTGTCCCACATCAATCACATGCATTTCGAGACTCGTCTTCCACAAAGCTTCGGCCGGTTGGGGAAAGATGAATATAAGCATCACAATTACAATAATTAGTCTCATTCGATTTTTGAAGAACCTCCCCTTAGATTTTGGTCTTAGTTTATGTAGGAAAGGGGAGATTATTTTACCATAAGGCTGTTTCCGAAAAAGTTTATTGCTGACTCACTATTGATATGAGATTGCCCGCAGAAAGTATGTAAACTTCCATAAAAATCCCTTCATCGATTATCGTTGATGAAGGGTCAGCTGGCTTAAGCCAAATTCTGTTCGCCTTTATTGAAAAAGCTTTTCATCGAATGATATACATCTCGTTTTTCTTTTAAAATGTAGTAATTGAATTTAGGGTCTTTGATATTTTTATAAACACTCATCAAAGTCGAATGACGGTTGTAAGGATTCACTTCACCATATCCGAACATATTCGATACTTCCATGATCTGTTGAACCAGTTTTATACAGCGCGCGTTATCACTTGTAAGGTTGTCACCATCTGAGAAGTGGAAAGGATAGATGTTATAACGGCTCGGAGAATACTTGCCATCGATCAGTTCAAGCGCTTTTCTATAAGCAGATGAACAAATCGTACCGCCGCTTTCACCTTTAGAGAAGAAGTCTTCTTCAGTCACAACTTTCGCTTCAGTATGATGTGCGATGAATTCAATTTCAACTGATTCATATTTAGAGCGGAGAAAACGTGTCATCCAGAAGAAAAAGCTTCTTGCCATATATTTTTCCCAAATTCCCATGGAACCTGACGTATCCATCATCGCAAGTACGACTGCTTTCGATTCTGGTTTTTCTTTTTCATTCCAAGTTTTGAAACGAAGGTCTTCTGGAAAAATAGGAATGATCGACGGGTCGCCTTTTAACGCGTTACGTTTATAAGCTGTAAGGATCGTTTTCTTCTTGTCGATATTCCCCATCAATCCTGTCTTTCGGATATCATTGAATTCGATCTTCTCAAGTACGATATTTTCCTGTTCCTTCTGCTGCAGATTTGGAAGTTCAAGTTCTTTGAACAACAGCTCTTCAAGTTCTAAAAGGGATACTTCTGCTTCATAATAATCTTTACCTGCCTGGTCACCAGCACCTTTTCCTTTGCCTGCACCTTTATTACCACTGGGCTTTCCATCACGAGCAATGACATCACCGACCTGGCTTTCTCCGTCTCCCTGCCCGACATGCTTTGATTTATCATAATTGTAACGGATTTTATATTCATCCAGGGAACGGATCGGAATTTTAATGACATCGTGACCATTGGATAAAATGATGCTTTCCTCACTGATCAAGTCCGGTAGATTGTTCTTTAATGCATCTTGAACTTTTTCCATGTGACGTTGTTGGTCTTGATAACCTTTTCGGTGGAGGGACCAGTTCTCCTGTGACACGACGAAATTGCCTTTTTTATTGACGGTCATTTATTCCCCTCCTTATTTGATTTCCCCTTAAAGAAAACTTGGGCTTTGCCAAGCCTTAGCGCCTGGCTGAGCCTTAGTTGCCCTTATATTGAAGAAAGTATTTATACTTTCTTTAAATGTAAAATAAAAGCACGTTTATACTTTCGGGGATTACTCTATCCTATGCAGTAAATGTTCAGAATTGCTAATAAATTCAAACAAAAAGATGCTTGTCTATGAAGTTCCGCACCTTATGCCAGGAAAGGAAATCAAATCGGGACAAAACTCCTATTACATAAAGGGACGGTTATTGCTTTTTGCGAAATTAACTCCTTTTCCGAAGACGAACCTCAAGCCTTGATCGAGTGTTATGAATTTCGTTAAAAAGCGAACCTTATCTTGAAACGAATGCCCCAACCTAAAGAAAACTAGGCACAGCAAAGTTTTAGCGTAGGCTAGCCTTAGTTGCCCTTATATTGAAGAAAGTATTTATATTTTCTTTAAATGTAAAAAACGACCGGACAAAGGCGATTGTCATTCTACTTCAATAATGATGTCTTGCATGCTTTTCTTTCCAGTTTTTACTTTCATTTTCCATATACCATCCTTAGGAAAAATTCATTTTGAGTGGATAACTGAACGGTACAGTATCACTAGTGTCTCTGGTCAATTTCAGTACTATCGGGTCAACTCCACCCCATTTTTTCGTTATTTCGATCATCAGCTCGTTGTATGATTTCCAGGTGATGATTTCACTTTCAAAAGCTACACCCTCTTTTGGTTTTTCCTCTAAAACCAGACCGACCACAGATTTTGACCCAGCATATATAACAGGTGTTTCATTTATTGTTGCTTTGTGAAGCCAACTGATACGCCATTCCCCTTCATGAAGACCATTGAAATGAGCACCAACAAAATATAGACAAACTGCCAACATAACAAGCATAGTTATAACAAAACTGCGTGTCGTTTTAAAAGAATGCATCATTTCAGAATGCGGAGCAAATAAGCAAAGCAAAATGAATATGACGATTAACAGTAACATGACGCCTCCGAGAAATAAAAACACAGCCTGACACCACTTCCATTATATCCCTTTTCTGTACTTACGGATTAGGCTGTATTTTGTTTCAGGGAACTAAGATGCCATACAAAAAGGATCAACCCTTATAGGGCTAATCCTTTATTGAAACTAATTATTTATCGTCTTCTTCAGTCTTATGCTGCTCTGGATCAGGTACCTTACCGCTTTTCTTCACATCTTCATTGGAAGAAAGATGTTCCATGACCTTGCTATGTTCTTTCAGTTCTTTTTCATTGCTTACCATTTCACTGTTGCGAGTCTTTTCTTCTTTATTCTTTTTAGTCATCGGTAACCACCTCTTGAACTAACGGTACCCAGATTCTTCATATTATAAACATTCAATGGATGACCTGGAATTCTGACATAGGCCAATATCTTAGATTGACTTCCCCGACAACATTTTCAAGCGGGACGAATCCGATATGACGGCTGTCGATACTATGAAGGCGGTTGTCACCTAGCACGAAGACAGTTCCCTCTGGCACCCGCTCCTTACCAGTGATGTCTTTCAAGGTGAAGTCTCCTGTCAACTGGGAGCCCTCCTGAAGATCTTTCCTGAAACGTTCTAAGTACTTTTCTTCCACAGGTTGATCGTTAATGTACAGTTTATCGTCACGGTATTCGATCTTATCACCTGGAAGACCAATGATCCGTTTAATATAATCCTCTTGTTCATTCGCTTTGAATACAATCAAGTCAAACCGCTGGGGCTTTTTGATGTCATAGTTGATTTTATTAACGATTAAACGATTACCTTCCTGAATGGTAGGCATCATAGATTCACCATATACGACATAGTTCGTAAAGAGAAAATGACGAACTACAAACGCAATCAGAAGTGCAATTCCAATCGCCTTGATCCATTCCCAAAAACTGTTCTTGGTTTTGGTCATGTATGCTTACACACCCTTTTTTCTTATTATATTCAATTTACCATTTTATACAATTTAATAGCAAGTACACAACGTGTTAAATTTTTGTAAACAGTATAACAACATCATTCAACAAATACAAAGGAAGTGTGCCAAAGAAGTGTGCCTGGCACCGTTTCAGACCCCTTCTCCCACAAGGAGTTTCATTCGGTGCCTGGCACCATTTCAGATCCCTTCTCCCACAAGGAGTTTCATTCGGTGCCTGGCACCATTTCAGATCCTTTCTCCCTCAAGGGTTTTCATTCGGTGCCAGGCACCTCAATAATAGGCAATTGAAAAAGGCGTGCCGCTGGGGTACGCCTTTCGTCATTTTTTGAATCTTTCTTTGTTTATCTGTTAAGGAGGCTACCGACATATCGTAGAAGATCGTTTGCAGAGATCGAATTATAGCCATATTCATCGATTAAACGCGCGATGACTTCGTTGACTTTCTTCAGCTGTGATTCATCCGGTGTTTTCGTCGATGTGGTGATCTTCACAACATCTTTAAGATCAGCGAACAGTTTCTTCTGAATCGCTTCGCGGAGACGCTCATGTGAGTTGTAATCGAATTTCTTCCCTTTACGTGCATATGCCGAAATACGGATTAAGATTTCTTCACGGAACGCTTTCTTCGCATTCTCAGAAATACCAATCTGTTCTTCAATCGAACGCATCAGTTTTTCATCTGGATTCATTTCATCACCAGTCAATGGATCACGCAGCTTGTTCTTATTACAATAGGCTTCAACATTATCAAGATAATTGTCCATAAGTGTTTTCGCTGATTCTTCATAGGAATACACAAATGCTTTTTGTACTTCTTTCTTTGCGATATCATCATACTCTTTACGCGCGACAGAAATAAAGTTGATATACTTTTCACGATCTTCTTTGGAAATGGATGCGTGCTGATTCAGTCCATCCTTGAGCGAGCGGAGTACATCAAGCGGACTGATAGCAGGTACATCTTTACGTATGATTGCAGAAGAAATCCGGTTGATGACATACCGCGGATCGATCCCGCTCATCCCTTCATCTGGGAACTCTTTTTTCAGTTCTTCAACATCAGCATGGTTGAACCCTTCTACATTTTCACCATCATAAAGCCGCATCTTTTTCACAAAAT
Source organism: Pseudalkalibacillus sp. R45 (assembly GCF_052246725.1). Classification (NCBI taxonomy): domain Bacteria; kingdom Bacillati; phylum Bacillota; class Bacilli; order Caryophanales; family Fictibacillaceae; genus Pseudalkalibacillus; species Pseudalkalibacillus sp. R45. The sequence continues at coordinate 6,727 of NZ_JBQQCL010000019.1, read as the reverse complement.
CGACGCCTTGTTTAGTGGATTCTTTCATACGAGTCAAAACAGAGAAAATTGCTGCAACTCTTAAAGCGTGCGGCGCAATATGGAAGTCGGCAATATCGCTGTCATTGATCATTTTTTCATAAATCTTCTCTTCTTCTGTCACTTTCAAATTGTACGGAATCGGCATGACGATGATACGTGAATGCAACGCCTCATTTTTCTTATTTGATATGAACGACTTGTATTCAGCTTCGTTCGTATGAGCCACGATAAGTTCATCAGCAGAAATGAGCGCGAACCTTCCAGCCTTGAAATTCCCTTCCTGTGTCAACGATAACAAATGCCAAAGGAATTTTTCATCACACTTCAACATTTCCTGGAACTCCATCATTCCACGATTTGCTTTGTTCAGCTCTCCATCAAACCTGTAAGCCCGAGGATCTGACTCTGAACCAAACTCTGCAATCGTGGAAAAGTCGATGCTTCCAGTCAAATCTGCGATATCCTGGGATTTCGGATCGGAAGGGCTGAATGTACCGATACCTGTCCGCTTATCCTCGCTAAAGAAAATCCGCTCGATTATGACGTCTTCAATGCGTCCGTCATATTCCTGCTCAAGCCGCATCATATTCAACGGCGACAGCGACCCTTCTACCCGAATTCCATACTGTTTGAAAAAGTCCTCGCGCATTGATTGCGGGATCAGATGCAGCGGGTCTTCATGCATCGGGCACCCCTTAATGGCATAAACAGCGCCTTCATCCGTTCTCGAATAATCTTCCAAACCTCTTTTCAACATCGTCACAATCGTAGACTTACCACCACTTACGGGTCCCATCAAGAGTAGAATACGTTTACGGACATCCAATCGTTTTGCTGATGGGTGAAAGTACTCCTCAACTAATCGCTCAACCGCATCCTCCAGCCCGAAAATCTGGTTGGAAAAGAAATTAAATCGTTTCTTCCCATTCACCTCTTCAATTCCGTGGCTCTTAATCATATTATAAACACGAGAATGGGCAGATTGAGCAACTTCAGGACGCTCTCGTAAGATTTCCAAATATTCAGCGAAGGTACCTTCCCAAACCAATCTTTTTTCCTCTTCCCGGTATTGCCGTAGTCTCCCTAAAATATCCATGAGTACCCCCTCCAAGGAATAATCGTACATGTAATACATCGTATGCCCCGTCTTGCTTTATCATTCGATGTTCTTTTTAAACCAATTACTTTCAAACATGGTAAAATGAAGGAAAGACATGCTTATAGAAGGACAGGATGTAACATTGAAACTTTTCGTTGGATATATTGTGATCATCAGCCTGCTGCTCAGTTCCTTTTTGTTGACCGAAAAAGTTTGGGGAGAAATCGAGAGCATCAAGCCGCCCTCTGAAATAATCGAAAATGAATTACCGATCGATTCGATGCACTTGTCACGAAGCTCGACGATTCTTGCAGACGACGGCTCTGTCATTGACACGATTCATGGAACCGAGCATCGGATATACATACCATATGAACAGCTGCCCAGTTCAGTGATTCATGCCTTTGTTGCAGCTGAAGATAATCATTTTTTCAAACACCCGGGAGTCGATGGGACCGCGGTTGCTCGTGCCATCGTTGTCAATGCGAAATCCGGAGGGATAGACCAGGGCGGAAGTACCATCACACAGCAGCTCGCTAGAAATTTGTTTTTATCCCATACGAAAACATACAAACGAAAGCTGCACGAAGCCTTTTATTCCTACCGTTTGGAACAGGAATTGACGAAGGAGAAAATACTGGAGCTATATAGCAATGCAATCTATTTTGGAAATGGCATCTACGGAATCGCAACGGCCAGCCAGTTTTATTTCGGAAAATCAGTTGATCAGCTTTCCCTTGCTGAAACCGCTCTGCTTTGCGGGATACCGAACAGCCCGAACAAATATGACCCGACTAAAAATATGGATCAAACGTTGAAACGTCAGCATCATGTTTTGAAAAAAATGTTTGAAAACAAGTACATAAAAGAAGAGGAATACAACAAGGCTTTGAACGAGGAAATTACCCTGAATGTCACACGCCCAATCCACGCCTTTCCAGATTATACAACCTACACGCTACATGAATTGAAGGAACTTGTTTCACAATCAGAGGGCTATGAAGACAGGATTGAAAAAGCGGAAACGGCAGAGGAGAGAAAGGGAATCAAATCGGAATTGGACCGCTTCGTCCATCAATTGATTTATGAAAAAGGGATTCGCATGGCAACGCACCTTGATCAAACCATTCAAACAAATGCTCAAAAACAACTGCAGCAATTACCGAAAGATGTCGAGGGTGCATTTGTAGTGATCGATCACGCCACACACAGATTGAAGGCGATCGTCGGCGGTAAAAGCATGAATGCAAATGAATTCAACCGGGCCTACCAAGCGTTTCGGCAGCCAGGTTCGGCGATAAAACCGCTGCTGGCATTTGTCCCCTATATCGAAAAAAAGGCACTGCCTCTTAATGTTCCTGTTAATGCGGCGCCATTTTGTAAACGAGGGTATTGCCCTGACAACTATGGTAACGCAACTTACAACAACGTATCTCTGAAAAACGCTCTCGGTAAATCGATCAACACAGCAGCGGTACGAATGACCGACTCAGTCGAAATCGAGTATGCTTTTCAATTTCTAGAGCCTTTTTCTTTTCAAAAAGTCTCAACGGAAGACTACAGAATCACAGCCGTACTAGGAGGCTTTGACCACGGAGTTTCCCCATTGGAGCTAAGCGATGCCTACACGACTTTCAGTAACAACGGGCACTATCAACCAACACGTGCAATCAAAAGTGTGCACACAAGTGACGGCAAGCTTCTCTATCAATGGAAGGAGAAACCGGAACAAGTATGGTCTGCTGATACGAATCGAAAAATGCGCACACTGCTAAACGATGTCATGACAAACGGTACTGGGCAGAAAGCCAGAATCCAATCCAGCTATATCGGTGGGAAAACAGGTACGACCAATAACAACAAAGATTTATGGTTCGTAGGGATGACGGATCGCTATACAGCAGGAATATGGGTTGGAAAAGATCGCCCGGCTCCAATCAATTCTGTACAAAGCCGAGCACTGCATCTGAAAATCTGGAAAGACATCATGATCCAGACTGAAAAGTGAAGTGGAGCCTAAGTTTAAGAGGATTATTTCTTAATTTGAGGTACTTATCTCCTAAAACCGTGGCTCTATTTCCTGAATTTCATCCATAATTCCCTAAATTCAGATGTTAATCTTTTAATAAAGTAAAAAGACCTATCTATAAAGAAAACTTGGCAAAGCCAAGCCATAAGCGTAGGCTAAGCCATTAGTTGCACTTATACTGAAGAAAGTATTTTATACTTTCTTTAAGTACTAAAAAAGCTGCCTCCCTGGCAGCCTTTTTCATTATGCTGACATGATTCCAGACATCAGCGCTTTATAAACTTTTATCACTGAATAAGTGACACCTGTCGAAAAGCTCACCCAAAAAAGCAAGTGCATGAAGACAAGCCCGAACATCCCGGCAATCGATAGCGTATTACTCGCTTTATAAACGAAGTAAAAGAAATAAATGAAACAGGAAAGCAAAAAGATGATTGGCAGCAAGAAAGAAGACTGAACGACAACAATGGAACAAAGACTCCCTATCAGAAAAATCGAACTGCCTCCACGAATCCTATTCAATGTATCCCCTTCACTTTCTTTTGAAAAGAAAAAAAGCGAGAGCTCGACCAGTGTATCAGAAATCAACTTGAGTGCGGCAAACAACATAAAGAACAACAATGCACAAACGAACCAGAGAGCCACCTGCACCTGACCGATTGAAAACAACTCTGTCATCCCTCGGTATATGCCAAGCCGCTCCAGCTGCTCGATCAATAGAACCTTTGAGTAGAACCCGAAAGATGCGCTGAACAGGATGATCGCAAATAACGGAAAATACCCAGTCAAATATGTATTTTTCCCCAACATGACATTCCCCTAATTTTTTCTAGTAGCTCTCTCTATTATTACATTTTCGTCACAGTTTTTCATACACATTTGTGTGAAATTTGCTATAATGGGATGTATGAATGGATATACTATGCTCTAAAGGAGGATGTCATATGAGCTTTATCCTCATTTTAGCTGTAATTTTAGCCTTTTTGGTATCTATTTTTACTGCTGGATATAATGATCGTCCAGGTACAAAAAAATAAGGTGGTATCTACATACCACGAAAAAAACGACTGATCGATTCAGTCGTTTTTTTTATTCTCTTAGTTTTATTGTTGATTTCTACCAAATCCTATAACAGACCCATTACCTCAAATGCAGATATTCCTGCTGCCTCAACGCTTCATATACGAGAATCGCGGCTGTGTTTGAAAGGTTCAAAGAACGGACATTTTCGTTCATCGGAATTCGCAAACACCGCTCTTTATTTTTCTCGATGATCTCATCCGGAAGCCCATCCGTCTCCCGTCCGAACACAAAATAGTAGTTCACTTCCGGTTTACTGTAATCAAAGGACGTGTGTGGTTTTTCCCCATATTTCGTCAGGAAAAAACACTCCCCTTCTGTTTGCTCGAAAAATTCATCTATCGAATCATAATAAACGATATTCACATACTGCCAGTAATCCAATCCTGCTCTCTTCAGCATTTTATCATCTGTTGAAAACCCAAGAGGACGGATCAAATGAAGTGTCGTATCGGTTGCAGCACAGGTTCTTGCAATATTTCCTGTGTTAGCTGGAATTTCGGGTTGGAAAAGCACGATATGTACAGCCAAATCAATTCACCTCTATATGCATTAAAACTAAAAACCCTATCTATTATAGCATGTCCCAACCGCTTCGAAAATCGACAACCACATTGAGTACCTGTTAGCGGACATCAGAGGCGCTATTTGTGGCCATAATACGGATTTCAGCATTTTAACGGACATCAGAGACGCTATTTGTGAAAAAATCAGTCGTTTTACTATGATTTATCCTAAATAAGAGCTCTGGTGTCCGTTAGTTTTCAAAACATGTAAAAATTGGACCAAATAAGATCTCCTATGTCCGCTAACAAACAAAAAGACAGAGGCTTTATCCGTCTATGATCCGAAAGAATTTATATTTGATTTCCGGAGTGTATGCAGTAGAGTCGGTATAGTCCCAATAGCGCATCCGACTATTATGTGTATGAGCATTCACCAACGGCATGCCCTGCTCATCCTTTGCGACGACAATCGTATTGTGCTGCCATCTTCCGTCACCATTGAAGTCATAACAGATGACATCACCTGGAACCAAATATTCAGGTGAAGGCACCTCCTGACCTCGCAACCCCTGCTTTGAACCGCTCAAATGCCACCTCAACGTATTGGCCACTGTCCAGCTGTAGCTCCAATTGTTGCTTCTGAACCACCAGCCTTTGGAACGATTCGGATACCCTCTCATAGGTGCCCCGCCTGCATGTAAGCATTGTGATATGAAATTCGTACAATCATTCTCGAACAGTTTATAAGCTGGGTTATGTGAATTCCACCATCGTTCAGCATATTTCACCGCTTCAAGCCGATTATATTTATAACGGGGCATCGATATCACTTCTTCATCACGCTCGACCGCAGGCAACTTGGAGTCATGAAGTCCCTCTTGTTCTAATGAATGATCAAGTTCAATTTCGTTATTTTTTATCAACGCTTTCCGTCTTTCAATGGCTTCTTCCACATAAAAGTTGGAAGTCTGTTTGATCAGATATGATCGTTTTATCAAGTACTTAACCTCTTCAGTCTTTGCGTCGACAGAATTCCGGTCAAGAATTTTCGCTTTTACTTGAGCATTGACGATTACTGCATTCCTTGACTTGAGACTTTTTGCACGCCGCACTAAAGCTTCACGCTCCAGGGTGCTGATGCGGCTATCCCTTATCCGGTCTGTGGTGAAGGAGGCATTCTGTTCTTCGATAAATTCTTGTAAAGAAACGAGCCAATCCATTAATACAACCCCCTCAGTCATTCTCCTTTCATGTCTATGTTCGATCAATAAAAAAAGAACCTTAGAAAAGGAGTTGCTACTGTGTGTGTAATTCAATCAAAAAATAAGGCTGTTTTCGCAAACTTTGTTGCTCTTGCACTTAAAGAAAGTATAAAATACTTTCTTCAGTATAAGGGCAGCTAAGGCTCGACCTACAATAGGCTTGGTCCCGCCAAGTTTTCTTTAAAAGTCTTTGATTTCCGCTCCAGGATGCTCGCTTTCCACGGGGCTTGCGGTGAGCCCACTCGTCGCCTTGCGACCTCAGGAATCTCCTTTTCAAGGAAGCATTTGTGCTCCAGCGTCTACAAGAAAGTCCTGTCGAAGCGAGCTTCCTCGTCGCATGCCTTACGAGGAGATTATTCAGGTAGTAGACACGCTGATCCCGCAGGACAAGGAAAGCTTCGGCAGCGTTTCATCGCACGAAGAAAATGCGATTTCATTTTCGAGGAGTCTCGCACCTTGCTCTCCAATCAACTTGCACAAGGTGGTTCATTACAAAAATGACCCCAAATCAACAATCTTTAAAAAAGGTTCTACGTCAAATGTTGGGGTAGGAGTTCTTGCTCCTATCCCTTAACCTACTTGAAAATCCAATTCTTTATTTTTATGATGTAATAAGATCCGTAAGCGTAACCTATCATAACGGTGGAAACCAAATGCATTACGCTTGATCACTTTCGTTAAATTGTTTAGTCCTTCCACAAAGCCATTGTTGTAAGGAAATGCAAAACTG
>NZ_JBQQCL010000018.1:0-72990 GCF_052246725.1 Pseudalkalibacillus sp. R45 | reverse complement strand
GCCCCGCGGAAAGCGAGCATCCTGGAGCGGAAATCAACGACTTTTAAAGAAAACTTGGCGAGACCAAGCCTTTTGTAGGTCGAGCCTTAGTTGCCCTTATACTGAAGAAAGTATTTTATACTTTCTTCAGTATAAGGGCAACTAAGTTTGCGAAAACAGCCAAACTATAAAAGCTCTACCAAAAGGAAGTATTGTCTTTTCATGTCACCCGAAACGTTTCGGTAAATATTGTAATGAAAAACCACTATGCGTGGTTTTTACCTGTCGATTCTCTTTTAATCAATGTCGTATCCAAGATTTTTTTCTGTGATCCGTCTTTTCCTTCTAGCATATTTGTTAATAAAATTGCGGATTCATATCCTAGCTGATAGCGATTTTGAGCGATCGTCGTCAAGCTTGGAGTCGTATAAGCAGATAAAATGATGTTATCGAATCCAACGATGGATAAATCCTCAGGCATGTTCATGCCTAAATTACTTGCTCCTCTCATTGCACCTATCGCCATCAGGTCACTCGCACAAAATAACGCCGTCATATCCGGAAATTTACTGAGCAATTCTCCCGCTTTCTGTTCAGCCGTCTCTTCCAGGAAATCTCCGTTCACCACATAATCTTCAACAAAAGGAAGCTCCTTTTTCGAAAGGGCATGTTTATATCCTTCCAGTCTTTCTTTACTAACGAACGCCTGGCTATGGCCATTTATCATACCGATATGCCGGTGTCCTTGTTCGAGAAGATGGTCGACCGCTTTAAAAGCACCTTCCTTGTTATCGACCGACACATAACCGACTGTTTCACTTTCAATCGGTATATCGATCAGGACACAAGGAATATCACTCTCCAGCACTTCCTCTAAATAAGGATCATCCGTTTTGATTCCTTGAAGGATGAGTCCATCTACCTTTCTTTCCTGACAAAGCTGCGTATATGTCTTTTCATGCTGCTTTTCCGAACTCGTACTCAACAACACAAGATCGTAATCTGACTGGGCAGCATAATCGTTGATTCCGCATAAGACCTCGTAGGTGAAGTTATCTTTACTCCCTTCGATTCTCATGCCAGAAACCAACAATCCGATGGTCTTTGTCTTATTCATGACCAGACTTCTTGCCAGAAGGTTGGGACTGTACTTCAATTCTTTTGCGACCTGTTTGATTTTTTCTCTAGTCTTTTCGCTTACATCCGAGTATCCGTTCAAAGCCCTTGAGACGGTTGTAACTGATACACCTGCATGCTTTGCGATATCTTTGATCGTGGCCAAAACTTTTCCTCCAAAACGTTTCGGATTCTTTCACTCATCTTACTCTTTATTGGAGACGCTTTCAACCCCTCATTTTCAGAAGGCTCTTTTCTAAAAGATTGTGGCTTTTGAGTCATTTTTAAAAACTCACCTTGTGCAAGTTGATTGGAGAGCAAGGTGCGAGACTCCTCGAAAATGAAAATCGCATTTTCTTCCTGCGATGTAACGCTGCCGCAGCTTTCCTTGTCCTGCGGGATCAGCGTGCCTACTACCTGAATAATCTCCTCGCAAGGCATGCGACGAGGAAGCTCGCTTCGACAGGACTTTCTTGTAGACGCAGGAGCACAAATGCTTCCTTGAAAAGGAGACTCCTGAGATCGCAAGGCGACGAGTTGGCTCACCGCACGCCCCGCGGAAAGCGAGCATCCTGGAGCGGAAATCAACGACTTTTAAAGAAAACTTGGCGAGACCAAGCCTTTTGTAGGTCGAGCCTTAGTTGCCCTTATACTGAAGAAAGTATTTTATACTTTCTTTAAGTGCAAGAGCAACAAAGTTTGCGAAACAGCCTTTCAGAAAAATCGCTTTATATGGAAGGTGTTGGTTTCAACTTACATATATTATGGAAGCTAATCCAAAAAATGATTGCCATCAGACCTTAATTGTTTTATTATTATAAATAATCAAACAATTTAACAGGACATTTATTGTCTTTGGGTAGAGATGAGGAGAACCCTGTGAGCAATAAAGTGTATTACATCTTTCATGTAGTACTTTTTATTGTTCATGGGGATTTATTTATTTAGATTATGGTTTTGTTAATCTTTTTCGTTGATTTTCGCGAAAGCCCCTCCCTTCACGCGGGCAAATCAAAAGTCTCCTCACGCTCTTCCCGCAGGAGTGTCGGGAATTTCGACATGTAAATCAACAACTAAGACTAAATTATAAAAGCATTTAAAGGAGGAGTTTGATGAGGGTCAAATTTTTGTCATTATTCACTGCATTGCTCATTGTTCTGGTAGCTTGCAGCAGTGGAGGCTCACAGGATGAAGTTACAGAGATCGACTTTTGGTTCCCCGTTGCTGTCGGAGGTGATGTAGCCAAGATTGTCGATGGTGTAGTTGCCGACTTTGAAAAGGAGAATCCGGATATCAAAGTGAATCCGAGATACGGTGGTAGTTATGCCGAGACGATGACACAGGTTATGGCTTCCGTACAAGGAGGAAATCCCCCTGAGTTAGCTGTATTGTTTTCGATCGATTTATTTACATTGCTTGAAAATGATGTCATCGAAGAAATGACACCTTTGTTTGACGAGGAATATTTCAATGATTTCTATGATGCCTTCATGGCGAACTCGAAAATTGGCGACCAGGTTTGGAGTCTACCATTCCAAAGAAGCACCATCGTCCTTTATTACAATAAGGATGCTTTTGAAGAAGCTGGTCTTGACCCTGAAGCTCCACCTGAAACATGGGATGAACTAGTTGAATACAGTAAAAAGTTGACTGTCAATGGCGGAAAGGACCAATGGGGTCTCGAAATCCCGAGTACAGGTTATCAATATTGGATGTTCCAAGCACTCGCTTTACAGACAGAAGATAATATCATGTCTGAAGACGGAAAAGAAACCTATTTTGATGCACCACACGCTAAAGAAGCAATGCAATTTTATCTTGACTTAAGTAAAGAGCATAAGGTCATGCCTGAAGGTACGATTGAATGGGCGACTGTTCCATCTGACTTCTTAAGCGGAAGAACAGCAATGATGTACCACACAACTGGAAACTTGACCAATGTCAAACAAAATGCAGAATTCGATTTCGGTGTGGCATACTTACCGGCTAATAACCAGTATGGATCTCCTACTGGTGGCGGGAATATCTACTTGTTCAAAGACATACCAGAAGAAAATAAAGAAGCGGCGATCAAGTTCATGAAATTTTTGACTGACCCTGAACGTGTAGCCCAATGGTCCATAGACACTGGTTATGTAGCTACAAGGGAATCTGCTTACGAGACTGATAAATTGAAAGAATATGTTGAGGAGTTCCCTCAGGCGATCATTGCACGTGAGCAGCTTGAGTATGCGGATAGTGAATTGGCGACTTATCAGAACGGTGAAGTGCAGAAAATTTTCAACGATGCCATACAGTCGATCCTGACAGGAAAAAGCAGTGTTGATGAAGGTATGGAAAAAGCTCAACAAGAAGCAGAAAACGTTTTGGAACCTTTCCAGGACTAGAATAGAAATTAGGGGGAGCTCAGATTAAGAGTTGAATTAATTTGGGCTTCTCTTCACTAAAGATTGGAGGTTTCAGAGGATCTAATGGCTAACAAACAATATGCACCAATAGGTAAACCGACGGCTATCAAACAAAATACGCGCAGGGGAAAACTCAGTTTCAGCTTCAAGCAGAATATGTTCGCCTATTTACTTTTGTTCCCATCATTTATCTTCCTATCCTTATTCACCTTTTATCCGACGCTTAAATCGATACATTTAAGTTTTTACAGCGGTCCGATGACACGTCTGCAATACTCTGGTCTGGAGCAATATAAAGAGGTTTTCACCGATGATATTTTCAGGAAGGTCATGTTGAACAACATCATCTTCGTGATTGGAACTGTTCCAACAAGTTTATTCCTGGCCATGTATTTAGCGATTTGGCTGAACAAAAAGATGGCCGGCAGTGCCTTGCTGAGAACATCATTTTTCTACCCTACCGTAATCCCGCTTATCGCCGTGGCAAATATCTGGCTGTTCATCTATACCCCTCAATACGGCTTATTGGAAAAATTTTTGAATGCCTTTGGCGCGGATGGACCCAATTGGTTAGGAAGCCAAAGTACAGTAATGATAGCGATGATCATCATGATCATATGGAAAGATACCGGATTCTTTATGATTTTTTATTTAGCTGGTTTGCAAAATTTGCCGAAAGATGTTTATGAAGCGGCTATGATTGAAGGAGCAAAGCCATTTCAAATTTTCCGGCATATCACCTTTCCTTTACTGATGCCGACAACACTGTTTGTCATGATCGTGGCGATCACAAATGCGTTCAAAAACGTTGACCATCTCTATATCATGACTAAAGGCGGGCCCGATAATGCTAGTAATTTGTTACTCTACCATATTTACGAAGTCGCCTTTACGAATTGGGATCTTGGAAAGGCTGCCGTCTTGACGGTGGTATTGATTATCGTTCTTTTAGGCATAACTGCTTTCAATTATTTATTCTTGGATAAGAAAATCCATTACTGAGGGAGGAGGGCTTCCATTGTATAAAAGAATTAATTATTCAATCATCACCATTTTAGGCATTGTTTTCTTCATTCCATTGTTATGGGTTTTCATAACCTCATTTTCTACCAGTAAAGAAGTAATAGGCAGCTCCTTCCCTCTCTGGGTATCCAATCCTACTATCCAGAATTACATAGATGCGTGGAATACTGCTCCATTTCTCACGTATTATTTCAATACGTTCGTAATCGTATTTGGCATCTTGATTGTTCAGTTATTTACAATTACCCTTGCAGCTTATGCATTTGCCCGAGTGAATTTCAGAGGAAAAAATGTGTTGTTCATCTTATTCTTGCTCCAATTGATGATCCAGCCGGAGATTTTGTTATTTCCAAACTATCAAGTTATGAGTCAATTAGGGTTGGTGGATACAAAACTAGCTGTGATGCTCCCATACTGGGCTTCAGCTTTTGGTGTGTTTTTATTGAGACAGACTTTCAAACAGGTCCCATTCGATCTCGATGAAGCTTCAAAAATCGATGGATGTAAATGGTGGCAAACATTATGGCATGTTTATGTCCCATCCGCAAAACCAACCTATATTGCTTTTGCACTGGTTTCTGTCAGCCATCACTGGAGCAACTTCATGTGGCCGTTAATTATTACAAACTCTGATGAAAACCGTCCATTGACCGTAGGATTAGCTAAATTCGCCCAATCCTATGAAACAGGAGCTCAATGGGGGATGGTGACTGCCGGGACAGTTTTGGTCATCTTACCTTTATTGATTGCGTTTTTCATCTTCCAAAAGCAATTCGTGTCGAGTTTCATGCACTCTGGAATCAAATAGGTGGTGTTTAAATGGAGATTCATTTTCTAGGAACCGGGAGTGCCTATCCTGGCAAAGGACGGGATAATACCTCCCTCTGCCTTTCTAATAAGAATTACCAGGTGTTGATTGATGTTAGTGGCAATCCTTGCAGAAAGTTGAAAGAGATAAATATCGGATTGGAAGAGCTGGATTCTGTCATATTCACACATTTTCATATCGACCATATCTATGGGCTTCCTTCCCTATTATGGGGAATGTGGCTTGAAGGTCGACAGAAGCCATTGTCGATCTATTGTGATGATAGAAATGAGGTGAAGCTCAACCAGTGGTTGGACACAATGGCTGTCCATGATTGGGGGATCGATTTTCCGATCCATGTGAAGACCTTCAATGGTGATCTTATTGAAGAGCTGATCACGGTTGAAAATTTGCGTATTTCCTGTTTTCCAGCACTTCATTCTGTTCCTACCATCGGATTAGAAGTAAAAACTGCTGGAAAAACAATCGTTTATTCAGGAGATAGTGAGGTAAATTCACACATCCAGGCATATGAATATATCGATGTGTTGATTCATGAAACGACATCCGCCAAAGAGATCGATCCAAATCATACCAGCTTACCAGAAATCGTGGAATACTATAATCTAGATTCTATTGGAAGAGTGATTTTGGTTCATCTTAGCGATGGAGAACCGTACGATGATGAGCTCTCACGACTGAATATTAGAAGAATGGTCGAAAAAGCTGAAGAGATGATGTGTATTAAATTATAAGCTGTCTTAGTTCTTATTGTTGATCTGATCCCTAGCTTTTCCCGCAGGAGTGTCGCAAATTTCGTTTACAACCAACATAATCCCTTTTTAAAAAGAATACCATGCAAGGTTAGAGAACTGGAGAATCCCTTGGGCAATGAATGATCCAATTTCAGAATTGGGTTATTTTGTGAAGCTCAAGGGATTATTTTATTGATAACGGAGGAAGAGATGAGAGAAATCAAAGGATATATTTTTGATTTGGATGGAACGATCTACCTTGGTAAACAGTTGATAAAAGGCGCTGATAAAGTAATTCAAAGCCTTCAACAAGAAGAAAAGCAAATCTTGTTTCTCACCAATAAAACAATCGAATCCAGACAGAAATACGTAGAAAAACTGAAAAACTTCAATATTGATGTGACAGTCAACAATATTCTGAATCCTACCGTCACATTGATTAACTACTTGAATAACAACCACCCAGCCTCGAAACTTTATATCATAGGTGAACAGATCATTAAGGATGAAATCCAACTTGCAGGGTTTCCAATCGCACTTACACCTGAAGAGACAGATATTGTGATCCTTTCCTGGGATCGCGATTTTCATTATGATCATTTGAACTTTGCTTATCAGGCTGTAAAAAATGGAGCCAAAACGATTGCAACCAACCCTGATAGAACGTGTCCAGTTGAATTTGGTGAGGTTCCAGATTGTGCAGGAATGATCGGAGCATTGGAAGGCGTAACAGGCAGGAAAATTGATTTACAGATAGGAAAACCATCTGTAATAACCGTTGAAGCTGCAATCAATATTCTCACGTTATCTCCAGATCAGTGTGTTATGATCGGAGACCGGCTTGAAACGGATATCCGGATGGGGATCGAGGCTGGGATGAAAACTGTACTTGTCCTTTCTGGAGTTACCACGGCTGAGGATGTGCCATCATCTGAATGGCAGCCAGATTATGTGTTTTCGTCCGTCAAAGGACTATTGTTCAATAAAGTGCTATGAATATTTTTCAAAGATAAGTAAAAGCTGTTGATCATTGGATGATGAGCTTTTAGAGGACACAGGAGCCCTTATTGACTTGAAATCAACGAAAATGAGCAGTGATTTACCCAATTAGCGGAACAGTTGTCCTCTAATTTCCTGCACAACGATAATATGGCGCTAATCATACCACAGATAAAAGGAGAACGGCTGGAATTACCGTCCTCCTTTCTGTCCAGTACTATTATCAGTCTATTCCCTTATCCTCTTGCATCAAGGCTTTCATATCGATTTTAAGCATCCTATCCATCTGGTAAGTGGTTGTATAGCGATATTTATTGGCTCCTGATTCGAAAAGGACATATAATTCTTTTTGAATCTCAACAATTCCCTCAGGCATCGGGATCGCCTCTACACTTTCCCTTGGCTTCGATGTTGCCCCATCCAAGAACCATAAAGGAATTTCTTTTTGATTCACCTCGACATAATCATGGGGATCTTCTTTCAATGGATGTTCATATCGATAGAGGACGCTGTCATTCCCTCTCCCATAAGAAGTACTGAGTACTATCCCTTTTTGCCCTGTTTTTTGTACGATTGCACCTTGCACTTTCTCAGTAGTAGATAAAACATAATCTGGTGTTGCTGATTGCTCAGGATCACCATTCCAATGTTCATCTGACAAGTTGTCGTTATTCCGTTCCAGATTATAGCCTACCATCCATGCATAATGCATCTCACCTTCACGATTCTCGATGTGATGAGATGGATCAGTAGGATAAGAAGTTGATTGATAGAATTCGCCAACCCAAAGAATTCCCTCATCATAAACATTATAAGCAGCCTCAACAGGGACTGGTATTTGATTGATGAACTGTATTTCGTCATTGTTTTCAGCTTCTATAAGTTCACTGATTTTCAATTGAAACAGAAATTGTTCTGATGCAATCCAAACATGGTCTCGACTGACTGTAATTCCCCCAGCGTGTCCAGTATAAGGTGTACCATCAGTGTTATACAATACAACAGATTTGATTAATTGTTCACTAGTCGCATCTGTTACAGTCAGCGTACCAGGCCTACCATCGTCTAAATAATTGACGGTCATCAACCAATCTTTGGGCTTATAATAGGTCAATCCTTGAGGGACAAGATCCTGGACCAGTCCAGGTATAACAGGACCGTCTTCACTGATATCCCATAGTCCTTGGTACTTAGGATCTTTATAGTGTGGAGAACGTTCTACTTGAGTAATGATTTGATGGGACGGTGTCACAGCAAGCGGTTCAGATTTTTCCGAAACATTTCCTGACGAATCTTCAGCTGATATTTCGACTACATATTCCCTGTTTCCAATCAAAGAAGATAGTGTAAATTCATGTACAGAAGGGTCCACTGAATACTCCAACATTCCATCCTTATAGATATGATAACGGTATAGATCGGATTCAGAGTTTTCTGCCCATGATAGTGTAGCTTCACCGTTTCCAGCATCTAAAGTGATATTTTCTGGTACATTTGGAGGAACGTCATCCTCTACTGGACGTAAAGGAGCTTGTCCAGGAACAATCCATCCTGGTGTTGGCTCTTGATGGCCACCCAACGTTTCCATCGTCAAACTGCCGTCTTGCGGGTAACCGAACGTGACTGATTTTTTCAATGATACGTCACCACCGGTATAATTTGCCCTGACCACTTCTTGGTCTTGTGGATCATACACTGTTACACTCCTGCTGCCGCTGTTGACCAAACCAGCAACATCATCTAATCGATGAACCTGATTTTCCTCAACGTACTTGCTTTTGTAGGACATAAAGTAATTGTGGTTGAAACCTTCTAAAGTAATCGGTTCAACATCATCAGTCCTTGTCCAAAAAAGCTGCGTTTCCCAAGGATCAATCATTAAAGGTTCATTAATTACCACATTCCAGTTATAAGATTGGATTCGATATCCTTCCAAGTTGATGGACTCTCCGCTATTATTGTAGATTTCCAGGTACTCGAACGCGTCATATCCAGCATAATTGTCTGTGTTGGGGACGACCTCTGTGATTAGTAGGTAGGGGAGCGGACCATTTTCATTATTCGTTTCTAATGCCTTAGACGTTTGAGTTGGTGCAAATAAAAAGAAACCTCCTATCACCATTACCATCGCGACTGAATACAACACCCATTTGTGGAAATTCTCCTTCATAAACATCCTCCTTGGTTAACATTTTCATCCCCTTTCTTTCTAAAAATCGCCCATACATACGTAAAACCCCATGACGGTTAATGTATTACAATTGACTGTAATACCGGTTAACGTCACAGGGTTCTCCTCTTCTCTACCTGAAGACTATCTTTTCTATTTAATTACCTATAATTTTACAATAAAGAAAGTTTTACGGCAATGAATATACGGAATTTTCAGAATAAAACTATTCTAAAGTCCTATAGTTCCAGATTCCACAATTTCGGATCTCCAGAGGATATAGCGAGCGCACCCGCCCTCAATCCATTTAAAATTTCTTCTTTATTGCTTACTAATCCACCAGCGATGATCGGTAAGTCTGTCTGCCTTGTCAATTCATCGATTACTGATGGCATTAACCCTGGTAAAATTTCGATTGCGTCAGGCTTACAATTATGCGCAATTTCAATACCTTTTTTCAACGCATTACGATCAATGAGGAATAGACGTTGGATCGTCATCAATCTTTCCTCTTTTGCATATTTGATCAGATTGCTCTTCGTCGTGATAATCCCCATGGGCTTCCAGATTTTCGCTATATATGTAATCGCACTTCTCGTATTCGAAAGACCTTCAATGAAATCGGTATGTACAAACGTCATTTTCCCTGCTTCCTTCAATTGCTCGATATACCCTTTTGTAGTGATGATATCCCCGGTCAGCAAGAATGAAATGTTTGAATTTGAACTGATTGCAATCTTTAGATCTTCTTCTTTCTTTATTGAGGAAATAACTTGTGATTGGACTATATCTACTATGTTAGGCAACTCTCTTCCCCCCTTATGTTATTTTTTTTATTGTTGTTCTTCACTCCCTTTCTGCGGGCGAACCGCAAGCCTCCTCGCGAGTTCCTCGCTGTGGGGTCTCGCCTGGCTCCCTTTTCCCGCAGGAGTGTGGTGAATTTCACCTTAAATACATAGAAAGATGTAGTAAGAAAATTATGAAATCTATTCGATTATAACATATTCGATTCTACAGTATTTTCTAGCACAGTGGCTCTGGTGTCCATTTATTCTCCAATTTATATAAAAAAGACCTGCTGTTTTGAATGACAGCAAGTCTCAAAATTATGCTTATTTAGGTTTTACATGTTTGTTTTGAAAAGCGGCAATTGCTTCGTATTCATCCGTCAGCTTTCTCGAGACTCGGATGAAGATCGGCATCAGCTCATTATAGATTTCTGCATGTTCTGGGTCAGGTGTATGCTGATGTACCGAGCCGACCATTGCTTTCACATGTTCAAGAGAATCGATTTTCCCTTGTGCATACATCCCTAGAATCATTGCGCCAAGACAAGAGCTTTCATGGCTTTCAGGGACAAAAACTTCCTGATCGAATATATCAGCAAGCATTTGCCGCCATAATTCTGAACGTGCGAAGCCCCCTGTCGCCTGGATCCTTTTCGGCATGCCGATTAACTCTTTCAAGGCAAGCATCACGGAATGCAAATTGAACACGATTCCCTCTAATACAGCTCGAATCATGTGCTCTTTTCCGTGATGCAAAGCAAGTCCGAAGAAAGAACCTCTGGCATTTGCATTCCATAGCGGGGCCCGTTCTCCAGTCAAATAGGGATGGAACAGCAAGCCATCAGCTCCCGGCCTTACATTCGCCGCGATTCCAGTCAAGACTTCGTAAGAATCAATGCCAAGACGTCTTGCTGATTCGATCTCCGCTCCACATATTTCATCCCTCAACCACCGGAACGTCATTCCTCCGTTATTGACTGGTCCTCCGATTATCCATAAATCCTCTGTGAGCGCATAACAGAATGTGCGGCCTTTAGGGTCAGTTACAGGTGCATTTGCTGCCGTTCTGATTGCTCCGCTTGTCCCGATCGTGACCGCGACAGCTCCTGGTTCAATCGCATTTACCCCTAGATTGGATAACACGCCGTCACTTGCTCCGACAATGAATGGAGTGGATGGATCGATGCCGAGAACCTCTGCATATTTTTCATCAATCCCATCGATCGACTTTGTAGTCGGTACTGGTTCAGATAGCTGAGCTGCTGTTATACCAGCAACTTCTAGAGCTTCAACATCCCATGTCAGATTTTCTAGATTGAAAAGACCTGTAGCCGATGCAATGGAATGATCAACAATGAATACATTGAATAACTTTTTAAAAACATACTCTTTTATTGAAATGAATTTCGCTGTTTTTTCGAATAGGTCTGTATATTCTTCTTTCAGCCACATGAGCTTCACAAGAGGCGACATCGGATGGATCGGTGTACCTGTCCTTCTGTAAATGTCATGCCCTGTAGAGCTCGCCTTCAATTTTTCTGCCCAATTTGAGCTTCGGGTATCCGCCCATGTAATACATTCCGTAAGCGGTGATCCGATTTCATCGACAGCAATCAAACTATGCATTGCGGAACTGAACGAAATGAATCCAATCTTTTTACCATCTATTTCACTTTTTTCTATAGCTGTTCGGATGCTCATCAACACAGCCTGAAAGATTTCTTCAGGATCCTGTACGGCGGCCGATACCTCAGGGGTGTTCAAAGGATATTCCACATTATGCAATCCCTTGACTTCACCTGTTGCATCATATACGACCGCTTTTGTACTGGTTGTACCTATGTCGACTCCTACATACCATTCTTGTTGCATGATTAAAAACGTCCTTTCAGTTCCATTAAATGAAGATTCCGATAGTAAAGGCGACTGCAAATCCGACAAGTGCAATAAGTGTCTCCATCACTGTCCATGATCGTAATGTATCTTTCACATCCAGACCGAAATAGCGGTTGACGAGCCAGAAACCACTGTCATTCACATGGGATAAAATCGTTGCACCAGCTGCAATGGAGATGACCATAAGTCCAAGCACCGGCCCTCCCAATCCTAGTGAATCGATGATCGGTGACATGATTCCTGCTGCAGTGATCATTGAAACAGTAGCGGAACCTTGTGCAACACGTACGAATGAAGCAATAAGGAATGCTAGCAATAGTGGTGGTAATGATGATCCAGCCATCATTTCACCCAATACATCACCTACACCTGAATCAATCAGGATTTGTTTGAAGACTCCACCTGCACCGGTTACAAGAATGATGATACCAGCTGGTTCAAGTGCTTTTGTTGCAATCTGTTGCACTTCATCCTTCGAATACCCTTTTCGGATTCCAAGAATATAAAAGGCAAGCACTGTTGCGATGATCAATGCAACAAATGGATGTCCTAGGAATGTTAAAAATTCACGGACGTTATTCCCTTCAGGAAGTAGTAGTCCTGAAAACGTATTCAAAAGGATCAATACGAGTGGAATCAGAATCAGACTAGCGACTGTTCCGAAACCAGGCAGCTCACGGTCATAGTGTCTTTCTTCAAGTTCAATATAATCCGGAACGTTAACATGAATCTTTTTCGCAATATACTTACCGAAGATCGGTCCCGCAATGATCATAGCTGGAAGACCTGCAAGGATACCGAATAAGATGACCCAACCGATATCTGCTCCAACGAGTTCAGCAACCGCAATCGGTCCTGGTGTCGGTGGGACAAAGCTATGTGTTACCGCAAGACCAGCAAGCAATGGAATTCCATAGAATAAGAGCGATTTCCCTGTTTTCTTTGCTAAACCATATACAATAGGAACTAAAATGATGAAACCAACATCAAAGAATACTGGAATGGCGACAATGAAACCTGTGACACTCAATGCCCATTGTGCTCTGCTCTCTCCAAACTTTTTGATAAGGGTTTGGGCAAGACGTTCTGCTCCACCGGATACCTCGAGCATCTGTCCGAACATCGCTCCAAGCCCGACGACAACGGCTACGAAACCTAACGTCCCGCCCATCCCTTCTTGAATCGAACCGATTATATCACTTAACTTCATGTCAGCGCCGATTCCGACCAGAATACTGACAATCAATAGCGCGACAAATGCTTGAAGCTTCGTTCTCATGACTAAGAATAGTAAAACGATGATACCTAATAATGCGACTAAAATTAAGCCTGCTCCTGACATCTCCATTTCCCCCAATCGAATATTTATTTCTTCACAACATCGTGTCCGCCAAACTCGTTTCGTAGAGCAGCGACAACTTTACCTGCAAACGTATCTTCTTCTAAAGAACGGTACCGCATCATTAATGAAAGTGCGATGACCGGTGCAGCTGTTTGAAGATCAAGTGCTGTTTCCACCGTCCATTTCCCTTCACCGGAGGAGTGCATGACACCTCGGATATCATCGAGCTTTTCATCTTTCGAAAATGCATTTTCAGTAAGTTCCATGAGCCATGAACGAATGACTGATCCGTTGTTCCAAACTCTCGATACACCTTCGTAGTCGTAATCGAATGGACTTTTTTCAAGGATATCGAACCCTTCAGCGATCGCTTGCATCATGCCGTATTCGATTCCGTTATGAATCATCTTCAAGAAATGGCCGCTACCAGATTTCCCTGTGTAAAGAAATCCATTTTCAACTGTAACTTCATCAAAGACAGATTCTAATCGTTTGAACGCGGTTTCATTCCCGCCGACCATCATGCAAGCACCGTTTCTTGCTCCGCCGACACCACCGCTTGTTCCGACATCCAAGAAATGGATACCCTTCTCGCTTAATGCTTCAGCCCTTTTTACAGATTCTTTGTAATTCGTGTTTCCACCATCAATGATGATGTCTTCCGGATCCAGCAATTCACCTAATTCAGAAATGACAGATTCCGTAATTTCTCCGGCTGGAACCATGATCCAGACCGCTCGTGGTTTAACAAGGTTTTCAACCAGCTCCTTTATGGAAGCATGTCCTTGACCACCTTCTGCTTCAAATGACTCAAGAGTTGATGCGTTTACATCAAAAGCATGTACATTATGGTTGTGGTCAATCAGATTCAAACCGAGGTTGTACCCCATTTTTCCGAGACCGATCAAACCTATTTGCATATTAAAACCTCCAGTGATAAATTATGAATGACTTACGATGAAAAAATATTTCTTTTGTCACCAATTATACAAAAATATTTTTTCTTTTCAACCGCTTTCATGAAATTTTTTTTCGTATTACAATGGTATATAATAGTAATAGTAGTTTTGAAAGGAGAACGACTTTGAGTAAAGATCAACAGCAACAACAGCATTGTATTCCACGAATCCGCTCGTTTTATAACAGATTCAGTGAAAAAGAAAAGATGATCGCTGATTATATTTTGAACAATCCAGAGCACATCATCCATTCGACGATCAGTCAAATAGCCGATGATCTGCAAGTTGCTGAAGCGACCGTTTTCCGCTTTTGCAAACGAATCGGATTCAAAGGCTATCAAGCCATGAAAATTGCGCTAGCTTCTGAAATCGTGAACCCTGTAAAGGACATCCATGAAACCATTAACGAAACAGATAATGAGAAAGAGGTTGCGCAAAAAATATTCCGGTCAAATATAAGGACGCTTGAAGAGACTTCTCACATATTAGAACAGGAACACTATCATAGGGCAGTTGAATTACTAATTGGTGCTAGAAAAGTGGAATTCTACGGAAATGGAGGTTCGGGGATTATCGCAATGGATGCTCATCACAAGTTTTTACGCAGTGGTATCCAATCCGCGGCCTATTCGGATTCACACCTTCAGCTAATGGCCGCATCCCAATTAACCGACCAGGACGTCATCATGTTCATATCCCATTCTGGCACGAACAAGGACTTGTTGGATGTAATAGAAGTTGCCCAACAGAATAAAGTGAAGACGATCGGGATCACTACACTTGCTAAGTCTCCTTTAGGACAAAAAGTCGATGTTCCGCTTTTTACGACATCTGAAGAAACCGATTATCGTTCAGAGGCATTGGCTTCGCGGATTGCACAGCTGAGTATCATTGATGCCTTATTTGTGAATGTGATGATGAAAACGAAGGAAACGTCACAGGAATCATTGAACAAGATGAGGAAAGCGGTGGCTGTGAAACGGATTTGAAGCTGGAGATTGTTAATATCGGCGGACAGGGTGAAGGAATCTATTTGAATCAAAAAATTAGAGGACATCTGTTCCGCTATTTGTGACAAATAGTAATGATTTAAAAAATTAGAGGACAACCGTTCCGCTATTTGGGTGAAAATACAACTTATTAGCAGCGTATTACCCGGATAAGGTCTCTGGTGTCCGCTAATTTCATAAAACATGCAATTTTAGCAAAATAAGGGCTCTCGTGTCCTCTAAATCGAGTCAGGTCAGAAAAAAGCGACCATTTCAGGTCGCTTTTCTCATTCATTCTTCCGATAGTGTTTTTCACTTGATGAATCATCTTTGGATTTATGTTTTTTCTTTTCTTCTCTAATTTCTTGTTTCTGATCTTCTACAGGCATCGGATCTACTGTCTCATCTTCATGAAGCGTATGATCCGGCTCCTTTTTATTCGGACTCTTTCTTTTATTTTTATCAGAACTCATAGGATTACCTCCTTTAAGCTCTATATTTCCTTTCAGTAGCTCTTTTAAACGTAATGGCTTTTCTTCAAAAAAAACAGTCTGCAGTTCCGCAGACCGTTTCTTCAACTGTCGTTAACTTGTAAACACAACGTTTTAACGCTTCCTTATTCTTTCACTGCACCAGAAGTCAGTCCTGAAACGATGCGGCGTTGGAATAAGAGGACCATGATGACTAACGGTACTGTGACCACAACTGTAGCTGCAGATATTTCACCCCATGGAATTGTGAATTGCCCCTGGAACATCGCAATCCCTACTGGTACTGTTTTATAAGCTTCCTGTGTATTTAAAACAAGGGCGAACAAGAACTCATTCCAGGCAGCAATGAAGACGAGGATCGCCGTTGTAAAAATTCCTGGAATCGCCAGTGGCAAAATGACGCGCCAGTACGTTTGCATTATTGATGCCCCGTCGATTTTCGCGGCTTCTTCCAGATCGAATGGAATTTTACGGAAGAAGGTTACGAGAATCCAAATCGAGAGAGGTAATGTAATCGTCGTATACGGAATGATCAATCCGAGATAACTGTTCGTCAGCCCCAGGTTTTTCAAAATGATATAGATCGGGGAGATTGTCGCGATCTGCGGAAACATCGAAACAGACAGTACAAGCCCGAGTATGACCGTTTTTCCTTTGAACTTCATACGCGCTATGGCATACGCTGCAAATGAAGCTACGAGGACCGTATAGATCGTTGTCACTCCAGAAACAATCAAACTATTTTTCAAGTAAGTCAAGAACGGATGGTTCACGAATACGGATCGATAGTTTTCAAGCGTCGGATCTGAAGTAAAAGGAATGAATGCCTTCTCTCCAAACAATTCAGATACAGGCTTCAATGAACTGATCAAAATCCATAAGAACGGGAACATGACCAGGAAAATAAAAACGGATAAACCTACATAAAACATTGGTCCGGCTTTCTTCTGCATTCAACTCACCCTCTCCTTTTCCTTATTTTTTATCATCTAATAGGTCTCTGCCTAATAAAGAGATGTAAATCATCGAGATGATCGCCACACAAATGAAGACGACGACAGATAGTGCAGAACCTTCTCCGAAGTTTGATTGAGCAATCATCACTTTATAGGCAAGCAAGGATATGGTTTCTGTTGAATTAGCAGGTCCTCCGCCGGTCAATACGTAAATGAGATCGAACACTCGGAAAGCATCGAGTGTGCGGAATAACAGCGCGACTAGAATACTAGTTTTCAATAAAGGAAGTGTAATTGTAATGAATTGTTTCCATTTATTCGCTCCATCGATGGCTGCTGCTTCATACATGCTTTTGGGTATCGTCTGTAAACCAGCAAGCAGTAACAACGCCATATAAGGAGTCGTTTTCCATACATCGGCAAAAATGACCGAGAACATAGCGCCTGAATCGGTTGTCAGAAGTGTCGCCATCCGGTCGATGAGTCCGATTTCTTCAAATATTTTTGAGACGACTCCATTCTGCCCGTCATAAAGGAATTTCCACATTAGAGCTGCTACAACTGTAGGTATTGCCCATGGTATCAGGATGGAAGCACGGACTAGTCCTCTTCCGAAGAATGCTTTATTGATCAGCAACGCGATCATCAGACCGATGACTAATTCAATTGCAACAGACACGACTGTGAACACGACGGTATTCCAAATTGACATCCACATTCTCTTGTCCGTCAAATTTTTGGCATAATGATCAAATCCGATGAAATTAGGTTTTATGACCGAATCAGCTAGTGCATTGCTCAATCCTTTGACAGTCTTTGGGTCCTCCAGTTCATCAAGACCGTTCACTTTCTCCTTGATATCATTGAGTGTAACCTGAATTTCTTCGGCTCGGTCCTTTTCAACCTCGACAAGCTTCTCCTTGGAACCTACCTTTTCAAATTTCATCAATTTTTCATCGATGATTTCATAACGTTCTTTAATTTCTTCATCCTTTAATAATGATGAATCAAGCGTTGATAAGTCTTGTTTCACAGAATTCAGTGTTTCCTCGTTTCCTCCGCTAGCTTTATCTAATTCTTTATCAATCGCACCTTCCAAAAGAAAATAGTTATCCAAATAACGGTGCAGATCGATCATATGGCTCGTATGAACCTCAGATTTAGTCGGATTGTTCAGCCTCATATCGAACAACGAAAAATAAAAGGATTGGATAACCGGCCATATGGCAATAACGAGAATCAAAAGTAGTGAAGGCGCAATCAATAAGTATGCAACGGAGCTTTCAGAAAGTTTTTTTCGTTTCTTCTTAGGTTTTGATGTACGATCACTCAATCCATCTTCACACCTTTCAAATGATAGAAGCTGACCCCATCGCGTCTTACTCTGGGTTGCATTTCGAGGCAACCCTGAGTGACATATGTTAGAGCCAGCCCTATCTGATTTTCGTTATTTCATGGCACTCTCAATTTTTGATTGCATTGCTTTAGCTGCTTCTTCTGGTGTACTTTGTCCTGCGATGGCTTTAGAGACTTCAATCTGAATGATTTCTGAAATCTCAGGATAATTCGCTACGACTGGACGGGAAACAGCAGATTCAAGTGCATTTACGAATCCTTCTTCTTTAAAGAACGGATTTGCTTCCAGGACTTCTTCATCCTCATATAAAGAAGAAATCGTCGGCGCTTTACCGCCATGTATCGCTGAAATTTTCTGTCCTTCAGGTCCAGTCATGAATTTCAAGAACTCCCATGCTTCTTCTGGGTGCTCAGAATAAGCACTGATCGCCGCCATCCATCCACCTAAGGCTGCAGCTGTTCCAGCATCACCTTCCGGAAGTGGTGCAACTCCGACTTTGTCAACAATTTTAGATTGTTCTTCGTCATTCGCCAATGCATATTGGTAAGGCCAGTTACGGATGAAAGGAGATTCACCTTCAATGAAAGAGGTGTGGGACTCAGGCTCCGTGAAGTTGGTGATGTTTTCAGGAACGATCTCTGAGTTCATTATTTCAACCATTTTGGTAAGGCCTTTAATCGATTCTTCACTGTCTACAACCACTTCACCGTCTTCATTGACAATTGCTCCACCATAACTAGCAATGAACTCAACAGCATTACATACTAACCCTTCGTATTGCTTTCCTTGCATAAGGTAACCGAACTTCGTACCCTCTTGACCTTGGAGTTCACCAGCTTTTGTCATCAATTCATCCCAGGTTTTAGGTGGTTCTTCAACCATATCCTTACGATAGAAAAGCATACCAGCGTCAATGTATTTAGGCATTGCCCATTGTCTTCCTTCAAAATTCGCAGCACTTAAAGCACCTTCATTGTAAGACTCCATATCGATTTTGTCTTTTTTGATAAAACGATCCAACGGCATGACATACCCAGCTTGAGCAAATTCAGCCGGCCATATAACATCTAATTCCAGGACATCAATTTCACTAGATTTTCCATTTAGTGCAGTGACGTAAGCATTGTGTTGAGCACCTGTATCCGATGGCATTTCCCGAAATTCGACCTCGATGTTCGGATGTTCTTTTTCAAATGCTTCGATTACCTTTTCTGTCCCTTTCGTTGCATCTTGTCCTTTTGCATAAACGATCGTCACTTTTTCGCCATCTGATTTGTTTTCACCATCTTCGCCACCACTGCCTTTCTCGCCATCTGAGCTGCAGGCAGCAAGGATTAGGGTTAGCGCAAGTAGAAGTGAAAACAGGCTTGTCCATTTTGATTTTTTCATTAGAAATCCTCCCCTTTATTTTTTAAAATTGGAATCGATTTCACAAACTGTAAAGAAACCTGGCAAAGCCAAGCCTTTTGTGCAGGCTGAGCTTTAGTTGCGTTTATGCAGAAAATCTACATTATTCATGTTGTTTTAGTCGACTCTCGAATGATAAGTTCAAATGGTAATTCAACACGATTGGAATTGATTTTTTCCGGTGATTGAATCTGTTCGACCATCAATTCCATTGCTGCCCTTCCTAACTGATGAACAGGTTGTTTAACTGTTGTGAGCCCCATCAATTCAGCAATGGGTTGGTCATCGAATCCGATGACTGCGAGATCTTCAGGGATCCGGCAACCGTTTTTCCTGGCTTCGAATATCAACCCCGAAGCAACTTCGTCACTTCCTGTAAAAACAGCTGACGGTCTATTTTTTAAATTGTGGAACCGATAGAATAATCGTTTACCGCCTTCAATCGTGAATTGATCGGTGTACATCCATTCCTGATCAATTGAGATGCCAGCCTGCTGCATGGCTTTTATGTAGCCTTCTTGTCGGCCTTTTGATACCCGGCTGCCACCTGGCTCTGAACTGCAGTAAACAATGGCCTTATGCCCACGATCAAGTAAATGCTTTGTACCGATATAGCCTCCCATCACCTGGTCTAGATGTGCCATGGGAACTTTGGCATCATAATCATATTCATTACAGAGGACGATCGGTCCGTAGGATAAATAATTTTCAATTTCAGACCAGGGATTTTCCATTGACGTGAGAATCAACCCATCAATCTGCTTTCCTCGGAGCAATTGCAAATAATTCAATTCTTGTTGTTTGTTATATCTGGTTTGACAGAATAAGAGTTGAAATCCTTTTTCTGCAGCGACCTCCTCCATCGTTTCAACAAGCTGGCTGAAAAATGGATTTGTCAGGCGTGGTACATACACTGCAATCGTCTCGGTTTTTTGTTTCCTCAATTTCTGTGCGTTGGAATTAGGTACATACTGTAACTCACTCATCGCCTTTTCTACGAGCCTCTTCTTTTCCTCGCTGACATAAGGATGTTGATTGATCACTCTGGAGACAGTTGTACGCGATAATCCGGCACGCTTTGCTACATCCGATATCGTGGCCATTCAAATCTCCTACGTATAGGATTCCCCCTCCTTCCAGAACTTGTATATACATGAAATCGTTTTCATAACTGATTATATTGAAAAGTCTGAATAATTACAAGACTTTTTTTCGACTAAATTTTACTTGGTGCCTGGCACCGTTCCAAACCCCTTGGTATCACTGGAGTGTCGATCGGTGCCAGGTACACTTTTGTATCCTTTGATATAACTGAATTCTTGATTAGTGCCAGGCACCATCTGAAAACCGTTGGGGCTCAAGGGGGAAATTGTCGTGCCAGGCACCGAATGTTAATTTCAAACATTAAAAACGAAAGAAATGAACAATATTGTTGACATATGTGTTCGTTTTTAACATAATTGATAGTAATTCATGATAAAAATGAACAAACCAGTAAAGGAATGAACAAAATGTCCCCATCACAACGAAGGGAAAAAATCATTTCCCATGTGAATGAAACTGGAAAAGTTGATATTGAGCAGTTAAGTGAAATGTTCAAAGTTTCTCAAATGACTATTCGAAGGGATCTTGTTCAATTAGAACAGGACGGGAAATTGATCAGAACTCATGGTGGAGCCGTTTCCCCTCGCTCCCTTACCCTAGAAACACCATATTTAAATAAAGAAACAAAAAATGTCTTTGAAAAGAGAGCTATTTCAAAGAAAGCTGTGGAATTCATCCCTAATGGATCAAGTATTTTGCTTGATTCTGGGACAACCACCCTAGAATTGGCACGACAATTAGTAAACCGAGAGGACCTCACGATCATCACGAATGATATAAAAATCGCAAGTGAACTTGTTGACTCATCATTAAAAGTGATCGTGACCGGAGGAGACCTGCAAAACAATGTAGGCGCGTTATTCGGTGCTCATACCCAAGAATTTTTAAGAGGGATCCACGTCGATTTGTTTTTCCTTGGTGCCCATGCGATCGATATTCAGGCAGGGGTCACAGCACCGACCTTAGAAAAAGCACTGGTCAAAAAGCTGATGATGGAAGCTGCTGAAGAAACTTGGCTGCTGGCGGATTCGAGCAAAATAAACCATAAAGCCTTTAGTAAAGTTTGTTCTTTAGCTAATCTGAAAGGCTTCATCACAGATAACCGAGGTAAAAAAGAAGATTACGCACTCATTCAGCAGCAAGTAGAGACCTATCAGGTAGAAAGTGAGGGCCATTGATATGATTGGAGTTATTGCAGATGATCTGACCGGGGCTAATGCAACAGGTGTCAGATTGACAAAGCAAGGATTCAAAACAGCTACGGTGGTTCGGGACGCCCCTTTGCCTGAAAAAAATCGATATGATGCGATTTGTATTGATACGGATAGTCGATATTCTCCCGTCAATGTTTGCAAGCAACGTGTTAAATCAGCAATCAATAAATTCAAAGAGCAGGATGTCTCTATCTTCTGCAAGAGAATAGATAGTACAGTCAGGGGGCATTTCGGTTATGAAATTGATGCAATGCTTGACGAGCTTGGAGATGAATCCATCGCAATCGTCTGTCCCTCCTTTCCAAAATCAGGGCGTGTCACCACAGGGGGTTACCTGCTCGTCGAAGGCGTACCCTTACAAGAAACCGATGTGGCAAGGGATCCTATAAAACCATTAACTGAATCGTACGTTCCAAATATTATTCAATCGCAGAGTATATACCCTGTAGAACATATTCCATTATCAACCGTGCTGGAAGGTGCGGAATCGATCGCAAAAAAGATCAAAAATCTCAGCGATAGAGGAATAAGAATCATTTCTATTGATGCTGTTACGGATGAAGAAATCGATGAAATCGCAAAAGCGATGACTTCAATTGGCAACAAGCGGTTCGTCCCTTGTGATCCCGGCCCACTCACTGCATCCTATTGCCGTGATTATACCCAGCAACAAGTCACTCCTGGCAAGATTCTTGTAACAGTAGGGAGTGCAACTGCGATGACCGGAAGGCAACTTGAATATCTGTACTCCAAAACACAAATTACACCGATTATTGTTGCCGCTGAAAAATTAGCGACGTTCAACGGAAGATGGGAAGAAGAGATTCAACGATCCGTTGATGAAGCACTAAAAATGGTACAAACAAACGACCTCATTGTGATCACCACCTACCATCCAGGCGCAAAACGGGTGAACTTGAAAGAAAAAGCCATTGTGGAAAATTCTTCAGAAGATGCTCTGGCAAAGCGGATAACAGATGGACTTGCGAAAATATCAAGAAAACTGATCGAACAATCCCCTCACAAAATTGAAGGTTGTTTTTCAAGCGGTGGTGATGTAACAGCTTCCATTTGTGCTGTTAGTGGAGCATCCGGTATACACCTTGACGACGAGGTCATTCCGTTAGCGGCCTATGGACAGTTCATTGGTGGACATTTTGATGGCATTTCCGTGGTAACAAAAGGCGGCCTTGTCGGTGACAAAAAAGCCATTTACGATTGCGTGCAACTTTTAAAGAATAAACTTTCCCAATACAGAAAGGAGAAAAATGTATGACAACACAAATCGAAAGACCAATCATCGCTATACCTATGGGGGACCCTGCAGGAATCGGACCTGAAATAACCGTTGGCGCTCTAAGTAAGGAAGAGATTTATGAACAGTCCCGCCCACTTGTAATCGGCCATTCTGAAGTTTTGGAAAAAGCAATCGGGATCATGGATGTAAACCTTTCTATAAATAACGTGGAATCACCGGAAGAAGGAAAATATGAGTTTGGAACAATCGATGTCATCCATCTTCCGAACTTGAAGGTAGATGAACTGAAATTCGGAGAAGTACAAGCTCAATGTGGTCAGGCTGCGTTCGATTACATCGAGAAAACTGTTGAACTTGCGAATGCTGGAGACGTTCATGTCATGGCAACGACTCCGATCAATAAAGAATCGTTGAAAGCTGCTGATGTCCCATATATCGGTCATACAGAAATGCTCGCTGCTCTTACAAATACAGATGACCCATTAACGATGTTTGAAGTCCGTAATATGAGGATCTTCTTCTTAACACGCCATCTCAGTGTTAAAGACGCTATCGATCAAATGACAAAAGAGCGTGTCCGTGATTACCTGAATCGTTGTGATAATGCACTTCAGCGTTTAGGAGTTGAAAAACGCAAATTTGCTGTAGCAGGTTTGAACCCTCATGCCGGTGAAGGCGGTTTATTCGGACGTGAAGAACTTGATGAACTGACTCCTGGTATTGAACTAGCAAAACAAGATGGGATCGATGCTGTTGGACCGGTCCCTGCGGATTCCGTTTTCCATCATGCGTTAAATGGAAAATTCGATGCAGTGCTTTCCCTTTATCATGACCAAGGGCATATTGCTGCAAAAATGACTGACTTTGAAAGAACCATTTCAATTACAAACGGTCTTCCATTCCTAAGAACATCAGTTGACCATGGCACAGCATTCGATATAGCAGGTAAAGGGATTGCAAGTACTATCAGTATGGAAGAGTGCATAAAGTTAGCTGCGAAATACGCATCTAGATTTACAAGGGAAAATATTTAATAACAGCTATTAATCGATAGGAGGCAATAATATGGAAGCATCTGGAGCACAAATGATTATAGGATTAGTTCTCGGAGTATTCTTGCTGATTTTCCTGGTTTTACGTACAAAAATCCATGCCTTTCTAGCATTGACCATAGCAGCATCCATTACTGGAATCGTCGGGGGTATGAAAGCCCCTGACGTGGTCAATGCCATCACCACAGGCTTTGGCACCACCCTCGGTTCTATCGGTATTGTCATCGGTTTCGGTGTAATGATGGGACGAATTTTAGAAGTTTCAGGGGCTGCGGAAAGGCTAGCCTATAGCTTTATAAAATGGTTAGGAAAGCGAAAAGAAGAATGGGCAATGGCTGTGACAGGGTATGTCGTTTCCATACCTATCTTTGTAGACTCTGCTTTCGTCATTTTAGCCCCTCTTGCGAAAGCGCTATCAAAAAAGACTGGTAAATCTGTTGTTGCATTAGGTGTTGCACTTGGTGTCGGTCTAGCCGTCACACACCATGCTGTCCCCCCTACTCCTGGACCATTGGGCGTTGCTGGAATCTTCGGTGTTGATGTAGGATGGATGATCCTTACCGGTTTGATTTTTGCAGTTCCGCTGATCATCGTCGGGGTCTATTATGCAAAATGGATTGGTAAAAAAATCTACCAACTTCCTGATGAAGATGGTCAAGGATTTGTAAGACCTGATATGCCGCAAACGTTAGAAGAGTATTACGAAATGCAAGAGAATAAAAACTTACCGTCCTTATTACGCTCATCATTACCGATTTTGGTACCGATCATTTTGATTTTCTTGAATACAACGGTTGCAGCGATAGGATTAGAAGGTGGTATCTATAATATCATCACATTCCTAGGTGCTCCTATTATTGCAGTTGGAATTGGTCTTATCTTTGCAATCTACGGATTATACAATCATGTGAAACAATCGACTGCGATCGACCGTATGGAAGAAGGAATAAAAGATGCAGGTATCATTTTACTGGTGACTGGTGCAGGTGGAGCTTTAGGTAATGTATTGAGAGAAAGCGGTGCAGGAGATTATATCGCGGAACAAATCGCGCAAACGAGCCTCCCTGCCATTCTGCTGCCATTCGTCATCGCCAGCATTGTCCGCTTGATTCAAGGGAGTGGTACCGTAGCGATGATTACGGGAGCATCCATCTCAGCACCGATATTAGCTGGACTGGATGTCAATATGGTACTGGCAGCCCAGGCAGCGACGCTTGGTGCAATGGTGTTCTCTTATTTCAACGATAGCTTATTCTGGGTTGTGAACCGTATGTTAGGAATTAAAAATGTGAAAGAACAGATCCTAACATGGTCCATTCCTACAACTATCGTATGGGCAGCTTCCCTCGTATTGTTACTCGTTGCAAACTTAATCGTAGGTTAAACAGTAGAATAAAAGTTTAATAGAATTTAAAGGGACTGACCAAATAGGAAAGAGTCAGTCCCTTTGTTTATTGGTGCCCCTCAAGCAATGTTTCACAAGCTTTGTTTGAATTGACTTGTTATTTGTCACCCGGCATACCACCCTAATTCATAAGTTCAGTTTTGTGCGGAATAGCGGGGTTAGTTCATTTTCATATAACACCCAGAGTTGGTGAAGGGCTCTTGTACATCCGACGTATAACAGCTTTGCATCCTCATCGTTGAATTGGTAATTGCTTGGATCTGTATCAAGCATCATCACAGCATCGAATTCCAATCCTTTCGTTAGATAGACCGGTATGACGGAGATCCCTCCTTGATAGCCGGTCTGGTCTGCAGTAATCAAAGATGCCTCCACCCCTTCATCCATCAACCTCTCATGGATTTCCGCACAATTCTTAGCTGTCCTTCCCACAAGAGCAATACTGTGGGCTCCTGAACGTTGTATTCGTTCCAAGATCGATAGAACCTTTTCCATTCGTTCAGTCTTATTCACCTTTATCTCCCTGACCGGTTCACCGCTTCGGAAAACTGGCTTCGCAAGCCCGCTTGTATGGCGCATGTTTTGTAAAATCCGGTTGGCATACTCGATGATCTCCAATGTAGATCGGTAACTCCTCTCCATTTGGACATATTTCGAATTGCCTTCTCCGAATACATCAATAAACTCTTGCCATTTTTCAATCCCTCTATAAGAATGGATTCCCTGTGAGATATCACCGAGAATTGTGAACGAATCCTCCCGTACATATGATTTCAACACTTCGATATGAAAAGGCGAGAAATCCTGGGCCTCATCAATGACCAAATGCTGATAGATGAACTGTTTATCCATACCAGATAGTTTTTGGTGGATCCAAATCAATGCGGGTAAGTCTTCTGCAGTAACTTCCCTTTTGTTCATCCGCTTCCTTGTATCTGCAATGATTTCAGCCGGGAGATAGTCTTGAAGAGGACGAGCGAAATCTTGTATCCTCGTTTTCTTGTAAAGTTCTTTATAAAATGTGAAAGCACTGTGATCTGGCCAGGCTTTCATATAAGCTTTCATTTGCTTATCCGCTGTTTTCTTTCGTTCTTTTCGTTCATGAGGCAACATCTCATTTACCTTTTGCTTCGCCCATGATTTCAACCGTTTCAATATCCGGTTCCTGCGCATAGCAATCGGAAAATGCCTCTGTTCCTCATTCCATTTTTTTATGGAGGATGCTGACAAAACGCAACCATCCCAGAGCTTTAAATCTGAAGCCGGAATCATTTTCTTCTCAAAATCATCCAGTGCGTCCTCGATCACAGATTTATAAGCCAATGACCCTTTTAATCTTCCTGATTCCCGGGTCATGATGGCACCATTTGACCTGCTGGAGAAAATACTTTCTAATTCATCCCTACCATCAGAAACCGTTATCTGTTCTTCCTGGACCTCTACCGCCCATTCATTGAAAGTAGTCTGTTGGATCCCACCTACACCTAGTTCCGGTAGGACATTTGAGATATAGTCCAGAAACATTCGGTTTGGCGCGAATATGATCATCTGATTCGCACTGAGATGGTCTCTGTAATGGTAAAGCAGATAGGCCAGACGGTGCAGTGCCACTGTCGTTTTTCCAGACCCTGCAACACCCTGGATAATTAGCGGTTGGTTCTTTTCAGCTCGAATGATATGATTTTGCTCGGCCTGAATTGTAGAAACGATATCACGTAACCGATTGTCTTTCCGATCACCTAAACGGTAAAGTAAAAATTCATCTGTCCCACCAGCTTCTGTAATGCCTTTTACATAGGTATCAACAACACGTTGGAGCTTCTGTTTACGGATGACCACATTCCGTTTTAGATGGATATCCCCTTCAATCTTGCCTTCTGGCGATATATAGTAGATTTCCTCTTCTCCTCCACTATACGAATAAAAAAGGCTGGCCACAGGAGCACGCCAATCAATAACCATAAGATCATTCGACGCTTCCTTCGAAACACCAACCTTTCCTATGTAGATTTCATCTGGTTGGTCATTTCCTTCTACATTGAAGTCGAGTCGTCCGAAAAAGGGCTCCTCCTCCGCTATCCGAAGGTTCTTTCGAGCTTGTTCCCGACGCTCATCGAGAGCCTGCTCCGTAATATCCTCTCCGAAATACCTTGGGACTTCCTCTAACTTCTTTATCTGTCTTTCGATCTCTGCAGCTATTTTTTCGAGTTGCTGCTTCTCCATATCAAAGGCACTTTGAATCTTATTCTTCACGTTCAGTTACCTCCTTAGAGTTTTTCGTCTGAAAAGTCAGACGGAAAAATCATTTTACCAGAGTTTGGAACTTGCAACAAGATAAATTTTAAAACAAGGCTGTTTTCGCAAACTTTGTTGCTTTTGCACTTAAAGAAAGTATAAAATGCTTTCTTCAGTATAAGGGCAACTAAGGCTCGACCTACAAAAGGCTTGGTCTCGCCAAGTTTTCTTTAAAAGTCGTTGATTTCCGCTCCAGGAGTCTCGCTTTCCGCGGGGCGTGCGTTGAGCCCACTCGTCGCCTTGCGACCTCAGGAGTCTCCTTATCAAGGAAGCATTTGTGCTCCTGCGTCTACAAGAAAGTCCTGTCGAAGCGAGCTTCCTCGTCGCATGCCTTGCGAGGAGATTATTCAGGTAGTAGGCACGCTGATCCCGCAGGAGTCTCGCACCTTGCTCTCCAATCAACTTGCACAAGGTGAGTTTTTAAAAATGATTCATAAGCAACAATCTTCTAGAAAAGAGCCTAAAACAATAAAGAATCCCTATAAAAAAGTTGGCAAAGCCAAGCCTTTGTGCAGGCTGAGCCTTAGTTACCCTTATACTGAAGAAAGTATTTTCTTTAAGTGCAAAAATGCCTGGACCTCCCATAGGAGATCCAGACATTCCTTTTTGTCGTATCTTACATATCTTATCTTATTGAAATAGTTCTTCTTGCATTGCTTCACTGATTCGGTCTAATGCTTCTAGTGTGGAAACGTCGCCATCAAGGAGTGGAATGAAAATTTTCTCCTGTTGATTGAATTTCTTATCGATCATTTGGATATATTCCTTTTCCTGTTCTTTTCGTTTCCTGAGGAAAGAACTGTCTTCCACATCAGGTAAGAGCTTGTTGACCACAAGAGTATTGACGAGCAGATCGTGTTTCCTCAACGTTTCCACTGCTTTTTCCGTTTCTAAAATCGGAAGCCGTTCTGCGTTCAATACAAATACATACTCCGTCAGTTCATCATCCAATAATATTTTCCGAACTTCAGCGAAACGCTCTTTCCTTTTATCAAGGATGTCATAGATCGGGTCTTCTACCGGTTCCCCGTCTCCCATCCAGGCGGAAAAGTTTTTATTCAAGTTTTCCCGTCTTTTCAGCATCCCGTCGATCCAGGCTCCCATCAATTCCGGCAGGGTCAACAACCTGATTGTATGCCCGGTTGGAGCTGTATCGAAAACGATCGTATCGAATGAACCTTTTTCATCTAAAATAATTGACACGAGTCGATCGAACATCGCTGCTTCATCGGCTCCTGGAGAACTTCCAGCAAGGTCGATCTGACGATGGACTTCCTCCACCATTTTCGCTTTAACAAGACCTTTCAGGTTATCTTTTACGCCATCAAGATAACGTTTTGTTTCTTCATTCGGGTCGATTTCGATCGCAAAAAGGTTTTCTGTCAAACGCTTCGGGTTTCCAGATAACCGTTTATGGAAAATGTCCCCTACATTGTGAGCCGGATCTGTCGAAACCAACAACGTTTTCTGCCCTTTTCTTGCTGACGTCAAGGCAAAAGCTGAGGCAGACGTCGATTTCCCCACTCCACCTTTTCCACCAAAAAATACGATTTGTTTATTTACAATCTTCTTCACACGCCACACAACCTCTCATCAACAACAACGAATTCCTTCCAGTGGTGACTTTTCCATTCCCATTCGTAGATGCCAATCATGAAACTTCTCCAGAATCGATGGATACAGTTCAAGTGTATAATAGGAAACTGGATTCGGAATTCCGAGCAATTCGGAAAAGCATAACAATAAAAACAGATCATCCTCATCACGAAGCTCCCGCTTGATCTCTGTCTTATGATTATGACTTAATATTTCATCATATAATTCGATCAGTCTTTTAAAAGACCACTTCGCTTCAGTCATCATCCGTCACCCCGCTCGTTCATTTCTTGTTGTATCCGTTTTAATAGTTCATTGTCCGACAGTGCTGGTTCATTAATCCACCGTCCGTTCATGAAAACCGCACCACGACGGGCTCTCCAAAAAAGATTCTTAAAAACATCAAGTAATCCTATTTTACCATGTCGAACCTGACCAAACATATAAACGACAATGGAAATCAGATTTCGTGGATCTGCATAAACAAGGTCCACCTGGTCCCCATATTCTTTTACAATTTGCTGATACAATACACCGATTTCTTGCATCTCTTTCCGATCATCTTGAAACTGATCTGACATACTGATGAACCCGTCACCAGAGACACCTCCGCATCATCCTCCGCCAATCTCAGGCAAGACACGTATGACAAGGATTTCGTGTTTCATCATTGATCACCCTTTTCACTTCATTCAAAAGGGGAGCAGTTTCCCGCCCCCCCTCAAGCCATCAATTTATCAAGCCGTTTTATCCATATCGGATGGATCTTGTTTTTTACTCAAGACTTGGAAAGCTTCTACAATGATCCATAGAGCGAATCCAAGGATCAATGCCCCGAAGATGAACAATAAAACATTTGTATCTGCCGCACCAGCTCCAGACCATTCAAATATGACCTGTTTACCCATGGCCCAGACAGTCATAACGAGGACGAACACCATCGGAATGAATGTTGGCATGAAGTTCCGTCCTTGCTTTTTCAACCAGATGGACACAAGCAACAAACTGATTCCTGCTAATAGCTGGTTGGATGTACCGAATAACGGCCAAAGCAAGTATCCACCAGATCCGAATCCATTCGGCCCTTCTGGAAGAAGCACAAGCATTGCACTTGTACCAACTGCGATCGATGTTGCAACATGTGCCTTCGTCAATGCTGGAAGCTTGTACTCCGTTCCAAGCTCAGCAATGATATAACGCATCAAACGAACAGATGTATCAAGTGATGTAGCCGCAAAACTGATGACAATAACCGCTACGATCGTTGATGCAATATTAGCTGGGATTCCAACACCAGATGCTAAGACTCCTGCACCGCCGATAAAGTTCCCAAGACCTCCTGCACTTGCAGCAGCAAAACTGTTATACGCTGCTGAGAAATCAGCTCCAGTTGCAAAGAACGTCGTTACAGCGATGATTGCAAGTAACGCAAGCATCCCTTCCCCGACAGCCCCAAGATAACCTACGAATTTAGCATCTGATTCCTTATCAAGTTGTTTGGAGGAAGTTCCAGATGCGACTAGAC
This sequence comes from Pseudalkalibacillus sp. R45, assembly GCF_052246725.1. Classification (NCBI taxonomy): domain Bacteria; kingdom Bacillati; phylum Bacillota; class Bacilli; order Caryophanales; family Fictibacillaceae; genus Pseudalkalibacillus; species Pseudalkalibacillus sp. R45. Next base: position 42,098 of record NZ_JBQQCL010000018.1, on the reverse strand, counting down.
CATGGAAACCTGAAATGGCTCCACAGGCAATCGTAATGAATAAGAGCGGCCACATCGATATATCAGCGCCTGAATTTACCGCTGGTGCAGTGATTTCAGGGTTTGTGAAGAGTACTCCCAAATAAAGGATAACCAAACCAAGTACAAGTTGATGAGAGTTGATATAATCCCTTGGCTGCAATAGCTTCCATACAGGTAAAGTAGAAGCGATATACACATAAACCATCAATACAATAATCCAGACGAAGAACGCCATCGAGACGCCATTCAATCCGAACATCACCGTATTCCCTTCTCCACCGAACCATTTAACAAGGTCGATTTGAAGAACATCGAATTGAGAAGCGAGTACAGCGGCCCCATACATGAATGCAAGTGCGACGATGGATGGCAGCAACATACTCCGACTTTTTTTATAAACTGCATACCCAATCCAGATCGCTAATGGAATCTGAATGAAGATTGATAGAACGGATGCAGGAAATTTAACAAATAGGTTGGCAATGACCCATGCAAACACTGCGTTAACCATTAATACGAGAATCAAGATGATGAATAAGAACAAAATCTTCGCTCGATGACCGATCAATTTGTTTGCAATGGTACCAACAGATTGACCTTTGTTACGGACAGATAATACGAGTGCTCCGAAATCATGCACACCGGCTGCAAATACGGTTCCTAGAATGACCCATATCACTGCTGGGAGCCAGCCCCAATAAACGGCAATTGCCGGCCCGACAATCGGTGCCGCTCCTGCTACTGAGCTGTAATGGTGTCCCCACAATACAAATCGATTTGTAGGAACAAAGTCGACCCCATCTTTGTATTTATGTGCTGGAGTCACAAAATTTTCGTCAAGCTTGTAAATCTTTTCAGCTATGAATTTTGCATAATAACGATAGCCTAGTAAAAAAATCGATATTCCAATTACTGCTAAAAGCAAACTACTCATTACCTACCCCTCCCTTGTCTCATTACTACTATCGTAGGCAAAGACGTAACCGCTGTCAATATAATTAAAGAAAATTCAGAATGTTGGTATTTATAGGATAATTGGAATGAGACTGAGTTCCTCCTTAAATGACCGATACCATAGTTCCTTTTTGCTAAAATTGCTGGGACCTCCTTTTTACTCTATAGTTAATTTAAAGCTGTGATTGTCATATTCATGTCAATAGTTAGGACTCCGTTCATGTAGGATAAAAGGGGGATTGCTTTGCTTTCGCAAGCGGTTGTTATGTCTAATGATAAAATTTTAATGGTTAAACAGTGGGTTCAGAGAGGTGAACTTGTATGGAACTTTCCTGGAGGCGGTATTGAACGTGGTGAAACTCCTGAAGAGGCGTGTATACGCGAGGTTAGGGAAGAAACGGGATATGAAGTGAAAATTGAAAGGCTTCTATTTAAAAATGCGAGTAAGTATACCTTTGTAGCAACAATCATAGGGGGAACTCTCAAACTCGATACAAGTAATCCTGATAATGCTGATTTAGTTGATATACAGTGGGTTCCGATAAATGACCACGAAAAATTCGATTCATACACCGTACCTTTAATTGATAAGTTGAACCAAAAAGGTAGTTTTCAGTGTCGTTTTCTGTAGGATTTTGTCATTTGGACCGATACATGGACCGTCCTGGCCGTATAAATGCCCATTCAGCCGTAAAAAAACATGATTTTGGCCGTATACATAGAAAAGACCGGGAGGGATCCCGGTCTTCCTAAGTATAACGTTATGGTAGTACGATTGTTTGAGTTTCAGTTTCTGTTGTAGCTTTTGTGTCAAGATTAGCTTCAACATCTGTTTCTACACTTGTTCTTCAGTCATTTCTTCGTCTTCTTCTACGTCTGTTTCTTCGGTAGGTTCTTCATCTGTTTGAGAAGTGGTGTCTTCAGTAGTACCAGCAAGAACTGCAGATCCTTCAGCAGCATGTTCTTTTGCAGTATCACTAGCGTTCACATGCCCTTGTGCATTTGCTTTGTTTTCAGCAGAAACGTTAACTTCTTCAGTGTCATCAGCTTCTTCTGTTTCACTGTCTTCTTCTTTTTCACTGTCTTCTTCTGTGTCTACATCTTCGTCAGTTGCTGCATCTTCTTCTTTTGCTTCTTCGTCAGCATCTACATTAGAATCTTCATCCGCATCTGTTTCTTCTTCTGCATCTTCGTCTTCTTCAGTCTTAGCTTCGACATCTGTTTCGACAGTTGTTTCTTCTTCAGAGTTTGCGTCTTCTTCAGTTTCTGGTGCAACTGAAAGATGAACGGCAGAGTTCTCAGCTGCGTTTTCTTTTGCTACATCACTTGCATGATATGCACTGGAATTCGCTTTATTTTCTGCAGAAGGGTTGACCTTCTCTTCTTTCGGCTCTTCCATTTCTTCATCTTTGTCTGCATCTTCTACATCAGTTTCTTCTGTTTTCACATCAGAATCAGTTGGCTCTTCTACTGTCACGTCTTCTTCAGGTGTTTCTACATCAGTATCTGCGTCTGTTTCAGAACCAGCTTGTACAGCAGAATTAGATGCTGCATTTTCTTTTGCTTTTTCACTGGCATTGACGTGTCCTTGAGATTCAGCTTTGTTTTCAGCAGATGGATTATTCTTAGCTTTCGTTTTAGATTCTGCTCTTACTTCGTCATCTAAAGCTTGGACTTTTACCTCAGCTTTTTTCCCATTACCCGCTGCTTCAACAGAATCAATACCTACAAAAGTTCCAAATGCAAGTGCTCCTGCAAATACTAGAGATTTGACTACCATTTTTCCGTTAACTCGTACCATTAAAAATCTCTCCTTCTTCTTCTCATTATTAGTTTTATCGTTCGATTATCAAACAGCATGAGGAAGAAGGTCAGATTTTGGCGGTGGTGAAGGCGGTGCATTGATCCACTGATTATGTTCTCTGCGATGTTCAGCTAAGAAATCACGATCAAGTGTGACCAATGGACCTGTCCCTGAAAAAGATAAAGCATAGAAAAGAGAACCATTTCCTGATGTGTTAGAAGATCCATCCTTATGTTGATTTTGTTTGGATAGTTGATATCCGGTTTGTGAAGGTAACACAAACGGAGCATCAGCTGGACTTTCATCTTGTGGCAATGGCTGCTGATTGGATTTGGATTTTGCTGCATCTCTAACTGCAATTGTTTGTTTGTCATCAGTAGAATTGTTACTGAAATTCAGCTTCTCTTTTAGTGGATTTTGTCCATCTGTCTTCTGTTTTATTTCAGAAGAAGGTGCATCTTTTAAAGGGTTAAGGTCTTCACCACGGTCATTATGTACTGAGGGTCCGGATTGATCAGTGTCCTGGCTTGGTTTATTCGTTTCTTTCTTTATCTTTGAAACACCGTTCCCATTTACTGACTTATCTTTAGCATCGTTTTTCACATGCACCGGTTTCTCTTTTTCTTGAGGCTGATCGACATTTTTTAAATCAGCTTTGGCTTGTTCAGGTAACTCCTGATTTCCATTACGATCTGCATTTTCATTTTGTCGATTATTATCAGCGTTTATTAAAGCGTTTTCATTTTTCCGTTCTTCTGCTGAATTATCTGCCTCTGCTGGAGGGTCAGGTAATTCATCTGGTTTTCCATTGTCGTTCGCCAGAACTTCAGATGGAACCAACAGACATGCTCCCGCAATAAGCCCTTTAACAATCAGGGTTTGAATTCGCACGTACTTCACCCCCTTTCAATTTCCACTATTAATACTTTTCTATTAAAAATTGCAAATTATGTCGGGTGTTAGTGGTTGAAAGTAACAAATGGCTATTTAGCACTACTGTTTTCCTTATTTTGTTAGATGGGAATCCTTATTGTATTTACGGGGGGCTCGCTTAGTTTGTTGTACCGTTGGAGTCTCGTATATTTCCACTTAGCACCTTCCGTAAGAACCTTCCATTAACAATAACTTTTAGAAAGGCTGTTTTCGCAAACGTTGTTGCTGTTGCACTTAAAGAAAGTATAAAATACTTTCTTCAGTATAAGGGCAACTAAGGCTCGACCTACAAAAGGCTTGGTCTCGCCAAGTTTTCTTTAAAAGTCGTTGATTTCCGCTCCAGGATGCTCGCTTTCCACGGGGCGTGCGGTGAGCCCACTCGTCGCCTTGCGACAGTGAATGGTCTCACCTGTCCCCTGATTCCGCAGGACAAGGAAAGCTTCGGCAGCGTTACATCGCACGAAGAAAATGCGATTTTCATTTTCGAGGAGTCTCGCACCTTGCTCTCCAATCAACTTGCACGAGGTGAGTTTTTTAAAATGACTCAAAAGCAACCATCTTTTAGAAAAGAGCCTTTAGAAAACAGCAAAAAAGAGAAGGCCTAAGCCTCCTCTCAAGTGAGTTTTACAATTTTATTTTGCAACGGTATGAACAGCTTCATATGCGTTTACGTAACCTGCACCAACTTCATGAAGTTCGTAACCTGCCATTGGATCAGCGGTATTGACCATTGCGTCGAATACCTCATCCGGCGTTAAATCCGGGTTTGCTTCAAGCATCAATGCTGCAACTCCAGAGATATGAGGCGTTGCCATGCTTGTGCCGCTTGCTGTGGTGTAATATGGAAGGTGTGCTGGATCGATATACGTGATGTCTGTCGTTGTACCAAGTAGGTTCATCACTAATCCTGTAGATGATTTCGCTGCAACAATATCTACACCTGGTGCCGTGATATCTGGGTGGATGAGCTCATCCCCTGGAATCCCTCTTGAAGAAAAATCAGCTAATTGTTTGTCCTTTGTTCCTGCAGCTACTGAGATGACCCAAGGTGCTGCAGAATATGGATTAAGTGTATCGTTATCTGGTCCTTCGTTTCCAGCTGCAAAAGCCACAACCATTCCAGCATCATAGGCTGCCTTACTCGCTACATTAATCGGATCATTCGGAGAATATTCCCCTGTTGTGCCCCAGCTATTGCTGATGACATCAATCCCGTATTCATCCTGGTTTTCCAATACATAATCAAAAGCTTCAAGCGCCCAGAGTACACTGATCGCTTCCCCAGTACCAAGTCCGACAAGCTTCGCGTCAGGAGCAACGCCTGTATATAGACCATCACTTGATGTACCATTCCCTGCAATCGTACCTGCAACGTGGGTTCCATGACCAGAAGATGTATCAGTATTCGGAACATTTTCTAAGTAAAGTGACTCAGACCCGTCAGAAAACAAGCTATTCCCTACTAAGAATTTTACGTTTTGGACGACCTTGTCCCCTAGAGGAAGATCAGGGTGTGTTGCGTCTATTCCACTATCGATGACAGCGACTGTTGTTCCCTCGCCGGTATACCCCAAATCATTCCATACCTGCTCAGCACCAATCAATTGGCGACTATCACGAAGTTTATACTCCAAATTTTTATCATAAAAGATTGAAAGTGCATTGATTCCAGCTGACAATAATGAATCTACTTCCAATTTAGTCCCCTGGATCGCCACCATCGGCAGATTCTTAAACGTTTTCGTTGTCAGCCCGAAACCTTCAAGTTCTTCAATTTCATCAGCTGACGGCATAGTGTCATACGTAATAACCGCTTCGACGATGAACTGGTTACCCGCTGCACTCAGCACATTAGTAAGAGCATCATCAATCTCGATCGAAGACGCCTGCGCCTGATGATTGGATTGAGCTGCAAAAAACAATCCAATAATCAAAGCTGTGCTTAGAATAATTGAACTGAGTCTCTTCATACGTGTTGCCTCCCCAAAATAAAGTAATTGACTAATTTTTCTTTCAATTACAATTTTCGAGGAATTTCTTAATGAAAACAATCAAGCAATAGATATAAATGTTAAATAGGTCCTATTCTTAAAATCATAGTACCAACGATTTACCCCATACCCTATAATCAGTAGACCAACCTTCTACTGTACCAGGCACCGTTCAAAAAGTCAGCTGTACCAAGGGTTTCCGTTTGGTGCCTGGCACCGCTCAAGAATCCAGCTGTACCAAGGGTTCCCGTTCGGTGCCTGGCACCGCTCAAGAATCCAGCTGTATCAAGGGTTCCTGTTCGGTGCCTGGCACCGAACAGGAGAGAGGAGAACCTTAGCGGACACAGGAGACCTTATTTTACGTAAAATCGGTCATTCTAAAAAAATTACGGACATCAGAGCTCTTATTTCGTTAAAATCATATGAAATCAGCTCTTTTGTTCACAAATAACGGCTCTGGTGTCCGATACGATTTTAGGACAATGGAAAAACAAAAAGGCTGACCCAAACTTTAATGAAAATTGTTGTTTGGGGTCAGCCATTTTTCAAATGTGTTTTAAGCCATTGATGTTAGCTTAGTCAATCAGCCCTTTTTGTTTCAGGAAGTCGATGGCGACTTGTTTTGGATCTTCGTTATCGATGTCTACCTTTGCATTCATTTCGGCCATTTCTTCTGAAGAAATCTTTCCTTCCAATTTCTTCATCACTTTTTCAACTTCTGGGAATTTATCCAATGCTTCCTGTCGGATTACTGGAGCTGCATAGTATGGTGGGAAGAAGTTCTTGTCATCCTCCAATACTTTCAAGTTAAAGCGCTCGATTCGTCCGTCTGTGGTGAACGCCGTAATGAGATCGACCTCTCCATCCTTCACGGCATTATACATCAAGTTCGGATCCAGACTTTCCTTACTTTTGAAGTTAAGATCGTATGTTTTTACATATGGATCATATCCATCCGGTCTTTCATAGAATTCCGGTGGTGCTGCGAAAACAAGATCATCAGATTTTTTCGCTAGTTCAGACGTTGTTTTAACACCTAATTGATTATAGGTTTCTTCCGTCATCGCTAATCCATAGTTGTTTTCGAACCCTAGCGGGGGCAGCCATACAATATCCTTTTCTTTTTTATATCCCTTTTTTGTCGCTTCATATACTTCCTCAGGGGATTGATCAGGATTATACTTTTCCTTAAGAACAGCTAGATAACCTGTCCCGGAATACTCAACATACATGTCGATATCTCCGCTTTCCATCGCCTTTGTCAATACATCAACTTCTCCAAGACCTTCTTTCACTTGTACATCATAATCCGTGTTGGCTTTGATATATTCAGCCATCAAATGAGGAAGGATATATTGCTCTGTCCATTTCTTACCTGAGATGACGAGGGTGTCACCTCCAGCTCCTCCGCCTCCACATCCAGTAACGATCAACATCAATAGTAAAATCGGTAACAATGTCTTTTTCAACATGAGATCCTCCTAGTCTTGTTTTTTAAGCCCTTTTGGCGTTACGATCCGTTCAATACCTTTCAAAATCGAGTCAAAAAAGATTGCAAGCAATGCAGCTGGAATCGCACCTGCTAAAACAAGCTCGTTATTCAATGTACTTAATCCTCTGTAGATGACATCTCCTAAACCACCAGCTCCGATAAAGGTTGCCAGCGTTGCAACTCCAATCGTCAATACTGTTGCTGTTCGGATCCCTGCCATGATAACAGGCAATGCCAAAGGAAGTTCGATTTTCAATAGTATTTGCCACGATGTCATTCCCATTCCTTTACCAGCCTGGATCAAAGCATCGTCGACACCAACGATTCCTGTGTATGTATTTCTTAAAATCGGTAAAAGCGCATAGATCATCAATGCAATGATTGCTGGCGTGCTCCCAATTCCAAAAACGGGAAGGAGAAATCCGAATAAGGCTAAGCTTGGGATGGTTTGGAAAATAGCTGTGATCCCGATGACGATTTCTGCGATTTTTTTCAATCTGGAGATGATGATCCCCAATGGTACGGAAATCAAAATTCCAATCAGAATCGAAACGAACGAAAGATATAAATGCTCTTCAAGTGCCGTCAGAATAGTCGGCCATCTATTAATGAATGTGTTTATAAAACTGTTCCAGTCCAATGAAATACCTCATTTCTATACGGTTTGTTTCATTCCGGCTAGTCCTCTCATCATGCTTGACTTTGTTATCAAGCCTGCTAGCTTACCTTCTTCAAGTACTGGGATGGTCTTGACCTGATGTTTTGCGAAGATTTCTGCAATGTCAGTATAAAGGGTTTCGGCTGTTACAGAATGAGAAACTTGTGACATGATGTTTTCAACCTTTTTGGTTTCCTCACCATAATTCGCTTCCAAAACTGAAAGCTCCAGAACACCTTCAAGTACTCCATTACCACTCGTAACCATCAAACTATCGACCGAATACGTTTTCATGATTTGCAAGGCTTCAGCAAGCCCACGGTTCGGTTTGACAGTCGCAACCTTGGAGAGCATTAAGGATTTCGCTGTCTTTCCGCCAATCTCTTTATTCATCCGCTCTTCACCAATAAAATCTTCCACGAATTGATTGGCAGGGTGTCTCAATATTTGATCAGGTGTATCCAATTGAATGATTTCACCACTATCCATGATCGCGATCCTGTCTGCGATCTTCAGGGCTTCGTCCATATCATGTGTGACAAATACGATCGTCTTGTGGATGTTATCCTGCAAGGCTACAAGTTCATCCTGCAATTGCTCCCGACTGATAGGGTCCAATGCACTGAAAGGTTCATCCATAAGCACGACAGGCGGTTCAGCAGCTAAGGCTCTTATCACGCCGATACGCTGTTGTTGGCCTCCGCTCAATTCAGAAGGATAGCGCTTTTTAAATACTTTTGGCTCAAGTCCGACAAGGTCCAGGAGTTCATCTACTCGACGTATGTACTTTTTCTTAGACCATCCTTTCATTTTCGGTACAAGTGCCACATTATCTTCAATGGTCATATGAGGAAATAGACCGATTTGCTGGATAACATAACCGATATTTCTTCTAAGTTGGACAGGATTCTGATTCTTGATATTCTCCCCATCCACATGTATCTCCCCGCTGCTGGGTTCCAATAAACGATTGATCATTTTCATGGTTGTCGTTTTTCCGCACCCACTCGGGCCGATCAACGTCACCAGCTCTCCCTTGTTGATATGAAGGTTGATGTTTTTCAACGCTTGGAAGCCATCTGGGAAGGTTTTACTGACTTGTTTGAACTCGATCATTCATGTTCCCCCTTCTAACTATCATCATTTTAGATTACCCTCTCTTCTCATAAATAAACGCGATTTTCACTTTAGTCACCGGTTTTTCTTCGCAAAATTCACTCTGGCGAAACCCTTTAGCGGACACAGGAGACCTTATTTATTCATTATTACAGATAACGTCTCTCGTGTCCGTTAGGGTTCCTTTTTTGCTTGAATCGCTTTGTCCAGACGGAATGTCGTGAATTACGAGAAAATCAACAATGACAACGAACAAGGCTTTTTCTTCAAAACAATCAGACAATTTCCACCAATGTTTATAATTGGAATTTGACGGGTACTTTCAAATTAATACTTCTATTTTTCGAAAAGAAAGGTCGTGTCAATCATGTCCCGTTTTCAAAACAAGAAAGAAGCAAGACAAGCGAAGAATCAAAAAGGATATTTTAAAGTATTTCTAGCGACCTTCCTCGTCTTTTTACTCATATTAGTCGCTGGCGGAGTGACTGGGCTCGCCTTTATTCAAGATGCTCCGGATTTAACAGAAAAAGAATTGAAGTATGCCAATTCCTCTACGATTTACGATATGAATGGAGAAAAGATCACTGAGCTCGCAGGTAGTGAGCATCGAATTCCAATCAACATCGAGAATGTACCCCAACACGTAAAGCAAGCATTTATAGCGATAGAGGATGCACGATTTAGAGAGCATTTCGGGTTGGATCTCAAAAGGATCGGCGGTGCAGCTCTTGCTAACCTAAAAGATGGCTGGGGTTCTGAAGGTGGCAGTACAATCACCCAACAAGTCGTGAAGAATACATATTTATCTCCGGAAAAGACGATCAAGCGAAAAATTCAAGAAGCCTATTTAGCTGTAAAATTGGAACGGAAGTACTCAAAAGGTCAGATTTTAGAAATGTACCTCAACCGAATCTACTTCGGAAATGGTGCTTACGGTCTAGGAGCGGCTGCAGATGTATATTTCGGTAAAAGTGTCGAAGAGTTGACCGTCGCAGAAGCTGCTCTTCTTGCTGGTCTGCCCCAAAGGCCTAATGGTTATGACCCAATCAATCATCCAGAAAATGCACTTGAGAGAAGAAGTATCGTCCTTTCATCAATGAAAAAACAAGGGTTCATCTCAAAAGCAGAAGAAAAGAAGGCGAACGCCACTAAGTTAGAAGAAATCCTCTATAATAAACCTGAAAACAAAGGATATCAGGCTTTTGTCGACCATGTCATCGATGAATTACTAAAAAAAGGATACAATGAAAGCGAACTCTATACAGGCGGTTTGAAAATTTATACGACTCTTGATCCTGAAGCTCAATCCTATACCGAAAAAATGATGACTGGAAATGATGTGATTCCGTATCCGAATGATGATTTCAAAGCCGGGATCGTGCTCCTGGATACGAAGACAGGAGCAATTCGGGCAATCGGCGGTAATCGAAATCCTGACGAAAAAGATATTCAACGCGGGTACAACTATGCAACCGATATCAAGCGTCAACCTGGTTCTACGATCAAGCCGATTTTAGACTATGGACCCGCAATTGAATTTGAAAAATGGTCTACGTATCATCAGATTGAAGATGAAGAACTTGAAATCAATGGCAAAGAATTCAAGAACTATGACGATAAGTTCCATGGCATGTTATCGATGAGAGAGGCACTCATAAAGTCGTATAATATCCCTGCAATCAAAACATTCATGGAGGTTGGCGGAGATCGTGCCAAAAAATTCGCTGAGAATGTTGGCATTTCTCTTGAACATGCCTATCCTTCCTATGCGATTGGCGGATTCGGCGATAATGATGGTGTGTCTCCTCTTCAAATGGCGGGCGCATATGCTGCCTTTGGAAACCAGGGAATGTTCAATCAACCACACACTGTGACAAAAATCGAGTATCCGACAGGTGAAACGAAAGAGTTCGAAACAAAAGCACAAAAAGCAATGAATCAATATACCGCCTACATGGTAACGGATATGTTGAAAGATGTAGTTCGTGAAGGGACCGGTACTCTCGCCAACATCGAAGGATTGCCGTTAGCTGGTAAAACCGGTACTACCAATCCTCCAGAGGGAATTGAAGAGGGGTCCACAGATTCATGGTTTGTCGGCTATACGACTCAATATACCGCCGCTGTCTGGACCGGTTATGAACAAACATCAGCCCAACAGTATGTCACAAAGAAAGACTCGGCAATTGCCAAACTACTATTCAAACAGGTCATGTCGCAGGTTTCAAAGAATACTGAAACAGAGGATTTTGTAAAACCTTCAACTGTGGAGGAAGTGAAAATCGATGAACGGAATGGACAAAAAGCTTCAAGCCATACACCTTCATCAAGTATCATTACTGAACTGTTCGTAAAAGGAACCGACATACCGAGTGCATATAAACCTCCTAAGAAAGACGATGACGATAAAGAAGATGAAGATAAGAAAAAAGAAGACTCTGATGAAGATTCATCAGAGGGAAATGAAGATGAGGATTCTGACGAAGGATCTGGGGACGATGATTCCGGTGAGGACGACGGGTCCGGCGGGGATGATGACGGATCCGGTGGTGACGACGGGTCCGGTGGTGATGATGGGTCTGGTGGTGACGACGGATCCGGTGGTGATGATGGGTCCGGTGGTGACGACGGATCCGGTGGTGACGACGGATCCGGTGGTGACGACGGATCCGGTGGTGACGACGGATCCGGTGGTGACGACGGGTCCGGTGGTGATGACGGGTCCGGTGGTGATGACGGGTCCGGTGGTGACGGAGGTTCCGGTGATGGTGACGGATCTGGCGGTAACGATGGCGATGGTGGGTCAGATGATGACACGAGTGACAGCAGTTCTGAAGATACCTCTTCCAGCAGCAGTACCAATGACCATTCAGATGAATCTGAAGATAACGATTAAACTAAAAACAGTAGATTTGTAGAGATTAAAGGAAGCACCTAAGCGAACCCCTGAGTGTACTATTTGGTACATAAAGAGTGAACACAGCTGACAGCGAAAATCGAAATTATATAAAGGAGGGGCTGACTAAATGTCAGTCCCTCCTTCTATTCTTCAGATTCAACATTTCCATTTTGATCGATGCGAGCATTATAGGATAGTTGGTTAAGTTTATCGATAATTGACTGGTTGTACGTATCATCCATCAACGTTGGTTGATAGGTGATGATTTTAGCTGGAATAATCTGAGGCTTTATTTCATCATCGACAAAAGAGAGATTGACAATCATCGTCTCTTGACCTTTTGGGCTTTTAGATTGAGTGAATACGAAGTTGCCTAGACTGTAAAAAATAGGAGCCCCATCATAGTATTCGATCCCCATCAATGAATGGCTATGGCTTCCCATTACAGCGGAAACACCTGCATCGATGAACTTCCGTGACATTTCTCGGGCATAGTCTTCAGGGTAATCTGCTCTTTCCTTATTCCAATGGATGTAAACAATCGCATGGTCGGAATTTTCAACAGCTTTCTTTACATATTTCATCATCGGCTCATATGTATATGCAGAAGCGATTCCAGGTTGATTTGGTTGTGCAGCCCAATCTGCATATGGCAATACCCTGCTAAGACCAAGTATGGCAACTTTCTTTCCATTCACTGTCTTGTAATAAGCTGTAAAGGCTTCTTCTTCGTTCTTTCCTGCACCGCTATACCCTATCCCGTAATTTTTCAAATGATGCATCGTATCGAATAAGGCTTCTGTTCCGTAATCAAGGGTATGGTTGTTAGCGATGCTTACCATATCATAACCTGCATCTGCAAGACCCTTCAGTGTTTCCGGCTTCGAACGGAAGGCAAATAGTTTTTCTTCTGGGGTCCCGCGTGTCGATACGGAAGTTTCAAGATTCCCTACTGTAATATCTGATTTCTGTAAGATGTGTTTCACAGATTGATAAGGATAATCTACACCATGTTGATCGATTGCTGCTCCAACTCGACTATCCAAAAGGATGTCGCCAGTAAAAGAAATTGTGATTGGATTGACTATTGCATCAGCCGTTTTTATAGGTTTTTCGGATAGTTTAGTAGTAGGTTGGTTAGTGGATTGATTATTTGTTTGTTTCTGGGATTGTTTCTTGTCAGGAGGATCGACTTCAACCTCAATCGGTGCAACAGAAGGAAGTGAGCAACTCGTGAGCAAAAGGACTAAAGAAACACATAAACCAAAAAATACTTTCATCCATCATTACCTTTCCTAACAAAAATTCTCAATCTATAATAATACTATATTACCTTATTTTGTTAAAATAAAGTCTTGACATTTTTTGTTTTTTGTTATTTCAGGAAAGTTTTTTGGCAAGTATTGTTACCTTTCACAACTCATTAGAATGATGGTGGAATATACTTGTTTAGCTATTTAGGAAGGAGCTGGGGAGACTTGCAGATTGCCCGCTTTTTTCTCTTGTGTTGTCTGAATTATGCTCGTTTCGGGACAGGTTCGCTGCTTTTTTCTCATGTGCTGTCCCAATAAAGTCTGAGAGGAGACATAGTATTAAAAGAATTGTCTCCATGAATGTACTGTGATAGAGCCAAAGACATAAAAAAACGAGCTTAAATTGCTCGTTCCTTAGCTTTTCATTTCTTATCTTCTGTAGCAAGAGGGAGTCTGACGGTAACAGTTGTCCCTTTATCCGGAACACTGTTGTAAACGATTGATCCCTTCATATTATTGACTAACCGATAGGTAATCATCGTCCCTAAGCCTGTCCCTTTTGTTTTTGTCGTATAGAACGGCAGACCCACCTTTTGCAGTTCTTCATGGGTCATTCCTTTACCGGTATCTACTATTATAAGATCAACAGAATCGGACGTACTCTGTCGCCACCTTACATATATCGTGCCGCCACCATCGATTGCTTCAATCCCATTTTTAATCAAGTTGATCAAGCATTGTTTCAACTGTTGTTCATCTGCTTTCACATAAAACGGTTTCGAAAGCTCTGATTTAATAATTACATTATTGAAAGCTCCCAACGGAGATAACAAATGGGTAATATTCTCCACTACTTCTTTCAAGTTAACATCACAAAGTTTCATTTCACTCGGTTTCACTAATGAAAGGTAATCTGAAATGATTTTATTGCTCCTGTCCAGTTCATCAATCATCAAAGGAGCATGCTGTTTCAACTGCCGGTCTTCTGTATGAAGGGAAAGGAACTGGATCATTCCACGGACAGTCGTAAGAGGGTTACGAATTTCATGTGCAATTGATGCGGCCATTTGTCCGACAACTGAAAGCTTTCCCAAATAAATCGTCTCTTCCAATTGAAGATTGATCCTAATCAATCTGTCAATTAAGAAAATCAATAGAAAATAAGTTGAATAGAAAGCAATGAAATAAATCAGATAAAACTGGCTGGGTAAAAAATCGACATAAATAGTAAGGATGAGAACATAAAAAAGAAAGAATAAAAATCCAGCGATCAATCCAGGCTTCCATTTCTTAAGTGCTTCATTGAACAACCGCGAATAAGCGAATCCGGTCAAAAGTGCAACAATCGTAATCAGCACACCGACCCAGGCATATTCACCACCGATACTTAGACGGCTGAAAATAATCACAAGACTGCACATTACACCAGGAATCAACCCAGCATAAAGGGTCACGACAATCAAAGGTACTGTCCGTAGATCGAAAACAGTTGACCTGAAGCCATCAATCGGGTAATACATGCAGCTAAGTGCAGCTATTGAACTGATGAGTCCAAAGAACAACTTTTGTTTAAAAGACGTCCCACCCTTTGCATTGAACGGATAGATTAGATTCGCAATAAAGGTTAATGAAACTATAATTGAAATGTTAACAAAGATCGGTTTTAGTAATTCGGCCATTCTATTTCCCTCTATTTATGACGTTACAACGTTTCTTTGTCATTATAGCAGACAACCCGCCTGACACCAAAAAGGGGCTGACCAAAACATCAATTTCCACCATGTTTGGGTCAGCCTTATTTGGATAAGAATGAGTTTCCTAATATTGTAACGGACATCAGAGACGTTATTTGGGCATAAAATGCGGTATTCTAGAATCTAACGGACACCAGGGACGTTATTTATGAACAAATGAGCTGATTTACCAAGATTTTAACGAAATAAGGGCTCTGGTGTCCGTTATTCTTATAAAATGAACGATTTTTGGAAAATAAGGGCTCCGGTGTCCGTTAAGACTTTTGAAACTGCTGCTACAAGGAGAATTGAAGATCTCCTTATGCTCAGCACTTATGCCACAGCTATTTCCTTTATATAACCAGGTTAAATTGCCTTTTCTGTCAAATTCTTGATCACGTTGTCTGCTGCATCTTCTCCTGCGACTATACAATCTGGAAGCCCGATTCCATCCAGAGATGCTCCGGTGATCTGTATTCCAGGATAGTGTTTTTCCATCTGTTCATGCAATTGTTTTTTCCTTTCAAGATGCCCGACAAGATATTGCGGCATCGCTTTCTTCCATCGAGTGACGTAATAAAACTCCGGTTTTTCCTCGATCTTCATTATTTTTTGCAAGTCTGTCAACGTTTTTGAAAGGATCGTTTCATCAGATTCATCAACGATCGCTTGATCATGTTCCCTGCCCACATAACACCTTAACAAGACGTGTCCTGCTGGTGTCGTATGCGGCCATTTCAGGTTTGTCCATGTACACGCCGTAATTGTAAACGGTGATTTCTTGGATATGACAAACCCTGTTCCATCAAACGATTCGGGGATGGCTGACTCAGGAAAGGCTATCGCAATTGTTGCTACTGACGTAGCAGGGACGTCACCGATCAGTTCTTTAATATCATCGTTGAAAAATTTCGCTGCTTTTCTCGCCGGCACCGTCATGATGACTTCATCAGCCTCAATCTGTGACCCATCGGACAAATGCAGTGCATATCCGCTACCGAATTTGTTCAATCCTTCCACTGTTGTGCCGGTTTTCAACTCCACTCGTCCACCAAGGGAATCCTCCAGTGCTTTCACTAAGGAAGACAGCCCCTTTTTCAAAGTCATAAAGGCACCTTTAGAGGATTTTTCACTTTTCTTTGGCTTGGTTTGCTTCATTCCCAAGATCAAGCTTCGGTACCGTGATTCGATATCCTGGAATTGAGGGAATGTCGACTCCAAACTGATTTTATCGATATTTCCTGCATAAACACCAGATAACAAAGGTTCAATCAAGTTTTCAACCACTTCATCACCAAGTCGTCGTTTGAAGAAGGCACCAACAGATTGATCTCCTTTGTTTCGACTTTTAGGTAAGACAAGATCCAGCCCAGCACGTACTTTTCCTTTTAATGAGAACAAACCACTTGCCAAGAATGGACTGATTTCTGTCGGCACGCCCATTACTGCCCCTTCAGGCATTGGATGGAGGCTTGTACCGTGAAGAATGTAAGCTTGCCCCGCATGATTGTTTACAAGATCATAGTCGAGCCCGAGCCTTTCAATAAGATCGGTCATCGCTTTTTTGCGGCTCAAATAGGAATCTGGTCCGCGCTCGATCACGAAGTCATCATGATACTCGGTGCGGATTTTCCCGCCTAAACGGTTTTCAGCTTCAAGGAGAGTAACCCTGATTGGAAGATTCTTATCTTCTATTTGATTTTGTAAAGAAAAAGCGGCGGAAAGGCCTGTAATCCCCCCACCGACAATAACTACGTGTTTCATGATCAATCCCGGCTTTCCAGCTTTTTCGTCACTACTCTTGCTAAGGTCTCGATGAATTCTGGTTTTGCATTCGGCATTTCAGGACGATAATAGGATGCACCTAGTTTATCTGTCACCACTTTACATTCGTAGTCGTTATCGTACAAAACCTCTAAATGCTCGGCTACAAATCCTACAGGACAGTAGATGAAATGCTTATATCCTTCCTGCTCAAATAAATCCTGGGTGAGATCCTGAACATCCGGGCCGATCCATGGTTCTGGTGTGTTACCTGCACTTTGCCAGCCGATCGTGTAATGTTGAAGCCCAGCCTCTTTCGCAACCAAGTCAGCTGTTTCTTGCAGTTGCTCAGGATAAGGATCACCGATTTGGGTGATGCGCTGTGGTAAGCTGTGCGCAGAAAAAATGACAATTGATCGATTGTGTTCATTTTCTGGGATCTGTTTAAAGGTTTCATAGATATGTTCTGCCCAATAGTTGATATAACCCGGCTCAGCATACCAATCATCCACAGGCGAGATTTTCGGTCCGTCGACTCGTTCTGCTTCTTCAATTGCTCGTCCATTATAAGATTTTACAGAAAACGTTGAATAATGAGGTGCCAGAACGATACTGATCGCTTCCTGGATCCCGTCCCTCTTCATCGCTTGAACTGCATCTTCCACAAACGGATCGATATGTTTCAATCCCAAATAAGCCTTGAACTCAATATCATCATGCATTTCATTCAGTTTGTCTTCTAATTTCTGTTTTTGTTCATCTGTAATTTTCGCAAGCGGAGAAACACCACCGATTGCTTCATAACGCTCGATCAAATCCTGAAGGTCTTCTTGGGGTGGCTTCTTCCCTCTTCGTATATGAGTATAGTATGATTCAATTTCTTCTGGACTTCTTGGTGTGCCATAGGCCATCACAAGAACTCCTACTTTCCGCTTCGTCAAAACTATGCACCCCATCTATCGGTTATTTCGAAGTATATTCGTGAACAAAAGCTGTCAGTCTTTTTAGTGTATCTGGATTAACGTCTGGGAAAACACCGTGTCCCAGATTGAAAATGAATTTGGATGATTCTGTCCCTTGATCAAGGATTTCCTTCGTTCTTTCCTCAATCACATCCCAAGGAGCTAACAGTAATGCTGGTTCCAGATTACCCTGGACGGTTTTATCAACGCCGCGTGCACGTGCCTCTTTTATCGGCAGTCTCCAATCAAGACCGACGACATCAAGAGGAAGGTCATTCCAATCGTTTGCCAAATGGCTTGCACCGACTCCGAACATGATCAGCGGTACATTTTCCTCTTTAAGCTCTGTGAAGATCTTTTCCATCACAGGCTTAACAAACGTGCGGTAATCTGCGACATTCAACGTACCCACCCATGAATCGAAAATCTGGATCGCTTGAGCTCCCGCCGCGATTTGGGATTTCACATAACGGATCGCTGTTTCCCCAAGCTTGTCCATCAATTTGAACCATGCTTCCGGTTCAGAATACATGAATGCTTTCGTTTTATAGTAATTTTTTGATGGGCCGCCTTCAATCATATAGCTTGCAAGTGTAAAAGGTGCCCCACTGAAACTGATCAACGGTACCGAAAGTTGTTCACGGAGTAATTTGATTGTATCTAATACATATGGGACATCTTGCGCAGGATCGATTTCCCCAAGACGTTCCACATCAGCCAAAGAGCGGATCGGATTGTCGATGACTGGACCAATTCCCGACTTGATTTCTACATCAACACCGATTGCAGGCAACGGTGTCATAATATCTTTATACAAAATTGCCGCATCGACGTTGTACTGTTCGACAGGTAGACGGGTCACTTCTGCACATAATTCAGGACGGTGTGTAATTTCAAACAGAGAATATTTCTCTTTGATTTTCCGGTATTCAGGCTGTGAACGTCCCGCCTGCCTCATGTACCAGACTGGAACATGAGAAACTTCTTCCCCCCTGCATGCTTTTAAAAACTGGTCGTTAAAAACTTTTGTCATCATCAATCACCTTTCATCAGCAAAGCCTAGTGTAGCTCCGGTACATTGTTTTCATACTTATCATTGTAAAAGAAAATAAAATCAATGTCATATTATAACCATTATCACTATACTTGTTCTGCTAATCGTTGTATACTATCTCAAGCGAACTGTCATAAATTAGTCGCAAAATATCCTCCTGTTTCATATGGAACGTTGTTGGGTATACTTTGAACGCTGAATGTTTTAATTGTAAGGCTAGTTACACAAGAGCCTTATTGTCAAATTTCTTTCGTATGGTCGAAATGTTGAAAGTGAGGATCCTGGAATGACTTCATTACGTCAGGAGAGAAAGAACCGAAACAAGAAAGTGAAAGAAACGACTGGACCTCAATGGTTCAAGTTTGCCTCTATTTTCTTTATTGGATACGGGATCGTTTATCTGCTGGTATTCATCCGCAGACTATTCTTTTCCGATCTGACTATCGAAGACATATCAAGTCTCTATCTTTATGATCTAGAGTCTTCCTATATATTCGGTATCATCGCCGGCACGATCGTCTTCATGTTCGTTTATGGAAAGCTTCAGCTGCGCTATAAAGAACGTCTATTGTTTGATCAACTTCCGAATTTATTCATGATCCGTATGATCCTATATATTTGTATCTATTTCATGATCATTTTGACATTGTTAGGCATACACCTGATCTTCTCGACGTTGTTCGTGCAAACGACTGGTGGTTCCTTGAGCTTATCCTATTCATTATTTTATTGGGCAGTTGTCATACTTTTATACGAACGGTTGAAGAATTTTTTCTTAATTGATAAGAAAAGGACGAAACGACTGATCATCGTGCCGTTCATTGTCTTTTATATAGGTGTATTGATATTTTTCAAGTTTCAACCTTCCTATCAGCTTGTTTTTCAATTCATTGGAAACGGGTTGGTTTTATTGATGTTCGGACTATATCTCGTTGAGAAACATCTAGCAAGGCGGAAAAAGTTACAAACTAATGTACCTGAGGAAGATTGATGGTTTGATGTTTTGGTGAAAAAGAAAATACAAGAGGCATTCCCGGGAATCAGGCAATGATACCCGGGCTTTTTTTCGTTTTAAAAAATAAAAAAGGCTGCTCTAAAAAAGAGTCAGCCAAATCATTTTTATTTATTTTGTTCTTGTTCTACTTTGAATTGTTTGATCAATTCAATGAGTTCACCACTTGCGGCGTTTAATGCTTCTGCCGATTCACCGACCGTATTGAGTGCACGTTGTTGTTCATCTGTGGAAGCACTCACCTCTTCTGATGATGCAGCTGCCTGTTGAGCTACAGCTGATATGTTCTGGATTGCTTCCATTACCGATTCTTTGTGCTCGTTCAAGTTCTTGACGTCATTTCCAATCTCAGAAATGAATTCGAGCATTTGACCAAGCGACTCCCCTAATAAAGTAAAGGCTTCTTCGGTACCTTCAACAACTTTACTTTGCTCTCCAGATATGACCTTTGTCTGGTTCATTTCCTTGCCAACACGCTTGGATTCAGTTTCAATCCCTTTTAGAATGCTTTTTACACGTTCGGTTGCTACTGATGATTGTTCTGCCAGCTTCCGTACTTCGTTCGCGACAACAGCAAAACCCTTTCCGCTTTCCCCTGCTCTTGCAGCTTCAATTCCAGCATTCAATGCCAATAGGTTTGTTTTCTCAGAGATTTCTGTAATGGTAGCAATGACTTCTTCTACTTCTTTTACTTTATTATTCAAATCATTGATGACCGTTTCGACAGCTGACAATACGTGATTGGATTCATCATTTTTCAAACGCAGAGTCTTGATCTGATCAATTCCGTTTTTGCTTGCTGCATCTGCATTTTTAGATATATTCATCATGGCATTTACCTGCTCGTTAATTTTTTCGATATCATCCGATAAATTTACGGCGCGTAAGTGTGTCGATTCAACATCAGAGGCTTGCTGGGAAGAACCTTTTGCAATATCAGTTACAGCCCGGGTCACTTCTTCATTTGAAGCGATGGTTTCTTCAGCTACGGCACTGAGCCCTTCAGCTGATTCCGTTACCTGATAGGAAGAGGTTTTCACAGCTTTGATCAATTCACGCATTCTATCAATCATCGCGTTGAAATGCCTGGTCAAATCACCTAATTCGTCTTGACTATCATTTTGTACCTTGACTGTTAAATCACCCGATTCCACCTTATTCAATTCATCCCGCAAGCTGCGTACCGGTCTCGTTATACTTTTCGCTACAAAATAACTTGCTGCGATCGATACTAAAATAACGATCAAAGCTATGAACAAAATCGTATTGCGGATAGCCCCGGCTTCCTTCGTCAATGCAGCTTCAGGTGTGGAAGTCCCGACCTTCCATCCTGTCAATTCGATAGTGCTGAAATTGACGAAACGCTTCCCTTCCTTATCTTCAACCATATTGTTCTTTGAAGTGAACATCTCTTTTACATAATCCTTATTTTTAAGAAGATTCTTCCCTTTAGAATCTGGATGGACCATTGCCAGTCCGGATTTATCAAAAAGGAACGGGTAGCCGTCATAGTCGAGTTTCGTATTCGAAACCACATTCGCTAGATTTTGTAAGTTCATATCCATAGCTACCGCACCGAGGACATCTCCTGAACTCGGATCCTTTACAATTTTTGCAGAGGTCAAAACATAGTCACCTGTTGCAGCATCCTCATACGGGTCTGTCCAGATCACTTTTGAAGTGTCTTCAAGTGCATTTTCGTACCAAGGTCTTGCCGTCGGATCATAATCATCCGGAAGGTCGATCTTTGGAGTGATTTTCATATTCTTGCTCTCACTAGCTATGTATAGGTACGCGATATTTTCATTCATTCCTAAATATTGATCGAAATCCCCTTTGACGGTCTCCCATGCCGCTTGTTCATTATTTGAACCGTCATTAGAAGACTTCAGAGCTGAAATGACTCTTTCATCCTGACTGTACCTTTCCATCGTTTGTTCGATATTGGTTAAATAAAGACTGATGTGGTTGGACATCTGATCCACTTTCGCCTGTGTCTGAGCTTCGACATTATTCTCCATCGTCCCGCTTACACGATCATATGTAAGAAAAGCTACAGATAGCAAAGATATAGATAAAATAAGAGCCATTACAAGCATAAGCTTGCTTTGTAATTTCTTGAACATATTCCCTATCCCCCTCGGTCAGTTATAAAGATCTGTCCACCTTTGTATCGACTAAACCCACTTAATCTTTACATTGAAACCTTAAGCCTAATTTCCTATTTATCCTGAGGTGCCAGGCACCATCTGAGAACCCTTGGGAGAGAAGGACTTTGATTCGGTGCCTGGTACAGAAAGAATGCCACGTAAAGAAAGCTTCACCGCGGATTGGCGGTGAAGCTTGTCTTTTACATCAAGGATTGGCTTTGCCAAGTTTTCTTTAGAATATGGAGGATGAGACAGTGTTGGATGGTTCTCCGTCTTGTTTGGTTAGTGGATCGTATGGAACGATGAAGAAGTCCGGAAAGGTGAAGAGCTTTGGTGAGACGACTGTGTAAGAGCCTTTTCCTTCTACCGTATCGATCTTCACCGCCCCTTGATCAGTGCGCATATAGATCTTATACATAAGCCGCTTATCATCAGACGGTGTCCAGTTCAGTTGGATCCCTGGGACTCCGAACCGTCCGAATGCGTATTGTGCGCTAAGATCGTCCACTTCGATCAATTCGATCGGTGGTTCAAGATCTTTGACTCCTTTTGGTTTGTTAAACGCCATGTTCTTTTGGTCAGGGATTTCATTGATAATGTTTTTGAACATGAGGGTTGCATCTGAGCTTGTCCCCGTCATGTAGCGATCCTTGGTCGTCCGGTCGTAACCGATCCATACAGCCCCGACTGCATTTGGCGTATATCCTGCAAACCAGAGATCCTTGTTCCCGCCCTCGACTTCTTCCAATGTTGTCGTTCCGGTTTTTCCAGCAAGTGCTGTGTTTACATGCCCTCTCCTACCGGTTCCTTCTTTAATAACTGACTCTAACATTTTCGTCATGAACCATGCATTCTGCTTTGAAAAGACTTTTTTGGTCTCAACCTCCGCTTTCCCGATCAATTTGCCATCACGATCGTAGATTTCTTTTACGAAAAACGGTTCAACCATTTCTCCACCATTGGCGAAGGCAGAAAACCCTCTGGTGATTTGTAAAGGGGTGACCCCTTCATCCAAACCCCCTAATGCAACACCGAGTTTCCGCTCCTCAACATCCATTCCCATCTCCTGAATGTACTTTAAGGATTTTGTCAGTCCAATTTCGTTTAAAAGCCAGACTGCAGGAGCATTCAAAGAGTCCTCGATTGCCTTATACATTGAGACGGAGCCTTGATACTTATCATTATAATTTTCAGGTTCATACCCGTTGTATTTCAAAGGTTCATCCTTCAATAAGGAATAGGGTTCCCAATCTTTTGTTTCCATTGCAGGTCCATACACCGCTAACGGCTTGAACGTCGAACCTGGCTGACGTCTGGCATTCACACGATTGAAGCCTTGTGCAACGTAATTACGTCCACCCTGGACGGCCATTACTCCACCGGTATGTGAATCCATAAGAACAAACGCACCCTGAGGTGATTCCTTCAGGTCTGAACCTCTGAAATATTTATCCTCTTGCATCGCTTTATAGGAAGCTTGCTGAGCTTCAGGACTCATCGGTACGACGATCTTATATCCGCCTTGTAAAACTTCCATAGTCGTCAGCGAATATTCTTCCTTCACTTCTTTTAAAACCATATCGATATAAGTCAAGTATGCTGGGTCTTTCTCCAATCGGGATACATCAAGCGCAACTGTCTTTCCTTGAGCCCTTACCGCTTCTTCTGCTGGAATGTAATCAAGCCTCTCCATAAGGGAAAGCACCGTATTCCTTCTATCCTTGCTTTTTTCAGGATGCGCAATCGGGGAATACCCACTCGGTGCCTTCGGAAGTCCCGCTAACAAAGCACCATCTTCCAAAGTCAATTCACTTACATCTTTATTGAAAAACAGCTTTGAAGCTGCCTGTATACCGTATGCTCCATGACCAAAATAGATCTGATTCAAATACATTTCAAGGATTTTCTTTTTCGTATATTTCCGCTCCAAGTTAATGGCAATCGTTGCTTCTTTCGTTTTCCTCAATAGCGTTTTTTCATGTGATAAAAAGATATTCTTTGCAAGCTGTTGGGTGATTGTGCTTCCGCCCTCCACTCTGCTTCCGGATAAAATATCCTTGTACAAGGCACGGGTGATCGCTTGAAAATCGATACCAGGGTGGTCGTAAAAACGACGGTCTTCGACTGCTATGAACGCTTCCTGTACATGTTCAGGTACCTCATCGATCTTTACAAGCTCACGATTCTGAGCATAAAGCTTCGTGATCGTGTTCCCATCCTCATCTACGAGGGTGGAAGCTGAACTCATCACAAGATCTTTTTCATCAATCACATAGTTTCCGGCAAACACAATCGCTACATAAACGAGCAAGGAACAAAGGATGACTGCCATTGCCCAGAGCGATATGCGCGTTGCTTTTTTTAACACAACGCATCAACTCCTTAAAGGGATAGGTAAGATACTTTTACCACTTTACTCAAAATTTACTCGTCTTTCCATACTTTTGTTTCGTTTAGTATTTCACTTGTAAGGGTAAATCATGAATAAATCTCTTTTTGTGTATACTAAAAACGGATTAGAGAAAGGAAGATCGACCGATGAACTATCATATCACCTATGGTACCAGTAATTATTTGAAAACCCTTTCAGAAAAATTTGAAGGGGAAGATGGCAGCTTCTATCTGCTAGAAGGTGCTGAAGATGCGGCACTTATACATAAAACGGAAAAGGAAAGCTTGTTTGAATCCGGTCATTCTTATGAAGCGATTGAAGAAGCTGGCGGATTTGAAGGAGCGGAGTACATCGTCTTCAACAATATCCCTGTGTCTTCTGAAGGACGTCCTTTGTTCGAGGACCGATTCAAACAACGTGCAGGAAAGGTCGAACATGAGCCCGGCTGTACCGGAATCATCATATTGCGGCCGAAAGATTCAGAAACCTATCTCGTCTCGAGCATGTGGAAAGATGAAAGTGATTTCGAAGCTTGGAGGCAATCGTCCTCCTTCGAGAAAGCTCACAAACAAAAAGATACAAGTGAAGCCCTTCCACAAACGGTGTTCACCGGCAAACCATACATCAAATCATACAGAATCATAGATACGCAGTAAAAGGGGGTTGACCTTCACCCCCTTTTAAAATACCTTTTAGGTCTTTTGAAGAAAGGGGTTTGGATTTTGAAAATAAATCGAGTCGACCTGATTGTGAATCCTAAAGCCGGAAATGAACGCCTTCATGAACAGATGGAACAGATCATCACCAGGCTCGAACATCATTTTCCGACCGTTAATGTGTTTCATACGAATAAAACGGGAGACGCAGGTCAATACATAAACGAATATGGGAAAAATGCAGATTTCATCATTGGTGCAGGCGGTGACGGGACAATCTATGAACTCATCAATGCGATAAGTCCGCTGGAAAACCGTCCTGCGTTCGGAATCATACCCGGAGGGACGTGCAATGATTTTTCTAGGGCACTTGGATTGTCTCAAGACCCGTTGATTGCAGCAGAACAACTGTGTATTCAAAAATTCAGAGGGATTGATGTCGGCAAATGCAATCACCAATACTTCCTGAACTTTTGGGGAATCGGCCTGATCACTGAAGTATCGACTAATATCAATCCTAGAATGAAGGAAAACTTCGGCCGTTTATCCTATTATTTGAGTACACTACAAACACTCAGTCAAGAAAACACCTTTAATTTGAAGCTCGAATCAGACCAATGTGCTTTTGAAGGGGAAGCTGCCATGGTGCTGATTGGAAATGGTCCTTTTACCGGAGGGATCAGGGCATTTTTCCCTGGTTCAGATATAGAAGATGGAAAACTTGAGGTACTGATCATCGAGTCCAATCGCTTCCAAACATTTTTTGATATGCTGCGAGCAAAAGTCATGAACGATGTACCGAATAGTGAAGACATCTTATATTTTCAAACCGACAGCATTTCTATCGAGACAGCGCCGGTCCAGACCATCGATTGTGATGGAGAACGAGAGTATAGCACTCCTTCAACGATTACGGTTTTACCCCGCCATATCCAGATGGCCGTCGGAGAATACCCTATTGAAGCCCAGTGACTTTAAAGTCCACGTTAAAGGAAACTTGGCAAAGCCAAGCCTTAGGCGTATGCTGAGCCATTAGTTCCTCTCGAAAAAGCACTTGCTGCTTTTCCTTCGTGCGGTGTATTGCTTCCGAAGCCGCCAGCTTGGGCACTTATACTGAAGAAAGTATTTTTATACTTTCTTTAAGTGAAATAAAAAAGCAGCCCACCAAGGCTGCTTTTTCATTCTCTATTATTCAACCATCCTTACAAGCATGTGTGCGAGCATATGCTGTTGCTCTTTATCTCCGACACTCCAAAGCTCTTTGAGTAACTTCTCTTCACGGTTTCTTGGTTCTTCATTTTCAGCCAGGTAATCTGCGACTTTTTCCGCTGTTTTCGCTAACTGCTCTTCAGACATCCCGAGCTTTTCACCGACTCGTACACGCTTTCCAAGATATTCTTTGAAGACATCGAAGTTCTGTAGGATTTGATCACGTTCTTCCTCAGGAATCCGATCCACGGTCGAACGTACTTCACTTTCATTCAGGTTTTCATTTTTATCTACCATATGATTTTGTTCAGACATACTCTTCCACTCCTTGTTTCAAGACTTTTTTCGATTGCTCTATAAATACCGGAATGTCATCGGGTTGTCTGCTTGTTACGAGTGTGCCGCATACGACCACCGGCTCATCGAAAACATTGGCTCCGGCATGTTGCAGATCCATTTGAATTGATTTGAAACCAGTCACACTGCGTCCTTTCAATACATTTGCTGTGATAAGGATTTGAGGACCATGGCAGATAGCAAACATAGGCTTACGTTGATAAACCATTTTCCCGGTAAAGTCGACGATACGATCATCGGCTCTCAAAATATCTGGAGAAAAGCCTCCTGGTATGAAAAGTGCGTCAAATTCGTCCGGATCAACTTGATCGATTGTTTTATCGACGTGAACAGACACATCTCCTTGCTTGCCTTTCACTTCCTTTTTTTCGGTGCCGATGACGGTAAGCTCATGGCCATCATCAATAAATGCTTGTGCAGGGTCTGTATACTCTACATCCTCAAACATATCGGTCATTAATACTGCGATTTTACTCATTCGTATTCACAACCTTTCCAAATCATTGACAGTTAAATAATTCCCGAAAATATCCTGATTAAACATTCCACAATTTTGAAAACAAGTTTATTATTTCGAATCAAAGGGTACATTATATCCGTAGCTGAAAGTGGATTATTTTATAGAAAGGATGATCAACCAATGGATAAAGAACTACAAGAACTTATTGATGGACTAAATGAGGACCTGGCAAACGAATATGCTGCAGTCATCATGTACACATACAATGCAGCTGTCGTTTCTGGTATGTATCGTCAGGTTTTAAAACCTTTCTTTGAAGGCGAAATTTCAGATGAACAAGGTCACGCGATGTACCTTTCAGAGAAAATCAGTACATTAGGAGGCACTCCGACAACGAAGCCAGCTGAAGTGAGACAGTTGACGGATGTCCAAGAAATGCTGAAAGAAGCACGTAAAGCTGAGAAAGAAACAATCGATCGCTATGAACAGCGTAAAAAACAAGCAGCAAATCTGAACATGACAGAACTAGTCGTCAAGCTTGAGGATCTTATCGCAGACGAAACACATCATATGGAAGAGATGGACCGTCTGTTAAGTGATCCGCGACTCTCCTAATACGTTTGATTTGAAGTGATGCTGGAAGTCGGACATTGCCCCTTGGGCAGTGTCCTTTTTGATTTCTAACTTAGATAGCTATTGAGGTTGATTGAAGCGAAAGTTGCGACACTCCTGGGGAAAAGCGAGCCAGGCGAGACCCCACAGCGAGGAGGCTTGCGGATCGCCCGCGGAAAGGGAGTAAATTTCGCGAAAATCAACAGCAAAGTTTAACTAAACATTTTTCTGAATACTTCTCAACCATGCATACTCATGGTTATCGTGCTATACTGTAAAAAACTGATTTTTCATACAATTAATCCGGTGAGGAGGAGTATAATGCAACACTTTTATGAACTCGTAGATCGTCATTACCATGAGATGGTTGAGATCCGTCGCTATCTTCATGAAAATCCAGAATTGTCTTTCCAAGAGGTGAATACATCTGCTTACATAGCGAAGTTTTATGATAAACTCGGGGTTCCTTATCGAGCTAATGTAGGCGGCCATGGCCTCGTTGCAAGGATTGAAGGGAAAAAGCCAGGTAAAACCGTTGCATTGCGTGCGGACTTTGATGCACTGCCAATCCAGGAGAAGACAGACCTTCCCTTCCGTTCCAAAGTTGATGGTGTAATGCACGCTTGTGGCCATGATGGTCACACAGCCACATTACTGGTCCTTGCCAAAGTTCTTAATCAATTGAAAGATGAGCTTGAAGGAAATGTCGTCCTCATCCACCAGCATGCTGAGGAATTGGTTCCTGGCGGAGCGGTCACCATGATTGAAGACGGATGTTTGGATGGGGTTGATGTCATTTACGGTGTTCATCTATGGGCGACGGACAATGTCGGTGAAGTCTATTACCGTGAAGGACCGTTCATGGCGGCAGCTGATCAATTCGATGTAAAAATAATCGGGCGAGGCGGTCACGGTGCTCAGCCTCACAGGACAAAAGATTCAGTACTGGCAGCTTCTCAGTTGGTCGTCGCACTTCAGCAGATTGTAAGCCGTAATGTGGATCCTTTGGAGTCCGCTGTTGTTTCAATCGGATCGTTTGTGGCTGAAAATGCCTTCAATGTCATCGCTGATAGTGCTTCTTTAAAGGGAACCGTACGTACATTCAGTGAAAGTGTGCGTGGAAATATTGAAGCACGGATGGAAGAAGTGATCAAAGGAATCTGTATGTCGAGCGGAACAGACTACGAGTTCAAATACACAAGAGGCTATCCTGCTCTTGTGAATCATAAGGAACCGACAGAGCATTTGAAAAAGGTTGCCTCAAGTCTCCCTGGTGTCCTTCGTGTCAGTGAAAAAGCTGCTCAAATGGGCGGGGAAGATTTCGCATACTACCTCGAGCACGTTCCTGGCAGCTTTGCTTATGTAGGTGCCAAAGACCCGGACGCAGTAGATGTCGCACCTCATCATCACCCGAAATTCATGATCGATGAGCGTTCAATGCCGATAGCAGCAAAACTACTAGGCGAAGCTGCTTTAAGCCACTTGAACTACGCACCAGCAGGGAAAGTGAAAACGAACTAAATAGGTAAAGACCGATTCCGTTATGGAACCGGTCTTTTTTAGAGCTAACGGACACCAGGGACCTTATTTGCTTAAATCTAACCAGAATTAGCCCCGATTATCACAAATAGCGTCTCTCATGTCCGTTAAATTTTCAAATCACACTATTTTGCCATAAATAACGGCTCTCATGTCCGTTAACATTCTCCCTA
This sequence comes from Pseudalkalibacillus sp. R45, assembly GCF_052246725.1. Lineage (NCBI taxonomy): Bacteria > Bacillati > Bacillota > Bacilli > Caryophanales > Fictibacillaceae > Pseudalkalibacillus > Pseudalkalibacillus sp. R45. The sequence continues at coordinate 12,904 of NZ_JBQQCL010000018.1, read as the reverse complement.
ACCAAAATCATCTATTGAAATACCTATTTTATCCATATATACTGACTTTAATAGTGTCAGTCATAGAGTGCCGCTTCAGTACTATCCAGTATTAACTTGGGTGTTCATATTGAAGTGGCTTTTTTGTTCTTCTAAAAGAACTTTTAAGAAAGGAGTTTGATAATGCAAAATTTAAACAAGAATATGAATTTTGGTTACACGAAAAAATAACCGAAGAAAAGAATCATAGGAGGCGTGAACTACTTGAGCAAGGATTAGGTCATGGGACAGTTGAATTTCTTCGTTTGATTTGGTTTCCTGTGATGAAAAATTTTAATCATTTAGATCCTGAATGGGAGATTCGAGACTTTAATAATGGTTATCGTTATCTTGATCTTGCATACAGACCTGGTAATGCTAAGGGCTGTATTGAAATTCAGGGTTATGGACCCCATGCTCGTGATCTTGATGTCAGGAGATTTAAAGATTTATGCTGGAGACACTCTTTATTAGTGTTGGAAGGATGGACAATACTCCCAATAGCTTACTTATCGATCAAGGATGAACCCAAAAGGATCCAACAGCTTATACTAGCTTTTATCGGAAGATTCACTTCTATTGATATCCCCGCAAACCTCAACCATCTAGAGGCAGAAGTTGTACGATTTGCTCGCCGAATCCCCCGACCAGTCACTCCACTAGAAATTGCTGATCATTTGAAAATTACTGACCGGCATGCTAGACGTATCCTACATCACCTGGTTGATTTGCAGCTTTTTAAAGTAGCAAGCGGAAACAAAAGATTTCGCAAATTCAAACTTACTCAATAATAAGGCTCCACTGGAAAAGCTAACGGACACCAGGGACCTTATCCTCAAATCTAATCAGAATCAACTCAGTTTATCCAAAATAACGGCTCTCATGTCCGTTACGAAACAATCCGCGAATCACCCTTCCTCCACTTCATTCAAATACCTCAACCGATAGCAGTTCATTGCTGTTTCGCCGAGTTGATCCAGAAAATTGTAATTGGCGTACGCTCCGACAATTGCCCCGAAACCGGGTACCATTTGCAGCATCTTCACAAGATCGATATGGTCGCGATAGGTGATCTGGAACGTTTTCCAATCATAATCGTCATCCATTGAGGCTTTGGACGGCCACTTGTTCTTTGTCTCTTCCCAGCTTTTGATTGCCATATATGTTTCACGTCTTACATCATCACTTGAAAAAGCAAGCAAAAACACGTGCAGCAGGAAGATCCGCTCATGGTAATTTCGGGTATCAAATCCATAGATCCTCGCTGCTTCAAACAAAAATCTCATCTTAATACCAAGCAGCAACGGAAAATCCGCCAACCCGAGCAGAATTCCGCCCGCACCTGTCCCCGCTCCTTCAATCATTGCAGTTTTCTTGTAAGCTTTTTTCCGTTCTTGGAGTAATTCATCACGCTTTTCAAGCGCCATTCCTTCGACAGTCGGTTTTTTCGTCGTATATTCATTACCGAACAACGTCGCCTTCACCATGCTTCGGATCGCATTCGTCACAGCATTATGGACTTTTTCAGGGATCTTTTTATTGATTTGTCCCTGAACTCTCTTTGCTGCTCGCTTATATAAAGGGGACCGTTTCAAGATCATCTTTTCCCATTCTTGTAATTCCTGTTCGATCGTCTCTTTCCCGCTCATTTTCTATGCCTCATTTCATCAACGTCCCATTTAAGTAAGGATGAATCGTTTATCAAGCTGTTTGAAAAGCAAAACTCGGGTAAAAGCAAGCACCAATGCAACCCCTGTAATAAGGATGATCCCTGTCTCCACAATTGATAAATGATTGATGAAGCTGCTAACTGCAAATAAAATCACTTGCGAAATCATGATACGGAAAATCAGCCGTTGGAACGTTTCGTACCGTTCCTTTTTAGAAACCGGATAGAGGTCGACCCACACTTTCATATCAAAGTGAGGCCATAATGTCGTCAATTGGATCGCCGTCATGTAAATCAAAAGTAAACTGACGCCCCATAGCAAAATTCCTGGAGGCATGATTAGCATCAGTATGATTCCGATCACGGTCAGCCGGGCATAAATGCCGAAATAGTCATTCGATCGGATAAAGGCTCTCGTATACATATAGCCGTACACTGTCTCACTTTTGCCGCTCAACACTTTCATTAATGGAGCCGCCCATGTCCGTTTACGCACCTTGCGGCTGATTTCCGGAACATCGACAAACATGTTTGCAATCCGATAAAAAAGCATGAGCGCATTTGCTTCAAGTTCTATCAACCGCTCCCATTTCAAGGTATGCTTTTGGGAGAGCGGGCGATACACTACGACATAAAGAATCGCCATGCCAATGATCAGTACTGCCGTAATCAACCATGCTTCTCTAAAAATTGCATAAAGCGTGAATAGCACCGAAAGCAGCCTGATGATGGGAAGCACTTTACGTTTCGTTCCATCTGGCACTCGTAACTCTTCCCATTTTGAAATGATATTCCATCCCGTCAAAAGCAGGATCAAGACCAGGCTTCCAAAATAGACAGCACGTTCAGAAGAGATCCGATTGAAATATAACGGTCCTAATACAAGTAATAGTACAAGCACATTGAACGCTTGCATAACGAAGCTATATAGTAATGATTTTTGCAAATAAGGTTTAAAACGACCCTCAACCGGAAGAAGAAAATTCGCATCTGCTGTTTTTAAAAAGGTACGGATCTTCCCTCTGCTTACAATCAGGAATGCAAGAATCGTCAAAAATTCAGCAGCAGGGAATGATTCCGGTAAAACCTTCAATACCTGGCCGTAGTAATAGCTGCCAAGGATAATGCCGACATAAACCGAAAAAAGGAACCCGCTGTTCCCGATATACCGAAGATAGCGTACAGCCATACTCCAAAAATTGTTGGCACGTTCCCTCCAGAGCGTTTTCACATCCATACTCAGGCACCTCTTGTTATTTGAACATAAATTTCATCTAACGTCGCATTTTGCATGTTCATTTTCGACTGGATTTCCGAAAGGGTTCCATCCGCCAAAAGCTTCCCTTCATGTAAGATGATGAAACGGTCGCAATACCGCTCAGCGGTTGAAAGGATGTGTGTGGATAATAGAATTCCCGTACCGCCTTCCTTCACCTGCACAATGAGATCAAGGAAAGACTGGATACCAAGAGGGTCAAGCCCAACGAATGGTTCATCGACAACAAATAATACCGGTCGGACCAGGAATGCACACATGATCATCACTTTCTGTTTCATCCCTTTAGAAAACTGGTTCGGATACCACTTCAGTTTGTTTTCCATCCGAAATTCTTTCAAAAGCGGTTCTACCCGATTCTTCAATTCCTCCTTATCGATGTCATAGGCCATCGCTGTGAGTTCAAGATGCTCCCATAACGTAAGTTCATCATATAACACCGGGGTTTCAGGAATATACGCAATCTGGGACCGATAATGATCTGGCCCTTCGTTGATCGTACTGTCATTCACTTTGATCGTTCCTGTTATCGGCTCCATCAAGCCCAGAACATGCTTGATCGTCGTACTTTTACCTGCACCATTCAGGCCGATCAGCCCTACGATTTCTTTGGATTTGACATGGAAATTGAGATTATGTAGAACAGGCTGCTGCTGGCTGTAACCGCCTGTCAATTGTTCGACGTGCAAGACACTTTTCATACTTGACCCCTTCCATGGTTCGGTTGTTTTATATTAGGCTGTTTCCTTAACAGTTGTTTTTCGTCCAAATTGTAAAAAACGAAAACAGCTTTATGTTATTTTATCAAATAAAAGCGATCCATGCTTATTGTATCAAGAATCGCTTGTATTAACTTGGGCAAATTTGGAAAAGATAAGAATGAAGAAGGTATCCCCCCTTCTTCAAAAGAAAAGAGAAAGAGATTGCTGTTGTGTAATCCAACTTCTATGGAGAGTGTACAAACGGCGTGATGCTATTTGTATCGTTTACAGACAACTCTTCTAAACATGACCACTTTCCCAAGCCATTGTTCATTATCTCTTGTTTCTCTTTTCTTCTCTGACCTCTCCGGAGAGCTCTATCAATAGGATAGGGCTCTTCATTTATTTAGGCTGTTTTTCGCAAACTTTGTTGCTCTTGAATGTCGTTGATTGCCGCTTCAGGTGCTCGCTTTCCGCGGAGCTTGCGGTGAGCCCACTCGTCGCCTTGCGACCTCAGGAGTCTCCTTTTCAATGAAGCATTTGTGCTCCTGCGTCTACAAGAAAGTCCTGTCGAAGCGAGGTTCCTCGTCGCATGCCTTGCGAGGAGATTATTCAGGTAGTAGGCACGCTGATCCCGCAGGACAAGGAAAGCATCGGCAGCGTTACATCGCACGAAGAAAATGCGATTTTCATTTTCGAGGAGTCTCGCACCTTGCTCTTCAATCAACTTGCACAAGGTGAGTTGTTAAAAATGACCAAAAAGCAACAATCTTTAAGAAAAGAGCCTTTAGATAAAAACCTCCTTTTTTATCAAGCAGGCGAGAAGACCCCATCCTCAAAGAATGGGAAGGGCATAGCCCAATGAGTAGGGTGAGGATGAATCGCCTTCGGACAAGGGATGGATCTTACCATCTCAATTGTCCGACTCATGATCTGTCTAATTTTTTTGGAATCGTTCCTTTTTTCAATCTCTAAAATGAAATCTTATGATATAATAGGAACAAATGTTTGGTTTTGGGAGATGGAATTCATGTTGGTTCATAGAGCCTATAAATTTCGACTCTATCCAACCAAAGAACAAGAAATTCGAATCGCGAAGACAATCGGCTGCAGTCGATTTGTATTTAATCACTTTTTGGCACGATGGAATACCACCTACCAGGAAAAAGGGAAAGGGTTGACATATCCTACTTGTTCGAAGCAATTAACGCAACTGAAGAAGGAATTACGATGGCTGAACGAAGTAGACAGTGTGGCCCTTCAATCATCATTGAGGAATCTGGCGGATTCCTTTTCACGATTCTTCAAGAAACAAAACAATCCCCCACGATTCAAGTCTAAAAAGAATAAGGTCCAAACTTATACCACCAAATATACAAACGGAAATATTGCGATTGTTGGAAACAAAATCAAATTACCCAAACTGGGACTCGTCAAATTCGCAAGGAGTCGTGTGGTTAATGGACGGATCCTCAATGCCACCATCAGACGAAATCCAAGTGGCAACTATTATGTGTCCATTTTGGTGGAAACAGAAGTATACGATTGGTCTAAAACCAACTCCTCAGTGGGGATTGATGTCGGACTAAAGGACTTTGCCATATTGTCAGACGGAACGGTGTATGAGAATCCTATGTTTTTTCGAACTTTGGAAAAGAAACTGGTGAAAGCCCAACGAGTCCTGTCCAGACGTCAAAAAGGCTCTTCGAATTGGCATAAGCAACGGATTAAAGTTGCCCGAATGCACGAGAAAATTGCAAATGCACGAAACGATTACTTGCATAAAATCTCTACCCATATTGTCAAAAACCACGACCTTATTGGTATGGAAGATTTGCAGGTATCCCATATGCTTAAGAACCACAACCTCGCCAAAGCCATCAGCGAAGTGAGTTGGTCAACATTCCGTTTCATGCTTGAATACAAAGCAAAGTGGTATGGCAAACAGATCGTGGTGGTATCCAGGACGTTTCCTTCCAGTCAACTTTGTTCCCATTGTGACTACCGTCATAAAGACGTTAAGAATCTTGCATTACGTGAGTGGGACTGCCCAAAATGCACGATGCATCATGATCGGGATCTTAACGCAAGTAGGAATCTTCGTAAGGAAGCCTTACGATTAACCGCAGGAACTGCGGGGATCGCCTAACCCATAACCGGCGGTTACGCTGGTGTTCTTAGGAATCCCCCACTTCAAGTCACTCGCAAGAGTGCTAAGTGGCGGGTAGTTCAAGTTCATTTCTCCCTATGATACAATTACGATATAGGAAAACAATACTTTTGAAAGGTGTGAATTAGTTTGGAAGATTGTATCTTTTGTAAAATCATCAACGGTGACATCCCTGCTTCAAAGGTATATGAAGATGAGCATGTGTTTGCATTCCTCGATATCAGTCAGGTTACGAAAGGTCATACGCTCGTGATCCCGAAAGAACACCATAAAAACCTTTATGAGCTTCCTGCTCAAGCTGCTGAACAAGTTTTCTCAGTCGTCCCTAAGATTGCGAATTCAATCAAGGAACGCTTCCAACCGATCGGCTTGAATCTATTGAATAATAATGAAGAGCCTGCAGGCCAATCCGTATTCCATTACCATGTACATATCATCCCCCGGTATGGTGAAGGCGATGGGTTCGGCGCTGTCTGGAAGCCGCACTCAGACGATTACACCTCAGAAGACCTGCAACAGATTGCACAAGAAATTTCTGAATCTATCAAATAAAGAAACTTGGCAAAGCCAAGCCATAGCGCAGGCTGAGCCTTAGTTACCCTTATATTGAAGAAAGTACTTATATACTTTCTCTAAATGTAAAAAAGAGGCTCTGCACATGTGGCAGAGTCCTTCTTAACCCATTATTCACTTATAAATCGATAACATCCGCTCAACTTCTTGCGATTTAGAAGGCAGAATCGTCCGTTTTAGCTCGCCAACTGGTTCAATCAACTTCGGTTCCTCCCAATCCGGGTGATTGAAATGGGTATCGAATTGCTTCAACCAGTTTTGTATTTCGCGATAAAATAGGATATTCCATCGGAGTTGGTGGATGAACTCTTCTCTTGTCCCCTCGAATCTAAATTCATTTTTCATGATATCCAGCATCTCAGCTTGCCATTTCGCATCTAAATCGGATTTTCCTTTTATATCCTTGAAACGGTACCATTGCCGATCAAATTCAAAGGCATGCGGATAATAATACGCATAAATCGATTCAAACTGTTCACCGTTAATCGTTATGAACTTCTTTCCCCTATGTTCACGCAGGACATATCCGCCTTCTGTCCGATTCATATGCTCAAGCTGTGCAGGTTCGACGAATGTCAACCATACTTCAGTTGTTGCATTCTGAACAGGAGCTATGATTGCTGGTAAAGAGCCATATGGCGCTAAAAAGGACCCGTAAATGATGTCTGAATCCAGCATGGAGGCACGAAGACATAATACAAAGTCATTCAAATCTTTATTCAAATTGAATTTATACCGTAACTGCGCTAAACAAATGTTCGAACCATATGCTACAAGAGGAACTCTTTCCTCAATCGGTGGCAACTCCTGTTCATGCAGGAAATCTCCGATTGAAAGTTTATACTCCGAACCGTCTTGAAAGGAACCCAACAAGTTGTCTGAGTCAGAATATTCGACCGTCAAATCTTCAATGGATACCCCTTTCTTTTCAATGATCCTGTGTGCTTTCCCTTCATAATAAATAAAGGAAGAGTCCGGACGCGGTCCTGGATATATATCCGGGTGATCATATGGACTGAGATCAATCGGTTTATTTTCTCTATACAATTTCTTCATCCCCCTTATATCTATGGTGTGATTCAAGTATAATGAATTTTCAGAAGTCTTACTATAACCAATCTTAACTTTGGACAAAGGAGTCGAGCTTCATGGAAACATTCAATTTCAACCCTGGGCCTACAGCTCTTCCGAAAGAGGTCCTCACACGTGCACAGCAAGAATTGATCAATTATCAGAAAACAGGTTTGTCTATTCTCGAAATGAGCCATCGGAGTAAAGCATATCAATCGATCCATGAAAATGCACAGCATTCAATGCGATCTTTTTTAAATATTCCGGACACCCATGAGATTTTGTTTTTACAGGGTGGAGCGAGCCTCCAGTTCACGATGGTCCCGATGAACCTACTGAGAGAAAATCAATCCGCCTCTCATATCGTAACAGGTTCCTGGAGCCAAAAGGCGTATAATGAGTCCTTGAAAATCGGTACGACTGAAATCACAGCAAGCAGTAAAGAATCTGGTTTCACACATATCCCTTCAAAATCCGAGTGGAATGAACTGAGCGAGAATACCGGTTATCTGCACCTTACGAGTAACAACACGATCTATGGTACCCAGTGGCAATCATTTGATGGGCTTCCCGAAGTTCCGCTCGTCATCGACATGTCGAGTGATATCGGCTCAAGATCGGTCCCATGGGAAAAAGTCGCGCTCGCATATGCAGGCGCTCAGAAAAATATCGGTCCAGCCGGCGTTACAGTAGTGATCATCCGCAAAGATGTCCTTGCTGAAACGAATGAAAATCTTCCAGCCATGCTTGACTACAAGATCCATGCAAACAAAAATTCGTTGCATAATACCCCGCCGACCTACACGATCTACATACTTGGGTTGATGGTAGAATGGATGATCGAACAAGGTGGCTTAGCTGAATTCATAAAACGAAGTGAAGAAAAATCGTCCCTTATCTATAATACAATCGATCATAGCGGGGGATTCTATTCCGGACATGCCGAAAAATCGAGCCGCTCCCAGATGAATATCACCTTCAACCTGCCTTCTGATGAGCTTAGTAAAGCTTTCTTACAAGGAGCTGAAGAAAGAGGATTTGTAGGTCTGAATGGACACCGATCAGTCGGAGGCTGTCGTGCATCCATCTATAATGGAATCGGAATCGAGACCTGTAAGCGTCTTGTCGATTACATGGAATATTTCAAGCAGAAACATGCATGAATGATTCCAGAGAACGCCTTACCATAAACTGTCACAAGTAATGTAAGTAAAAATCCTTTTCTTTTTCTGCTCTATGCTGGTAAAATGAAGGCATCCGTTTTACTCGCAATAGGCATCAGCGCACTATTGGAGTTAACGAGTATAGCCTGAGTTGAGAAGAGGAGAGGATAAGTATGAAATCCATTCAATTAGCATTGATTGGAGTACTATTAGCAGTAGGGTTTGTGCTTCACGCAGTCATACCCGGAATTTTAGGGTCGATGAAAATCGATATGCTATTGACGATGATGTTTCTAGCGATCATTTTATTCCCTGACAAAAAAAGCGTTGGGGTAACAGCACTTGCTACAGGAGTCATATCGGCTTTGACGACAAGCTTTCCAGGAGGTCAGCTTGCAAACTTGATTGACAAACCAGTAACAGCTTTCATCATTTTTGCATTATATATAGGCTTGAAAAAATATCAAGGCAATGTAATACTTGCCGCTTCTTTAACTGCTGTAGGAACGCTGATCAGCGGCGTTATTTTCTTATCAGCTGCTGCAATTCTGACGAGCCTGCCAGCACCATTCATCGCCTTATTCGTTACTGTGGTACTACCGACAGCGGTGGTCAATACAATTGCAATGACAGTCCTGTTTCCAATCATGCAGACAATTACAAAACGCTCGACCTTTAACTATCAGACACAATAAATATATAAAATAAAAGCGTAAAAAAAAACCGATACCCATCAAAGGGTGTCGGTTTTATCTGTTTTATCCTGTTCCCAATTCAGGAACTGGTCAATTTCTTCGTTGACGGTTTTCCATACATAACTGATAATCGCAATATCATCGACAAGTCCTAACCCTGCGATGATGTCTGGAATTGCATCGATTGGACTTAAGAAATAAAGAAGCCCAGCAACCACCAAAACCATTGATTTTTTGGAGATTTCACGGTAATTTCCTACACGATACTGATCTGCGAGACGAATGAGTGCCTGTATTTTATCCAAAAAACCTCTTAATGCTTCTTGTATATCATCCTTCTGAAGTTTTGCACGTACGTTTTGAACCATTTGGCCGCTTTCTTCACGATTCTCGATCAACGTACGTGCATGTCTTACCATTTTTCGAAAGTACATGAACAGTTTGATTTTTTTCCACATCTCTAACGCCTCCTTCTCTCATATCTTCCACATCTTTCTTCATATTAATCCGAGAAGAGGAGTTTGCCAAGATGTATTTGGAGTTGGAAGTGTTTTCGGATACAGAATGGACGATTGACACAAGCTAAATTCAATATCAATTAAAATTTGATGACAAAGAAAAGAACAACAAGTAATAGACAAACACTTCCGATGACACCAAGCATACGGCCGATGCTCTGTTTTTTGTGGACCTGGACATTTCTGAACGAATAACGTTTTGTGTCCAGAAACATCCTTATCATGAAATAAAATAAAAGCAGCCCAAGAAGAGCAAGTACAATAATTCCATAGATCATCACTCATCACCCCATACCATCCTATGAGTGAGATGAGTAGTTTATTCCCCGAGAATTGTTTAAGATTGTCGATATCGTGGGATAGTTTTGTAGAAATGGTCGAACGATTTATGAAGGTTTCTAAAAGGCGTTCTCGAATAATGTAACAAGGACTTATCTTGTTTGGACGGGACCCAACGCCCTCGGCCCTCGACAGATGAGAAAGATCACGAAAGGAGCAATAGGAATCATGAAAAAAGAGCAAAAATCGGTACTAATTGGCTTTGCGGTTGGAAGTATTGTCACTGCGGCAGCAACATTGTTAGCAACACCAAAATCAGGTCGGGAAATCCGTAAAGACATTAAGGATTCGACCTATAAATTGAAACAAACAATGACAGATGTTAAAAAAGAAGGCATCAGCTTGAAGGAACAAATCATCCAGGTTTCAAAAGAAGGTGTAGATGCTTTCAAGGAAGTTGCGACGGATTTGAAGGAAGATATCAAATCCTGGAGGAAGGAAATTGAACCGAACATCGAAAATATCAAAAACGATGTAGAAGAAATCAATGAAACCGTTGCAGAACTCCAGGAAGAATCAAAGGAACCAGCTAAAACCAAAGAAACCGCAGGTACAAAGTGACATAATAAGACTGGCTCAGAAAGTGTTCTTCAGTTGACACTCGAGCCAGTTTTTTTATCCTTCTCTTCTTTCAAATCCCATGATTGAATTCGCCATCTGCCTCCCAAACCCAAAAAATGATCAAACCCACCTAAAAATATAAAACATCCTTGCCGATATAAAGTTGGTGATGGTTTCTTACAATAGAGCAACTCCAAATGAAAGTCTTACAAAAAACAACAAACCTAAAAAAATATAATTTTTTGTCAAAAATAAAAAGGTTTTGTCTTTTTATGTCGAAATAATACTTATATATTCACACTCAAAAGATTTATCAAGAAGCAATTATTGGGAAAAACTTGTGAACACTTAGATAATTGTCTTTATAAATCTAACATTTCCTGTCATAATATAAAGCAGAATGGGGGTTCATTATGGAAAATAAGAAAGATTTTTCAATGAAAGAAGCTATGATGTTCAGTCATAAAGTTGCCCAGATCAGTAAAGCCATGTGGAAATGCGTCGAAAAGGATTGGCAAGGATGGATTAAACCATTTGGTCTTAACATCAACGAACACCACATCCTCTGGATTGCTTTCCATCTTGAAGGAGCTTCGATCTCTGATATCTCCAAGTTCGGTGTTATGCACGTGTCAACAGCATTTAACTTTTCCAAAAAGCTTGAAGAGCAAGGCTATTTAACCTTCTCAAAGAAAGAAAATGATAAACGCAACACGTACGTAAAACTTACCGATACGGGAAGAGATCTGTTATTGAGGACAATCGAAGATTACCAGCCAGAAAATTACGGTATATTCAGTGCATCACTCAAGATTCGTGACCTTTATGGTAAATTTCCTGAGTTCGATGAATTGATGGCAGTGATTCGAAGTGTGTACGGGGATGACTTCATGTCCATCCTTGATACAACTGTCACTAAAATAGATAGTGAATTTGAAGAGACTGATCGTCAACTCGTACCTGTAAAGCGTGAAAAAGAAATTACCAACGAACTTGTATCTGAAGATGAAATCGAAAAAGTACCAACCACTACTTGATCAAGGTTGGGTCGTTTTAATCAATGCATTAACTCATCGCTCACCTTTCGGATTGAGTGTACCTGCAAAGTGAATTAATAGAGGAGTCAGATCGACCATAGCGGCTTCTCTTAATTCATCTTTCTGAACATCTAGTTCTTTATATTGTTCAAGAATTACCTCCGTCTTTCTAACTCTGATGAAATTCGATCGGCGCAAATTCCCCCCTTCTTTTTCTGGCACCAGTACCCTTTCCAACCCGGAAGTTCCTACACTACATGATGCTTCTTTACTATTTATTTTACCTATCGCATTTCTTTCTGACACCCTTCCATAAACGTTTCTAATTTTTTTGTAAAACCTATTGATTTTTCGTTCGAAACATCGTACTGTATGGGAGTGGTTTTTAAGCAAGGTTCTCACCTTTCCCCACACATTTTACTTCCTAAAGAAGGTGATACATCATGAACTGTTACAGGTCTATAAATTTAACAAGAGATTACGGTAAACTACGCCTTTTGCTGATATCAACACTCTTCAGCTTAACGTATTTTATCGTTTATTTTATGGTTTTCAGTATGTTCCACCCAGAAACGATCTATTATCAAACCGGATTGATGCCATTAATGTTGGTATTCATACTGATTATCCCTTTTCATATATTTTTGCATTGTCTGCCGATCTGGATTTCAGGTCACAGAGCGTGTATGGCTTTTGGCGAAAACCGTTTTTCACTCTTTTGCCGTATACCTGAAGTCTTGTCCAGAAGAGTTGCATTGTTTGGCGTTTCATTTCCGCTGATCGTCATCACGTTGGTTTCGTTGATCGGTGGCTTTATGATGCCCGAATTTTTACATCTATTTGCGATTGTATCGACTTTGAATATCTTCCTGTGCGTAAAAGATATGATTTATATCATCCATCTATGGAAAGCACCGAAAGATTCATTTCTAGAAGACGGTGATACAGGATTCCAAATCATCGTCAAACGTACATTTTAATAAACAGCTGTTTTCGCAAACTTTGTTGCTCTTGCACTTAAAGAAAGTATAAAATACTTTCTTCAGTATAAGGGCAGCTAAGGCTCGACCTACAAAAGGCTTGGTCTCGCCAAGTTTTCTTTAAAAGTCGTTG
>NZ_JBQQCL010000017.1:0-73635 GCF_052246725.1 Pseudalkalibacillus sp. R45 | reverse complement strand
CGACGGTTCCAGGAAGCGCTTATGAAGGCGGTTGGAATGGAACTTCGATGGCTGGACCACACGTATCAGCTGTCGTCGCACTACTTCGTCAAGTCGACTCTTCCTTGACTGTCGATGAAATCGAAGAGATTTTACTTAGCACAGCAGAACCGATGACGAATGGAGAGTATCCAGAATCTCCAAACAACGGGTTCGGATACGGATTGGTCAATGCGTTTGACGCAGTCTCTTCTGTCATCAACGGACTTGGGGTTGTAAATGGTAACGTGACGAAAGAAGGAGAAGATTCAGAAGCTCCTACTTATGAGCATGCAGCTCCTGAAGAAACATACGCAGGTTTGAACCTGCCGTTATCGATCACGGCTTCTGATAATGTCAGTGTGACGAATGTTTCTCTTGAATATAAAGATGAAGACGACAACTGGCAATCCGTTGAAGCTGTACGTACTGAGGGCGACTACTTATCTGGAACATATGAAGTTGTCGTCCCAGGTGAAGCGATTGCCGAACCTTCACTTACTTATCGTTGGGTGATTGAAGACTTCGGAAACAATGATGTAACTTCGGAAGAATACGAAGTATCTGTTTTACCAGGTATCACGACTGGATACGAAACAGACTTCGAATCTCAGCCGACTGGTTGGATGTCATGGGGAGACAACAACTCATGGGAATGGGGCGCTCCTACTTCAGGACCAGGTGAAGCGGCTTCCGGAGAAAATGTTTATGGAACCAATCTTGATGGCCAATACGAAAATGACGGAAATATGACATTGATGATGCCGCCGATTGACCTTGGTGAAGGCGAAACTTACCTACAGTTCAATCACTGGTATGAAATCGAGAACAATTACGATTATGGACATGTGGTCGTATCCACTGACCAGGAAAACTGGGAACAAGTTTCGGAGTATACGAACAACAGTAACGGATGGTTAGAAGAGCAAGTTGATCTAAGTGAGTATGCGAACCAGCGAATTTATGTTGGATTCCATTTAGATACAGATTTCATCGTTTCCAAACAAGGCTGGTATATTGATGATGTAAGCCTGAGTGATACTCCTGTAGAACCAGCTAAAAAAGCTACGATCCTTGGTGCTAAACAGAAAAAAGAAACAAGTCAAACAGATAAGAAAATGAAAAAAGAAAAAGTCGATCCTGCGGAACTGAAACCGACAAAACGGATCAACATCGAAGAGAATGATGTTGAAGATGCAGGTCCAACAGCTTTGCCGCTTGAAGCCGAAGTGAGCATCCTTGAATCCGGACGCTCTACAACAACCAGTCCTGAGGATGGAAGCTACTCGATCACGCATGCTGCTGGTGACTATACGGTGATGGCAGAAGCGTATGGATACCACCCACAAGAACAATCTGTAACCATTGAAGATGATGGGGAAGCAGTAGCTGACTTCACATTAGAAGAAATGGCACAGGGAACCGTTTCTGGTACGGTGACTAACGAGCAGACAGGTGATCCGATCGAAGGAGCGACTGTATTGCTTGTCGAAGATGCAGCTGTCACACCTGTTGAGACCGATGCAGATGGAAACTATTCGCTGACTGCTTATGAAGGCGAATATACGTTGAAAGTGATGGCATCTGGTTACTATGGTGAAGAATTCACTATAACGGTTGAAGGTGACGAGGTAACGGATCAAGACGCTCAACTGAAACCATTCATCGGTTATCCGGGAGAAATCGGATATGACGATGGTACTGCCGAAAATGCACGTGCATTCTACGATGCAGGAAATGGCTGGGGTGTAAGGATGTCCCTTCCGGAAGGAAAAGAAGAGGCTCTTGTCACTGGCGGTATGTTCCGTTTCTGGACAACCGACTGGCCGAATCCAGGTGGAACTGACTTCAAAGTTGAGATTTGGGATGCAACTGAAGAAGGCGCTCCTGGTGAGAAGTTAGCTGGACCGATTGATGCGACTGCACTCCGTACTGGAGAGTGGACCCATGTCGATCTTTCGGATCAAGGTATAACGGTAGACGGAGACTTCTTCATGGTCTATATCCAATCTGATCCGAACCCATATGCACCTGGATTAGGGACAGATGAAAATGGACCGAATGCTGAGCGAAGCTGGCAATTTGTCGGTGGCGCATGGTCCCAATCCCCTGCAGTTGAAGGGAACTACATGATCCGTGCAACCGTCGATTATGAAGTGACGGCACCGGTCATCACGTCTCCAGCAGACGGCACACATACGAATGATGAAAATGTGACGGTTGAAGGTCAATCCGCACCGGGTGTGGATGTACACCTTGAAAATAATGGCGAAGAAGTCGCAGTCGTTCCGACAAATGAAGACGGAACTTTCTCTGCAGACATCACACTTGTGGATGGCGAGAATGTCCTTGTTGCGACTGCTTCCAACGAACGCGGCATGACAGATCCTTCCGAGCCAGTGACGGTCACGTTGGATCAGACAAAACCGGAATTGACCATTGAAAGTCCGGAAGACGATTCGAAAACAAACCGCATGGCGGTAAATGTTACCGGTACGGTTAATGATGCACACCTTGATTGGGTGAAAGTGAACGGTCAGAAAGCAACGGTCAATGAGGATGGCACTTATTCTCACCGTATGCTTCTTGACGAAGGTGAAAATGTCATCAAGGTCGTCGCGAAAGACCTTGCAGGTAACCGCAAGAGCCAAAGGGTGACAGTGGATGCGAAGTTCGGACCGATCGAAGTGACGAATGTCAAACCAGATACGGATAAGAACCTTGAAGCTGGACAATCCGTAATGATTGAGTTTGATAGTGAGCCAGGACTTGAAGCGCGTTTCAGAATCCACATGCCATTGACCAACACAGGCATGGGCATGGTTCAAAATGCGAATGAGCTACCGATGATGGAGATGTCTCCAGGCCACTATGTCGGCTACTATACAGCAACGTCCAACGTTGTCGCTGATGGAGCAGTCGTTGAAGTAGTAGCACGTGACGACTATGGAAATGAAACGGAGGAAATTGCAGAAGGTAAGCTTTATATCAATGTAGAGGAATAAAACAACTCCGTTTACGCCTTATGAACTGCGGAGTTTGAACAAAAGAAAGAGGCTGCCGATTCGTTGGCAGCCTCTCCTTTTATGAAGATCAATTAGAGTTATAGTTGTTTGTCTGATGATCAGTGGTTCCCAGTTGGTTAAGTCTATTTACCAAACCGTATCCGAAGCTTGGTTGACTGTTCGCCGGACCGAACGATTCACCTTTCATATCATATGCGGTTGAGCCATGTTCACTGAAATCAAGCCCCTGGATTTCTTCTTCACGTGAAACTCGGATAGAAGAGCGGAGAGTGATGAATTTCAAGCTCAAGAAAGTGAGTCCGAATGTCCAGGCGATGACAGCAAGGACTCCAATGCTTTGGATAGCCAAGAGTGATGTATCACCTCCGTACAATAAACCGCCGTTAGTGGCGAACAATCCGACAGCGATCGTTCCCCAAATACCACAGAACCCATGGACTGCAATCGCGCCGACTGGATCATCAAGTTTTAATTTTTGATCGATGAAAGGAACTGCCTCAATGAGGATGATGCCTGAAATGAACCCGATCGCGACAGCTCCGAATAAAGAGACATCCGCTGTACCTGCCGTAATCCCAACAAGACCTCCCAGTGCACCGTTCAAAGTCAGAGTTGCGTCCATTTGCTTGAATTTTAAATAAGAATAGATTGCACTCGACACGATCCGGCGGATGCTGATAACAATGTCGTCGTAATGATCATCGGAACGAGGGCTGGATCTGCTGCTAGACTGCTTCCGGCATTGAATCCGAACCATCCGAACCATAAAATGAAAACCCCTAAAGCCCCGAGTGGAATGTTGTGACCTGGGATGACATTCACCGTCTTTTGATCATATTTACCGATTCTGCCCCCGAGTAATAGAACAGCAGCTAAAGCGCCGGTTGCTCCAGTAAGGTGAACGACAGTCGATCCTGCGAAATCGATGAAACCTAATTCTGAAAGGAAACCGCCGCCCCAGACCCAGTGCCCGACAACAGGGTAAATGAACATCACCATGCAAACCGTTAGCATCAAGTAGGAGCTTAGTTTCATCCGTTCAGCGACAGCTCCAGAAATGATTGTTGCGCAAGTTGCCGCAAACACCGCCTGGAAGACGAAGAATCCAATGTCGTTCTCAGCATTTTGCAGGAAAAAGTATGAACTCCCGACAAGCCCGCTTAACGAGTCGCCGAACATGATCCCGTAACCGACTGCGAAATAAAGTATTGCTCCGAGTGCCATCGTCAGGAAATTTTTCATAAGGATGTTGAGTGCGTTTTTTGCCCGGGTAAACCCGGTTTCGACCATTGCAAAACCAGCATGCATGAAAAAGACCAGAAGCGTTGCGATAGCGACCCACATCATATCCACTGACTGGACGACTGATGAGATTGATGGACTCTCTGCACCATATGCGATTGTCGGTAAGCTGCTAAGTGCAAAAACCAATGGTAGTATTTTTTTCTTCAAGTTTGTTCAATCCTTTCAAAATTATATGATTGCCTGTGTACCATTTTCTCCGGTTCGAATCCGATAGACATCTTCAATGGAAGAAACAAAAATTTTCCCGTCGCCTACAGATCCTGTTGAACAAGAATCAATGATGACTTTGATTGTTTGTTCTTCAAGCGACTCACGAATGACCATTTCCACCTTTACTTTCGGCTCAAGCTGGAGTTCGAAAGGATTTCCTCTAAACACGCCTTTCTTTTTCCGTTGCTTTCCACAGCCAGCCGCCTCATACACCGTCAAACCGTCAATTCCGATTTCTAAAAGTTTCGCTCTAAGCTGCTGGAACTGCTCTGGCCTGATGATTGCTTCAACTTTTTTCATTTGCCTCTCCTTTCATGTCAGAAAACCTAACATTAATTTTAGAATTATATATAATAATAATATAAATTTTCAGAAAATCAAGTGTTATTTTGATTGTATGTAAGGAAACCTAACATGAAAAGAGCCTGGGGCCTCTTCGTTAGTGTGGTATTAATTCGTTTTGTAGTTTTGATTATTAATTTTGTAGTTATTTTCTTATTTTTGTAATTAATTCTTTGTTTTTGTAGTTAATTTCAAATTTTTGATCCGCTTGATTTTTGTAGTTTTTTAAAAACTGAGAAGGATTATTTTTATTCTTAGGGAATTAAATAGCATTAACTCAAAGGAGTGTTGAGATGTTTAAAAAAGAATTACAGATTCCTCTGGATTTACTGCAATTAATAGCTTTAAAAAGAAGAATAAAGGTAGAAACTCCTTATATCCAGCATACATACAATAAGCTGAAGAAAGGATTTAAAGGAGAGAAGAGAATAGAGTATCAACTACATTATTTGTCCTCTGAAAGATATTCCATTCTCCACAACATTCGTCTTCCAATCGGCAAAACACACTTTCAAATTGATTTCCTTCTCTTATCACCATTTTTCAATATCATTATTGATGCAAAAAATATTGGCGGTACATTATATTTCGATCCGGTGTTCAAACAATTGATCCGTAGAAAACCAGATGGGAGTGAAGATGTATACCCTGATCCTACCTACCAGGTGGAACGTCAGCAATCCCAATTGAATAAGTGGTTAATTGAAAAGCATTTACCAACCATCCCTATAGAATACTTGATTGGTGTATCTGATTCCAAAACGATTCTAAAAACCTCTATAAAGAACCATGAAATCTCCAAATGGATCTCCCACCACTGGTCTACTGTTCATAAAATTGAAGCTTTAGAAAAATCACATCAGGAAGAAAAATTATCCAAAAAAGAGATTAATAAAATAGCTCGAAAATTAATTAAATATAACGAACCTTTATCGACTAACATCCATAAATCATATAACGTTTCCAAACAAGATATCATCACAGGGGTTCAATGTATCAATTGTTCACACTTCGATATGAATTGGAGGAGAGCGAGGTGGCTCTGTCCGCACTGCGGTTTTGAATCTAAAATTGCACATTTGTCAGCAATAGCGGACTATTCGTTACTCTTTGATTCAACTTTTGCTAATCGCCAAATGACTCAATTTCTTAATTTATCACCTAGAACTTCGATCTACCTCCTCAACAAAATGAACATCAAAAAAGAGGGGAGGAAGTATTTCCTGACCCCTCAACAAATTTATGATTATGCAGATAAAGGTGAATTAACCGACGATTAGTTTTTCTTCAAAATCCTGAACCCGAATGGCTCCACTTCAACATTTCCACGCAAAACTTTTGAATCGCCACTCCATAGATCTTCATATTCTCCTTCAGCCAATTTCAGTTTAGCATTTTCCTCTGAATTATTAATCGCCACAGTGATCTTCGCGTCTGCCGTACTTCGTTCATAAACAACGACATCTTTTCCAACAGTGCCATCAACAAACCTGAATTCTGCGTCCCCCTGTAAGACGGCATATGACCTCCGCAACTCGATCAACCTACGCACGAATTTACGTAACTCCATATCCTGTTCTTGTTCATCCCACACCATACATTTCCGACAACCTGGATCCTGTCCGCCATCGATTCCGATTTCATCGCCGTAATAGATGCAGGGTGAGCCTGTGAACGTAAGCTGGAACAAGAATAACAGCTTGACCCGTTGATGGTCATCTCTGCACAAAGTCAAGATCCGGGGAGTATCATGGCTTCCGAGTAGATTGAAAGCTGCATCATTCACATTTTGAGGGTATGCGACCTTCCACTTGGTCATCTGTGCTTTGAACTCGGCAGCATCGATTTTATTTTTCCCTAAAAAGTTAAGCGCTGCATTCGTAAACGGGTAGTTCATTACCGCATCGAATTGATCACCTTGAAGCCAGGGCATTGCGTCATGCCAGATCTCCCCGAGGATATATACATCTCGCTTCACTTCTTTAACCACTTGTCGGAAATCACGCCAAAACGCATGATCAACCTCGTTCGCCACATCCAGGCGCCATCCGTCAATATCAAATTCTTCAACCCAGTACCGTCCGACATTCAACAAATATTCACGAACTTCCGGATGTTCTGTATTCAATTTTGGCATGGAGGAAACAAAGGCGAACGTATCATAGGATGGTGCGGGCTCTTCAACAATCGGGAATTCGCGAATGTGGAACCAGTTTCGATACGTTGAATTCTCCTGATTCTTCAGCACGTCTTGAAAAGGTTCGAAAAAATAGCCGCTATGGTTGAACACCGCATCGAGCATCACTTTTATTCCACGCTTGTGACATTCATCAATAAGCTTTCTGAAGGTATCTTTATCCCCGAATTGAGGATCGATTTCCATGTAATCGATCGTGTCGTATTTGTGGTTGGAATAGGCTTTGAAAATCGGTGTGAAATAGAGGCCGCTGATTCCTAAGTCTACTAGGTAATCAAGATGATCAATGACACCCTGGAAGTCTCCACCGAAAAAATTATCGACAGCTGGTTCAGCGCTGCTCCATGCCAGTGTGCCCGGAGGATCGATGGAAGGGTCACCATTCGCAAACCGCTCAGGAAAAATTTGATACCAGACTGTCTGGCTGACCCAATCTGGTGCTTTAAAAACATCAGTTTCATTCAAGAAAGGAAACGCGAAATAAAAGTCCGTATCCCTTGGATCCTCTGCAACGAATCCTTTCTCCCCATAAACAAAACGTTCAATACCGTCCTCCAATTCAAATCCATAGCGTATTCGTTTGAACTCAGGCTCAACTTCACAGATCCAGTAGTCGAAAAGATCATCAGAGCCTTCAAGGTCCATCGGGGTACTAGCGTTTTTCCAGCCTTTATCATCCCATACATAAGGATCACCATGGATCAATTTGACAGTTTTCAAATCATTTTTTGCCGATCGCAACCGAATATGAATCTTCTTATTCGTATAAGCGTAAGCGAAGTTATTTTTAGGGCGATGATAGATTGCTGTTTTTTCCATACATTTGCACCTCAGTTTTGAGAGTTTAATAGTACTACCATCATAATTTAAGAAAAAAAGTTATGCAAACGGTTGCAGAAAATTCCTGGCATATGTATAATACAGATAAATCAGTGCAAACGTTTTCACACAAATTTGATTTATTTTGGGGGAGGTCTTTTAATGTTAAAGAAGTTTTTGAACGTATCACTGACAGCTGGTTTAGCCGTGTCAATGCTTGCAGCTTGTGGTCCACAAGATTCTGAAGAAGAGACAGGCGGAGAGAAAGACAAGGGCAGTGAGAAACCCGAAAAGCTAGTTGTTTGGGAAGACAAAGAAAAAGGGATCGCACTTGAGCCAGCGATCAAGAGTTTTGAAGAAAAATATGGCATCAAAGTAGAATTCAAAGAGTTGGGTATGGCAGATGAAATCCGTGAACAGCTTCCGTTAGATGCTCCGGCTGGTACAGGTCCTGACGTTTTGACGTTGCCTCATGACCAGATCGGTGCAATGGCGACACAAGGGTTGTTAGCGCCACTGGATGTCGAACAGGATGTTATTGATACATTTACTGAATCATCCATTCAAGCTCAATCTTTTGAAGGTGAATTATATGGTTTGCCTAAAGCGACAGAAACACCAGTATTCATTTATAACAAAGAGCACATGGATGCAGCACCTGAATCATTTGATGAGCTTTATGAGTTCTCAAAAGATTTTACTAAAGGTAAAAACTATGGCTTCTTAGCTTTATGGGACAACTTCTATTTTGCAAACTCAATCATGGCTGCGAACGGCGGTTATGTTTTCAACCAAACGGATGAAGGGCTGGACGTAGATGACCTTGGTTTGAATAATGAAGGAGCTGTAAAAGGAGCTGAATATATTCAAAAGTGGTATGACGAAGGTCTATTTCCTAAAGGAATCGTTGGGGAAAGCGGAGGTTCTGCTATGGACGGCCTCTTCAACGAAGGGAAAGTCGCTTCAGTCATGAACGGACCTTGGGCATTCCAGGGTATGAAGGATGCTGGGATCGAAATTGGCGTTGCACCACTTCCGAAGCTTCCGAACGGAGAGTATCCACAAACATTCATCGGAGTTAAAGGATGGCACGTATCAGCTTATTCTGAGAACAAAGAATGGGCTACGAAACTAGTTGAATGGATCACGAATGAAGAAAACGCGAAAATCCGATATGAAAAGACTCAAGAGATTCCACCTGTAAAAACATTGATTGAGGATCCTGTCATCGCTGACAACGAAGGTGCTTCAGCAGTTGCAGTTCAATCTCAACGCGGTGTTCCGATGCCGAACATTCCTGAGATGGGGCAAGTTTGGGAGCCGATGGCAAACGCACTTCAATTGATTGTCACAGGAAAGCAAGATCCGGAACCTGCACTTGAAGATGCCACGAAGAACATCAAACAACAAATTGAAGCTTCAGGCGCTGAATAAATAATCGAACAAACAACGTAAGGGACTGTCCCAAAAGTGTCTGAGTCACTCCACACTTTACAACATTTTGAGAAAAACGTGGTTTTGATACAAAGTGTTGTGTTGGAGGAGTCTGACACTTTTCTTAGGACAGTCCCTTCTATCTTTCATTTAAAGAAAGTATAAGAGACTTTCTTAAATATAACGGCAACTAAAGCTCAGCTTGCACCAAAGGCATGGCTTTACCAAGTTTTCTTTAACTATCACTCTATACTCTTTCAGGTCGAAATGTACCTAAGCCTGAAATGATAAGAAAGGACAGGGGGCAAGTATGATAGACACGAACCAAACAAGTACCACCCATCGGAAAAAAGCATTATTGTTGTCCCTGATCCCAGGGGTAGGACAACTATACAATCGTCAATATCTTAAAGCACTCGCATTTATCGTCTTGACGTTCTCATTTATCATTGCATTCAAAGATTTGCTGAACATGGGGCTGTGGGGAATTGTCACACTAGGGGAAGAACTGCCGCGTGATCATTCCATTTTCCTGCTTGTAGAAGGGATCATTGCAATCCTTGTTCTGGTGATCGGACTTTGTGTATACGCGCTTAATCTTTATGACGCCCATGTAAATGGAAAAAAACGCGATTTGGGAATTGCGCTGAATTCGATTCGGGAGCAGTACCGTAACGTCATTGACACCGGATTCCCGTATCTTATGTTGTCTCCAGGCTTTTTCTTACTTATATTCGTGGTGATTTTTCCAATCCTTTTCGTCATACTGCTTGCTTTTACAAACTACGATCTGTATCATTCACCGCCAGCTAGGTTAGTAGATTGGGTTGGGTTCCAGAACTTCATTGATATTTTCAAGTTGGATATCTGGCGTAGAACTTTTATCAGTGTATTTTCCTGGACAGTCATCTGGACATTCGTTGCTACAACCATACAAATTGCAATCGGAATCTTCCTGGCTGTTTTACTGAACCAAAAAGACTTGAAGTTCAAAAAGCTATTCAGAACGTTGTTGATTTTACCATGGGCAATTCCAGCTTTCGTATCGATCCTTGTTTTTGCTGGAATGTTCAATGTCACATTCGGTGCCATTAATAATGACATCCTTGCTTTATTTGGCATCGATCCGATTCCCTGGCAGACGGATCCATTCTGGGCGAAAATCGCGTTGATCATGATCCAGTCATGGCTTGGATTCCCATTCATTTTTGCGATGGTAACGGGGGTTCTCCAGTCAATTCCAGAAGAATTGTACGAAGCTGCCACTGTTGATGGAGCTTCGATGCTGCAAAAATTCCGTACGATAACATTGCCATTGATCCTTTTTGCGATTGCACCAATCTTGATTACGCAATATACGTTTAACTTCAATAACTTTAATGTCATCTTCCTTTTCAACGGGGGAGGCCCTCCGATGGCTGGGCAGACGGCTGGTTCTACCGACATTCTGATCTCCTGGATTTACAGTCTGACCTTAGAGTCCAAGCAATATGCGAAGGCAGCGGCTATCACGATGATCCTATCATTGATCGTCATCTCAGTTGCGTTATGGCAGTTTAGAAGAACGAAATCTTTTAAAGAGGAGGATATGATGTAAAATGAGCATGAAAAAACAAAAGCTTATTCGTCTCACAATGTCATATATCGCAATCTTCATCGCTATTGCCATTGTCATCTATCCGGTCCTATGGATTGTCGGTTCTTCGTTCAATCCCGGAAACAGTTTGTCAGGGTCGACGATCATCCCGAAAAATGCGTCATTAAAACATTACCAGGAGTTGTTCGATGTTAATTCAAGCAATTATCTGTACTGGTATTGGAACACGTTGAAAATCTGTATCATCACGATGGTCCTTTCCGTGACGATGATCGCTTTGATGGGGTATTCTTTTTCGAGATATCGCTTCATTGGACGGAAGAATGGTTTGATGACGTTCTTGATCCTACAGATGATCCCCAATTTCGCAGCATTGATCGCGATTTATGTACTCGCAGTACAAACGAAGCTGATCGATACACACTTAGCTCTGATTCTGCTTTATACTGGCGGATTGCTGCCGATGAATACATGGCTTGCTAAGGGTTATTTCGATACGATTCCGAAAGAACTCGATGAATCAGCACGGATAGATGGTGCAGGACATTTCCGGATCTTCTGGCAGATCATCCTGCCGCTTGCCAAACCGATCCTTGCGGTCATCGCATTGTTCAGTTTCATTACACCTTTTGCTGACTTCATCCTTGCAAAGGTGATCCTGCGTAGTGAAGAGAAATATACACTGGCAGTCGGACTATACAATTTGGTAGCTAAGCAATTCGGTGGTGAATTTACAGAATTTGCAGCCGGAGCGGTGTTGATTGCGGTTCCGATTTCATTACTGTTCTTGTCGCTACAACGTTATCTCATTTCTGGATTGACAGCAGGGGGAACGAAAGGTTAAAAGAATTTTCATAAAAATAGATTAAAGAACATGAATCTTAGCTTATAATGGTACTATAGAACCAGTTAGAAAACGGATGGGGGGAAGCAGACTTGGCTGTAACCATTAAAGATGTAGCAAAACTTGCGAATGTTGCTCCCTCGACAGTATCTCGAGTCGTAGCGAACAACCCGAGGATCAGCGAAGAGACGAAGAGAAAAGTCCGCGAAGCGATGGATTATTTAGGTTATCACCCGAACTTCACTGCTCGAAGTCTGGCGAACCGAAGCTCACGAGCGATCGGCCTTGTGATGCCAAGTTCCGCAGAGAAGGCGTTCCAAAACCCTTTCTTCCCAGAGGTATTGCGCGGGATCAGTACGAAGGCCCATGAAAAAGAATACACCTTGCTCATGTCAACCGGGACGACAGAAGAGGAAATCTATCGTGCCGTCGTCGGTATGGTTCAGGGAAGAAGAGTAGATGGAATCGTCCTTTTATACTCTCGTGTGGATGATCGTATCATGAACTATTTGTACGAGCAGGAATTTCCGTTTACTGTTATTGGGAAACCCTATAAAAACGATGATCTCATCAATCATGTCGATAATGATAACTTTCGGGCAGCCAAAGAATTGACCGAACATCATATTGAGAAGGGGCATGAACGGATCGGATTTGTTGGGGGGAGTCTCAACCTGGTCGTAACGACTGACCGGTTGCTAGGATATGAAAAAGCGTTACAAAACGCTAAGATTCCTTATCGGGAAGACTACGTCATCCATGCTGATTTTGCTGTAGAAGATGGACAGAAGGCAGTTTCCGAATTGATGTCACTTGAGGAACCACCTACTGCCTTAGTGGTGACGGATGATCTTATGGCACTTGGCGTTTTAAGGATGCTCGACGATATGGGAATGACCGTTCCGGAGGATGTCTCTGTATCCAGCTTCAACAACGCAATGATCGCAGAGCTTTCTACACCCGCTTTGACATCAGTTGACATCAATATCTATGAATTAGGTTATCAAGCGGTGGACGCACTGCTCCAATCGCTTGTAAAACCGGAGACACCCGCTAAAAAGGTTAAAATCAAACATGAAATCATCATCAGACAGTCAAGTGGTGGAGTAACAAAATAATCGAATTGAATGTGTTGAAAATGTTCCTTAACGGGGACATTTTTTTATTTTAGTGGATTTGTTAAATTTCTTTAAGTGAAATTTACGACATTCCTGCGGGATAACCCTACAGCGATTTAAGGATCCTTGACTATAATAATGACCTTCGACTAAATACCACCACGTCCTATTGTGAATGTCGAAGCCAGCATAAGGAAAGCTTCTAAGAATTTTCATTGTAGTTTTCCGTTGACCTACGTGACTACTCGGGTCGCTTCCGCTTTTACTAGGAATGATTTTAAAATCATCATCTACTTATCTCAAACAACTCAAGTAAATTATTTACAATATAAAAGTTTAGAAAATTTGAAGGATTATGAAAGTTCACGTTGTATACTATTTAATAAGCTAAAAATGAAAACTTGTTTCCGTACAGTGGAAACAAAAAGAATGAAAAGGCGGGTGAACTGATGAAGGAAAACAGGGTCAGAGCAGTAGATCGTGCTTTTGACATTATCGAATGCTTTACAAATAGAGAACAAGAGCTTTCTTTACTTGAAATTTCAAAGAGAACTGAACTTGCATTAGCTACTGTACATCGAAATATCCATACGTTGTTATCGAGGGGGTACTTAGAACAGGATAGGGTTACTGGTAAATACCGGCTTGGGATTCAATTTGTAAGGATCGGCGGTATCGTAATCCAAGGCTTTGATCTGATACAAAAAGCAACGCCTCATCTACAGCGACTAGCAAAAGAAACAGAGTTGAATATCAATCTAAGTGTTTACGATTCGCAAGAGGCATTATGTTTAATCAACATAGAATCATTCCATAACTTTGGTTTTGAAATCAAAGTTGGTCAAAAGATGCCTATATACGCGGGTGCTTTATCAAAAGTCATCCTCGCTTATTTACCTCAAAAAGAAACTGATATGTTGACGATAGATTTGAAGACTTATACTCCATTGACTATTTCTCAAAAGGAAGAATTGATCCAAGAATTACAAACCATACGTAAAAATGGCATTTCCAGATCAGAAGGTGAATTAGCTTTAGGGGCGATCGCGTATTCTGCTCCAATATTTAATTTTGAAGATAAAATGATTGCTGGGATCGCAATAACTGGTCCCAAACATTTTTTTACCGATGCAGACAAACCCAAATACATAAATGACCTTATGAATGCAGCTCGAGAGATTTCTAGAGATTTGGGATGTAAGTCAAAGATTTTACAAATGAAAGGAGCACAAGATGAAAATAAAGCCTAAAAGACTTGAAAAAGGGCAGACGGTCGGAATCATTGCACCTGCAAGTCCTCTGTACAACCGCAGTGATTTAATAAGGGGAATAAAGACGTTAGAAGAATGGGGATTTAAAGTCAAGGTGGGTGAACATGTCAACAACAAACATGAATACCTTGCTGGCACTGATGAAGAACGTGCTTACGATTTCAACGCGATGTTTGTAGACCCTGAAGTAGATGCAATATTCGTCACACAAGGTGGTTATGGATCGGCGAGGATGATCAGATATCTCGATTTTGAAAAAGTTAAAAAGAATCCTAAAATTTTCATCGGCTATAGTGATATCACATCACTTCATTTGGCTATCCAGAAATACACTGGTCTGGTAACGTTCCATGGTCCAGGCATGGCTGGCTTCAATCCGGAAGACCTATCAGAATACAGGAAGAATCATCTGTTTAAAGCTCTTGCCCAAGAAGAGCCAATCGGTGAAATTCCATTAGCTGATGAAAAGAAGTGGATCAATATCATCAATTCCGGAGATGCAGAAGGAGAATTAGTCGGAGGAAACATTTCTTTAATATGTGCTTCATTAGGCACACCTTTTGAAATAGACACGAAAGGTAAGATTCTATTTTTAGAGGAAGTTTGGACTGAGCCATGGATTCTTGATCATTATTTTACACACCTGATGAACGCAGGAAAAATCCAAGAAGCAGCAGGTATTGTAATAGGTGAATGCTCAGATTGTGAGCCTTTTAAACATAATCCGGGTTTTCATGTGACATTCAGTTTAGAAGATATTCTGTTTGATTATTTGGAGCCATTGAAAATTCCAGCCATACATGGATTGCCAATTGGACATACGAAAGATCTTGCTACACTTCCAATTGGGGTGAATGCAAGGCTGGAGGCATCAAATGGCAAGTTGTTCGTCACGGAAACTGGGGTCTTGTAAATTAATCAGGGGAGGATATTCAAGATGAAAAGTAAACTTGCATTATTTATGATGTGTATTCTGATACTTTCAACGATCACTCTTTATTCAATGCCAAAAGGGAAGGCTGCAGAGACCGATACTATAAAGATCGGTTGGACTTCTGAACCAGATAGTATCAGCCCGTTTATCGCATACAGTATTTCTTCTACGGAAATATTCAAGCTAGTGTATGATCCATTAGTCGGTTTCAATGATGATGTTGAACCAGTGGGACGTTTAGCTAAGGATTGGAAAGTCAGTAATGATAATTTGACCTGGACATTCAAGTTAGAAGAGAACGTCAAATGGCATGATGGTGAGCCCTTTACTTCTAAAGATGTCAAGTTTACTTATGAGACATTACAGGAAAGCGGTTTAGGTCTATATGCTGAGTATCTTAAAGGGATAGAAAGTATCGAAACTCCAGACGAGCATACAGTAGTGATCAAAACCAAGGAACCAAAAGCAAATATGCTGCAAATGACAACACCGATCTTACCGGAACATATCTGGAAGGATGTGTCACTTGAAGATCTTGAAACTTGGCCTAATGATAAGCCTATCGGAACAGGTGCCTTCAAGTTCGAAGAATGGAAAAAGGATGAATTCATCAAGCTTTCTAAGAATGATGATTATTTTTATAAGAAGCCTCATATTGAGGAATTGATATTCGTATTATACGCAAATAATGACACCATGGTCCAATCCCTTAAAAAAGCTGAAATAGATGGATCGATCAATATAAATGCTAATCAAGTGAAACCCCTATCGGCTGAGGAGACCATTGATGTCGTAACCGCAACAACACATGGATTCACCGAGTTGGCAATAAACACATGGTCAGATTCGAAATCGAAAGGGAACCCACTATTGAAGGATAAGAAGATCCGTCAAGCGATGAGTTATGCGATCGATAAGCAAAAATTAATTGATGTAGCTTACTCTGGACAAGGAACACCTGGTACAACCCTCATACCGCCAAGTTTAGATTTCTGGCATTATGAACCTTCCAATGACGAATTAAGGAAATTTGATCCTTCTAAAGCTGAGAAACTATTAAAGGACGCCGGTTATAAGGATTCTGACGGGGATGGTATTAGAGAGAGTTCAGAGGGAGAAAAGCTCAATTTCAGGCTTTTCTTGAGAGCCGATACATCTGAGGAAGTTAGAGCAGGCCAAATGATTGGGAGTATGCTCGAAAAAGTAGGAATCGGTACGGAAATTGAGACGGTAGACGACGGTTTACTTTCAGATAAAATCTATGACAATGCGAATTTTGACATGTTCATCTGGGGATGGGGAACAGATGCAGACCCTACAACAATTTTGAACGTAATGGCTGGTTCTCAAATCGGTAATTTAAGTGATTCATATTATTCAAACAGTAAGTATGATGAATTGCTGGAAAAACAGTCTACTATTCTTGACCGGGATGAACGACAGAAGATCGTCCATGAAATGCAACAGATTCTATACAATGAGGCACCATACATCATCCTTACTTATGATAATGCCCTGCAAGCTGTCCGTACAGATAAATGGGAAGGATGGACGAAAGTCAGAGGAACGTATTTCTATTCGTTCAACCATCATAACTACCTGAACGTGAAACCGGCAGATGGAAACAATGGTTCCACAGAAGCTGCTGCAGATACTTCCACAGGCTCGGATTCAGCTTCCAACAATGGAGCGATGATTGGGGCAGTTGTTGGAGGAATAATCATCCTTGCATTAGTTGCTTTCTTATTTGCGAAGCGTAAGAAGGCAACAACGATTGAAGAAGATATGTAAATGATAAAAGGGCGAAGGATCTTTCTTTGCCCTTTACAATAAAGGGTGGCTAACAGGAATATGAATAGACTCTATGTATTTAAGAAACTATTACAATCCTTATTTACGGTATTCGTTGTCGTCATTTTGAACTTTTTATTATTCAGGGTCATGCCGGGTGATCCGCTTGCAATGGTCATGCGAAATCCGAATGCATCAGATCAGGCTGTTGAAAAAATCACCGCCCTATTTGGGCTTGATCAACCATGGTATGTGCAATTGTACATGTATTTCAAACAACTGCTGCAAGGTGATTTAGGCATGTCTTTCATGTTTAAACAGCCAGTAATAGAAGTCATAGCTGAAAAACTATTTCCAACGATTCTCCTTGTTGGTGTAGCAACACTGATCGCCATCATCGCAGGAATCTATATAGGAATAATTGCAGCAGCACGGCGAGGCCAAAAGATAGATATCCTATCATTGACCATTTCACTTGTCACCTATTCAATGCCGACATTCTGGCTGGGTATTGTATTAATTATATTTTTCAGCGTATCCCTGAATCTGTTTCCTACAAGCGGGATGATTACGCCTGGCGAAGTGTTTACAAATTCATTCAGTAAAATATGGGACATAAGTAAACATTTATTTTTGCCAGCATTGACTTTGAGCCTGGTTCTAATAGGACAATTTGTGCTCATCATGCGTAATTCATTACTTGATGTTTTCACTGAGGATTATATTACGACAGCTAAAGCAAAAGGTTTTTCTGAAAAGCTTATCATCAAGAAACATGCAGTACCGAATGCGATGCTGCCAATGGTGACAATCATTGCTATCAATCTTGGTTTCATGATAGCAGGAGCCATACAAATCGAAACTGTTTTTTCCTGGCCTGGCCTTGGAAGATTGATGTATGAGGCGTTGAACAATCGGGATTATCCTTTGCTGCAAGGAATCTTCCTGATCGTCAGTATATGTGTAGTCCTGGCTAACTTGATTGCAGATATCGTTTATGGCTACTTGGATCCAAGGATAAAAAGTAATACGTAGGAGAATGAAAATGGACTATAAAAAAACTCAGATCATTAATAAATCACGCCGGTTATTCAAAGCTTTCATGCGTAATAAAATGGGTTTGACCGGTTTCTGTCTATTGGGATTTTTCGTTCTGATGGCGGTCTTTGGCCCCCTCATCTATCCCTATGATCCTAGAGAATACGGATTAGGGCCGATTTTCAGTCCACCTGATTTATCTTATTTGTTAGGAACGGATGATATGGGCAGGGACGTGCTTGGCGGGGTGATTTCCGGAGCTCGTATTTCCATTGTGGTAGGGTTCTTATCTACGATCCTATCAATGATCATCGGAACAGTGATCGGAATTACCTCAGGGTATTATCGAGGACGTACAGATTCATTGTTGATGAGAATGACAGATATCTTTCTCGTCATACCGTGGCTTCCATTGGCATTAGTACTGACCGCGATACTTGGTGCAAGTTTATGGAATATCATCCTGGTTATCGGTTTGACCAGTTGGCCAGGAACCGCACGTATTGTACGTTCACAAACATTGACATTGAGAGAAAGACAATTCGTAGAAAGGGCGAAAGCGATCGGCTCAAACAATGCTTATATCATGAGGAAACATATTTTGCCTAACGTGTTTCCGTTGATATTCGCTAATACGGTACTCGTATCTGCTATTGCCATTTTATCCGAGACGACTTTAAGTTTCTTAGGAATGGGTGATACGACTACCCCAAGCTGGGGGATGATGCTCCACTATGCTTTCGAATCCGGAGCTGCAAGTCTAGGTGCGTACTGGTACCTTATTCCGCCTGGTCTATGCGTAGTCTTGACCGTCCTTGGATTTACATTCATTGGATATGCCTTTGATGAAATATTCAACCCTAAACTACAGAGGAGATAAAAGATGTGTCTATTAAAAGTAAGAGACCTCACAACACAATTCAATACTAGTAAAGGTGTAGTCAAAGCTGTTGACGGTATAAGTTTCGAATTGGAGGAAGGAGAGGCAATCGGTCTGGTCGGAGAATCAGGGTGTGGCAAAACGACGACTGCTCTTTCCATTACCCGATTATTACCTGAAAGTGGTAGGGTCACTCATGGGTCTGTCACGTTAAATGGAAAGAATCTATTGGACCTGAATGAAAAACAAATAAGAAGACATCGATGGAACGATATTGCAATTGCTTTCCAAGGTGCGATGAATGCCCTGAATCCAGTGATGAAGATCGGTGATCAAATAATTGAATCTATCATCTATCATCATGGGAAGTCATATGCTAATGCGAGAAAAAGAGCAATGGAATTATTTGAATTGGTGGAGATCGACCCAAAGAGAATCGATCAATATCCTCATGAATTCAGCGGTGGCATGAAACAAAGGGCAATGATCGCAATGTCCCTTGCATGTGATCCGAAAGTTCTTATTGGAGATGAGCCTACAACAGCCTTAGATGTAATGGTTCAAGCGCAGATACTCGATTTATTGGAACGATTGAGAGAGGAATTTAAAATGTCTATGATTTTGATTACACATGATTTATCAGTAATGGCTGATACATGTGATAAAGCGGCCGTCATGTATGCAGGCAAAATCGTTGAGATTGGAAGCGTTGAACAAATCATCTCGAAAAGTACACATCCTTACACCAAAAAACTTGTCAGTTCTTTCCCTAACATCAACGGAAAAAGGGAACTGCCTGAATCGATTCCAGGAGCACCGCCAGATCTTATCGACCCTCCGACTGGATGTTATTTCCATGAACGATGTGAGTTTGCTACCGACCAATGTAAAACCGACCCTCCTCTATTGGAAGAGGTGGGGGCAGGACACTTTGCAGCCTGTCATAGAAAGGAAGAATTAGCATGAATGAGGTTCTGCAGGTGAAAGATCTCAAAGTAAAATTCGATGTCCATAGAAGCTGGTTCAAAGAATTGATGAGTAAGGAACCCAATTATGTAAAAGCTGTGGATGGGGTGGATTTAGACATCCACAATGGTGAAATACTATCGCTGGTTGGTGAAAGCGGCAGTGGCAAAACCACTACCGGGAAAGCGATACTTCAACTCCTGGATAATGTAGAGGGTGAGATCGAATTTGATGGCATCTCATTGCCTACGAAAGATAAATCAATATTGAAGAAATTCCGTCAAAATGCTCAGATGATTTATCAGGATCCGTATCAATCCTTAAATCCTAAAGATCGTGTGATTGATATTGTAGCAGAGCCTTTGATCGTCAATAAGATGCTGAAATCTGAAAAAGAGAAGAAAGAAAAAGTGGTAAACGCCCTTAACTGGGCAGGATTAAAACCACCAGAAAATTTTTTGCTGAAATATCCACATGAGCTGAGCGGTGGTCAAAGACAGCGAGTAGCTATTGCTGCAACTTTGATTTTAAACCCAAAACTGATCATTGCTGATGAACCTGTTTCCATGTTGGATGTGTCCGTCCGTTCTGACATTTTGAAACTATTGATTCGTTTAAGGGACCAAAGAGATATCTCCTATCTATTCATCACACACGATTTATCACTCGCGTGGTTGATTTCTGACAGGATCGCAATCATGTATCTTGGTAAAATCGTAGAGATTGGAAGTGTAGATAAAATAATTCGATCGAGTTTACATCCTTATACTAAAGCGTTGATCAATGTAATGCCCCGGTTGGAAGTGAAAACGAAAAGGGAGAAAAGACTTACTCTAAAGGGGGAAACACCAGACCCTGCCAATGTACCGACAGGTTGCCGGTTCCATCCTCGATGCCCCTTTGCTCAAGATAAATGCAAGAAATCAGAACCTGAAATCAGAGACTTTGGAGAAGGACATTCAGCTGCATGTCATTTTGTTGAGGAATTACAAGAGGAGGTGAGTTAGATGATCACTATTGAAGACATTCAAAGTGTCATCAAAAATGAAAGGGAACAATTGATAAACTTAAGTAAATCAATTCAACGGAATCCTGAGTTGGGTGGAAATGAATACTTTGCCTCTAAGCTGTTATGTGATTATTTAGAAATACATGATTTTGAGGTACAACGAGGTGTCGGTGAATTTGATACTGCTTTCATAGCTACGTATAAAAAAGGCAATGGCGGTTTTCATGCTGCATTTTGTGCAGAATACGATGCTTTACCGGATATAGGGCACGCGTGTGGACACAATTTGATCGGGGTGGCAAGTGTCGCTGCAGGAATCGCCTTGTCGAAAATAGATGCCGATTTTCCATTTACAGTGTCAGTCATAGGAACACATGATGAAGAAGGAATTGGGGGAAAGGTAGACCTAATCAATGAAGGAGTTTTCGAGAATGTTGATATGGCAATGATGTTCCACCCTGGCTATGACACCATCATTGACGTAAAGTCTTTAGCTTTCAAGAGTTTTGATTTTATTTTTAATGGAAAGAATGCACATGCTGCTTCTGAACCATGGCAAGGACGAAATGCTTTAGATGGAGTCCTCTTGACATTCAATGCGGTCAATTGTTTAAGACAGCATGTAAAACCGGATGTACGAATACACGGAATCATCAAAGAAGGTGGAAAGGTCACAAATGTAATACCTGACAGAGCTGTAGCTGAATTCTGCATTCGTTCTGAAGACAACATATACTTGAGTGAATTGATTGAAAGAGTGATAGATTGTGCCAAAGGTGCGGCTATAAGCAGTGGAACTGAATTGGAAATAAAAGAGGTTGGTCATCCTTACGATGCGATGGTGAGTAATCAAGTTTTGGTGGAATTATATAAGGAGTCCTTACAAGAAGCGGATTTTATCAATCGTTCTAAACATAAAGAAGGAATGGGGTCCATAGATATGGGAAACGTGAGCAGAGTAGTCCCTGCCATTCATCCTGTTCTGTCACTGACTGATCAGCTTATACCAGGTCATACGAAAGAATTTGCAGATTTGTGTAATAGTGAAGTTGCTTATGACACGATGTTATTAGCTGGAGAGACTATGGCTTATACGACATTACGAGTACTCCAGGATCCATCTTTACAGAAAAAAGTAATTGCTGAATTTGAACATTCTCTTATTAAAGGATAATCGTAAAAAAGAGGGAAACCAAACATACATATGGAAGGTTGATATAATGAACACGAACAAATATCGATTTGGTGAAATGACTTGGCCAGAAATAAAAGAAGTTGTCAAAGAAGAACGAATTGCTGTTGTACCTGTAGCAATGATTGAAGAGCATGGGCATCATCTGCCTGTGGATACAGATCTTTTGCTAGCAAACGAAATTTGTGAACGGGCAGGAAGGAAAATCCCTGAGGATATGGTCGTGGTACCTGCAATCAACCACGGTTATGCACCTCATCAAATGGATTTCCCAGGAGTTATCTCCATAAGCGGCGACACATTCATCCGGTATGTGGTTGATGTATGTAATAGCCTTGCCCACCAAGGCTTCAAGAAAATACTTTTATTCAATGGACACGGGAGCAACGTTTCGTTATTAAAGGTTGCAGCACGACAGACGATCTTGGATTATCCTGAAGTCCAATGCGCATCGATCTCACACTGGGACCTTGATCCTGTCGTTAAGACAGCAGAAGAAATACGTGATTCTGAAAGCCCAGGTGGAATCAATCATGCCTGTGAACTCGAAACTTCTATGTACCTTTCTATACATGAGGACTTGGTCCAGATGGATAAGGCTGTCAGAGATATTGATAAATATAAAATGTCGAAATACTTTTGGTTGGATCTTGTAGGCAAAGGCGAAGGCCGTCCAGTCGTGATGGTCCCATACTGGAGTTCCATTTCTGAGACCGGGACTTTAGGTGATCCGACCGTTTCTACAAAAGAAAAAGGCGATAAATTGATGGATGCGGCTGTTGAAGGACTTATTGAATTCATTAAACTATTTAGAGAACGCGAAGATACTCCACCGCGAGTGAATCATCATTATTAAAATGTAGGTGAAGACAGGTGGCACAATTAAAAGATTTCCCATTTCCGTTCACCAATGACCAATATGCATACTCGAATAATTCTGTACAGTTGGACCCGGCGAAAACCGTGACCATCACGGATGATTATAAAAAAGAAATCGGGCTGAAAAGGAAGCTATTGCATGAAAACAATGAGCGATGCTTTCGCTCACTTCCGATTTCACTAGAATCACAATGGGAGGTGATGGTGCTCATTTTCAGTGAGCTTGCCTCTTATTCGCCCGATCAGTTCACCTTTAAAAAAAGAGGGAATGACTGCTTGTTCCAAAATCACCTTTTGGAAGAAGAAGAATCATTCATTTTCCGTGACTCGTCATCGATTGATTTTGAACCGCTGGACGTAGCAGGAAGACATGTCCAAGAAGACTTGATTATCATGGGCGATCGACATGATGGACTCTTTTTGGAAGCAGGTCAATTGTGTTTTCCGTCGAATTGGTCACTCACATTTGTCCATGGAATGGAGTTCAAATCAATTCACACGCCAGTACCTGGAATCCAAAAGGACGGATTCATCAATAAGGTGGAAAGGTTCATTTCGAAGATCGCTCCCGGGGCGGCCTGGGAAAGAAAGAACTGGTCGATCACAGTCACAAACAAGCTTGATACGCCTTTAGAGACATATTCAGAGTGGGGAAAGCACCGGAAGGAAGTAACAGCTGAGAATGCTGGTGAGTTGATTCACCTGCGAGTTGAAGTCCAGAGACTGCTCAGGCTGCCTATGAATCATGATGTGCTTTTTACGATCCATACGTACTTGTTGCCCCTCGAAAAATTGATCCAAAACGAAGATTGGCTCAAAATCTTTTACAGCAACATCAAGACACTTCCTGAAGATATCGCGGAATACAAAGGTATTTTGAATTATCGTGAAGAGTTGCTCCGTTTTCTTGAGGCCCATTTAGGAAAAGAGCGAATGCCATGATGAAGCAGATTTTGATTTTAACCGAAAAACAATACATCCGAGAGGCGGAAGCCAAACAACAGGAATACCAGGAGGGCCACAACAACACTGAAATAAAGGTTCTAAACGAGATAGATGATGACGAGACAATTGGACAGATGCTTGAAAATTGCCCGCTCGGTACTTTTTTGGTCATCTTAACAGATGAAGAAACTGCGGACCTGGTCCGTCAAGCTGCCTATTCAGAAGGATTCTCTCAATCGGATGTGTTGATTGAACCATTGAATCAAGACAAAGTCAGGGTTTTCTGTTCCAAGTGTCATGAAATCAACATGGTGAACAATCTTGAAGATTCCTTTGAATGTAAAAAGTGTGGTCAGTTCCTTCAACCTTCAGATCACTATTCAACGTACCATCGTTCTTATCTAGGTTATCCGGTACTGTAACATGAAAAAGGATGGAAAAGATGAAGCAAACAATGCCATTGACTGTAGAAAAAATTGAAAAGGAAACAGACACCATTACGACGTTCACTTTAACATCGGAGGAGCTCTTGCTGCCCCAATTCGGAGCAGGTTCGCATATTACAGTTCACTTGCCAATGGGAAGGCGACAATACTCGCTTGTAAACAACCCACTGGAGATGAAGAATGAATATGTAATCGCTGTAAAAAAAATCAGTGATCAACATGGGGGCTCTGGCTATTTGCATGAATGTATAAGAGAGGGAGACAAATTGACCGTTTCCACCCCGGATAACTTCTTTCCGCTACAGACAGAAGCAAAGCACCATGTCTTCTTTGCTGGCGGGATAGGTATCACCCCGTTCATGTCAATGATGGCGTACCTGAAGGAAATTGGGCACACCTTTGAGCTTCATTATGCTGCACGGAGTGAAAGGGAATGTGCATTCTATCGTCATATCCAACTTCATTATCAAGATGAAGTATCCTGTTACTTCATGGATCGAGAAGAGAAAACAAAAAGACTGCAACAGGTAATGCAAAACAGAACTATGGGAACGCATATGTACATATGCGGACCACAACCTTTCATGAACATGCTGGTCGATTATGCCCAAGAACTTGGCTATCCAGATAAATTCATCCATGAAGAGCGGTTCCAACCTGCCTCTGTGATTGAAAACCCGCAGCCTTTTTCTGTAACCGTCACCAAGTCGGAAAAGACCTTTCAGGTAAAGAGCGGTCAAACCTTATTGGATGCTCTCCATGAACATAGAATCGACGTCCCTTTTAATTGCCGGATGGGTGTTTGTGGTACGTGTGAAGTGGGAGTGGAAGCAGGGGAAATCCTCCATTGTGAATCGTTTCTGACTGAAGAAGAAAAGAAAGATAAAATGCTTACCTGTGTTTCGAGGGGAATCGACCATATCAAACTCGACCTCTAAGAAAGAAGGTTCAACTGTTATTCATCCGTTTTTCTGCTTCAATAGCCCCTTTAAAATTCGTTCAAACGGTTGTTTTTTCCGTACGGCATCCATTTTCATGAACGGGCATTCCTGATTCTCAAGCCGTTCGAGAACAGCGTCCATTGTAAATTTAAGTGGCGTCAATTGTTGATCGACTTCATTCCATTCGAGAGGGGTCGCTACCAGACCTTCATCATTTCCTCTTAATGAGTAGGGGGCAATAATCGTCTTGCCTTCAGCGTGCTGCAGAAAATCGATATAACACCTGGAGCCACGTTTATTTTTCATCCGTTCGATCGTAAATGAATCCGGAGATTGATCGACCAGATATTCAGCGACGAATTGGGTGAATATTCTTGTATCCTTGTATGTAAACTGGTTTTCTTGCAACGGAATGTATATTTGCAAACCTTTGTTTCCTGACGTTTTCACAAATGAATGCAGTTCAAGTCGATCAAGAATGGTTTTGATTTGCAAGGCAGCTTCGATTGCCAAAGAAAAATGATCCCTTGAAGGCGGATCAAGGTCGAATACGATTTCTGTGGGGCAGACGGAAGTCACTTTATTGAATGGAATGTGGAATTCAAGTGCAAGTTGATTTCCCAACCAGATCAGCGTTGAAAGGTCATTGCAGACGATATACCGGATATCGTCCTGTTGGAACGTCTCTATAAATGATGGTGCATAATCCGGACAGTTCTTTTGATAAAAAAAATCATCGAACATACCATGGGGGTAGCGTTTGACTGTCAGACAGCGATTCTTCAGAAATGGAAGCATCACGCTTTTGATTTCAATCAAATACTGAAGATAAGTTTGTTTGTTGATCTCCATTGTTGGATAAAGGATCTTATCGAGGCTGGTGACTTGGATCGTGTTTCCTTCAATGTTCAATTGTCCATCTGATTTTGAAGAGCTTGCCATGTGCAATCCTCCCAGTGGATGTCGAGTCTGAATTGTATGAATCGAGGCTGTCTCAATTGATTTTCGTGTATCTCAAGGAATGCCAGCTCCACACAAATACGAGGTGCTATTTCAATAAGGGATCCTGTTTTTTTGATTTGGTTGTTTTTGACGATCTGGATCAGTGCTTCTCTTTCTTTTCCTTCTAGCCCATGTGAGAAGACGCCGCATGGTATCAATTCGGAACCGTCAAGGACAGCAACGTGGGCATATCCATTTTTCTCGTCAAACCCGCTGATGATGAAAAACCCCCGAAACAGACGTTTAACCTTCAACCACTCTTTCGTGCGTTTGCCTGGAAGCCATAGACTTTTAAGCCGTTTTGCAACGACACCTTCTCCATGATGTTTTTGCACGTCCTCGAATAAAGCTTCGCCGTCCAGCGTATGAGATATCCATTGGATACTGCTCGCACATTCTTTCGATACTTTAGGATAGTCGTGCGACTCCATCCATTGTTGAAGAAGTTCTTTACGTTGTTTGTAGGAAGAACCCATAAGAGAGCTTCCGCTTTGGATCAGTAAATCGAATACTAATAGAGTGGCAGGGAGTTGAAATTGTTGCTGCTGGATTTTCAGCTCATTTTTCAGTCTTCCTCGCTTTTGGATTGATGAAAAGGAAGCTTTTATATCAGATTCTAATATACAGAGCTCTCCGTCAAGCAGCAGAGGGAGTTCATCGTTGGAGGTTTCCCGGATTCGCTCCGCTTCTGATATGATTTCTGGAAAATTCTCTTTCAATGATTTCAAGTTCCGGCTGTAAAAATCGATATGTGTGTGATCGATATAGAGAAGACTTCGAAAGCCGTCATATTTGATTTCATAAAACCAATCCTCTCCTTCAGGAAGTCGAGAGGAGAGGGTTGGCAGCATAGGTCTGTGACGCATCATTCACTGCTCGCTTTTTTCTTGCGAGTCGTTTTCTTTTTCTTCTTCGGTTTTGTATCATCAATACTTGCTTGCAAGGCATCCATAAGATCAACGACATTCGCTTTCGGTCTTTCTTTCGACACTTTGATTTGCTCACCCTTGATTTTACTTTCAATGGCACCCATCAATTCTTCACGGTAATCATCATGGTATTTTTCTGGATCGAATTCGGCTGTCAATTGATCGATCAATTGGATCGCCATGTCTAATTCTTTCTGGTTCAAATCAACGTCTTCTGGAATTTCAGGTACTAAATCGATGCTGCGGACTTCATCTGGATAGTGGATCGTTTCAAGCACCAAACCTTTATCATAAACCCGCACAACAGCTAAGTGTTGTTTGGAGCGGATCATCACTTTGGCTATGGCAATCTTTCCGGAGTCATCCATTGCTTTTTTCAGCAGGCTATAAGGCTTTGAGCCATTTTCCCCGGGCCCGATGAAGTAAGAGCGGTCGAAATAAATCGGATCCACTTCTGAAAGATGTACGAAGTCTACGATTTCAATCGATTTTGTCTGTTCTTTCGTAAGAGCTTCCAACTCTTCTTTTTCAAGCTCAACGAATTTATTTGGTTCATATTCATAGGCTTTGATGATTTCATTTTGTTCTAGTGACTTCTCACAGACTGGACATGTTTTATCATACTTGATTGGATTATGGCACTCTTTATGGAGCTGCCTCATCTTTATATCCTTGTTTTCTGTAGCAGCAAATAGTTTGATTGGGATTGTGACAAGTCCGAAACTGATGGAGCCTTTCCACATTGTGTGCATATTGAGAAATTCCTTTCGTCCTTTTATACATAATGTGGACGAAGAGTGCCACATCCATAAATGCCACTTTTTGACAATCTAAACTTGCGGACTGTTTCGATTTGGATCAACCGTTCAGTACGACGCCTCCGTTGACATGGATCATTTGGCCTGAAATATAGGAAGAGTCCTCACTTGCCAGGAAGACGAAGCTCGGTGCGACTTCATCTGGTTGTCCAGGTCTTCCCATCGGTGTGTTTTTCCCGAATTCACCGACATGTTCAGCGTCAAAGGTCGAAGGGATCAACGGTGTCCAAATCGGACCTGGAGCAACACCATTGACACGTATACCTTTGGAAACAAGGGATTCTGATAAAGACCGGGTGAATGCGACGATTGCTCCCTTGGTAGCAGAATAATCAATCAAATGGTCATTCCCTTTATACGCAACTACAGATGCAGTATTGATGATGGAGCTACCTTCTTTCAAATGGGGGAGAGCTGCCTTTACCATATAAAAGCAGGAGAAGATGTTCGTTCTGAATGTGCGTTCAAGTTGTTCCTGAGAGATTTCTTCTATGCCATTTCTAGGATGTTGTTCAGCTGCATTATTGACCAATACATCCAAAGAGCCCAATTCAGAGATCACTTGAGAAACAACATTCTGGCAGAAAGATTCCTCACCAATGTCTCCAGGGATCAGAAGACACTTTTGTCCTTCTTCTTCTACTTCCTTCTTCGTATCATTGGCATCTTCATGTTCATTCAGGTAAACGATCGCTACATCCGCGCCTTCTTTTGCGAATAAAATCGCTGTGGATTTTCCGATTCCGCTGTCTCCGCCTGTAATGATCGCCGTCTTTCCTTTTAGTTTACCGCTGCCTTTATAATACGTATCTTCCGTTTGAGGAGTGGGGACCATTTCTTTCTCTGTACCAGGCTGTTTGTTCTGGTGCTGTGGTGGCTGTCCTGTCGGTTTTTCTTGGTGGGGTGAATGATAGATACCGTTATACATGATACAAAACTCCCTTCATAGATCGAATTCCTATTAAAGCCTTTTTCTACTATTACCTCATTGAAAAAAAGTTAATCGTGTTTATCCGATTGCTAAGAAAAAATCGTTATTTGGAAGCATATACCTTTAGGACTTTACGTTAGTAGAGAAGGAAAAGTCTGTTATAATGGCATTAATAGTGCAATTGAGGGAGATTAGAAAAAATGAAATTGAAGCATGAGCTGAATGAGAATGAAAAACAAGAAATAATTGAATTATTCCATTCGTATCATGAAACGATTCTGTCTGAATGGCTGAAGGCTGCCTCGATTTCAGAGGACGACCCATTCCGCCATGAAATCACGATCAATGGCGGGCACACGATCCGTTTGGTGGTGGCTTATATTGAAGACCCGGAGACTCCACTGGTTCAAGAATTGACCAAAAAGATTGCAAATGAACGGGTGAAAGCGAAAGTCGGTATTGGAGAATTCATCTCGAATATCAATCTCGGACGTTCGATCATCTATCGCGTTCTAAAAATGACCAATGTATCTAAGGAAGCACAATTGAAATATCTATTAGTAGTGAATGACTTCTTCGACTTATATATGTATCATGCCTTAACAGAGTATACCAGGGTGAAAGATTCGATCATCCAAAATAAAAGCCGCTTCATACAAGAAATGCATAGCGACCGTTTATCGATTTTAGGACAGGTTGCTGCAAGCTTTGCCCATGAATTCCGTAATCCTTTGACGTCGATAAAGGGTTTCATTCAAATGATCGAAAATCTATCTGATCACCCAGAGACTTCAACCTATTTCGATATCATCAATCACGAAATGGAAAGCTTGCAGGAGAAAATCACCCAATTTCTTTATCTTTCTAAAATGAAGGGACTTGATGATCAATCAGATCTGTTTTCTATGGATCGTGTCGTAAAAGGGATGCTCGAATTCCTCTATCCTCGATTCCTGGATGAGAATATCAATGTGCATCACGAGCTTTTGCATGATGTCAATGTCTATGGAGTAGAGGGGCAGATCAAACAGGTCCTCCTCAATATTCTTAATAATGCAGTTGAGGAATTGTCGGAAGTAGATGGGGACAGAAATATACATGTAAGGTTGAGTGAAGAAGATGAAAATATCCATCTTACCATCTCCAATAATGGGACTATGATTCCCGAACATTTATTAGAAGATATATTCGAGCCATTCATATCCACAAAGCAACTTGGCACAGGATTAGGATTATCTGTTTGTAAACAAATAGTGGAGAAGCATAAAGGAACGATCAATGTCATTTCGACAGAAACAGAGACCTCGTTTTTCCTTAGCTTCCCAAAAGCATTTGAGAAAGGAGCTGCGTATGACGATCAACAAGACGATACATTACAACGCAACTGAATTGAAACAGGCAATCGAATCGGATGAAATGATACAACGAAAACGTCCTGTTTTGATCTGTAATGCCCATATAACAGGTTTGGCTGTTGCAAGAGGTTTAGGCCGAGAAGGCATTCCAGTGATAGCCCTAGATCGGGAAAATCAGGGTCTTGCTTTCGCGTCGAAATATGTAACCTTACGTGGGGTCTGTCCGAACCCGGTAATTGCGGAAAAAGCGTTCATCCAGTACTTGCTGGATATTGGACCCGCATTCACTGAAAAGTGTGTATTGATCCCTTCGATGGATGAATGGGCCTTATCATTAGCGAAGTATGCTGAAGAGTTAGCGGAGTATTACATATGGCCTTTTTCAAACTATGCTACCATCGAACAAATTCTCGATAAATCACGGCTGTATGAACGCGCAGCAGAATTGGATGTGCCGGTACCAGGCTATGAATTGATCACTGATGAGAATCATCGTAAAGTACCGGATCGTCTTTCTTTCCCGATGGTCTTGAAACCGATTAATAAACGAGCGTTTTATGATGAATTTCAAGAAGGGTTATTTGTAATCGAAAACCTAAGTGACTATGATGCAAAAATGAAAGCCGCCAAAGAAGCCGGTCTTGACTTGATTGCACAGGAGTTTGTCGATGTCGGAAGGGACGGTTATGTGACGGTTGTAGTATATATGGATGGGGATCAGACAGTCAGAGGGGCTCTGGCTGGACAACGGTTGGAAATCTATCCACCGAAAGCTGGCACCACATGTCTCGTTGAATCGATCGAAGCCCCTGAATTGACAGCTCGTGCGGTAGCGGTTTTAGAAGCATTTTCGTATGAAGGAATTGCCGAATGTGAATTTATTTATGATCAGAATGATGGCGAATTCAAGCTTTTGGATATCAACACGAGGCCTTGGAAATGGATCGGTTTACCGATCAATGCTGGAATTAATTTACCGTACCTCCTTTATTCATATGTGAATGGACATCCGCAGTCCAATATTGAAGCAGAGATCGGGAAGAAATGGGTCTATCTTAAAGACTATCAGAAATTGAAAGAGGACAATCAAGGGCTAATCGAAGGAGATGTCCTGACAAAAGAAGAGTGGATGGACATCATCCTTCAACGCTTTGATGAAAGTAAATTGATCACTACTGCAGTAGAATCACTTGATGATCCTGAACCGACTTATCAACAATTACAAAATTCTTTTGCTAAACGGTCCTATTACTGCCCGTGTTAAACAGAAAAGCGGAAAACTTCAGTTCATAAGACTAATTTGAAGCCAGTCAAGCGACTGGCTTTTTTCAATTGATCAAAAGAAAAGGCTGTATTCGCAAACTTAGTTGCTCTTGCACTTAAAGA
Source organism: Pseudalkalibacillus sp. R45 (assembly GCF_052246725.1). Classification (NCBI taxonomy): domain Bacteria; kingdom Bacillati; phylum Bacillota; class Bacilli; order Caryophanales; family Fictibacillaceae; genus Pseudalkalibacillus; species Pseudalkalibacillus sp. R45. Next base: position 42,012 of record NZ_JBQQCL010000017.1, on the reverse strand, counting down.
AAGTATAAAATACTTTCTTCAGTATAAGGGCAACTAAGGCTCGACCTACAAAATGGCTTGGTCTTGCCAAGTTTTCTTTAAAAGTCGTTGATTTCCGCTCCAGGATGCTCGCTTTCCGCGGGGCGTGCGGTAAGCCCAATCGTCGCCTTGCGACCTCAGAAGTCTCCTTATCAAGGAAGCATTTGTGCTCTTGCGTCTACAAGAAAGTCCTGTCGAAGCGAGCTTCCTCGTCGCATGCCTTGCGAGGAGATTATTCAGGTAGTAGGCACGCTGATCCCGCAGGCAAGGAAAGCTTCGGCAGCGTTACATCGCACGAAGAAAATGCGATTTTCATTTTCGAGGAGTCTCGCACCTTGCTCTCCAATCAACCTGCACAAGGTGATTTTTTAAAAATGACTCAAAAGCAACAATCTTTTAGAAAAGAGCCAAAGAAAAAGAAAGTAAACCTTTATTAGGAATATCCCATCAAAGCCTACGTAGTAAGTACCATAATACTCCTCATTATTCAGTATTAGACTCCTAATCCTGCTGAGAAATGCACAATTCTCGTAAATGCTTAAGATCTTCCGCTTTTGTAAGATCGAAATGACCGCGGAAAACTAGAAGAAAGCATGCTTTCAAGAATGGAGTTCGTCTTGAAAAAACCATTTGAAAAACTGCTTGCAAATTTTGACCCTTTAATCAAAACAATGATCAGAAGGTATTCCTATAGCCTGGAATTCGATGAATCCTATCAGATCGGCAGGATTGCGCTTTGGGAGGCATATGAACGTTTTGATCCAGACAAGGGGGCGTTCCCTGCTTATGCTCAACGTTACATTTCTGGCAGATTCCTGCAAATTATTAATAAGAAATGTGTGATCATGACCCATGCAGAAGATCACATTTTAGAAGAAAATAATTCGTTTGTTGTTCCTTTTCTAGATGACCTTATCGTAAATGACTATTTACAAAATCTATCTGAGCGGGAACGACTTTATGTCAACGAAATTATTTTGAAACAGGGAAGTATGAAAGAATTAGCGTGTTTAGAAGGAGTGTCTTATGAGACTGTCCGCTCTTGGCGGAAGAATGCTTTGGATAAATTAAGGATAAAAGGAATAGCCATGAACAAAGATAAGTAAAACATATAAAGGCTGCCCTTTTGGAGGCAGCCTCTTAAATACTTTTAATTATAAATGATCCGTTTTCTTTGAATATTGTCGTGTACCTTTGTTGATATTCGATTGTTCCATTTTATTTTTCAGTTCTTGCTGTGCTTGGTTATCGCGCTTTTTCTTATCGTTGTCTCTCGTGTTGGACATGGCTGGATCCTCCTCCTTATGGACGTCGTTATCCCTTAGGCTTGACGTTTAATAGAGGAATTATTCGAAATCAGGTGCACCATTCAAGAAGAACACAGCCAACGTGCCAGGTCCAGCATGCGCTCCAACCGCACAACCGATTGTATTCACCATGACGTTTTTTGGGTTGAAAGTGGATTCGATCAATTCTTTCAATTCATTTGCGCGGGACAGATCGTCAGCATGCGATATTGCAACTGTCTGATTTTCCATTTCATTACTGCGTTCGCCAATCAACTCAATCAGACGTGAAAGAACTTTCTTGCTTCCTCTTACTTTTTCGAGTGGAAACAGCTTTCCATCTTCCATGTGCAAAATCGGTTTGATTTTGAGAAGGCCTCCTACAAATCCTGCTGTTTTGGAAACACGTCCCCCTCGAACCAAATATTCTAAATCATCCACAGTAAAAATGTGTTCGATTTTGTCGATTAGGGTATGTGTGTAAGTAACAAGGGCGTCTAAATCATCAGAGCCTTGTTGGATAGCTTGAGCTACATAAAAGGCAATCAATCCATATCCAAGCGAAGCACTCTTTGAATCGATGATCGTTATGTTGGTCTTCACGCCGTCATCATGTAATTGATCTCGAACGAGACAGGCGGTTTGATATGTACCGGATAACTCAGAGGACAATGTAATATAAATAGCAGGTTGTCCACTTTCAGCAAGCTTTTCAAATAATGATTTCATACGGTCAGGCGGTACTTGAGAGGTCTTTGGAGCAGCTCCGTCTCTCATGAGTGAATAAAGTCTTGAAGGCTGGATGGATTCCTTGTCGTAGTATTCTTCCTCATTAACATGGACCACTAAGGGAAGAACATGGATCTTTTGCTCATCAAGCACATGTTGTGGCAGATCACAACCCGTATCAACAATCAATTGTATAGTCATTTTTACACCTCGCATAATCGTTGCGTTTAGGACTTTTATCTAAGTGTAGCCTTGACAAAGGTAAAAAGCAATGGAATATTGCTTTTTATAAAAATGTCATTCTTTAAGGCTTTTTTCTAAAAGATTGTTGCTTTTGATCCTTTTAAATAAATCACCTTGTGCAAGTTGATTGGAGAGCAAGGTGCGAGACTCCTACGGGCTCACCGCACGCCCCGCGGAAAGTGAGCATCCTGGAGCGGAAATCAACGACTTTCAAGAGCGACAAAGTTTTGCGCGAAAACAGCTTTCTTTAAAAAATCCGTTGACAATTTGAACAGTGATCTGATAAAAATAGAACGTTCTACTAGGAAATGAAGGAAGGGATTCATATGTCGTTGGTAACCGAAATCAAAAAAATCTTAATCATTTTATTAGGTGCTGTTCTCGGCGCAGTTTCACTTAACTATTTCTTAATACCAGCTAACGTCTATGCAAGCGGGTTCACAGGAATTGCCCAGTTGCTCGCAAGTGTATTACAGCAAACACCTATACCAGCCTCAACCGGTATCATCTTATTCATACTGAATATTCCTGTCGCAATCTTAGGTTGGTTGAAAGTCGGAAAATCATTCACGATCTATAGTATCATCAGTGTGGCAGCAACTACATTTTTTCTTGAAATCATTCCTATAAAAGTTATCTCCGAAGATATATTATTGAATGCTGTCTTCGGTGGTGTGCTTGCTGCAATCGGTATCGGTTTTACGTTGAAATGGGGTGCTTCCACCGGTGGGATGGATATCGTAGCGATGGTTCTTTCACGTATGAAAGACCGGCCAATCGGGATCTATTTCTTCACCCTTAATTCAGCGATCATCTTCACAGCAGGCCTATTATACGGCTGGGAAAAAGCATTATATACATTGGTGACACTATATGTAACTTCACGAGTTATTGATGTCATCCATACACGACATGAAAAGTTGACAGCAATGATCATCACGAAAAAAGGGAAAGAAATCCAGCAGGCGATCCATCAAAAAATGGTACGAGGAATTACCAAAATTCCTGCAAAAGGTGGGTTTACCGATGAAGACAAAGAGCTCCTGATCATCGTCGTAACCCGTTATGAATTATATGATCTCGAACATGCGATCAAGGAAGTCGATCCGCAAGCATTCACGAACATCGTTAATACTACTGGAATCTTCGGGTTCTTTAGACAAGACTAAATAGCAAAGGGGATGATCGCCATTCGATCATCCCCGAATTTGTTTTAATATGATGTTTGGAATACTTCCTGTACTTTAGGTACGATCAGATCCCAGTCCCCATCAGGCGTCTTGTTCACTGTAATGAAGTCCTGAAATCCGAAAATGGATTCTACACCTTCAATATCGAGTAGTGCTGATGCGACTTCATCCTCAGGGGCATCTCCTTTACGATAGGAAAGTCTTCCGTCAAATAAAGGTTGATTTGCTGAAAATTTAAGTGCGTTCGGATTTGGTGTTGGATCGATTGTAAATTCAACTGCCATTGTAAATTGCTCCCTTCATTAGTTAATTCGATTGTATCAAAATTATTCCGTCCTAAAAAGAAAACCCATACCGTTTCGATACAACTTCATAAAAACCGAGAGAATGATAAATATGTTTTGTTACGGCATTATTGATGCCTGTTTCAAGTTCAATCGACTTGATGCCGTTTCTTTCAGCCCAATAGACGACATGAAGCAGTAATTTCCGGGCAATTCCTTTATTCCGTTGATCTTCATGAACATAAAGTTCATTGAGCCACATGTAATGTCCGCCCTTCGCAAGGCTTACGCCAATGTTGAAAAAGGCGACACCGACAATTTCATCCTCAACCTCTGCAACTACGATATAAGCAGTGTCCTTGCTTTCGAGTGCAAGATGGATGCCTGTCAAAATTTGATCATACGTTCCTGAATTTTCGTGATTGATCCGTTGTTTCGTTAATAGGTGTGCAATACTTTGTCTTGTACTATGAGAAACTTCTCGATCTACTTCGTAAATTTTCATGATGCAACCCTCCTATGACCCACTTTCCTAATTCAAGGTCAAAGACTTAATTCCTGCTTAATAAGCGCAATAAACCTAACTTTTAATTTTTACCTAAAAAAGGAAACCTTTTCCCGGGTTCATGCGTCTATATAGAAGGGTACAATATTCTGGCATGTACGGAAAGAGAAATATTCGTTCGAATATATATATAAAACACAGAGGCGTAGAGGAGAGAGGCAATGGGTAACCGATCTGTCCTTTTCTGGAGTGGGGGTAAAGATTGTTTGATGGCTCTGGAACAGGTGCTTGAATCTGAAACATCCAGCGTTGCATACCTTCTTACGACATATGATGAAATGACAAATAGAGTCCCTTTTCATGGCATTCATATAGATTTAATAAAAGCGCAGGCAAGTTCCCTTCGAATTCCGCTAGTCACAGTGCCTTTACCGCATAAACCTTCAAATATTGAATATCAAAATATTTTACATAGTCATTTAGATTCTTTACTACAACAAGGAGTAGACTCTGTTATTTTTGGAGACATATTTCTCGAAGATCTACGAACATATCGAGAATCTCTTATACAAGAGAACAAGCTGAATGCTGTATTTCCATTATGGGGAAAATCCACAAATATCTTATCATCTCATCTCGTTTCAAAAGGTTACAAGGCTGTCATTTGCGGAATAGATACTGAATTGGTGAGTGAGAAGTCACTTGGTCAGGATTATGATGAAAATTTCCTCAACCAACTTTCCGATCATGTCGATCCTTGCGGTGAGAATGGAGAGTTCCATACTTTCATTTATGATGGCCGGTTATTTGAAAAAAAGATCGATTATGTTGCCAGACCAAAAACAAATAGCCTGTATGGAAAGTACAAGTCTATTGAATTGGACACCACTACATGATACAAAAGGAGGTTAGGAACATGCCGACATTGGTTTGCTTTGGAGACAGCCATACTGCTAAGGAGGAAAGCTTGGAAGGGTATGAGCGTTTGACACCACGTTTGAGAAACAATCTTACGAACTGGACAATCGTCAATTCAGGAATTTCAGGGGAGACAACTAGAGCAGCTCTTGCACGGTTGCAAGATGATGTATTACGTCATTCTCCTGATATTGTGACAATCTTATTTGGTTCGAACGATGCAAGTGAACATCGACGGATCAACCTCCCAGAGTACGAACGGAATTTAGAAATTATGATTGATCGGATTACGGCAGAGAAAACAATCATTATAAGCCCGCCGCCGATCATCGAGTTCTATCAAAAGAAGCGCAGCAATGAGGAACTGCAGAAGTATGCAGAAGCAGCAAAGAAAATCGCTGCGAAACGCGGATGTCACTTCATCGATTTATGGTCGTACTTTTCAAAAAATAAGTTGTATGAAAAGATGCTCGAGAAAGATGGATTGCATTTCAATGAAAGGGCATATCTCTTTCTTTCTGAACTAGTATTGGATGAGGTGAAGAACATTTATGCGAAAGCGGTTTGAAAGGGTGAAAAGGACTGAGTGGACCATCAGGAGATGTTTCTGGTGATTCTAAGCAGTTCTTTTTTAACGCTGTTTTCGCAAACTTTGTTGCTCTTGCACTTAAAGAAAGTATAAAATACTTTCTTCAGTATAAGGGCAACTAAGGCTCGACCTACAAAAGGCTTGGTCTCGCCAAGTTTTCTTTAAAAGTCGTTGATTTCCGCTCCAGGATGCTCGCTTTCCGCGGGGCGTGCGGTGAGCCCACTCGGCGCCTAGCGACCTCAGGAGTATCCTTTTCAAGGAAGCATTTGTTCTCCTGCGTCTACAAGAAACTCCTGTCGAAGCGAGCTTCCTCGTCGCATGCCTTGCGGGAGATTATTCAGGTAGTAGGCACGCTGATCCCGCAGGACAAGGAAAGCTTCGGAAGCGTTACATCGCACGAAGAAAATGCGATTTTCATTTTCGAGGAGTCTCGCACCTTGCTCTCCAATCAACTTGCACAAGGTGAGTTTTTTAAAATGACTCAAAAGCAACAATCTTTTGGAAAAGAGCCTTTTTTAAGGCTGTTTTTGCATAGATTTTTGAACCGTTTAGTCACGTAGGTCACAGGATAGGAGGGAGCTGATAAAAGGTGATAGATGTACACATCTTCTTTTTTCTTTAATAGTCGACCTTGAAATTATCCTCCTGACTCCTTTGGATTAAAAAATGACCGCAAAAGGCATTGATTCAAGAAGCCCTTTGGGTCATTAGCAGCGTTACTCTCCGCCAGTTGATAAATTTTCGGATCGTTTCTTTTGTTTTGTACGATCTTCGTCAGACATGGTTGTATTGATTTCGTGTGCATCGTTGCCCTGAACTCTTTCAGCGCCTTGTTCAATCGCACGTTTCGAACGGTTTTTCTTGCTCATGATTAAGAACCCCCTTTACCATCTAGTATCCCGCAAATGGACGTTCTATACACGTTCCTTCAATGAAAGTAAATCCTCCAAGAAATAGGCGATCCCGTCTTCTTCATTCGTTTTGGTAACTCCGTTAGCAATATTTTTCAGTTCCGGAATCGCATTTCCCATCGCAATCCCATGTCCTGCATATTCAATCATTTCTAAATCATTATCTTCGTCACCAAATGCGATGACCCTTTCTTGGGGAACGTTCATCGATTCAGCCACCTGTTTCAATCCAACTGCTTTATTCAAGCCGGCTTTGACAACCTCTATGATGTTCCAGGGTGCTCCCCACACTCTGTGATCGATGACTTCTGCATGTTTTGCCTTCAATAGTTCTCTCAATTCCTTAACATGGTGGTCTTGCGGACGGACCAATAAGGAAGTTGGGTTATGCGGCAGCGCGTGAATCAAGTGTCCGACGTTCAAGTTTGCTTTTTCAATTAAAAATGAATTAATGATGAATTCGTCTTCCCGGTGCAAATAAACATCATCAAGCACCTCTGCAATCACATTTTTTACATCAAACTCCAGGCAAGTTTCAACGATCTCCTTGGCAACATCTATCTCCATCGGTGAATGGAACCGTCCCCATTCTGGGCTTTTCGGATGGTGGATAAACGCGCCATTGAAGTTAATAATAGGAGTGGATAATCCAAGTTCATGGTAATATTGTTCACTTCCACGGAACGGTCTTCCGGTTGATATGACGACATGATTTCCGTTATCCATAGCTTGCTGTAAGATGCTCTTCGTATGTACTGATACAGTTTTATCATCTTTCAATAAAGTTCCGTCTAGATCGACGGCAATCAAATAGGGTTGTGACATCCCTATGCCCCCTTTATTTATATCATGGCTAGTTTCATCCCAGCCACTTGGATACGTAACGTACGTCCCATTTTACCGAGTCATGTGGAAAAAGTCCAATAATTGTAAGTCTTTGTATGCCTGTCGAACAAAGACGAAATATGATATGATAATTCAGCACGTTTTTATGAAATGGAGGAAAGTCTATGGGAAATGAACATCATTCAAGCGAAGTGAAAGAGGCGATTGGGAAGAAAGATATCGGACGCCTTCATTTTCGTGGGGGAGTCTTTGCAGCAACTATTCCTCTCGTGTTTTTCATTGTTTGGGCCATTACATTAAGTGTTCTAGAATTAGTTACCGAAGAGGCACTTGTCCTTGGAATGGTTTTAGGGATTTTGATCGGCTTATTTTTTTGTAAATCAAAATGGTCCGATTATGCACAATCCCTTTTTGCAGGTATGGCTCAACCGATAGGAGTCATTGCTGTCATAGCCTGGTTTTGGGCAGGAATGTTCGCGAAACTGCTTTCTGCAGGAGGATTAGTGGATGGATTGATCTGGTTTGGTTTTCAGACTGGACTTGAAGGCGGATTTTTTGTCGGCCTGACCTTCCTGTTAGCGGCTTTATTCTCTACTGCGGTTGGAACAGGTTATGGAACAGTCGCGACTTTTGGGATATTGATGTACCCTGCAGGTCTTGTCCTAGGAGCAGACCCAGTCGTATTATTAGCGGCCATATTAAGTGGGGCTGTTTTTGGGGATAATTTAGCACCGGTTTCTGATACGACGATCGTTTCAGCTACGACACAGGAGGCAGATGTACCTGGAGTGGTTCGATCACGTTTCAAATACTCTATTGCGGCGGCGATTCCATCATTGATATTATTTGTTATTTTCGGGGGCGGCGGAAGTATCAACAATCAAAACGCTCTCACCCAACTTGAACAACAGGTGACGCCAGCTGGATTATGGCTGATTTTGCCTTTCGTTCTTGTCCTATACTTAGCTTTGAGCGGACATCATTTATTGACCTCCTTAACATGGGGAATCGTATCATCAGTTGTTGTCATTTTTCTGACAGGCACTCCTTTGTCCGAAGTCATTTCAATCCATAAGGAAAATGGAACCCCTGTAGTCGAGGGAGCGTTGATGAGTGGTATCGGCGGATACTTCAATATGGCAATCTTGATCTTATTCATTCTCTCAGCAGCACATTTACTTGAAGTAGCAGGTACGATGGAAGCAATACGGAATTTCTTCCTGAAACTCATCAAGAGCGTCGTCCGCAGAGCGGAGCTATCCATTTTTGCAATTGTTGCGTCTTTGAATGTATTCATCACAATCAATACAGCAGCAGAAATTGCAGCAGCACCCTTTGTAAGAAAGCTTGGTAAAGAGTTCAATATCCACCCTTATCGACGTGCGAATTTCCTTGATACGATCTCGTCCTCATTAGGTTATATTTTCCCTTGGAGCGGCGGTGTGCTTCTCGCCTGGGCAACGATAAAGGGAGCGGCAAAAGACTATGATTTCTTGACGGTCGTAGAGCCGACAGACGTTTTCCCGTATGTCTTCCAGGGCTGGGGATTATTGATCGTCATGTTAATTGCAGCATTTACCGGTTGGGGTCTACGCTATACAGGTAAAAATGGTGAAGAAATTCATCCGAAGAATTATAAACATGAGTCTTAAATGTGTAAAAGGACTGTCAGTAGGGCAGTCCTTTTTTATTTGGCTCTTTTCTAAAAGATTGTTGCTTTTGAGTTAACGACTTTTAAAGAAAACTTGGCGAGACCAAGCCTTTTGTAGGTCGAGCCTTAGTTGCCCTTATACTGAAGAAAGTATTTTATACTTTCTTTAAGTGCAAGAGCAACAAAGTTTGGAAAACAGCCTTTTATTTAAAGAAAGCTTACTTTCTTCAATAGTGTACGATGACGATTCGATAGGAAGATGTTGGGTGTTTAATGTTATAGAGAAAGGGTAATTATGATATTAAACTACTTGAGGAGGTTGACTTGAAATGAAATTCACACCGAAAAAAGCAATCGTGTCAGGTGTCGCAGCAAGTGTAGCAGGTGCAGCTACCTATTATCTAAGAGATCGCTCAAACCGAATCAAGGTAAAAGAGACTCTTACTGACTTCACGACTAAGATTAAAGATCGTGCAGGGAAGTTCAACAATTCTAATGTACCTGTTGAGAAAGCTGGAGAGCCAAGCGACGTTGAAGACAGCAAGATGGTTGCTGAAGGCGCTCAAACAAGTGTTGATTATTATAACAAAACCCAACAATAAAATAGTTCAAAAAAAGCATTCGCTGCTTGCGAGTGCTTTTTTTCCTTGAGAAAGCAAAAATACTTTCTTCAGTATAAGCGCAACTATAGCTCAATCTTCTAAAGCTTGGCTATACCAAGTTTTCTTTATGCTCACACAGATGGTTGAGGTCCTTTCGTTCCACTCAAAGCTTATACTTTGTTAAAATAATGACAATCAATCTTTGGAATAGGTGACTAATGATAAAAATCAGTACAGAATACATACAAAACATACCAATACTGAATGTAGCTGAAGAAGATACTTTTTCAGATCCACTGCCTACCCTTGTTTTTTTCCATGGTTTTACGAGTTCGAAGGAACAGAATCTGTCCTATGCCTATCTGCTAGCCAAAAATGGGATTCGTGTCCTTTTACCAGATCTTCCGTTGCACGGTGAACGCTCTGACCCGATTTCAGTAGAAGGACGGCAATGGAGATTTTGGGATATTGTCGTGCAAGGGATTGCTGAATTAAAGGTAGTTGCAGACCATTATGTGACAAACGGCCAGACTGACTCTGGTCGGATTGGAGTCGCAGGCACCTCCATGGGAAGCATTACGATGTTCGGTGCACTTACGCAATATGACTGGATTAGAACCGCTGTTTCTTTAATGGGGACCCCTAGTTATGAGCAATTCGCCAAACTGATGATCCATTCGATCCAAAAAGAGGGCAGGCAGTTACCGTTATCTACATCTGAACTAGAATCGAAAGTACAGAGCTTAAAGCCTTATGATTTATCCTTGAATCCTCGTTTGTTAGGGGATAGATCTCTGTTGATCTGGCATGGGGAAGCAGATAATGTTGTCCCGTATCAACTGACGAAACAATTTTATGAAAGCCTAGTGGAAGCAGGACTATTTCGAGAAAACCAGGTTGAGATGGTGACTGATCCAATTGCTGGCCACAAAGTAACGCGTGATGCCTGTCATAAAGCTGTGGAGTGGGTAATAGAAACGTTATAGACCATGAAGGGGGTCCTAATCAGGGCTTCTTTTTTTGTTGAAATTGATAAGATGCTCGTTTTTCCCATGAAGATGCACGATTCCAACCTGAAGTTGCTCAATTATCCCCTAATGATGTCTGATCACCCACAAAATTCCACTCAACCTCCTTATCTTAAGCCCTCGAAAAAAATTTAATTCCGTCTCCCCCTTTTTGCGATGAACTTTGTATTTATAGGGTGAAAGGGGGTGAGGGAATGGCAACAGCAATCCTGAATGACACAAGATTGACGATCACGTTTGATGCTGGGATCGATCTTGAAGGGAAGCCGGTTTACAAACGTAAAAGTTTCAATAACGTAAAGAGCAGTGCAACACATGACCAGCTCTTTGCCATTGTTGAGGCACTGGCACCACTGCAACAGTATCCAATCAACGATGTCGAACGTACAAACTCATTTGACCTTAGTGCTTAAAGCGTCTAACTAAATTAGGAAAGGAGGAATCTTGATGGCAAAGCAAATTGAATTGTTATTTGAAAATCAGGAAGGTAAAACAGTTCGTCTATCTCTTGATGAACCAGTTGAACCAGTGGATACAATCGCGTTGGAAGCAGCTATGGATCAGATTTTGGCAGAAAATGCATTCGTATCTTCTGGTGGGGATCTTGTCGCTAAGAAAGGTGCACGTATTGTAGAACGTAACGTGACAGATATTCCATTATCATAAGTAGGATTTTAAGGATCGGCTTCGTGCAAGTCGGTCCTTTTTTACACTTAAAAAAAGAAAAGCACTTTCTTCAGTAATAAGAGCAACTTAAGCTCAGTTACTATTTTGTGAAGAGCAACACTTTTGATAAACTAAGCCAGGTTTTTAGAAAAGAAAGGATGTGACGAGATGGAACAATGGGTTACGGTGATGAGTGATTTTGGATTCCCTGTTGTTGTGACACTCTACTTGCTGCACAGGATCGAATCGAAACTCGAATCATTGAACCAATCCATCAACAATCTTCCTAATCAATTAAGAAGCTGATGCGGAACATTTTATGTCCTGCTTCCAATAGGTTATACTATAATCAGAAACTCGAAATGGAAGGGGTTCATTATGGCTAACGAAGAAATTAATGAAAAGTTGATGGAAGCACTTGAAGAAGTAGAAGATCCTGAATTGGGTGTAGATATCGTTAATTTAGGGCTTGTATATGATGTCGAGCTAGATGAAGAAGGCATGGCAAAAGTGACCATGACTTTGACTGCTATGGGTTGTCCATTGGCAGGAACGATTGCTAACGATGTACGCAATGCATTGATCGATTTTCCTGAGGTTAAGGAAGTTGACGTTAATATTGTGTGGAATCCACCATGGACAAAAGACAAAATGTCAAGATACGCAAAAATCGCTCTCGGCATCCAATAAAAGACTCACCATAATCAAAACGATGGATTGATTCGAAATGAAGTAGCTTTCAAAGCAACAGTACATGCCTTATGTTGTAATAAGCTGCTTCTCGGGTCGATCCTTTTTTAGATTTAAGGCTGTTTTCGCAAACTTTGTTGCTCTTGAGCTCCAGGATGCTCGCTTTCCGCGGGTCGTGCGGTGAGCCCACTCATTGCCTTGCGACCTCAGGAGTTTCCTTTTCAAGGAAGCATTTGTGCTCCTGGGTCTACAAGAAAGTCCTGTCGAAGCGAGCTTCCTCGTCGCATGCCTTGCGAGGAGATTATTCAGGTAGTAGGCACGCTGATCCCGCATGAGTCTCGCACCGCTCTCCAATCCACTTGCACAAGGTGAGTTTTTAAAAATGAAAAATCTTTTAGAAAAGAGCCATATTTAAAGATCATTTTTAATCCTCTTCAAAACAAGCGCAAATAACGCTAAAGCTACACCAAAAGCTTGGGTTTTGCCAGGCTTACTAAATTGAGTGAAACTGTCAGGAGTCTTTGCTAAAATGAAAGTGGAATGTTAAAAGGCGGTGACGAGTATGGTAGTTGAACGCAGGAAACCGATTCAGATTGGAGAAGGGGTTAAACGGGTCCTTGAGTATCCGCTTCGATTACAATCTGAAGTATTGAATATAGAAAATGCGGCAGATCGAGTTTTAGCAGAACCGATTATCGCAGATCATGATGTTCCCCCATTCAATCGTTCTCCATATGATGGTTTTGCATTAATAGCGGAGGATACAGAACAAGCTTCGACTGAAACGCCTGTCCATCTTGAGGTCATTGAAGAAATCGGTGCGGGTCAGGTTGCAGAGTCCCACCTACAATCTGGACAAGCGATCCGCATCATGACCGGGGCAGCGATTCCAGAGGGTGCAGATGCTGTTGCCATGTTCGAAGTTGTCAAAGAAATTCAAAAAGCTAGGAAGACAATGATTGAGGTCGGCAGAAGATTTTCGCCTGGACAAAATATTGCGAGACAAGGCGAAGATACGGAAAAAGGGACGGTACTCATAAAAAGGGGGACAACGATCACACCAGGCGTGACTGCTTTGTTAGCTACTTTCGGGTACAAAACCGTCGATGTCTTCCGGAAACCGAAAATCGGCATTTATGCAACCGGTACAGAGCTTTTGGACATTGATGAACCGTTACAACCAGGGAAGATCCGTAATTCCAATGCCTACATGATTGCTTCCCAAATCCGAAAAATGGGCGGGGAACCGCTATATCTAGGGAAATTAGATGATGATTTTGATGCGTGCTTTGATGCGGTTTCATCTGCATTGCATGATGTTGACGCTCTCGTCACAACAGGTGGTGTCTCAGTCGGAGATTATGACTATTTACCGGCGATATACGAAAAACTTGGCGCAACTACGCTTTTTAATAAAATAGCTATGCGGCCCGGAAGTGTAACCACTGTGGCCGAATATGAAGGGAAGCTGCTTTTCGGTTTATCAGGGAATCCTTCTGCATGTTTTGTCGGTGGTGAGCTTTTTGTAAGACCGTTCATAAAGCAAGCTGCCGAGAGTACACCATTCCTAGCAAAAATGGGAGCACTTCTGGCAAAGGATTTTCCAAAGCCGAATCCTTTCACAAGATTGGTCAGGGGAAAAATTGATTATGCACCAGAAGGGATCCGCGTCGCCCCCACAGGTCTTGATAAATCGAGCTCGGTTACATCGATTGCTGAAGCGGATGTTTTCATTGTGCTCCCGGGTGGAACGAGAGGCTTTCAAACAGGGGATGAAGTGGATGTCCTGTTATTCAACCATGAAAGTGACCTGAATCCATGGAAAGTGTAAATAACCCGATTCCTGTTATTCAAATAACGGGTTATAAAAAAAGTGGGAAAACGAGCTTCATCAAAAAAATCGTCAGGGAGTTATCAGAAGAGGGTTACCGTATAGGCGTCATCAAACATCATGGACATGGGGGAGCGCCTGACACAACCGAACCTGAACACACAGATACAGCCCAATTTCAGAATGAAGGCGCCTACATGACCACAGTAGAAGGGGAAGGGGTCCTCCATCTGAAGGTGAATGAAAGAGGAGGCACCATCCCACTCGAAAAAATTGTATCGATGTATCAGCAAATGCCCTTGGATCTTATCCTGGTAGAAGGATACAAAAAGGCTCCTTATAAAAAATTCCTCATATCAAGAAATGAACAAGAGCTGGAGTCATTACTCGAGGTTTGTGAAAATGTCATTGGAGTTGTTGGCTGTAAACCGAAGGAAAGCTCTAGGCTCTTCAGCTTGGATTTCAATCAAGCTGAAGAATTCACGAAGTATTTAAGAGAAGAGTTTTTAAAATGGAGGTGAATTCATGTCTAAACACTTTTACCTTACAAAAGAACCGGTCGACGTAAATGAAGTCGTTGAAAAGGTGGTCCACCCTCATGCCGGGGCGATCAATACGTTTATCGGCACTGTACGGGAGTTGACGAATGAGAAGCGGACACTTTTCCTTGAATACGATGCTTATATTCCGATGGCTGAAAAGAAATTAGAGCAAATCGGTTCAGAAATCAATTCTCGTTGGAATGAAGCGCGTGTAGCAATTGTCCATCGGATCGGCCGGTTGGATATTTCAGATATTGCTGTCGTCATTGCGGTTTCGACTCCGCATCGGGCAGATTCCTATGAAGCGAGCCGCTATGCGATTGAACGAATCAAAGAGATCGTCCCGATTTGGAAAAAAGAACATTGGGAAGATGGCGAAAAGTGGATCGGTGATCAGCTGGAAAAGACGGAATACCCTTCAGGAAAACCAGGAAAGGAGCATCTTAATGATTAATGTATTATTGTTTGCCGGACTACAGGAAAAAGTCGGAAAAAGCGAGCTTTCTGTTGAGAAACAGGAAGTGACGGTCGATCAACTAATAGCCCATATTCGTGAAACGGAGCCTAAACTGGACCTTTCGAATGTGATGGTTGCAGTCAATGAAGAATTTGTAAACAATCCCGGCCAAGTCATCCGTGAAGGTGATACAGTCGCGTTATTACCGCCAGTTAGCGGTGGTTAAGTAGATTTCTTTTTCGACACTTGAAGAAAGTATTATAATACTTTCTTCAGTATAAGTGTAACTATTGACTCGGCCTGCGCCTAAGGCTTGGCTTTGCCAAGTTTTCTTTATCACATTCAAAACAGCATACGCCTGTTTCTGTTTTGATTCCATTGAAAAAGCCATCCATACAGTAAATCGGCTTGTTGCAAATCTCGCACTTTCCGATATATTCTTTCATATCCATCCTCCTTAAAAAAAACACATAAATAGTCTTGAGGTTTAGTTGACAATGTTTATACAAACAATGCCAGTCATTCTATCATTCTTAGTTTATATTTTCTTTTATCTTGATACAAACCCGAATTTGGTTTATCTATTTATCATCACAAGCTATTTTACAGGGGCTTTACTTGTTTCTTCATTTATACGGAAAGAAGATCCCAGTAAAGGAGCTCTGATCATGGGCTTAGGTATCGTATCATTAGGGCCGGTTCATACCGTCAATCTGATTCAAGAACCTGAAGTCGTTCCATTTTTATTGATTGGTTTATGGCTTCAAATCTCGATTAGTTATATCAAGAACTTCAACAAATGGAGCTTTCAAGATGCCAATCATGCTTTCTTGCATGGAACATGGGTAGCCGCTACATCAGTAGTAGGGGTTTCTGTACTCTTTTATTATCCGCATGAGCCCTTTGTGTCCAAATTGATCGCTGTCTTGGCTGCTTTTCTCTGGGTAGGATATGCAGTACTATCAATTTACACATTCCGAAAGATCATTTTTTCTAAAATGGATTTAGAAAAGGTACATGGTGGCATTTTGTTAACAGTTGTAGCAACACAATCCGTCGTGATCGTGATGGAATGGACATTTGATCTATTGAAGACGGTAGAGCTAATCTTGATAAGTATAGGTATCCTATTTTATTTGGGCAGCATTGGGGTCCTGATTATTCGATATGCTAGGAAGACATGGACAATTGTTGATGATTGGAAAAATACGAATTGTATAGTGCATGGGGCTTTATCAATCACAGGAGTAGCCTGGCTGAATAGTGGTGCTTCCGGTAGCTCTATAGGATTCTATTGGCTTTTTGTTTTCATTGTTTTTCTTATTGTTGAGTGGATGGAATTGTACCGGGCAAGTGAGCGGATAAAACTCTTAGGTATCCGTCAAGGTATTTATGTGTATCATCCATCTCAATGGGCAAGAATTTTCACATTCGGTATGTTTTATTACTTTACAACAATATGTAAGCCTCTGATCCATATCAATGATGGGTATTTAAGTGTTGTTGATGCCAGTCTCCTCATACTGGGACCTGTTATCATCTTCTTGACGATCATCCAACTATTGATCATGGGATATCCAATACTAATGAAGGCAACAGAAAAAGCGCCGGGCAATTAAGCTCAGCGCTTTTTTATTCAACTACATGAATAAAATCACCAATGGTCCGACGATGAAACAATAGATGGCAAAGTATTTCAGATTCCCTCTAGCCATGATCCCTATCAACCACTTCAATGAAATGTATGAGGCGATAAATGAAATCAGAAAGGCTACAAGGTACGGTATCAATAATTGATCAAGCAGCGGGTCGTTCTTTATATCACCAAAACTTAAGATCATTGTTCCGACACTTACCGGGATGTATAGCAGAAATGAATACCGCAGTGCTGTTTCTTGTTTCATGCCACGTCCCATTGCGGCCACAATCGTTGCCCCAGAACGGCTGATTCCCGGAATTAGTGCTACCGCCTGGGCAAGGCCGACAATCAGTGCGTCCTTAATCGATAGGTCTTGATCATATTTACGCCCACGAAGGTTTCGGATCAACCATAGCGCAATACCGGTGACGATTAAGGATGCTCCGACAACCTTAATGTCCTTCAAATTCGCAGAAATGAAATCCTCCGCTACTATACCAATGACTGCAGCAGGAATCGTTCCGATGATCAGATAGACAATGAACATGAAGTCTGCTCGATATTTTCGATCTCTCGTCATCGTAAAATTCAAGCCGTTCGTCGTAAGCCTAACAAGATCCTCTCGATAGATCACTAGAACAGCAAGTAACGATGCGAAATTCATGAAGACTTCAAAACTGAATCCCTCGATATGTATATCCAGGATTTTTTCAGCAAAGACAAGATGTCCACTGGATGATATGGGGATGGGTTCAGTAATTCCTTGTACAAATCCAAAAAAAGCATATTTCAAAAGTAGAAAAAATTGATCCATTTAACGTTCCTCCGAATAATATATCTCTGTTTCTTTTCAAAAGCACATGTAGTCATTAAACAATAAATGAGTTAACTAGTAAAGAGATAATTCGTGACATTTATCATTAACCTGTCCTTACACATTTTTAACTCTGTGTGAATATCATAAAAATGTGAGGGGGGAAGATCGTGCCTTATCGTAAATATATGAAAGCTTTAAACAAGCATAACCAAATGATGCAAAAACAATGTAAGAAGCATATAAATCAGTATGTACAGTGTCATATGATGGATGGGAAAGTGTATGAGGGGTATGTCGAAAAGGTTGATAAACAGAATATATACTTAATCATAGAAGTCAAATACAAGAAAAAACCTGGTATGAGTCAACCTAGACAATATTTAGGATTTCCTGAGCCGGGGTTAGGGTTTGAACGGATCATCTTGCCTCTGCATTTCCTGACGGCTGTGTCTTTGGTTCCATATTAAGAGTTGAAAGTCACCACGACAAGGTGGCTTTTTTTGTGTTCTGTAAAAAGTGTAAGTGTGGATTGACAAGGGAAATTCACGACATTCCTGCGGGAATAGCAAGCCAAGCGAGACCCCCAGCGAATTAAGGAATTTCGACTAAAGCCATCACGTGTTGTAATTAACGCCTATGCGAGCAGAGGGAATGCTTCTAAGAATTCTCATCGGAAAGTGCATTACGAGAAATTCATCTCGATTAATTTTTAATGAGGAGGTTATCCTACTGATAAAAAGGAGGGATTTAGAATGGGACAGAATCATCAGTTCAATCCTGGGCAGAAAGCACCAAACAATGGCGTTTACGTTGAGATAGGAGAGACGGGGAGCATGGTGAATAACCCGAAAGAAATCAAACTGCATGCAGGCGACGCATTTCCGGAAACAAGTAATCATAACCGGAAGTGGACATATAAACGAAAGCCGTGATCTAATCAAGTTATCAAATATGAATACTTGTTCAATTTTTTTGTTGAAATTAACGGACTTTAATACTAGAATTAAATTATTAAAAATTTAGAAAATTATAAAAAGGAGAGAGTAGAAAGTCGGTCGTAATTATTTAAACATTTGGGGGAGGCAACAATGAAGATTATTAAAGGTCCGTTTCTATTTATGCTTATCGGTTTACTTACCATATTGGCTGCATGTGGAGGCAGTGGGGAAAGTTCAGGTGACAAAAATAAGGAATTAGAAGTTGTCACAGACGCAGCTTATGCACCTTTTGAATATATGAAAGGTGATAAGATTGTTGGTTTTGATATTGATTTCATGGATGCCGTGATGGAAGAAACAGGCTATACGCCGAAATATAAAAATATCGGCTGGGATCCGCTATTTGTAGAGATTCAGGGAGAAAAGGCTGATATTGCAATTTCCGCCATCACTATCAATGATGATCGTAAATAGACCTATGATTTTTCAACACCGTATTTTGAATCAAGAAATATGATTTTAATACCTGAAGATAGCGATATCCAAGGTGCTGAAGATTTGAAAGGGAAAAAAGTAGCTGTTCAAAATGGTACGACTGGACAAGCTGCTGTGGAAAAAATTCTTGGTTCAAATCACAAAGATATCAAAAAGTTCGATAATAATACACTTGCGATCATGGAGTTGGTTCAGGGAGGAGTCGACGCGGTAGTAGCGGATAACAGTGTCGTACTAGAATATGCGAAAAACAATCCTGATAAAAAGCTGAAGACAATCAGTGATGAAGACAATTTCGAATCAGAATTTTATGGACTCATGTTCCCGAAAGGAAGCGACTTGAAAGCGGATTTCGATAAAGCTGTTAAAGAAGTCATCGAGAATGGAACATATGCAGAAATCTATAAAGAGTGGTTCGGTGATGAACCAGATCTTGAAGCATTGAAACAGCAGATGGAAAACGAATAAATCAAGTAAAGGGGCTGACCAGGTGTTGGAGTGATCTGACACATTGCTTGTCAGCCCTTTCTTTACATTTAAAGAAAGTATAAATACTTTCTTCAATATAAAGGTAACTAAGGCTCAGCCTGCGCTATGCTTAGCTTTGCAAAGTTTTCTTTAATAAACAGGACATCCAAGGGGAGAGGTTTATGGAATTCAGATATGATTTGATAATTGACTATGCACCATATTTCTTAAGGGGAACACTTTATACGATTGGTTTTTCATTTGTCGGCATCTTGATTGGTACGGTCTTAGGCTTATTGATAGGATTGGGGAAACTTTCGCCGTATCGCGTTCTCAGGTATCCACTTGATTGGTACATCACGTTTTTCAGGGGAACCCCTTTTTTTGTACAGATCCTACTGATATACTTTGGGTTTGTACCGCTTCTGATTGGCGATTCAAATGCGATATTGGCAGGAGTCTTAGGGCTCTCTTTAAACGCAGGGGCATATATTGCAGAAATTTTCAGAGCTGGAATTCAATCGATTGATAAAGGGCAGATGGAGGCATCACGTTCATTAGGGATGAATTATTACGAATCGATGCGATATGTTATTTTGCCACAGGCTGTTAAACGTATGATTCCTCCGTTAGGGAATGAATTCATTGTTCTGATAAAAGAATCATCAATCCTGGCAATCATAGCGGCACCTGAATTGATGTACTGGGGGAGAGCGATGCAAGGGCAATATTACCGGGCATGGGAGCCTTATCTTACTGTTGCACTGATTTATCTTCTCTTGACACTAACAGTCAGTACAATTTTAAACTACATCGAGAGGAGATTATCTACGGAATGATAAAAGTTCAAAATTTAAAGAAATCATTTGGTTCACTAGAGGTGTTAAAAGACATAAGTGCTGAGATAAAGCAGCAAGAAGTTGTATGTGTGATCGGGCCGTCTGGATCGGGGAAATCCACTTTCTTAAGATGTCTAAATCTGCTCGAATCCATAACCGATGGCAAAGTATATATAAAAGGCATTGATATTACTGCAAAATCAACGGATATCAATAAACTGCGAACGGATGTCGGAATGGTGTTCCAACAGTTCAACCTTTTCCCACATAGAACGGTGTTGGAAAATATCATCTTATCACCTATGAAAGTAAGGAAATGGGATAGGAAAAGAGCTGAGGAGAAAGCACGTGAGCTACTTGCAAAAGTAGGATTATCCGAAAAAGCGGAGGTATATCCAAATTCACTTTCGGGTGGCCAGAAGCAACGGGTCGCCATTGCAAGAGCACTGGCGATGGAACCTGAAATCATGCTTTTTGATGAACCGACTTCTGCACTGGACCCGGAAATGGTCGGTGAGGTTTTAGAGGTTATGAAGCAGCTGGCCAAAGAAGGAATGACAATGATTGTGGTCACGCACGAAATGGGCTTTGCTAGAGAAGTCGGAGATCGCGTTCTCTTCATGGACGAAGGATATATAGTAGAAGAAAACGAGCCGAAGAAGCTGTTTTCAGATCCACAGCATGAACGGACCCAATCATTTTTAAGTAAAATACTATGAAAGAAGGCGGGACTGGTTAAAATCAGTCTCGTTTTATTTGTACTTAAAGAAAGTATATACATACCGCTTGGGGCTTTGATGATTTAAACGAAATTCACGACCCTCCTGCGGAAAAGCGGGCCAAGCGAAACCCCACACTCTTTTAAAGGATCTTCGACTAAAAGCCACCACGTCCTGTGCAAGTGCAACTATTATACATAATGAGAAAAGATAGCTAAAACCAAAAATGACCCAAAAGCTGTTACGCTTTTGAGCCACTTTCACTACACAAACATTATTCTGTTGTTTCGTCCTTAATTCCTGCATCTCCGAGTACAAATACGAATACAGAAAAAATAAGTCCGATTACTGATGCTAGGCCGAAGCTATAATGGCCGCCTTGCATTGAGCTTAGTACATAGAAAGCCATATTGCTCAACAATAGTGCCCAGATTATTGTCCAAATGTAACGCATATGATCACCTCAAGAATAATATGTAGCAATTTACACTTAAAAAGTGCAACTAAGGCTCAGCCTTTGTCAAGGCTTGGCAAAGGCCGAGTTTTTTATCCAATTCATATTGTAGCACAACTTGCCTTCTATCAAAACGTTTTCACGAAACTTCCAAAAAAAGTTCATCTTTTATTGTTAGTAGCCTATACTGAGCAAAGCATAAGAAAATTGGGTGAAAAACCTGTTCTCTTTTCTTTTTCTCGCATACATTAACTTAGAATGTAAGAATAAGGTGTGATGAATTTGAGTATAACCACTCACCGATTTATAAAAACGAATGATCAGCATGCCATTATTCATCTTCCAGAACAGCCTAATGGTTTTGCAATCCTTATAATAGGAGATACGAATCATTATGTGACAAACCAAACAAGCTCGTGGTTGCAGCATCCAGAGCGGAGGAAATTTATCGAGGAACTGTGCCGTTATGGATATACCGTTTATTATTCTAATTTATATGGTCGGCATTGGGGGAATGATTGTAGTGTCGAGCTGTTGCATCGAATGTATCATACAATCCTGAAGCAAGAAATCATCAATTCCAGAATCCATGTGTTTGCTGAAGGAATGGGAGCATTATCTGCAGTTAAATGGATGTATCATCATGAAGATCTCACGCGGTCTGTAGCCTTCATGAATCCATGTTTCAGCTTGAAAGTCCATGCTGAGGCCGTAATGGAGCAAAAACTCTTTTATAAGCAGTTTCATAGGGAAGTCAGAAAAGCATATGACATGTCCGAAGATGAAGCAACGTTGTTTTTGGTGAAGGATAAAGGAATGTACGACTACCCTTCCAAAGCACCGGTGAAAATTTGGCACAATATGCAGGGAACGCCGTATTCATTTATAAAACATAGCCGTGCTTATGAAAAATTCAGGGAAGATCTAGGAGCCCCGATCGCACTGACGCTGCAGTTGCCTGGGGGGAAATACGATCTCGCAAACAAAGTGAAGAATTTCTATCAAAAAAATGAGCTTGAACTATAGTGATCAACCAGTGTATAGAGAAGTCATTCCGAATGGAATTCAACGGGAACGGATTCTACTGTTAATCTGGTTGATCTTATTCATGTTTATATCAATACATAAAGCTTCCGAAGGTCAGGTATAAGGACTCTGTAATCCATGAAGAAACGGGGATTTTTAAAACGGTGCGATCTCGCCTGGCTCGTTTTTCACGCAGGAGTGTCGCAAATTTCGATTCAATTAAACCTGAAAGAAATCAACAGTATTATTTAACAAAACCTAAAAATAAGCTAGTAATAGACTGTATGAAAATGGAGGGCGCGTTATTATGAAGAATATCTTGATTACTGGAGTGGCTGGTGAGCTTGGAATGCTTCTTTGTAACGAATTTTTAAATGATGAGATTGATGTATATGGGATTGATCATCTAGATAGGGAAGGACATGTCGGCCTCGATCTAATCGGGAGGAATGCCTTATTCCATTTCTATAACTTGCCGATCCAAGAGGTTGATTGGGATGATATTGAACAGCCAAAGACTATCTTCCACCTCGCTCAAACTTCGCCAAAGACGAACCAGTTATCGGAGTTGAAAAAAATCCTGCAAAACCAACAAAAAAATATGAGAAAGGTCATTCAATATGCAGCAGAGCAAAATAGTAAAATCATCCTTATTTCTACAACCGATGTATATGGAAATTGCAGACCTCCATATCCAGCCGATCGAACACCACAGCCAAACAGCTTGTATGGCACATTGATGTGGACGGAGGAAACGTACTTTACTGAAACAGCTAAAGCCTTTGATGTCAATTATCATATTATGAGGATTCCCAGGGTATCTGGCTGCAGAAATTCCATTGAAGAAAGGTGTTTTACGGTGGATAAACTGGAAAAAGCAGGAGTTTCGGACCAGAATAGAGAAATCAGTAGTGCCTTTACAATAACGAAAGAGAAGTTTATCATTTCTTGTAATCAACTTATGAAGGGAGAACAATCCGATAAAATTATTACCCTATACGAATAAAGATGACAACGTTTTTTTCATGCCGGACCGTTTGTAGAGTGATTTAGTACTCTTGTAATATTTCGAAATCATATGTATCGTTTATACTAGTAATAGTAATAATGTCTTGGCAGTAAAGAGGAGAGGAAAAAAGAATGGCAAAAATCATCCCTTTCCTGATTGCAATTTCCCTTCTATCTCTTTCAGGGTGTCAGCAAGCACTGAATACCGGAGAGTTAGAGAGCGTTGGACTTTTGATTGAAGATACCATTACCGATAAAGGGTGGGGTACGAAAGGTTATAAGGGCTTACTTCAAATTCAAGAAAAACTCGGTAAGGAAGTATATTATCGTGAAGAAGTTAAATCAAAAGCACAAGTTCTATCAGCAGTCAGAGAATTTCAGAAAAATGATGTGAATCTTGTATTTGGCCATGGAAAGTTATATGCACCTTTATTCATGGAAATTAAATCGGAATTTCCCGATATGCATTTCGTTAGCTTTAATGGAAAAGTAAGCGGTGAGGGAATAACGAGTATACATTTCGATTCGTATGCCATGGGTTATTTTGCAGGGGTGATCTCTGGTGCGATGACTGAATCCGGTCAAATCGGTATGATCGCAGCTTTTCCCTGGCAGCCTGAAGTAACAGGATTCCACGAAGGTGCCAGCGTTTATAATGAAAACGTAGAAACACATATTGAATTTGTCGAAGACTGGGAGGATACGAATAGAGCTTTCAACATTTTAAGGGAAATGACAGGACAAGGTGTCGACGTCTTTTATCCTGCAGGTGATGGATATACCGTACCAGTGATCGAACGGATCAAGGAGCAAGGTAATTATGCAATCGGTTTTATCTCTGATATGGCCGATCTAGGTGAACAAACCGTTTTGACAAGTACAGTCCAACATGTCGATCGTCTCTATGTCAGGATTGCTAAGAAGTATGACGAGGGAGAGCTCCGGAATGGAAATATCCATTATGATTTCCAGGAGGATGTGATATCACTCGCGCCTTTCAGTGATGAAGTGCCGAATGGCCTTCAAGATAAGATAAACACATTAGTTAAGGAATATAAAGAAACTGGCAAACTCCCACAACCATAATTTCATTGGAGGATAAACCTTATGAATCAAGAGAGAAATATGAAGTTCATGCAAATTGCGATGACGCATTTACCTGAAGCGAAACAGATGATGGAAGATAAAGGTATACAATTATCAATGGAAGACATCCAACCTTTACTTAACATGCTGATGAATGTGATGAATGACGCATATGAGCTAGGAAGAACAGAAGCCGCATCTGAAGAAGAGTAAGAATCGTTCAGCCATACTTAATACATAGGAAACAAAATACATAACCTGTGGGACCTTCAGCATGAAAATTGCAGAAGGTCTTTTATAATGTATATTTATTTTAGGAATTTCTTGTAGGGTCCGAAGACGGTGCACCTTCAGACAGGAACACCGGAAATGAGCGCGAAGGTGTCCGAAGATGGTGCAACTTCAGACAGGAACACAATAAAAACCATCGTGCTGTCACCTTCACTAAATGTTTCCGGATTTATCAAAGTGCGAATTTTTCCATCATTAACACATCCATCGTATAAAAACCAATGATAATAACTAGACAATATAGAAATATTGGATTAAAATTAGTACCAAGTCATAATATAAGATACTAAGAAAAGTCATACAAAAAGGGGTAATAAAATGAATGCAGGCGTAATCGGAATTGGCAGATATGTCCCGGAACGTGTGATGACCAATGCAGACCTTGAAAAGATCGTCGATACATCTGATGAATGGATCCGTACAAGAACTGGAATCGAAGAAAGAAGAATAGCAGATAATGATATGGATACATCCCATATGGCAGAAAGAGCTGGAAAGGAAGCGTTGGCAGATGCTGGTCTGGACGCAGCGGATATTGATTTGATTCTAGTCGCTACAGTAACTGGTGATTATGGATTCCCTTCTGTAGCTTGTCTAATCCAAGAAAGGCTTGGAGCACATAATGCAGTAGCTATGGATATCAGTGCAGCATGTGCCGGGTTCATTTATGGTATGATAACGGCAAAGCAATATATTGATACTGATACTTATAAAAACGTACTTGTCATCGGTGTTGAAAAGTTATCAAAAATAACGGATTGGGAAGATCGGAATACCGCTGTCTTATTTGGGGATGGGGCAGGGGCAGCAGTCATTGCACCCGTATCTGATGAGAAGGGTATTTTATCGTTCGATATGGGCTCAGATGGTTCTGGAGCAAAACATTTATTTCAAAACGGCGATCACCTCTATATGAATGGACGTGAGGTATTCAAGTTCGCTGTCAGACAAATGCCTGAATCCTCCATGAAAGTCGTTCAAAAAGCTGGACTACAAAAAGAGGACGTAGACTTTTTAATCCCACATCAAGCGAATATCCGCATTATGGAAGCTGCACGGGAACGACTTGGTTTACCTCAAGAAAAAATGGCCTCCACTGTCGCAAAGTTTGGAAACACATCATCCTCTTCAATTCCGATTGCCTTGGTCGAAGCTAGGGAAACAGGTAAGATAAAAGATGGAGATGTACTTGTACTCGTAGGTTTTGGCGGAGGATTGACCTGGGGTGCAGTAGCGTTAAGATGGGGAAAATAGTTTTTTAAGGAGCTGAATTAGACTATGAATAAACGAGTTGTCATTACAGGACTGGGTACAGTCTCTCCACTCGGAAATGATACTGAGACGACTTGGACGAATATTATCAATGGAAAGTCAGGAATTGGTGAACTGACAAGAAGAGACAAGGATCAATTCCCTGCAAAAGTAGCTGGGGAAGCGACTGAGTTCGACCCTGCACAATACATGGATAAAAAAGATGCACGGAAGATGGACCGCTTTACTCAATTTGCTATTGCAGCTACGCAGATGGCTGTAAAAGATGCTGATTTAACCATCACAGATGATAATGCAGATCGAGTAGGCGTGTGGATCGGTTCTGGAATCGGCGGGATGGAAACCTATGAACAGCAATTCCAGGTTTTCATGGAAAAAGGGCAACGCCGTGTCAGTCCTTTCTTCGTGCCGATGATGATCCCGGATATGGCTTCAGGTCAGGTATCAATCATGCTCGGTGCAAAAGGAATCAATTCATGTACGGTTACGGCTTGTGCATCGGGAGCGAATTCCATCGGAGATGCGTTTAAAGCGATTCAACGTGGCGATGCCGATGTAATGATCACCGGCGGGACAGAAGCGCCTATCACAAGCATGGCCCTGGCTGGATTCTCATCTGCTAAAGCATTATCTTTCAATACGGATCCTTCCTCTGCTAGCCGTCCATTTGATGCAAACCGTGATGGTTTCGTAATGGGTGAAGGTGCTGGCATACTAGTACTTGAATCGTTGGAATCAGCTCAAAAACGCGGAGCTAGAATTTATGCAGAGATTGTAGGATATGGTGCAACGGGTGATGCCTACCATATTACTGCTCCTGCTCCAGGAGGAGAAGGAGGCGTACGTGCGATGAACATCGCTTTGCAGGATGCAGGGATGTCTCCTAGTGAAGTCGATTATTTGAACGCCCATGGTACAAGCACTGATTTTAATGATAAATATGAAACAATGGCGATCAAATCGGTATTCGGTGATTACGCGCAAAAGCTTGCGATCAGTTCAACGAAATCAATGACAGGGCATTTGTTAGGTGCTGCAGGCGGGCTTGAAGCGGTGCTATCAATCAAAGCGATTGAAAACAATATCATGCCACCGACCATCAATTACGAAACGCCTGATCCTGAATGTGATTTGGACTATATACCGAATGAAGCAAGAAAAGCTGAGGTCAATGCAGTCATGAGTAACTCCTTAGGTTTTGGAGGACATAACGTAGCGCTATTATTCAAACGATATACGGATTAATAAGTATATAATGCAAAGCTGATAGGATTCGCATCCTATCAGCTTTTTTACATTTAAAGAAAGTATAAATACTTTCTTCAATGTAAGAGCAACTAAGGCTCAGCCTGCGCCAAGGCTTGGCTTTGCCAAGTTTTCTTTAGAGCTTGAATTTATGTAAGGTTTTTGTGCACACATTATAATAGTAGAAACTTAGCAATGAATAGTTGTCATAACCTGACTACATGTCCCATATAGTGAATTAACATATGTATACAAGCACTCTAATGGGAGATGAGGGCTTTGATTTTTCGACTATTCTTACTGTTATTAGGATTCAGCTTTGCTGTTTCAGGCGGGGTAAGCTTGATCGCCTTTTTAAATTTGATCACAACCGGCCATGGATTTGTTAATTATTTGGCCTTCATCCTAACGAGAGTTGAGTCCATTTTATTCATAGTCGGTTTGCTGTTGGTGTGGGGTAGTATCTATTTACCTTCCTTTCATAATAAAAACGATGAAAATTGACGAAAATGTACAATTGTCGACTAAAAAAAGTGTGATAAAAGAATAAATTTGTAGCCCTCTGACTATACTGATTTTAACAAAACAGTAAATCCTGTAAAGTGAGGGGTATACATGTTGTACTTAAGAGACGTATGGGTAAACTGGTTCGAAGGCGAAGAGAACGGTTATAATGTTTGTGAATTCCATGAATGGCGGAAGGAAGACTTCATCGAGCTTCTCGATCAAGTTCCGATCATCAAGATGGAATCACCTCTGTTAAACTACATAGAAAATGACTTGAGTGAATTACCTGAGGAACTGTTACGTGAGGTGCAAAACAAGAGTTATATCCGCAAAAACAACCAGAGAGAACAAATCGAGTATTGCATGATTGCGACGGACGGAAAGAAATGTCTTGTTGTAGATACGATGGGATATAAAATTCCGATCCGTAAAAGCAGGATGATTCCGCGTCAAGAACAATTGGTATATGAAATGGCTGAAGATTTGGATCCAAAGAAATACACATTCGATTCTACAAATGAACAAAAAAAGGAATACCATATCCTATCCCCAGACCCTAATGACATGAAAGGTCTGACACGTCGCGAACGACAGTTGAAACAATTGTTATTCATGGCCCTTGACCAGATGTATACGAGCGGCAACACAGCTGAAGCCAGATATTGGTACACAGAATGGATACCGGAAAAGTATACAGACATCCAGATGATGAGTTTTGATGAAGCATGGAGAGCACTCTATAATGAAGTATGTCAGGGGTGGACATCAAAGCATCAGTCGATCTGTGAACGGCTGATAAAAGGACAACCTTACTTTGAAAAAATATGGGAATTAGAAAAAGGAACACATGTAAACCAACAGAGGAGCTGACACTGATCAGCTCTTTTTACGTTTAGCGGCGTTGGTTGAAGGGAACTGTCAGATGTACATTTAACTACAAGGAGGTATATCATGTCTAAAAGAATCCTTATGATTGTAACGAATGCAGATAAAATAAATGATGAAAAGGAAACCGGTTTATGGTTAGAGGAATTTGCTGTACCATATAACCTTTTTAAAAATCAAGGGTATGACATAACGGTCAAGAGTCCAAAAGGTGGTCAGATTCCACTTGATCCAAATAGTATTCCTGAAGAAGAGAAGCAGGAATTCGCTGAGGCGAAGGACAAATTGACTCAAACCGATAAGCTATCTGAAAGTGACCTGAATGAAGATTATCACGGCGTGTTTTTACCAGGTGGACATGGTACGATGTTCGACTTTCCAGATAATGAATTAATGCAAAAAATTATCGGCCAAATGGCTGATGAAAGTAAAGTGATTGGAGCGGTTTGCCACGGACCATCAGGGTTAGTCAATGTTACTTACCAGGATGGTACCCCATTGGTAAAAGGGAAGAAGGTCAACGGTTTTACCGATGAAGAAGAAAAAGAAATGCAACTGGTTGAAGAAATGCCCTTTTTACTTGAAACAACACTTAGAGAAAAGGGTGGAGAGTTCGTCCGCGGAGATAAATGGAATGATTTTTCAGTCAGAGATGGCAACCTCGTAACTGGGCAAAACCCAATGTCAAGTGAAAGTACAGCTCAAAAAATGATTGAAGCATTGAATGAATAAAGAAAAGGCTTGGCAAAGTGGGTAGTTATAGTTCTTTTCTATGAATGTTTTCGCAAACTTTGTTGCTCTTGCACTTAAAGAAAGTATAAAATACTTTCTTCAGTATAAGGGCAACTAAGGCTCGACCTACAAAAGGCTTGGTCTCGCCAAGTTTTCTTTAAAAGTCGTTGACTTCCGCTCCAGGATGCTCGCTTTCCACGGGGTGTGCGGTAAGACCACTCGTCGCCTTGCGACCTCAGGAGTCTCCTTTTCAAGGAAGCCTTTGTGCTCCTGCGTCTACAAGAAAGTCCTGTCGAAGCGAGCTTCCTCGTCGCATGCCTTGCGAGGAGATTATTCAGGTAGTAGGCACGCTGATCCCGTAGGACAAGGACAAGGTAAGATTCGGCAGCGTTTCATCGCACGAAGAAAATGCGATTTTCATTTTCGAGGAGTCTCGCACCTTGCTCTCCAATCAACTAGCACAAGGTGAGTTTTTAAAAATGACTCACAAGCAACAATCTTTTAGAAAAGAGCCTTTTCTATAAATCAAATAAAGCAAAGGGATGATCGCAACGATCATCCCTTTTATCACTTCTTTTTCCTTTTACGTTCTAAGCCCATTGCCCTTTCAGCTTTCGCGAGCATTTTGTTGGCTACGAATGCAGCTTTCTCTGCACCTTTGTCAAGGATGTCATCGAGTTCATCGGAATCAAGTAATTGATAGTAACGGTCCTGGATAGGCTTGAGTTGGCCGATTACTGCTTCCGCAACACCTTCTTTAAAGTCTCCATAGCCTTTTCCTTCATACTCTGCCTCTACTTGTTCTATTGATTTTCCAGAACAGAGTGAATAGATTGTGAGCAAGTTTGCGACACCAGGTTTATTTTCCTTGTCATATTTTACAGTTGCATCTGAATCCGTTGTCGCTCGCATGATTTTTTTGCGGATTATCTTTTCATCATCAAGCATAGAAATGAAACCACTCGAATTCTCATCAGATTTGCTCATTTTTTTCGTTGGATCTCCGAGATCCATGATTCTTGCGCCAACTTTAGGGATATGCACCTCTGGTATGGTGAAGATGTCATTATATTGTTTATTGAATCGTTCAGCTAAATCCCTGGTTAATTCAAGGTGCTGTTTCTGATCGTCTCCGACAGGTACGATGTCCGTCCCATACAACAGGATATCCGCCGCCATCAAAGGAGGATAGGTAAGGAGTCCTGAAGAAACACCAACCCGATTCTGCGATTTGTCCTTGAATTGCGTCATCCTTTCAAGTTCTCCAATATAGGAGATACATTGCATGATCCATCCCATTTTCGTGTGGGCAGGGACCTCGGATTGGATGAATAAAGTTGATTTGTCCGAATCAATTCCACTAGCGAGATATAACGCAGCTAATTTCCTGGAGTTATCTCTAAGTTCCAGTTTATCTTGGGGGACTGTGATAGCGTGTTGATTCACCACGCAAAAATAACAATCATGCTCCTCTTGATAGGTTACAAAATGTTTCAATGCGCCGAGATAGTTCCCAAGTGTCGGGATTCCTGTCGGCTTTACACCAGAAAAGATTGTTGCCATGAATAATCACTCCTTAATATTTGTGAAAAAAATAAAAAACGCGACACAACCGTCCATTATGGGACGATTGCACCGCGTTGCCACCCAGAATTATTCATAAAGAATCACTCAGATCTCTGCGTATAGACATTAGCCTATAGTACAGAGTGCCCTGGATAACGTCAGGACATTACGTCAAAGCCTACTCCAAAATGTTTCGGTTTGATAGCTCAGAAGCCCATTCCACTGATGACCTTGTCTGTTCACACCAACCACAGACTCTCTTAAAAGGGGAATTCAGTGTACTCTTCTTCTTCATCGCAAGAACAAATTTTATTATCGATAGTATATACAATCGGAATTCGATTTGCAATATCATATGGCAAAAGAAATCAATACAGTTGTCAAAAATCCGAGCAATCCCGTAAGCAGCAATGGTTCTGAAAAGGTGTATTCAAACGCTTCTGATGGTAATTGCATATTTTCGACGTCATCCATGATTTCTCCCATTTTCGTACCTTTCTTCATGAACTTTCTGAAACTCATCGTGAATGCATCGAAGAATCCGCCCCTTGTAACGAACATAAGTCCACCTAGCATGATGTAGAGCATCGAAATCAGGAAAACAGAGTTTATGAATGTTACAACTGTAATGTTGTCGTAGTAAAAATACATAAAACCAGTACCTATTACGAGTAAAATTGCTAATAAATATGTTGATCGTCTAATCAATTGCATTATGTCACCTCGTATTGATGATACACGATAGGTGTTTATCGTAGCAATACCTTTACATCGTTAAACCCCGTGTAATATGTCAGAACATTTGATAATAAATGACAATTGCATATTCCATTCATTTCAGTTAACGAAAAATACCATTACATCAGCTCTTTGGTGTATTTTCTATGCAAAAACTTCTATTTTCAAGCACTCCCTACCCAAAAATACCGAATTTTAAAGTAGGTATAAAGTCCTAATTATTGTTATCAAACCGTAATGAACATAGGGTTTTTGTAAAATATATTAAAAAAGTGCATGCAAAATTTTGTGAAAACTTGTATAATACAAAATGTGAACGGAATTCCTTAAAAAATCTGACATTTTCTGAGGACAACGTTCGCATAATTTCACCAATATTTAGGGGAGGTCATTAAGACATGAGAAAGTCAAAATGGTCATTGCTTTTAACACTAACATTAGTGTTGAGCATGTTCCTTGCTGCATGTAGCGGCGGCGGCGGAAATAACGCTGACGGCGAAAAAGACAGCAAGGATGGAAAAGATAGCGGTAACAAAGATGTACCTCAAGTATTGAACATACTTGAATCTGCAGAGATCCCGACTATGGACTCTGTAATGGGAACTGACGCTGTAGCGTTCCAAGTTATGGCAGAGACAATGGAAGGTCTTATGCGTCTTGGAGAAAACGGTGAGCCTGTAGAAGGTATGGCTGAGAGCCACGAAATGAGTGAGGATGGTAAGACTTATACTTTCAAACTTCGTGACGCTCAATGGTCTAATGGCACGCCTGTAACTGCTAACGACTTCGTTTACTCTTGGAGAAAAGCTGTAAATCCTGATACAGGATCTCAGTACAACTTCATTCTAGGCGACGTTAAAAACGCTAACGCTATCATGGCTGGCGAAATGAAGCCAGAAGAGCTTGGTGTAGAAGCAGTTGACGAGAAAACATTGAAAGTTGAGCTTGAGCAAGCTGTTCCTTACTTCCTAAGCTTGACTACATTCGCAACATTCTTGCCACAAAACGAAGAATTCGTTGAAGAGCAAGGCGATCAATATGCGCTTGAAGATGACAATCTTATCTATAATGGCCCATTCACACTTACTGAATGGAAACATGAAGAAGGTTGGGTACTTAAGAAAAATCCTGATTACTGGGATGCTGAAACTGTAAAGTTAGAACAAATCAACGTTAAAGTTGTTAAAGATACTGCTACTGGAGTCAACCTTTACGAAACTGGTAAAGTCGATCGTGTAGGTCTTTCTTCAGAATATGTAAACAAGTACAAAGAGCATGACCATTATAAGACATTCCAAGAGCCGGTAATGTTCTATCTTAAGATGAACCAAGAACGTGAAGATCTTGCAAATGTTGATATCCGTAAAGCGATCCAAATGGCGATCAACAAGGAAGACCTTGTAAACGTCATCTTGAACAACGGATCACTTGCTGCAAATTACTTCGTTCCAAAAGGATTCGTGTCTCACCCAGAATCTGGTGAAGACTTCCGTGAAATGAACGGGGACCTAGTAACTCATGATGTTGAAAAAGCACAAGAACATTGGGAAAAAGGTTTAGAAGCACTTGGCAAGGAAGAGATCACTTTAGAAATCCTTGGTGGAGACTCTGAAGTTGCTAAGAAAATGGATGAATACATGAAGAACCAACTTGAAACGAACCTACCTGGTTTGAAGATCGAGTTGAAAGGTGTACCATTCCAACAACGTCTAGAACTTGATGAGAAAATGGAATACGACCTGCAAAACGGTGGTTGGGGTCCTGACTATCAAGACGCTATGACATTCATCGACATGTGGGTGACTGATGGCGGTCATAACAAGACTGGATTCTCTAATGAAGAGTATGACAAGCTTGTCAAAGACGCTAAGACTACATTGACTACTGAACCTGCGAAGCGTTTTGAAGCAATGTTAGAAGCTGAAAAGATCTTGATTGAAGAAGAAGCAGTACTTGCACCACTTTATCAACGTGCACGTGCGCAACTTTGGCAGCCATACGTGAAGAACGTATACACAAACTCATTTGGGCCTGACTACAGCTATAAGTGGGCTTACATCGAAAAGTAAGATCAACTTTAAACTTTAGTCAGTAAAGGGAGAGTATCAGGAGAGTATATGTCGCCTGAATGACGTATACTCTCTTTTTCCCTGTTATCGGATAGTTTTCAGAAAATAACGAAATAAACTTCTTCAACAGACAAATAGGCATACATGGAGGTGGAAGAGGATGAAAGGGTATATTATTAAGCGTGTGATCTTTATGTTTATCACCCTGTTCCTCATTGCTTCAGCCACTTTCTTCTTAATGAAGATCATGCCGGGTACACCTTTAAGTAACGCGGCAAAGCTAACGGCTGAGCAAGAAGCGATTGTTCTTGAAAAGTACGGACTTAATGACCCCGTCCCTGTTCAATATGTTAAATATATGGCAAATGTAGTAACTGGAGATTTAGGGATCTCATTTCAATATGAAGGCAGAGATGTAATGGGTTTGATCATGAATCGTATTGGTCCATCCGCCCAGCTTGGGCTTCAATCAATCATATTCGGGGCAATATTCGGTATCTTACTTGGTATCATTTCTGCAATCCGCTATAACACGATTTGGGATTATGGTGCGACATTCATCGCTGTAATCGGTAAGTCGATTCCTAGTTTTGTATTCGCAGCGCTACTACAATATTATGTCGGTGTAAAACTACAATGGTTCCCTGTTGCATTCTGGGAAGGATGGGAATATTCAATAATGCCAACGTTTGCATTATCGGTGTTCGTAATCGCAGTTGCAGCACGATTTACACGAACCGAAATGCTTGAGGTCATGAATCAGGACTTTATCACGACTGCAAGAGCAAAGGGTGTAAGTGGTTTTGCTGTTGTATTCAAGCATGGTATCCGTAATGCGATGATTCCATTGATCACAATTTTAGGACCACTTGCAGTTGGATTGATGACTGGTACATTGGTCGTTGAACAAATCTTTGCAGTACCTGGACTAGGAGAGCAGTTTGTCCGTTCTATCCAAACAAATGATTATCCTGTCATTATGGGAACCACATTGTTCTTCTCATTCTTTTTGATCCTTGTAATACTGATTGTTGATATCCTTTATGGAGTCATTGATCCACGGATCCGTTTAGCAGGGGGGAAAGATTGATGAGCAAACGTGAAAATTATGTAAATGACGAGCTTTTCCAACCTGCTAATATCAGCAGTGAAAAAAGCGAAAAAATAGCTGGTCCAAGTTTGAGCTTCTGGCAAGATGCCTGGATGAGACTGAAGAAAAATAAATCTGCCATTGTAGGTTGTATCATTCTACTTGCTCTGTCTATCCTTGCAATTTTCGGACCTATGATGAATGATTTTGGATTTGATGATCAGAAACTGACTCGTGCAAACCTTCCTGCTAAAGTTCCTGGGCTTGAAAATCTGGGAATTATGGATGGAACAGATGACATGGGCAATGATATGTATGAAATGAAGGGCATAGAAGAAGGAACGTATTTCTGGTTCGGTACAGATGGACTTGGACGCGACCTGTGGACACGTGTATGGCAAGGTACTCGTATATCCTTATATATCGCTTTATTGGCGGCTGCGATCGATATGGTGATCGGGGTTATCTATGGCGGAATCTCAGCATATTACGGAGGTCGTGTCGATAACGTCCTGCAACGTATAGTAGAAATCCTGGTCGGCATTCCAAACCTTGTTGTCGTTATCTTGATGATACTTGTACTCGATCCGGGAATCATTTCGATAACAGTGGCCTTGACGATAACCGGTTGGATTGGAATGTCCAGAATCGTTCGTGGTCAGATGCTGAAGCTGAAAGGTCAAGAATTCGTCTTAGCTTCTAGAACGTTGGGATCATCGGATAACAAAATCATTTCTAAGCATTTGATCCCGAACGTGATGGGTGTCATCATCATCAATACGATGTTTACGATTCCAGCTGCTATCTTCTTCGAAGCATTCTTAAGCTTTATCGGTCTAGGTTTGCAACCACCACTGGCTTCATTAGGAACGTTGATTGAAGAAGGGTATCGTAACATGCAGATTTTCCCTCATATGATGATTTATCCATCAATCATCATCAGTTTGATCATGATTGCATTCAACGTTGTTGCTGATGGTTTACGAGATGCGCTCGATCCGAAAATGAGAGAATAATAGAAGGTGGGTGAAGAGGATGGAACACATTTTAGAAGTGAAGAATTTACATGTATCATTCGACACGTTTGCCGGTGAAGTACAAGCCGTCCGTGGTGTCGATATCAAATTGCAAAAAGGAGAAACCCTGGCGATTGTTGGTGAATCTGGATCAGGTAAATCCGTTACGTCCAAAAGTATTATGCGATTGATCCCTAACCCGCCTGGTAGAATTAAAGAAGGACAAATTCTCTTCCAGGGGAAAGATCTGGCACAATACTCTGAACGTCAAATGCAGAAGATCAGAGGCTCTGAAATTTCTATGATCTTTCAGGATCCAATGACTTCATTGAATCCGACGATGACAGTTGGTAAACAAATCATGGAAGGACTTCGGATCCATCAGCAGATGTCGAAGTCACAAGCGACAGCACGTGCACTTGAACTATTGAAATTAGTTGGAATTCCGAATGCAGAAGCTCGCTTGAAGCAATATCCTCACCAATTTTCTGGTGGGATGAGACAGCGTGTGGTCATCGCGATTGCGCTGGCATGTAATCCGAAAATTTTGATTGCGGATGAACCGACTACTGCACTCGATGTAACAATCCAGGCGCAAATCCTTGACTTAATGAAGGACTTACAAGATAAAACTGGAACTGCAATCATTTTGATCACACATGACCTTGGTGTTGTAGCGAATGCGGCTCAAAGAGTTGCCGTCATGTACGGTGGACAAATTGTTGAGACAGGTACAGTTGATGAAATTTTCTATAAACCAAAGCATCCTTATACTTGGGGACTGTTAGCTTCAATGCCTAAGCTAGGTGCTGCTGGAAGCGAACTTATCGCCATTCCAGGTTCACCTCCTGACTTGAGTGATCCTCCGAAAGGATGTCCTTTTGCGGCGCGTTGTCCGCATGCGATGAAGGTTTGTTTAGAACATATGCCTGATGCTACAGAAGTTTCCGGCACGCATAAGGCTGCTTGCTGGTTATTGGATGAAAGAGCACCTAAAGTTGAAAAGCCTGTAGAGGCATCTGTTGGAGGTGCAAGATAATGGCAACTAGAGAAAAATTGGTAGAAGTAAAGAACCTTAAGAAATATTTCAACATGGGTAAAGGACAAATGTTGAAGGCAGTAGACGATGTTTCATTTGACATTTATAAAGGTGAAACGTTAGGTCTAGTTGGTGAATCCGGTTGTGGTAAATCGACAACTGGAAGAACGATCATCCGTTTGTACGGAGCGACTGATGGTACAGTCACTTTCAACGGTGAAGATGTCCATGGTAAGAAAAATAAAGCGAAGTTGAAAGAGTTCAATAGAAAGATGCAGATGATCTTCCAGGATCCATATGCATCATTGAATCCAAGGATGACTGTAAAAGACATCATTGCTGAAGGTATTGATATCCATGGTCTTGCGAAGACGAAAGAAGAAAGATTGAATCGTGTTCATGAACTTCTTGAAACTGTAGGTCTGAATAAAGAACATGCGAACCGTTATCCCCACGAATTCAGTGGTGGACAACGTCAACGGATCGGGATTGCACGTGCGTTGGCAGTAGATCCGGATTTCATCATTGCGGACGAACCTATCTCAGCTTTGGACGTATCGATTCAAGCGCAGGTAGTCAACTTGATGCAAAAGCTGCAGCGTGAGCGTGGTCTGACATACTTGTTCATTGCGCATGACCTGTCAATGGTTAAGCATATCAGCGACCGTGTCGGAGTTATGTATCTTGGTAACCTTGTAGAGCTTACTGAAAGTGATACGCTGTACAATGAGCCTTTGCATCCATATACGCAAGCTCTATTATCTGCGATTCCTGTTCCAGATCCTGAACTTGAGCGAAGCCGTGAGCGTATCATCCTTGAAGGTGATGTACCATCTCCAGTATCGCCACCTAGCGGATGCCGTTTCCGTACAAGATGTCCTCATGCTATGGACGTCTGTGCGAAAGTGGTTCCAAAGTGGCAGGAAGCACGAGAAGGTCACTATGTAGCTTGTCACCTTTATGATGAAGAATTGAAAGAAAATTAATTTGTTATAAAAACGATCTCCGTAAAGGGAGGTCGTTTTTTATCGCATTTAAAGAAAGTATAAAAATACTATCTTCAATATAAGCGCACAAGCTGGCGGCTTCAGAAGCAATACACCGCACGAAGGAAAAGCACCAATTGCTTTTTCGAGGAACTAATGGCTCAGCCTGCGCCAAAGGCTTGGCTTTACCAGTTTTCTTTATCTAAAATAGTTGTAATTTATATGAAAACACACTACGATAGTATGAGAAACTATGCACAGTATGGCAGGAAATGAGGACGTAGTATGAAAATTGCTTTAGTAGTCGATAGTGCGAGTGATTATTTAGGACAAGAAGAAAACATAGAAATCGTCACCCCTTTGAAAGTCGTTCCGCTAAACGTTAATTTTAAAGGGGAAGACACTTATTTAGATGGTACTACTATTACCCATGAAGAATTTTATAAAAAAATGAGAGATTCAAAAGAGCTGCCTAAAACAAGCCAGCCTGCACCTCAAAAATTCTACGATACGTTCAAAGAATTGCTTTCGGAAGGCAATTCCGTCATTTATCTCGGCATTGCGAGTAATTTAAGTGGTACCTTTCAGAGTGCTAATTTGGCAAAAGAGATGTTTAGTGAAGAAGAGCAAAATAGGCTCCATTTGGTTGATTCAGAAACAGTTTCCGCTGGAGTCATTTATTTGTTGGAATTTGCAGATCAACTTATCCAAAAAGGTCTTGCAATAGAGGAAGTCTATCAAAGAATAGAAGAACGTAAGAAAGATGTGACAGGCATCATTTTACTCGAAACATTGGAAAACTTGAGAAAAGGCGGCCGTATCTCAGCATTACAAGGCAAAGTGGGCAACTTTTTGAATATCAAACCGTTGCTAAAAATAAAAGAAGGAACAGTTGAAACGTTGGAAAACTTCCGGGGAAAGAAAAAAGGGATTAAAAAACTGGCTGAAATGATCCATGAATGGAGGGAGGACCACGAAGAATTATTGATCGTACACAGTTATCCGTCCAAGCAGGTTGTCATTGAGACCTTTAAAGAGCAATTTTCCTTGGATGCCTTCAAAAGGATCCGTTGTATAAAACTAGGGAGTGTTATCGGGACCTA
The DNA here is from genome assembly GCF_052246725.1 of Pseudalkalibacillus sp. R45. Classification (NCBI taxonomy): domain Bacteria; kingdom Bacillati; phylum Bacillota; class Bacilli; order Caryophanales; family Fictibacillaceae; genus Pseudalkalibacillus; species Pseudalkalibacillus sp. R45. The sequence goes on along the minus strand of NZ_JBQQCL010000017.1, from coordinate 2,998 downwards.
CGGGAGTGAAAATTCGATCGGGATCATAATGTATTGAAACAGTTCTGGCAACAGGACTGTTTTTTTATGTGTCCTAAGTTGAAGGAAATCCGGAGTGCTGCGTATAATACATAAGGAAAGTTCGTATATATGAACGAGGAGGATACGCGTTGATTTATTATCAATTTGATCCTGAAACTGATTTGGAACTCCTTAAATCAATTGATCAAAAAGGAAAACTGCCTGATACAATTTCCTCTTCATTGCTCGAGAAACAATTTGATATGAAGGACAACGAGGAAGCGTTTGTATTTTCAAATGATGAAGAGGATACAGGATTTTTATGGCTGAATATTTCTAAAAAACAGATGCTTGAAATCACCTGTCTATTTATGAATGACCATTTTGCCTCTGAAAAGTTTCAAAATAAGTTGATCGACTTTGCGGTAAAAAGAGCGAACTATTTACAGTTGCGCCGAGTGGCTTTTAATAATGAAGTACTGAATGGAAGAACAGAACTTTCCCAGATGAAGGAGGAGCTGGGGTGCATTCGGATGGAATGGAAAAACCCATGGATCGAATGCATTCTTGAATAACGGATCAGCTTGTTTGTTGAAGTGATGTTGGATTTCTGTTTTCATTTAACTTCGAGTTAAGCTTTTTGATCAGCTCGATTGCTTTCTCATATGAAATTTCACGATAATGGTGGAGCCCACCAGGTTCTTCATCTGCTTCGTCAGCCAACCTGACGACTTTCTGTAATGGATTCAATTCTAACGACCCTCCAGGTAGATATGAATCTGTGTGCAAAAGAATGGCTAATGAGATAGCTTTCGCATTTTCACGATCTTCCCCAAGCTCAATCAATAATTTATGTGCTCTTTCAGCACCTTTGATGGCGTGTATATCATTTGCTTTATACTGCTCATAATCCCACTTACCATCCCTGTACCAAGTATAATGACCAATATCATGAAGAAGTGCTGCTTTACAAGCAAGAATAGGATCGACACCATATTGGCCGGACAGCTTATACGCATGGAAACTGGAGGCAATGGCATGCACAACTCCAGATCGTTGTAAATATTTTTGTGTTTTAGGGTGTTCGAATATTTCAAGCAATGTAGGTTGCCGCATGGCTATTCCTCCTTTGTATAAATGCATGGAAATACTGTTTAGCTCAAATGCCCATCACAGTTAGCTAAGGCACCTTTGCTTTTCTAAGTGTATTGTTCAACAATATAGCACGTCTACAACTCCGATTCAAGTGAAAAATTTCAACCATAAGTCATGTATTATATATTTATCGTTAAATTGTCTTAGTAAACATATAATTTTTTTGGGAAAATGATGAAATTTATGTCGAAAGTTACTTTTCATGAAATGATTGGTTTTCTATAATAGTATTTGTAAAGTGATACAACAGGGGGAGGAACAGAAATATGGGGATGATGAAAGTAATCATGTCGATGTTTCTTTTGACGTTTCCGTCTTGGGAAATGGCAGATGAAACACAAGACTATGAAGTAGCATTTCACAAAGGTATTGAGTCACATGTAATGAAAAGGGAACTTCCGGAGCAGCTCCCGAGGTTTGCATATGATTCAGGATTAACATTTCAATATCCAGATGCAGTAAGAGGAATTTATGTAACTGGGCACTCTGCAGGGGGCAGCAGATTTGAGAAGCTCGTATCATTGCTTGATAATACTGAGTTGAATGCAATGGTGGTTGATATCAAGGATGATCATGGGTATATCACGTACATACCAGATGAAGAATCCCCATTACATTCTGCTGGTCAACCGTATATCAAAGACCCGAGAAAAATGTTAGAGTCATTAGAGAAACATGAAATTTATCCAATTGCACGGGTTGTCGTTTTTAAGGATTCCGTTCTTGCAAAACAAAAGCCTGAACTCTCCTTTAAAAATGGTGGAGCGGTTTGGAAGAATGGCCGTGGAGAAGCATTCGTAAATCCATTCATGAAAGAAGTATGGGATTACAACGTACAAGTGGCGATCGAAGCAGCGAAATTGGGATTCCAGGAAATACAGTTTGATTACGTCCGTTTCCCTGAAGGTTTTGAAAAACGGGATAAAACGTTATCGTATAATCAGGGAGAGTATGCAGATCTTGATCTCGATGGCGTTCAAAAGCGAGTGACGGCCGTAACAGAATTTGTGGAATATGCCAAGAAACAACTTGAACCTTATGGCGTTAAAGTGTCTGTAGACATCTTCGGATATACTGCAACTTTACCTGAAGCACCAGGTATCGGTCAAAATTTCTCAAAAATATCGAGTCATGTCGATGTCATTTCATCTATGATTTATCCTAGTCACTGGACCTCGTATTTTGGGATTGCAAAACCAGACTTGGAACCATATCGTCTTGTTACGGAATATGCAAAAATGGAAAATAAGAAGCTGGGAGAACTTGAAAACCCACCGATCTCAAGACCGTGGATACAGGATTTTACGGCTTCATATCTAGGAAGCGGCAATTACATGAATTATGGTAAAGCAGAAGTAGAAGCACAAATCCGGGCACTCAATGAAAATGGTATTAAAGAATTCCTACTATGGGATGCTGGAAACACATACACACCTAATGTAGACTATACACCGTAAAATAGGGAACACATAAAGAAAACTAGACAAAGCATAGTCTTAGAGAAGGCTGAGCTATTGTTACACTGATAGTGAGCAAGTATTTAATACTTCTATAAGTACAAAAAAGACCCAGATGGATCAGTATCCTACTGGGTCTTTTCAGTTTAAAACTTAGGCTCTTTTCTAAAAGATTGTTGCTTTTGAGTTATTTTTAAAAACTTATTTTGTGAAAGTTGATTGGAGAGCAAGGTGCGAGACTCCTCGAAAATGAAACTCACATTTTCTTCGTGCGATGTAACGCTGCCGAAGCTTTCCTTGTCCTGCGGAATCAGCGTGCCTACTACCTGAATAATCTCCTCGCAAGGCATGCGACGAGGAAGCTCGCTTCGACAGGACTTTCTTGT
>NZ_JBQQCL010000016.1:0-76350 GCF_052246725.1 Pseudalkalibacillus sp. R45 | reverse complement strand
GAGATTATTCAGGTAGTAGGCACGCTGATCCCGCAGGACAAGGAAAGTTTCGGCAGCGTTACATCGCACGAAGAAAATGCGATTTTCATTTTCGAGGAGTCTCGCACCTTGCTCTCCAATCAACTTGAACAAGGTGATTTTTTAAAAAATAAATCAAAAGCAACAATCTTTTAGAAAAGATCCTTTCATAAAGCACCTTTAACAGATTGTTGTTTAATGGACACGTTAGAAAATCCGTAAAAAGAAAGAGCTGATCCCGCTTCGAATAGGAAGAAGGATCAGCCCGCTCATTTCACTTATTTATACTTTTTCAATTGGTCGCCAATCATATCTCCAAGTGAGAAACCTGTATTCCCGTCAGTTTCTTTATTGTATTCTGGATCGATTTTTGAAGGACGGTTTTCTTCCTCCAATGTAGCACGGATGCTTAAAGAAACTCTCTTTTCATCAGGGTTGATGTCTAATACTTTCACTTTAACTTTATCCCCTTGATCAAGAACCTCGCTAGGTGTACCGATATGCTTGTTGGCAATTTCAGAAATATGCACAAGCCCTTCTACACCTGGTGCAACTTCAACAAATGCACCGAAAGAAACGAGACGTTTCACTGTTCCGTCGACGACTTGACCTTTTTCAAGAACATCTTTTACATTGTCCCATGGTCCAGGTAGTGTTTCTTTGATGGAAAGTGAAATACGTTCGTTGTCACGATCGACAGAAAGTACCTTGACTTTTACTGTGTCACCTTCATTAACGACTTCAGATGGTGTTTCCACTCGATGATGTGCAAGTTGTGAAATATGGACAAGCCCATCAATCCCGCCGATGTCGACGAATGCACCGAAGTCTGTGAGGCGTTGTACGGTACCTTCCAATACTTGCCCTGCCTCAAGTGATTGAAGCACATCCTGTTTTTGAGATTCTTCTTGCTCTTCTAATACAGCACGATGAGACAAGATAAGTTTATTGTTTTCTTCTTCAAGTTCCACAATCTTGACTTCCAATGTCTTTCCTTTATATGAAGAAAAATCTTCTACAAAGTGTTTTTCAACAAGAGATGCTGGGATGAACCCGCGTACGCCGAGATCGACCACAAGACCGCCTTTGACGACGTCAGCGATTTCGACTTCTAAGGTCTCGTTTTTTTCCTTCGCTTCTTTCAATTCAGACCATGCCTTTTCCGCAGAAATTGCACGCTTTGAAAGAACGAGCTCTTCTTCTGTTAGTTTGATCACCTTTAGAGTCAATGTATCTCCATCAGATAAGACATCACTAACTTTTTCGACATGCAAGCTTGAAAGCTCACTGATCGGCAAGATTCCATCCATCTTATATCCTGCATCGATCAATGCATGTTTTTCCTCAACCTTTGTAACGGTGCCTTCTACAATATCACCGACATCCAAAGGTTTAATTTCTGAAAGTTCTTGATTCATTTCATCAGTCATTGGCTTTACCTCCTTAAGTGTCTAAACGAAGAGAAAAACATTTATTAGACCCTTCACTTATGTGAAAGAGTATGTATAAGGTTCATTTCCCTTTTCTCTAACTTCTTATAAATAGCGGTTTTTGTCAAGTAACTAAACTCCGATATTATTACTTATTCGCTTCGTATAACTTCCGTATTTCTTCCATGATTTTTTCTGTTGCTTCTCTAGCTGAAGCCTTTTGTTCTTTCAATTCAGAAAAATCAATCGGTGTTCCATACACGATTTTCACCGGTTTAAACATTTTGAAAGGACCGATGATTGCACAAGGTACAACTTTTGCATCTGTTTTCAAAGCAAAGAAACCTGCTCCTGCTAATCCATCTGCGATCGATCCGGTCTTACTCCTTGTTCCTTCAGGAAACAGTCCAACTGCTTTCCCGTTGCGTAATAATTCTAACCCTTTTCTTAATGCTTGTTTATCACTCATACCTCTTCGAACAGGAAAAGCGTGGATTTTCGGAAGTATACCTTTCAATACTGGCATGTTAAAAAGCTCAGCCTTTGCCATGAAGTGAACAGTGCGGCCTGATGAACAACCGACCAGCGGGGGATCAAGATAACTGATGTGATTCGAACAGATCAGGACTCCATCCTCTTTAGGAACATTTTCAAGGCCGTTCACTTGTAATTTATATCCAGCTGCGAAGATTCCATTAAAAAAATTACGCCCTAAATTATAGAGATTCACCCGCCATCAAACCCTTTCTCTTTCTCGGACGATCTGAAGGATCGCTTTCACAACCTCGTCAATCGACATTGTCGTCGTATCAAGTTCAATTGCATCTTCCGCTTTCATCAATGGAGATGCTTCCCGTTTAGAGTCCAATTCATCTCGTTGTTCGATTTCCCGCTTAATTTGCTCTAAATCAGAGGGAAGCCCTTTTATGAGGTTTTCGTCGTGTCTTCTTTTCGCTCGCTCGTCAACAGAGGCGATCAGAAAAATTTTAACCTGTGCATCCGGTATGACATGAGTTCCGATATCACGTCCGTCCATGACAACTGGATGCTCTTGGCTTAATTCTTGTTGGCGCTTCACCATTTCTACACGTACGGCGGGATGTTTTGCAACTTCAGAAACATTGTTTGTCACTTCAGACGTTCTGATCTCTTCGGTTACATCTTCCCCATCCAAAACGACGAACTGTTTATCTAACTGTTTTTGCAGATCGATTTTTGTGTTCTCTAAGACATCTTTCAGAGCATTTTCGTCTCTGACATCGATGCCGTTTCGAAGTGCTTTCAAAGTTATGGATCGATACATTGCACCTGTATCAATATAAACAAACGATAATATGTCTGCCACTTTTTTGGCGACAGTACTTTTCCCTGCCCCTGCAGGTCCATCAATTGCAATTTTCATCAAGTTACTCATAGTTCCTCCTGCTTCTGTCAACACATCTGTTTTTATTAATAATTCGAGGCTTTCAACCATTTTTCTACCCAACTCATAGAGAAACTTGGCCCTTTTGAGGAAACCATAAGGCTCCAAGTGCCAAGTTCAACGGTGACATTATCCCTCAAAGTCATTGATACCGAGTCAATTTTCAACCCTTTCATCATACCATAGGAAATTTGAGCGGTCTATCGTTTCGACTGTCTCACCAGTGCTTCCATTCGTAATACCTTCATATTCATACAATTGATTGAAATAGGTACCAATGTTCCAATTGAATATGAGATATTGAGCGACAAGGAGAAAAATGATCTGGCAAACAATCAATTTGATCAAAATACGTTCAAGCAATTTCATGATCGAATCGCATCCTCATAATGGTCTTTTCTCTATCGTTACCAAAACAAGGCTGCTGTTATACAGATTAATTATAATAGGCTCTTTTCTAAAAGATTGGTGCTTTTGAGTCATTATTAAAAACTCACCTTGTGCAAGTTGATTGGAGAGCAAGGTGCGAGACTCCTCGAAAATGAAAATCACATTTTCTTCGTGCGCTGTAACGCTGCCGAAGCTTTCCTTGTCCTGCGGGATCAGCGTGCCTACTACCTGAATAATCTCCTCGCAAGGCATGCGACGAGGAAGCTCGCATCGACAGGACTTTCTTGTAGACGCAGGAGCACAAATGCTTCCTTGATAAGGAGACTCCTGAGGTCGCAAGGCGACGAGTGGGCTCACCGCACGCCCCGCGGAAAGCGAGCATCCTGGAGCGGAAATCAACGACTTTTAAAGAAAACTTGGCGAGGCCAAGCCTTTTGTAGGTCGAGCCTTAGTTGCCCTTATACTGAAGAAAGTATTTTATACTTTCTTTAAGTGCAAGTGCAACAAAGTTTACGAAAACAGCCTTATAATAACCCTTTCTTCTTAAGCATCAGTTGTTCTTCAAAACAGAACCGCAGCATATGTTGTTTGTCTCTCTCTGTGATCTTCATGAACTGCAAAGGTGCTTTATCCCGTTTGCCGTTCTCACCTTTAATGATGCGGATGACTCTAGCCTTTTGCTTTACATATCTGTGCTGGTCTTTCAAGGGCAGTACCATCCAACAATTCACTTCCATGCCTTCCTTCAGTCTGTGTTGCTCAGGTAAAATAATTGCACATCCACCAGCACTTACATCCGAAGTGATCGCTGTAAATGGTTGAAATTGATAATCTGAAGGATGAATCGCAGTATCAATCGATGTATCAACACGAACAAATTCACGCCTTTGAATTTTTTCCAAATTGTTTTCACCAGGAAATGATAAAATCAGTAAAGGTATATGTTCTTTTTTCCGATCGGTCATTTCAGTGCGAAACTTGTAGGTAATTTTCTCTTTTGTCGTGAAATGTGCATAGAACTTTGTCCCTACCATGAAAAATTCCGATTTATTCGTCCGGAGATTGGATGGATATGTAACTAGCAGATGATCTTCCCTTATATCTTCAACCTTACATTGAAACTTTTGTGCTTCTTGTCCGGGTTTCCGGATATCAAGAAAAAGGGTTTCCCCAATTTTGATCATGAAAATCCCCCCTCCCCTTTTTATTTAGCTCAGTGATACGATCTTGTCGATTCACGGAACTCCAATAGATCTGGAAACAACTCAACGTATCATTTAAGAGTTTTATTTAGGTCTATTATCTCATTTTAACAAGAAAAGGAAAAGCAATTTTTGCTTTTCCTTTTACGTGAGTTTTACATGCTGTTGACCGGTGTATTCGGGTCATCGAGTTTTTTCACTTTTTCTTCAAATCCATTATCAGCATTAATGAATATACGGAATGTTTCGTTGCCCATGGTTGCCAAGAATTCATAACAATGCACCTCTTCACCGAGGTCATTTATGATGATTCCCTGGTGTGTTTCCATGATTTTCAGCTTTGGATTCATTTTTCCACGTGCTTCTTGCTGCGACATCGTGGGTGCTGTGATATTGCGATCTTTTTCGCCAAGCAAGTAGTTCATACCTTCATATCCGATAATATCACCGTTATCAAGGGCCACTTTTATCGTTACAGTTTGTGGATAGATACGGACATCACCTTGTTTTTTCACATAGGTGTATATTCCTATGTTCTCATATTGGTCGCTTGTCGTCATTTCCATTTTATCCATTGCATGTTGATTCAGGAACTCGGTAGCTTTTTCGCTTCCTTGATATAAACTGATATTTGACTTTTGTACGTTTCGATCTTCAAGAATCCATGTCGGATGACCGCCTTTTTGGGTCATTTCCATGTAGATGTTAGATTTGCTTTTCGGTTCATTGATTGAAATACGATATGCTTTGTACGGTGACCCTTTTCCATTTTCCTCGACAATCACTTTACTGTTCTTTTCAAGTTTGAGGAATTTGATTGCCAGGTTCTTCGCCTCTTCTTTGCTTATTTCTTTACCGCTCAATGCTTTGTATTTGTTGTCTTCAAATTCATTGATCTTTGTAATTTCCGGTCCCCAGTTCACCTCTGAATAACCTTCGACGGACTTATCCACCGTCTTCAGCCCATCTATGACTGTATTATCTTTTGGGTCCGATTCAGTCGCAAGAGCTAATTCAACGTCCATCCACCTTAAGTTTTCCTTCATGACAGTCGCTTGTACGTCTCTTAGCTCATTTTTGATTTGAGTTGCGTTTTTATGCAATTTCTGAAGTGTAGCATATTCATCATTGGAAAGGGGATTTTTCTCCAAATCTCTAATTGCAATCCGGTAACTGAACTCTCCGATCTTTGTAAGGAATTCTTCTGTTTTGTTGAAAGGTAGCAACGCCAATGGTAATTGTCCCACATCGTTATGTGCTTCAGATGTCAATCGCCAGACCTCAGCGAGCGAAGGAGAGATTTGCTGACGTGAGTTCATCGCCAAAGTAGTCCCTATTTTCTCTTCCAAAGCATCAAAATGGAAGTTCAAATCATGAAATGCTCGCTGATAGTTATTTTCAGCTTCGATAAGAATTGCGTTTTTTTCCTGGTGCTCCTTATATCCCCAATATCCAGTACCGATTACAGCAATCGCCAGTAATGTTATTAGAATCGTTCTGATCATGTCTCTTCACCTCCGTTATTTAGCAAAGATATGCTTTCCAATTTGGGTGACCTGTGAACGTGTCCATATCCAACCCGAGGTTGCAGTATCAGGGTTAAAGTAATAAATACAACCATCTGAAGGGTCCCATCCATTAATCGCATCCATAACGGCTTTCTTTGCTTGTTTATTCGGCGTAAGCCAAATTTGACCATCTGCTACAGCTGTAAAAGCGCCAGGTTCAAAAATGACACCTGAAATCGTATTTGGAAACGATGAGCTTTCAATACGGTTAAGAATGACTGCGGCAACCGCTACTTGTCCAATGTACGGTTCACCACGAGCTTCACCATAAACAGCGTTCGCCATCAATTGAATATCATTCTCCGAATAACCGCTTGGAACGTTTTTTCCTTGTTTAGGTTTTTGAGCTTGCTTTTTAGGTTGTGCTTTACCTCCCTGGCCAGAAGGCTGTTTTTTAGCAGGAGCTTTTCCTTTTTCAGCCTGCTGATCCAAAGGTGTCCCACCGTAGTGGGTAAAATCTCTCCCTTTCCTGATATTCTTTTTTACGTAACTTTCGTGATACTTAGAAGCATTCGCCAGCTTCAATTTTGTCGTTGCACCTGCCAGACCATCAACCTTTAAACCAAACTCATACTGAAAGTTTCGCAGGGCCCAATATGTTCCCCAACCGAAAACACCATCGATGTTTCCATTATAATAGCCTAAATATTGTAATCTTGATTGGAGCTCAATTACATCTTCTCCCGTTGCGCCATGCTGAATCACTTGAGCGGTAAACGCGTTGGTATCATCAACATACACAGCACTTAACAACGGAATGACCAATAGTATCAATGATAAGCATACTTTCACGCACAATTTTCCACTTTTCATCATTACAGCCTCCTGTTGCATCCTGTATAACTTTTCAATGTTCGTAGTTTCTGTCATTGAAGGGATTTTATACAAAGGCTTTGTTATACTTTATTGTTGATTTTTGCGAAATTCACTCTCTTTCTGCAGGCAGATAAGCAAACATAAAAAAACCGGGTCATCCTATGGACAACCAGGTTCGATGATAGGCATATATAGTTATTGTGCATGTTTTTGTTGTTGATGATTTTCCTGTGACATATCCTGTGCGTACTTGATTTTCCTAAGGCCTAACCACCATAAGAAAATCATGAATGGAAGCATGACGAGCACCCATTTTTTCATCAAGGATAAAATAATATAGTCATAAAATCCGTGAAAGAAAATCGGAACTACTAATGATGCTAATATGAACGATTGTTTTACACGCTTGTTGTCAGAGGATTTCCCACGCGAAAGATAATATCCCATGATCACCCCGAACAACGCATGGCTTGGAACGGGTAACAATGCTCTCATTAACGCGGTTTCAACACCATTGGTAAACAAATAGAGAACATTTTCAGCGGTTGCGAAGCCTAATGAAAGCGACACACCATAAATGATCCCATCATATGGCTCATTGAATTCAATATGTTGGTATGCTGTGAAATAAAGTAGGAACCATTTGAAAAACTCCTCAAAGAAGCCAGAAACGATGAAAGCATCAGCCCACTCAGCAACTTGCATCTCTTCATAAATACCGAACTGCAACACCATTACAGGAAACACAAGAAGAATCCCAATTATGAAGGTTCGTAACACCATTAAAATCGGCTCAGGTTTATATTTTTCTTTTAAATAGAAAAATGACAGCAAGGCGAGACCTGGGGCGATCCCTGCCGATATGACCGTAAACATTTACATCGTCCCGTTTCCATCCATTTTTTACTATCGTATCACGAACAACGATGATTTTGTTAAGCTGTTTTCTAAAAGTTTATTACTAATGAATCCTTTTAAAGTGATTTAAGGTTGATAAGAATCTGATAAGGGGTGGAAATATAAGAGACTCATACGGGAATATCGAGCCAGACAAGCCCCCACAGCGAATTAAAGGTCTTCGACTAACAACCACCACGTCCTGCGCCTGCGGTTACTCGGCGCAAAACTGCAAAGTTGGATTTTAACTCCGTGGTCTTGTGGTGAACGTCAAAGCCACCACATCCTGTGGAAGTAAGCGAGGATGCTTGCGGATCGCCCGCGGAAAGCGAGTATATTTCCACGTTATTATAAAGGAACTTGTGAAAGACTTTATTTTATTTATTATCGGTCAATTTAGACTCACGTGTACAAAACATGGTATCTTAAATCTTGAATAAACTTTTTGGAACGAGGTGTAAACTCAATGAAAGAAATTCTAGTCATACATACTGGCGGAACAATCGCAATGAGTGAAGATAAAGAAACAGGAAAAGTCATTCCGGGTGATGTCAATCCCCTTCACGAAACCTATGCCCTGCTTTCACAAATTGCCAAGGTAACGATGGATGATTTTCTAAACCTTCCTTCACCTCATATCACCCCGGAACATATGATCAGTCTTTCAAATTATATACACAGGAAAGTCAAGGAGAACTCGTTTGATGGCGTTGTTATCACTCACGGTACAGATACATTGGAGGAAACAGCCTATTTGCTCGATCTTCTTCATGGTGATGAAATACCTGTCATCGTAACAGGGGCAATGCGTTCGAGTAATGAGCTCGGTTCAGACGGACCCCATAATCTCATTACATCCGTCAGAACGGCAGCGAGTGATGAAGCAAAAGGAAAAGGGGTTTTAGTCGTTTTCAATGACGAAATCCATGCTGCAAAAAATGCGACTAAGACTCATACAAGTAATATTGCAACATTCCAAAGCCCACAATCTGGTCCTATCGGGATTGTCACAAAACGTGGTGTCTTTTTCCATCATAACCTCGTTCATCGGGAACATTATGAAACAATAGGACTTTCAAAAAATGTTGTTCTTTTAAAAGCTTATGCAGGCATGCAAAAGGATCTTCTTCAAGCTGTCCGTACCATGAATTTAGATGGACTTGTCATCGAAGCACTTGGTCAAGGAAATTTACCGCCTGCATTAATGGAGGAAATCAATCATTTTATACAAAATCAAATTCCGATTGTCATGGTTTCACGCTGTTTCAACGGAATTGTCCAGGACATTTACAGTTATGATGGTGGAGGTCGTAAACTTAAAGAATCTGGTGTCATCTTGACGAACGGATTGAATGGACCAAAAGCCAGACTGAAGTTAATGGTCACTCTTGAAATGGGCTTGAATATGGAACAGTTATCAGAAGCTTTTTCTTCAAATTAAGGCTGTTTTCGAAACTTTGTCGCTCTTTAAAGTATTTGATTTCCGCTCAGGTGCTCGCTTTCCACGGGGTATGCGGTGAGCCCACTCGTCGCCTTGCGATCTCAGGAGTCTCCTTTTCAAGGAAGCATTTGTGCTCCTGCGTCTACAAGAAAGTCCTGTCGAAGCGAGCTTCCTCGTCGCATGCCTTGCGAGGAGATTATTCAGGTAGTAGGCACGCTGATCCCGCAGGACAAGGAAAGCTTCGGCAGCGTTACATCGCACGAAGAAAATGCGATTTTCATTTTCGAGGAGTCTCGCACCTTGCTCTCTAATCAACTTGCACAAGGTGGTTTTTAAAATAACTCAAAAGCAACAATCTTTTAGAAAAAAGCCAATTGATAAAGAATATATTTTATACTTTCTTAAAGTACAGGAAAAGGGACTGAACCAAATCGGTCAGTCCCACTTTTTATTCCTATTCATTATTTCATTTGCGATCAAACCACCATGGAACCGGCCATTTTCAATGAAGATTTCATTAGCGTTATTCCCGGCTGCAATCACACCTGAAATGAAGATACCGTTAACGTTCGTTTCCATCGTTTCAGGATTGAACAACGGTCTTCCCGTTTCCTCTTCGATCCCTACACCCATTTTTGTCAAGAATGAATGGTCAGGATGGTAACCAGTCATAGCAAACACAAAATCATTCGCGATTTCTTTCTGTTCTCCATTCACCTCATAAATCAAAGACTGTTCTTTGATTTCGATTACTTTTGCGTTGAATTCCATCTTCACCTTTTCATGGCGGACTAAAGCTTCGAATTCCGGCAAGATCCATGGCTTGATACTGCTTGAATACTCAGAGCCTCTATATAATACAGTAACTCTAGCCCCTACTTTTTCCAATTCAAGTGCTGCATCTACTGCTGAGTTTTTCCCCCCGATGACGACTACATCACGATCAAAGTATGGATGTGCTTCTTTAAAATAATGAAGTACCTTATCCAGGTCTTCTCCTTGGACACCCATGTAATTTGGATGGTCATAATATCCGGTTGCAATGATAACGTAAGGTGTTTCATATGTCTGTTCTTCATCATTCTGTTTTTTTGATCGGACGACAAAAGAGCCGTTTTCCTGCTTCTCTACGACTAGAACTTTTTCAAATGCATGCACCGTAAGTTTTTTTCTTTTAACAACTTCACGGTAGTAAGAAAGTGCCTGGTTACGTTTAGGTTTTCTTTGTTCAATAACAAATGGGACATTTCCGATTTCAAGCTTTTCACTTGTACTGAAAAACTGTTGATGTGTCGGGTAATTATAAATTGAATTGACAATGTTCCCTTTTTCGATAACGATTGGTTTCAGACCTATTTCCTCTAAAGCAATCGCTGCAGAAAGACCGCAGGGACCACCGCCGACAATGATCGCGTCAGCTTGCATGGTTTCTTCACTCCTAATGGCTACTACATTCTATATTATTCAACTTATTTGAGCTGTTAAGCAATAAGATTATTATTGTTTTTCACAATCCTATCGAATGGGCTTGAGAAATATACTCGTCTCATCACCTTCATTCCTTTTGACAATCAATATCTAAAATGAGGTTTATAAAGAAAGGCTGTTTTCGCAAACTTTGTTGCTCTTGCACTTAAAGAAAGTATTTTATACTTTCTTTAAATGCAAACAAAAATCCCCGTATCATACATAATGATGATAGGGGATTTCTTCGTTTGTTTCAACCGAATTGCTTTAGATCCATCCTCGAAAACGAGATGCTTCAGCCATTTTACGTACACCTACCATATAAGCGGCAAGACGCATGTTGACTTTACGGTTGGTTGCTGTCGTTAAGATATTATTGAATGCTTTTACCATCACTTGCTCAAGCTTTTCTTCAACTTCTTCTTCATTCCAATAGTATCCTTGATTATTTTGAACCCATTCAAAGTAAGAAACCGTTACACCGCCTGCACTTGCAAGTACATCTGGTACGAGCAGGATGTCACGTTCTGTAAGGATGTTTGTCGCTTCTATTGTCGTTGGACCATTTGCCGCTTCTACGACAATCGATGCTTTTATGTCATGTGCATTATGTTTTGTAATCTGATTCTCAATTGCTGCTGGAACGAGAATATCACAATCCAATTCGAGTAGTTCCTGGTTTGTGATTGTATCTTTGAACAATTTCGTCACTGTTCCGAAACTGTCACGACGATCAAGAAGATAATCAATATCCAAACCTTCAGGGTCATGCAATCCGCCATAAGCATCTGAAATACCGATAACTTTCGCTCCGGCATCGTACATGAACTTCGCCAGGAAGCTTCCGGCATTACCGAATCCCTGGATGACGACTCTCGCACCTTCAAGGTTGATGCCTTTTTTCTTCGCGGCCTCCCGAATGCAAATCGTAACGCCTTTAGCGGTTGCTGATTCACGTCCGTGGGAACCACCAAGAACCAATGGTTTTCCTGTGATGAACCCTGGTGAATCGAATTCACGGATTCGGCTGTATTCATCCATCATCCATGCCATGATTTGAGAGTTAGTGAACACATCTGGCGCTGGAATATCTTTTGTCGGACCGACAATCTGACTTATTGCACGGACATATCCTCGGCTCAATCGTTCTAATTCGCGGAATGACATATCGCGCGGATCACATATAATACCGCCTTTACCTCCACCATACGGTAAGTCGACAATACCTGCCTTCAAACTCATCCAAATAGATAAAGCTTTTACTTCCGTTTCAGTTACATTTGGATGGAATCGTACTCCACCTTTTGTTGGTCCTACTGCATCATTGTGCTGGGCACGATATCCAGTGAATATTTTTATAGAACCATCATCCATCCGGACTGGGATCCGGACTGTCATGAGGCGGACTGGTTCTTTTAGAAGCTCATATACTTCTTCCGGATAACCTAGCTTATCTAATGCATCATTAATTACTGTTTGTGTAGATAATAATACGTTGTCTTGTCCATTTTTTTCTTGTTCATTATCTGAAGTATTTTTGGCAGACATGGTTTACCTCCCGTGATAATACCAAATAAGTATGATTTCAATTTCTCAATGCATAGTATACACCCTACTTGTCGTATTGAGAAGTGATATCTGCAAGTTTTCCGCTTATATTTTGTAACCGCTTTCTTCCATATTTTCTGCTTATTTATTATCAATACCCTTAAAGATGAAAATTTAACTCAACTTTAAATATAACTTGAAGGTATAGCACAAATATTCAAAAGGGCTAGGCACTTTTCATATCGGCCAGCCCAGAGCTTTCATTCATTGTTTTTCAGAAAAAATTCATTGATCTGTTCCATGGCTTTCTCTTCCATGATCAACTTTCCATACTCTCTCACTCGCCACTTTGTGATGGTGGAAGGACTTCCGAATTCAGATAAAAGTGCGACGAACATATTGACATCTAGAAATTCATATTCCTCTTCCTCGAATGAAACGAAATAATGTCCGTTATAATAAGTAATTTCCCCACCAGTGATCCCTAATTGATGCACTCGTGAAGTTAGTGCGATGATGTCGTCGAAATGTTTGAATTCATAAATGACATCATCACTTATATCCATTGTCACTTGAAGTTCCAGATATTCATCATCGTAATCATCATCCTCACTCGTAGGTTGACCTTTCGTGACAATGACGACCATCCCTTGTGCAGGCAGCGAAAAAACTTCGACGGCTATCGGACCATCTGCTTTAAATCCAAGTTCATCATCTGCTTCTAACATCATATCCCTAAACAATTCGTGCACTTTTGGTAAGTCTTGCCACATTTCTTCTTTCGAGATGCCGCGCTCGTCTAAATCGTCCAATGTTAAAAACACTTTTATTTTGTTATATGTTAAACGCTCCAGTCGCATATATGGTCCTCCTCAACAGCAATACTCCACCCTTTCTTTACACTATATGATGGCGATTTACAGAAGGTTCTTCGTGGTCAGGTAGTTCTGAAAAGATCTGCATCGGGCATTAACAGGAACTCTTTTAGTAAAGACTGTGTTCTCATAAATTGTTGTTTTTTAGTTTGGAATATACTCGCGTTCCGCGGGCTATCCGCAAGCCCCTTAGTCAGAAATCAACTTTATCATTTACAAAGTTTTTCTATAAAAAGTGAACACATGAGATTCTGCTGGTGCACAAAGTCTTAATGGAAGTTTTGTATAGCCGAAACCATTGCTTATGAATAGTTTTGTATGTGGATATTCTTTAAAGCCTCCTCTTTCTGCGATCCCCCATTTGAAAAGACGAATTTGTCCTCCATGGGTATGTCCGCTCAGGACGAAGCCGATTCGATGCTCGTTGTTAACCTTTTCAATGACCGACGGATTATGGCTGATGAGGATTTTAAAGCTTGTATTACTATCATCTGCATCGGAAACTGCTAAATCCAGATCATCCCTTTCCACGGTCGGATCATCTACTCCTATAAGGGTCAATGTATCATCTCCAGATTCAAACCTGGCACATGTATTATCAAGGAGCGTCACACCTTTTTCCCTTAAAAGGACATCCAAGTTTCGAAAATCCACTTCATAATCATTATTCCCCCACACGAAATAATTAGGTGCGATCTTTGACAGCTGGTCCAAATTTTTGGAAACACGCTCGAACGGTACGCCTTTTTCCATCAAATCTCCACCAATTACTACTATGTCAATCGGCTCTTTCAATTGGTCAAGCAGTTTATCATCGATCACCCTGGTGTGGATATCAGATATAAAAAAAACCTTTAAGCCATTGAAGCTTTCAGGAAAATTTTCTAAAGAGAGCTCATGATTTTTTACGACGATTTGATGGGCTTCATACCACATATAAAAAAGCAGCAGCAAACCAATGCCCATCACTAGAAAAAAAGTAATGATCATTCTGCACCTTCCTGTCTCCGTTCGTGAACATTAGATTGAGATAACGAAATGATACCATAAATAACGGAACAAGGTAAGAAAATCAACATTAGAAGCTCATTTATCTGATAAAGCAGGTATACACTGCATGTTACCAGTGCAATGTACAGTAGCGGCACCATCAATGAGCGAAGTCTTCGTTTTCTGAAATCTGTGATGACCGTTTTGATCGCAATCCCATATGCTAAAACACCAATGAGGATCAGAAAGGCTGAATAAACGAAATGCATGGGGTTCATAATCAAATTTGCCACCCACACCATGAATTGGTCATAAGATGAAGTTGGTATGTCATTCACGACTGTATATAAGGAAAAATATCCGATAAGTAATGCCATGATCCGTTTAAACACAAAAAATCCCTCCCCTATACCGTATGAAAAGGGAAGGAATTTCATGTTGTCAATCTTCCTTGATATCAAGAATCCGGAATCCAGATGACTCAAGCTTTTTTATGAATTTATCAATGTTCTGCTGCTTTTCAACTTTCATGACGATTCTTCTTACGAACTTATCTGATTCGTCAAAGGTCGCAAGTGAAATGATATTTTCATGGAATTGTTTCGCAATTTCTGCAAGCCGGGCAATACGTCCTTCTGCTTCTGATGATGAAAATGAAATCCTGACACCTTTTCGGTTCATACCAAAAGCACTTTGGAATTGTTCGAGTGCATCATATCGGGTAATGATCCCTTTCAATTCTCCAGCCTCGTCGACAACTGCTAACAACGGGCGGTCCTTGACGGACAAAAGGATTTTTTCAAATACTTCTTCTTCATCAATGAAATCATCTTTATGGTCCGCAACATCTCCAGCAACAGTGGACTTGAGGAAATCCTGACGATCTGAACCGGATTCGAAGTATGCCTTATAGATTTTGTTCAAAGTGACAATTCCAGCATATTGCGTTCCATTGACCACAGGCATCCCATCGATTTGATATTGATTCAACTTATGTAGTACATCTTCCAACGTATCTGAATTTTTAGCGACATATGTTTTCGCTTTCGGTAACATGATACTTTTGACAAACATGATTATCCCCCCTAATAAAATGACTACCTTAATGTTTTCGCTAAGATAATAGGTAATTCCTACTAAGTGTTCAAACTTTTTATTTTTTATCAGAATATTTCAACAATATAGGTTGAAAAATATGTAAATTTCAATTAAGATTAAACTAAGAATTTAAGTATAAAAAATTCAAAAAATTAAAGTTAGGAGAGGACACACCATGACCATATCCAAGTTTACGAATAAATCTCTCGTTCTAGATCAGGATTTGGAATACAGCCAGAAGATCGGACTCCCAGTTGAAGTATTTTGTATGAAAGAGTATGAAACAGTAGCGTTTGGCAGGATACAATTGATTACGAAAGATCATGTGCAAATAAATGACCAACTCTTTTGCAGAAGCGAGAATGCCTTTTTCGGCTGCCCTTGTCCCATGTAGTATCATTTGTGATATAAGTTGACATCATGTTCCCGTTTCAGCCAATCAAACACCTCATGTCTATGTTTCCATGGAACTGGTTTTTCCCACAGTTCTTCTCCTCGTTCAATGGTTGCTATTCTTAATTCTTCGTACTCGTTTTCAGCCTTGGTATGCTTTTTCTTGCAATGGATCATTTGGACAATACTAAAAATTCCAATAATACAGAGCGTGAGTAACAGTTTATCCTGCGATAGGTATCCGATCACATTTCGATTCATCAGAAACATGGTTCCAAAGGCTGGCAGCTTGTAGAAATAGATGTATACCAAGCTGAAAAAAAGCACGAGGAATAAAGATAAAGACCATTTCAAAACCAATTGCTCAAATCGTTTCTCTTTTGTCCTGCGTTCTATGAGGTTCTTCACTACTTCCAACGTCACTTCAGAAACTAAATACTGTTTGAACTTCCAATACTGTAAACCATCCATTTAGATTCCCTCCTATTCAAAACTATGCTAGGAGGGAATTAGGTATACATCAGTCACAGGATGTTTTTCAATTGACGATATTGATGGGATGAATACCGTCTTTTTTTATTTCCTGAATTGGCATTTCATAGGTTAAGTAATACACGATAAAAACAATCATACATATGAAAGCGATGGCGATTCCACGGGAAACCCATAGGTAGGTTTTATCTGGTTGATTCGTCTCTTTCGTTTGCCCTTTACTCTGTGAATGTTTTTCGCTTCTTGGAGGAAGGTTCAGTATATCTACCTCTTCGTTATCAGTAGCACTCTCATCATTATTGACTTTTTCACGTAAAATCGATGCTTGATCTTGCAGCTGCACGTAGATGCTCCTCCTTTTATCAAAAGCTTTGTGCTTTGTGCTTTAAGCTAAGTTCACCACACACATGCTTCACTTTCAGAAAGAATCATCGTTCCATTCCTGATTCTTAAAACTTACAGAAAAAAGGTTGTTCCGGATAATCAGTCCTAATAGGAAATCGATCGAAACATGGATAAAAATAGGAATCAGTAAATTCCCTGTAATAATGAAGATGCCACCTAACAAAAAACTGAGCGCTGTCGCAAATAGCAATAACACAGGTTTGGTGATATAACGGATATGTAAGAGCGCAAACAACAAACTTGCCGGAACATACCCGATATTCGTCTGTAAAACACCACGGAACAACAATTCTTCACAAATCCCAATGACAATCGTGATCACTAACAAATGGATATACGTAATGTTCGAAAATATTCTTTCATTGATTCCACCATCATCGATCAACCGTCGCGGTGCCTTTTTCCATAACATAACGTCTGCCAGCACAACAAGAATGATAACTGGAACCGACCAAATGAGAATAGCTCCCCATTCCATCTTGAATAGAACCAACCAGTCAGCAAAACCCTGGTTAAAGAAGAAGGATAAGATCACAGTCGATAATAGAAAAATTCCTTGCGTGAAATACAAATTCAAATACAGTTCACGCTGGGATAAAGACTGTATGAGTTCTTTCTGATTCAATTGTTTAAACATGGATGTTCTCCTGATGGAAGATTAGAGCCAATTCTTCTTCCCAACTGTTCTTTCCACTTTGCTCCGATCTGCCAATTGTAGCTTTGAAGTGTTCAATTGATACTCCACAAATATGACAGCAATTCAATGGTCTTATACTCAACTCTTCTGAAAAAGACTTTAAAATGGATTCCCTTTTACATTCCCTCGACTGGATCCATTTCTTCATATATCGGATCCGTGCCTGCTTTTCTTTAAGTCTCATATCAATGAAAGCTACTAATTTATTTCTCCAATCAAGAAGATCCCTATTTTCTTGCCTGAAAAACAATTCAACATGATATTGGATGAAACGTTCAGCAGTTTCTGTGAGGTCTAAGTAACGCATTCCTTCTTGGAATGATCCTCGTTCCGGTTCGTCCTTGTTTACGCAATAGATCAAGTCATCGATATCACGCTCTGATGGTAATTCTGAAGTGATAAGGCGTTCAGGAATGAAATCATCATCTTCATGATAAAGTATCAAAGCCAAACTTTGTTCTCCATCTCTTCCGGCCCTTCCGATCTCTTGCAAATAGGACTCTATATTAGAAGGAAAATGGAAATGGATGACGAATCGAATATCGGATTTATTGATTCCCATTCCAAATGCATTCGTGCAGCATATCACATCGAGTTCGTTATAAATGAATTGTTTTTGTATAAGCAGTCTGTCATCGTTATCCATGCCACCATGATAATAAGCTGTCCGTTCTACTCCATTTCGCTTCAATGTGTCCGTAATCGTTTCAGCTGCATTTCGGCTTGACGTATAGATGAGGCCAGGTCCTTTCAACATTTGGACATACCGGATTAATATGTCCATTTTTTCGATAGCACTGTCAACGATTTCCGTTTGGAGAGCAATATTCGGTCGATCGACGGAGTATATATGCATGACCGGTTCATCAAGCGCTAACAACTTGATGATATCTTCACGAACTTTCACAGTTGCTGTTGCAGTTAAAGCTAAAATAGGCGGCCGCCCCATCTTTTTAGCTGCATCCCCCAGTTTCAGATAATCCGTTCTGAATTCGTGCCCCCACTGAGATATACAATGTGCTTCATCAATGACAAACAAGGATACTTTTATTTTTGAGAGGGCATTATCAAAAAGATCTGACTGCAGTGTCTCCGGGGATACATAAATGATCTTATACCTTGATAGATTCCTAAGGACCGTTTTTCTGTGATCATAGGGCATTCCACTATGAAACGCACATACCCTTTTCTCTCCATTACGCTTTAATTGTTCTACTTGATCTTCCATCAAAGAGATTAGCGGTGATACGACGATGACTGCACCTTCTACGAGATAAGCAGGGAGCTGATAACAAATCGACTTACCCGATCCTGTAGGAAGCATTGCAAATACATCTTTACCATCTAGTACATCTTCTATAATTTCTCTTTGTCCACTGCGAAAGGAACGAAATCCGAACTTTTCATATAAAACGTTAGCAATTGACACTTCTCATCCCTCCTCCCTGTTTCCTACTTTTGCAGATGACTCTTTAGCCAGAGTCAACCGGATTTGAAAGTAATTGAGATCTTCACCGAGTTCTTGTTTGATAGCCTTCAGTTTCTTCGTTCCTAAGAATCCAGAGGCCTCTACGATCCGCTTCTGATCCTTTTCTGGTATGTATCTATCAATATCCATTTCTGGAATATGAATTGCAAGTTCGACGATATGATCCTCAATCGTACTAGGCTTCAAATTTCTGATGGATGCTATTTCTTCTAAACTGAGACCGTTTTTGATCAGTCGATACGTTTTACGTGTAGATTCGGTCAGTGAAAATCGCTGTTCCATATCAGCTATGAAGGTAGATAAAACAGGAAATGCAGTTCGATCTTCAACGATTTTTTTCATCATGTGATGTAAAGATGCTTGGAAATGGACATGGCATTCCATTGGATCAAGATGCAATCTTTCTGCCACCTGGTTAGTGGTCTGTCCGATCCTTCCTGTTCTTGACAGTCTTAAAACAACATTTTCAGCCTTCCTATCACCCAATGGTTGCAGAAGCGATTTGAGTTCTTGAAACAGCAGAAAGGCAATCTTTGATCGTGTCCCTTCATCCCTCGGAAATGTACGCTTGACCCATTGCAACGTGTCAGGATGATTTTGAATCGGATAGAAATGATGATTTCCTTTCAGTATGTGTGAGAGGGTTTGGATAAATAATGTAATACGACGCCAGAAGACATTACTAAGATCCCCATAGCGCCAACAATCCAACGATTCCGGTATAGGATGTTGTTCCAATTGGCTTCGAAGCTGCATTTTCCCCAAATTTGTCATATGTGCATAATTTCCATCATAAACTTCAATCAATCCGTCGTTATGTAAATCAGTCATTTTCATTTTGAAATCCCTGAAACTGTATCCTTTTAAAATTCCAAACAAGTGAGAAAGTTGGAACAGCCTGCCATCTTGTACAGTTTGTGATGATTTTTTTCCATTGAGTAAATGATACAGTCCAGAAATCGTTCTTTCTCCGTCCAGTCGTTCAATACCCAATAAAATGATGGAATCTATATAGTTCACGTTCACTCTCACCTTCCAATCTTGTACACTCTATTGTATCAAAGAGAGTTTAAATTTTGCTCGTTTTGGGAAAATTGGCTTATGTAGTTGCAAAACACTTACAAAGCCTTATTTGAAAAGGATTCTCAATGAATTTAATTGTTGAAATCTCTACCTAACAGTTTTACAATAGTAACAAGGATAGAAAAAATGGATTCATTTGGAGAATATGAACTGTTTTTTGAATTGATAATAAGATAGGTAATGAAAGAACAGGTTCATAAATTTCTAGGAGGGTAATTTCGATATGCCAAAGTACACGATTGTTGACAAAGAAACTTGTATCGCATGCGGAGCTTGTGGAGCTGCTGCACCTGACATTTATGACTATGATGATGAAGGTATTGCCTTTGTTACCTTAGATGATAATGAGGGAATTGTAGAAATTCCAGATATTCTTCATGAAGATATGCAGGACGCCTTCGAAGGTTGCCCGACTGATTCAATCAAAATTGCGGATGAACCTTTCGATGGAGATGCAACTAAATTCGAATAATAAATGGATAAAACGACGTCTTCCGATTTGGAAGGCGTTTTTTCATACCATCAAAATCATATGATAATTGATAATCATTGTCAATTAAGACTTTCTATCCCTCCCGGGCAAGTGATAAGCTCGGTGATGTGGGTTAATACAGGGAAGTAATATCTAGCTCAGCGACCAGTCACTATGTGTAAACATAGAGCTTACATAAAAAAGGAGCAACTCTAGTGAGGTTGCTCCTTCATTACATTGTTTATGATTAATTTCTCCACCAACGGTCTCGTTCTTTATAAATTCCAACGAGTGCAGTTGATTTGTCTTTTGCTTGAGCAAGGACTACGAAATTCAACCCATATTCAGGAATATTTC
This sequence comes from Pseudalkalibacillus sp. R45, assembly GCF_052246725.1. Taxonomy (NCBI): domain Bacteria; kingdom Bacillati; phylum Bacillota; class Bacilli; order Caryophanales; family Fictibacillaceae; genus Pseudalkalibacillus; species Pseudalkalibacillus sp. R45. Next base: position 55,799 of record NZ_JBQQCL010000016.1, on the reverse strand, counting down.
GTCCCGCATCAGGAAGTCCTGGATTCAAATAGTTATCAGAGTCGTCCAATGTACGATCTCCATTTAATTTTGGTGAAGTTAATGTAATACCTAACGTGTTTCTGTAATCCAAGAAATCTTTATTCGTCTTATTGATGCCGAATGCTGCATCATTGATTTGATATCTTGTTGCTGCAACTGAACCATCGCTCCACTTTACTGTGTTTTGGTGAGCATCGACTACACCCAGGAATCCTTCACCTGGGTGTAAGCCTGTCCAGTTGTCAGATAAAGAGTTATCCACATACCATACGATAAGTCCTTCATCATATTCCATCAACGATTCACCGCGTGCGATATGCTTCAGACCAAGGTCTACCCCTTGATGATTTCTCCATTCAAGCAGGTAGTAATGTTCAGAAGAGAATTTCCCTTCATCCTTTTGAAACCCTTCCAAAGTAAAGGCAGGATCTGCTTCCGCATCATCAAACAATAGTTGAGACCCGTCAACGTTGATTGCAATATCGTCTACATAAAATCCTTTTTCAATCGCTGCAACATCTGTCCAATAATTGAATTTCAATTCGATGTTTTGACCAGCATATGCTGATAGGTCGAATACACCGTCAACCCATCCATCAGAATGGCCTGTAATCCCGTGGCCAGGGTTTTGTTCATGTGGATCTTCAGTTGTGGTCAGATTTCCTGGAATCGCAACCCACACCTCGGATCCTTCTTCCTTTACCTGGATGGATGCATAATCCCAGTCTTGTTCAATCTCATACCAAGTCTTGAAGGTGAGTTCTGCATTTGTCGCATTCGTCAAATCTAGTGAGGTGACCATTGAGTTATCAAGGTCATTTCCTTTTCCGCTCCAGTACTCAAATTGCCCACTGGACGGTTCATTAACGACCGTCACCTTATCTGGAAGGTCTACACGGACTGCATCGTTCCATGTACCTTTATCATTCGCCTGGTCCAACAGTACGAAATCGCCCAGGTAAGAGGAGTCGCTAGCATCGATAGATTCACCTGTCAGCCAGTTCCCACCGACATATCCTTGTAAAAACTCTTTCGACCAGGCACTGAATCCAGTCGGTTCTGTACCAGGAATTTCTCCAGCCCAGCTACCGCTACTCATGATTGACCAGTATGCAACAGGCTCACCTTCCCCTGAGTACTGGGTATCATATTCATCCGGAAGCTCGAGGTCATGTCCATATTCATGAGCAAACACCCCAGTAGCTCCATCTTCAGGTTCGATCGTATAATCATAGGCATACATGGTGCCTTCTCCCCAATAATCCGTTTCTGGTTCAGGAGATCCAGGAATCGAGAATACACCACCTAAGTTCCAACGATGGGACCAGATAGCGTCACCACCTAATGAACCACCTCCAGCTTCTTCACCAACACCAGCGTGAATGACCATGAGGTGATCAATGATGCCGTCTGCTTCACGGTAGTTGCCGTCTCCATCCAAGTCATAACGATCCTCTTGGTCATATTGGGAAAGATCGACACTTGGATCCGCAGCAGCTTTTGTCAATGCTTCAGCGACTAAAGAACGGGGTCTAGCATCATTCCCATCTGGAGTAGGGACATTGCCACCATAATACTCAGCTGGGTGGTCTGCGGTATACCAGCCAGCGACGTTACCATTAACAGAGTAGCTTCCACCTGATTGCTGCTCATAATACTGCTTCATGGAGATTAAGTTTTCACCGTTCGGACCTTCGTATCCATCATCACCAAAAATCATGTCCTGGTAATGGCTCATCGGATATTCATCATAATACATATCTGTTTCTTCAGAAGTTATATCTCCAGTTTTATAATCAGAGAAATCAATCGCAATAACGAGGACATTATCCGTTCTCACATCGCCATTCCAATTCTCTTTTTTGATTGATGGCAATTTAAACCCATTTCTTCTTCCATCATTTCGATGTTTCCTGAACGCTTTACCTTTACTAAGTTTATCCCGAGTATCTTTCAGTTTTTCACCTTTATGTTCACCAAGCGATCCTTTGTGCATATGTTCATTGGCTTGTCCACTTGTTCTCTTTTCTAAGTAGTTTTTTAGCGCTCTTTCTTTCCCAGCAGCACTTAGACCTCTAGAGATTTCTCCTCTTTCAATCAATGACTCTATTAATCTTTCATCGTTTATAATTCCCATATCAATAGGACCTGGTTGCCCCAAGTCAGGTTGAAGTGGGTTAGCATCATTCGCAGCAGACGCGAATGGCGTAATCGATCCCAATACTAACCCAGCGGTCAAAGCTGAAACACCTAAAGTTCTTTTCCAATTTTTCAATTCCCTAACCTCCTAAGATGGTTTTTGAGCGATCCAATGTCTACCTCCTTCGCCCTAAGTTCCGCTCATGATTAAGCAGTTTTTTATAACAAAATATTCTATAAAATCCTTCTTTTTTACATTTCTACAAAGTTATTTACAACCCTTTCAGCGTATTTCTCACGGATTCGACCGGATTAGTCTATATTTCCTATTTAGCAAATTGTCAATATGGATTTGAATAAAAAGGAAAATAATTAATACCAGGTAATACCATTTTATGAAGACAAGAAACCTATGATTGTACCTATTAGCCATTCCAATAGCCTATTTACATCTACTACTTTTGTATTACATAAACCTTTGTACTCATTTTTCAAATTTCGTCAGTTTTCAAATGGAATCTTAATTGCTATAATAGGTTATTGTAGAGTTGTACATATTCTAAGGAGGTTCTATAGGATGGCAAAAGTTGTCGACGCATTTATTGAAATTCCGACTGGAAGTCAAAACAAATATGAATACGATAAAGAAAATGGTGTATTCAAGCTGGATCGTGTCCTTTTCTCCCCAATGTTTTACCCGGCTGAGTACGGATATCTTGAAAACACGCTTGCTCTGGATGGAGATCCGTTAGATATCCTCGTATTAGTAACGAACCCTACTTTCCCAGGCTGTGTAATCGAATCCCGCGTAATCGGATACCTGAACATGATTGACAGCGGTGAAGAAGATTCAAAGCTTCTTGCTGTGCCAGTGGAGGATCCGCGCTTTGACCATGTTCAATCACTTGAAGATGTTTCTGAACACACATTAAAGGAAATCTCGCATTTCTTTGAACGTTATAAGGATCTTCAAGGAAAGAAAACAGAAATCGGATCATGGGAAGGACCAGAAATGGCTGCTGAATTAGTTGAAGAATGCCTGAAGCGTTATCAAGAACAAAAATAATAAATGTATTATAAAAGACTTGTTGTTATACCTTAACGGGTTCCGTTTTGAGGTGTAAGGCGGATCACGCGTATTTCACAGACAAATACACATATGAATTCACAAAAAAGAGCTCAGATTTGAGCTCTTTCTTACGTTATATAACCAAAGGGCATGTTCCATTAAAACCCTCTATAATAGAATAACGAGCGTAATCCAATACTTTAGAATTGCGCCCTTCAACGGAATAAGGGGTATGACAACGATTCTTGTTTTTCTGGTCCACAGTTCGAAATCAATTTATTGGGAATTTCCTCACGGCCCTTTGGATACAGGAACCGTTGACCATATTAAGATTGATATTCTTCTTTTAATAATCCCATCACAACGGTATCATAATACTTTCCGTCTATATATTCATCGTTACGCATTCGCCCTTCAACAACAAAACCGTTTTTTTCATAGGAGCGAATAGCACGTACATTTCCGCTCCAAGTATAGAGTTGTATACGGTTCAAATTCATCGTTTGAAACAAATAGTGGATAAGCGCTTTCATAGCATCCGATCCATAGCCACTGCCCCAGTAGTCTTTCCCAATTCCTATACCTACCGTACAACGCCGAGAGACAATGTCTAGTTCACTGTAATTAATAGAACCAATATGCTCGGGATTTTCCCCGCGAGTATAAATGGAAAATACCCCTGCTTCACGTTTATCGATCTTTTTTATATTTTCATAATCATCTTCGAGCTTTTCTAGTGGAATGTGACTATGACGAAATAAGCCAGATCCCACACCCCATTTTGAAGTTTCCTCATCGTTGATCCATTCGTAAGTTCTTTTAAAATCTTCTAGCGACACAGGTCGTAGTTCGACTTTCGTTCCTGTTATCATGAGTGTAATCCCACCTTCCATCTTTTTCGAAATCTTTCAACAAAATGCCCTATTCAGAAGGACTCACTTATTCGATTACGCGCCAGATTGTGGACAGACCGTTAGTTTCAACCGAGTGATTAATATCTCTTAAAATAGCTTTGCTGTTTTCAATAGAAATGATATGAGATGCCATTTCTCTAACAAAATATCGGTCGTGACTAACAAAAATAATTGTCCCAGGAAAATCTTTTATCACCATTTGCAGAGCTTCTTTTGTGGAGAGGTCTAAATAATTTGTTGGTTCATCGAGTAATAAAACATTGTAATTTCCTAGGAATACTTTTGCTAATGCTGTTTTAAATCTTTCTCCTCCACTTAACATTTTAACTTTTTTATGAACAAATTCTCGTTTGAATTGTAATCTTGATAAAACTGTTCGAATAAATTGTTCAGTGTGAAGACTCGATTCTTTGACATTTTCTAATATCGACTTGTTTTCATCTAGATTCTCTAACTGTTGGTGAAAAAAACCTAATTCAGCTGTTTTGGCGATAGAAACCCCCTCATGCCCACTTACAATCAAGTTTAATAATGTTGATTTTCCTACTCCATTGTTTCCTATTACACCAACTTTTGAACCAGGTATAATTGAACCGTTTAATTCACGAAATAACATTTTGTCTCCCAATTTAGCACTTACCTGTTGAAATGAAATGGCTGTTTTACTGTGAATTTTCTTAAAGTGATTCATATCAAACGCGATAGTCTCTTCACTTTTCGGTTTTTTCTTTATCTCAAGTTGGTCAATTCTAGATTGAATAGCCTTAACCCCTTTATCTAATTTTGCTTTCTTTTGACCTACTTTTCTTTTATGAAGTCTCGCTTCTGAATTTCCCATTCTACTTGGTGCTTTTTTTAATGATTTGGATTTTTTGCCTTTTTCAGTAGCAGCCTGTTCTAAACGTTGTTTTTCTTTAGTATAGTTTTCGTACTCAAACCATTGCCTATTTTTCAAATGTTTCTTTTGCTCAACATAATCATGATAGTTTCCGTTAAAACAGTGAATATTCCCACTGTCTATTTCCCAAATCGACGTACAAATCTGATTTAATAGCTCCCGATTATGAGAAATGATTACAACAGCTCCATTAAAATCTTTCATATCTTTTTCGAATTTTTCTACACCTTGACCATCCAAATGACTGGTTGGTTCATCAGCAATGAGTAATTGAGCATTAGAAGAAATTGCAGCTGCTATTTTCTTTCTCGTCTCTTCTCCACCACTTAACGAATAACATCCTACCTTAGGGACTTTCCAATTACTTTCCATTTCACTAGAAATCCCATTTTTTTCTGGAGTTTCAAGCTGTGGAATATATGCAATTTGACAAAACAATTGGACAGTTCCTTGATCAGGTTCCAGTTCATTAACTATCATTTTTAATAAAGTTGATTTTCCTTCACCATTCTTTCCAACGATTCCAATACGCTCTCCGTAATATATTTTTAGATGATCACTCTTAATAATTAGTCGGTCACCATAACTTTTTTCAATTTTATTCGCTGCTAACAATAGCATAAAAAAACCTCCCTAGTATTCTAGAGAGGATTAGTTATTTTTAGGAAACAGAAATAAACACATCCCTTCAATTTGAAATCTATTACATAAGGGTGTGAATCATCTATTATAAAAAAGCACCTAAAAATGAACAGACTAATCCTATCTAGATAAAATTTGGTTTTTCAAATTATTATCTAAAAATTAGGATTACTGCTTCATTTTATACGGCACCTTACCTTTCATCCAAAGTTAAAATTAATTATATGATGGATTCGTATAAATATCAACCTAAAATTAACCATATCTTCATTTAACTAACCTGACCTCTTATATTAAGTACATTTCTTCACAATCTTCATTATGAAAATTTAATATAAATATCTAAATTTCCTTTTAGTGTTCTTTGTCAATCCAGCCTATTTAGTGGATTGAATTTTAGGAAGCGCTTATTCCAGAAAACTGTCCAGTTCTTGAAAGAGAGAAAACTGGAGATCGCCTATAGATCTTCAACTCTCGCCGCCTATAACGGAATAATGGACGCACTCCACAATTCTAGAATTGCGCCCGTTTGCGGCATAGTCCAATCGATGTTTCTGAATGGGCAGATCCGTTCGGGTTAAGTCCATTTCCAATAGTTATTAAAAAGTTCTTTACTTTCCACTTAAGGATTTGGTATGATTACCTAACATTAAAAGGCTATATTCAAATAAATGCTATGAAGAGAAGAGTATAATCGGCTATTCTTCAAAGAGAGCTCCAGTTGGTGAAAAGGAGTAAGAATTAATGGTTGGAAGCAAGCCTCAGAGCAGCACATTGGATCCATGTAGGTGATAGTGTGACAGGAGCTCCTGTTATAGAGCTAGGGTATATGTATGAGCTTCATACCGTACCTAATGAGGGTAATATGGTGACATATTACCAAACTGGGGTGGCACCACGGCGCGCAATAACTCGTCCTCAAGACAAAGGTCTTGGGGGTGAGTTTTTTTATTGTCCAAGTTTAGATTCACAAAGGAGTGGAAATAAAAATGCGTATAAAAAAGTTTATAAGGTCGTGGAAATACCCTTCCATTTTATTGTCCATTATTGGTTTTTCGAGTATAGGGGAATGGGTGTATTTTATAGCATTAAATTTAATCGTTCTTGATATGATGGGCGTAATTGCTGTCTCGGGTCTATATATACTTCGAGCTTCATCCACATTGTTTACTAACTTTTGGTCAGGTAGTCTAATTGACCGATTAAATAAAAAGCATCTTATGGTGTGGCTTGCTATATTCCAAGCAGTGTTTATTGCCTTACTGCCTTCACTATCGTCACTTTGGGCAATATACGGTATTGTGTTCTTAATAAGTATAGCTAGTTCCATGTATGAGCCTACGTCAATGACTTATATCACGAAGTTAGTTCCCCATCATCAAAGAAAACGATTTAATTCTCTCCGAAGCTTAATTGATTCTGGAGCATTTGTTATCGGGCCTGCTATTGCAGGAATGATGTTTATGATTGGCACCCCCAATTTTGCGATATACATTAATGCAATAGCTGTATTTGTATCATCACTAATCACATTATTCATGCCCAATATTGAAAAAGATGATTTTATTGAAACGAAAGATGAAAAAATAAGCTTGAAGGTATTGAAAGTTGATTGGCAATTAGTTGTTGATTTTAGTCGTAAACACGTGTACATTATGGTCATTTACTTACTATTCAGTGCGGTGATGGTTTTAGCAACTGCTATAGATTCACTGGAAGCAGCATTTTCTACAGAAGTGCTTTCATTATCAGAGAGAAATTATGGATTCCTGGTGAGTATTGCGGGTGTTGGAATAATTGTCGGCTCCTTAGTAAATATAATAATTGTTAAAAAGATAGCTACTTCCTGGCTGATTGGTCTTGGATCCTTAATGATTTCAATCGGTTATATGATCTATGCCTTTTCAGGTAATTTTTTATCCGCAGCAATTGGTTTTTTTATCTTATCATTTTCGATGGCTTTTATGAACACAGGATTTTACACATTTTATCAAAATAATGTTCCTGTCAGCGTAATGGGACGGGTTGGTAGTGTTTATGGTTTCATCGAAGCTTTTTTCATCATTATTGGTACTATAATTTTTGGAATTATGGCCGAATTGATATCTATTCGCTTCGTCGTTGTATTAGGAAGCATAATTATGATTACAGTAACGATTATATTATTTATCTTTAATACACAACCCTCGAAAGCAGAGTATTATTCTGAGAACCATCAGTTACAAACTTCTGACACTGATTAAAAATAGCAGCATTAGGAAATGTAGATTTAATGTAAGGATGCTCACAATAAAATCCCAATTTCTCAGTGTCAAAATGGGAAACTGTAACTTAAAATCAACCCTCTGTTATTTTCACAAGCAGTTATTCCGTTAAATGGACCTTATGTGGATTAAATATAGGGACCTCTTATTCCTTATAACTGCCCCTTTTCTTGAATAACAGTCATCATTGTTCCATATCAATATTTTAACATATTTTTCTAGCTTCCCTTGTTATTCTTACCTAAAATCACAGAGCAAATCGCAGAGGAATCACACACCCTACATAAATTATTTCTTATCCAATTTGAATTGGTGTGTGAAGTTAGAGGTCTTTTTTCAATTAAATCCTTATAACTCCAAGAAAAACGCATGTGATTTCATGTGTGAATTGTACTATGTGTACTCCAAAACACAACCCGTTAGTTATACCACGGGTCTTTTTTATGTCTTCTGAGAATACCCTTCACCATGAGGAAACTCGAATTCACAGATGACTTTTAAATGTCAATGTAAGCGCAACCAACTCCTATCCCTCGCATTAACCCATTTACTAGACTTTATAATTGTACAAATTTTCAGTTGACATACATTGTGAACCATAGGACAATCAGAAATTAATAATAGAAGATGGGGTGAAGAATTTGTTTCAAATCGTAATAAGTGATCCAATTAGCAAAGCGGGGTTGGAACCGCTTGTAAATACGCCAGGTATGAATCTTATTGAAAAGAACATCGATGAAGTAACCTCGAGAAAGGAAATTGACGCGATACTTGTGCGAAGTGCTACAAAAATCACACGGGAACTCATCAACGAAATGTCAAACCTCAAAATCATCGCACGAGCTGGAGTCGGTATTGACAACATCGACTTAGACGCAGCGACAGAACAAGGGATCGTCGTCGTAAACGCACCAAATGGCAACACGATCTCGACTGCTGAACATACCTTTGCGATGATGCTATCTTTAATGCGTAACATCCCCCAGGCGAACCGATCATTACGAAATCTTGAATGGAAGCGTTCTGCTTTTACAGGTCATGAAGTCCATGGAAAAACCCTCGGTATCATCGGTATGGGAAAAATCGGTTCGGAACTCGCTAAAAGAGCACTTTCCTTCGGTATGGATATAAATGTATTCGATCCTTTCTTAACAAAAGAGCGGGCTAAGAAGCTCCAAGTCGAGCTCGTTACATTGGATCAGCTGCTTGAGAATGCTGACATTATCACTGTCCATACTCCTTTAAATAAAGATACGAAAAACCTTATCAATGAAGAATCGATTAAAACAATGAAAAAAGGGGTGTATATCCTTAATTGTGCACGTGGCGGAATCATTGATGAGGAAGCTCTCGTTAAAGGATTAGAAGAAGGGCACATTGCTGGAGCGGCACTCGATGTTTTTTCAGAAGAGCCATGTGCCAATGAATCCTTGCTTTTACATCCAAATGTAGTGGCAACCCCTCATATTGCTGCTTCAACCACAGAAGCACAATTCAACGTTGCCCAACAAGTCAGCGAGGATGTATGTAACGTATTACAGGGAAATCCAGCCCGGAATGCATTGAATTATCCTGCCGTTTCCCGTGATGTCCATGATTTCATCCACCCATTCATCGAATTGGGAAATCGTCTAGGAACATTTTTGTCACAATGCATTAAAACCCCGATTAAAGAAGTCCAATTAACCTATTCAGGTGAACTTACAGATCATGAAACCTTGTCAATCACAAGAAGCGTGCTGTCAGGTTTCCTCAATTCAAGAGTCGATCAACCTGTCAATATTATCAATGCCAATCTGATTGCTAAACAAAGGGGAATCACTTACGGAGAAACGAAAGCTTCAGAAACCTTCGGCTATTCCAGCCTGATCGATGTGAAAGTTGTAGGTGAAAATCAGATGGTATCCATTCAAGGGACCTTGCTGCCTGGCCTTGGTGGAAGAGTTGTCAATTTGAATGGATTCGATATCGATTTCACTCCGAAAGGACATCTCTTGTTCATCACACATAATGACCAGCCTGGGGTGATCGGTAAAGTTGGAGAAGTACTTGGAAGACATCAGATGAATATCGCTACGATGCAGGTTGGGCGTAAAGAAGTCAGTGGCGGCGCAGCCATGGTACTGACTTTTGATGAACCACTCAACAACGAAACGATAAAAGATCTGGAAGAAAATACTGGCATCACCACTCTCCTGGCGATGTCGTTGGAGTAAAAATAAATGGGGTCGACTCTTACATAGAGCCAACCCCTTTATCTATGATCAAATTAGGCTTGTAACGGAGGAAATCGTGCTGCTTACAGCCGAATTGCATCTACAATCAGGAAAATTTTTCCTACCGCTACAGAACAACGCCGACGAAACAATATCTCGCCAACTCAACACCGAAACAACTACAATCACGTAAGAGCTCCTACTTCAACGGAACTTCTTTTCGCTCTCCTTTTTCAAATGTCATCAAATGTGTATAGCCTGTTTCTTTTGCAAATTGGATGGCACGATCGTAGGCAAATCCGACATGTTCAGGGTAATGGGCATCGGAAGACAACACGATTGGGATTCCTTTTCGCTGACACATCTTCAATAGATCCTCATGTGGATACATTTGTTTTACTGGTTTACGCAGACCGGCTGTACTGATCTCGATGCAAGTCTTTGACTCTTTCAATGCATCTGTCGCACGTTCATATTGTTCTAGGAGGAAATTATTGTCCTCAGGTACATAATTGAAGATCTTCACGAGATCGATATGTCCCAGGATATCAAACATGTTGGATTCAGCCAAAGTGACAACCTGATCAAAGTATCGCCGGTAAACATCGAATACGTCCCTTCGATCCCATTCTTCCTTATACTCAGAGAGGTCAATTCCGAAATCATCTATCCAGTGAATCGAGCCGATGACATAATCAAAATCGTATTGATCGATAAATCGCTTCATTTCTTCGTGTTTACCAGGGGTGTAATCCATTTCTATCGACATTTTCACGTCTATATCCTTGTTCCATGCCTGATGGAACAGATCTACATAATCCTCCATGTCATAATAACGTCTCTCATCAACCCAGGGATTAGATAAAATATCAGCAGTCTGATAAAAGTGATAGGCATGTTCCGAGATACCGAAGTGATCAATCCCTTCCTTTTTCGCTTTTTCAGTGAATTTAGAGAGATAATCAAGAGTCAATGTCCCTTTTTCTAAATGGTTATGATAATCTGTCCTCATTTTCTTCGTTCCCCTCTCGCTAGTATATTGCAATTATTATGTCATCTGTTTCTTAATTACTAATGTTTGTCCAACGACGAGCAAATCAGAATCAAGGTTATTCCATTTCATCAAATCCATTACCGAAATGTCATACTTTTGTGAAAGTGCCCAGAGTGTGTCGCCCTCAGCGATGGTAATCGTGAGTTTCTCTGTATCATCGAGATGCGGTGCATCAACATTGATAGCCAATTGGCGATCTCCAAGAAATGCAAGTGGATCAACTGCATTTGTTTTATGTACATTCCATTCATCTTTATGCACTTCAAAATGCAAATGATCCCCTCTCGATTTGCCAGTATTGCCAATCAAACCGATGACAGAACCCTTCTGTACCTTTTCACCTTCTTCTACAAAACGTTCACTCATATGGGCATAAACGGTTTCCAAACCATTCGAGTGTTTGACGAAAATGACATTTCCATAGGAATCTGAATAATAGGATCTTCCTACTGTCCCATCTTCCACTACTCGTATGTCTGTTCCTTCGTCAGCAGCTATATCTATGCCGAAATGAGTCCCTTGTCGGGTACCAAAATGGTCTGTCAAAACACCATCGACAGGCCATTCCCAGATTTCATCAATTTTCACCTCAATTGTGGAACTCTTAGCTGATACATTATCAGAATTCATGATAAGAAACAAAACAAAAAATGCCCCCGCGGACAATAATAGTACTTTTTTCATAAAAAAAAACCTCCACAGTCTATTATACTGAGTCTTGGACAAGCCAAGACACGATAATATCGTATGGAGGAAAGTGGTTTTTTATAACTTAATCCGTAGCATTTAATGCGATTGTAATTGTTTGAACTTTTGTGAAATCTGCTTCTTTTCTTTGGTACCTCCGCTCGCTATTACCACCGGAGTGGCTCTTTCCTGTTCTCTGTTACTCATGGAACAAGATTTATCGTCAGGTTACACTCTCATTCTCGAATTTTCGAGGAATGAAAAATGAAAATGTCGTCCCTTCGCCCATCTTACTGTGAACGGATATTTTTCCACCATGGGCATCAACGATATTCTTTACGATTGCAAGTCCTAGACCTGTCCCAGAACGGCCCCTTGTACGAGCTTTATCTGCCTTATAAAATCGTTCGAACACAAATGGCAGATCCTCTTTCGGAATACCTGATCCAGTATCTTTAACCTCGACGTTAATTCCATCCGAAAGGTGCGTAACAACAACAGATACTTCCCCGCCTTCTTTCGTATGCCTTAAGGCGTTGTCTATCAAATTCGTCATCACCTGTTCCAAACGATCTGCATCGGCCTCAATGATGCTTTTCTCATCAGGCAGGTTCAACTTAGCGGTAATCTCCCTTTCCCTTGCGAGTCCCTGGAATTTATTTACGACCCTATTGAAGAATTCTCCAGTATCGATTTCCATCACTTCAAGAGATACATGACCTGCTTCCATTCTTGCAAGATCCAGAAGCTCATTAACCAAACGCCCCATACGCAACGACTCATCATAGATGATTTGTGCGATATCCTTCTTTTCTTGCTCAGTACCAGCAATATCATCAATGATTGCTTCACTATAACCTTGAAGCATCGAAATCGGCGTTCTAAGCTCGTGGGAGACATTAGCGATGAAGTCTTTCCGCAATTTATCATGCTGACGTTCTTCTGTCATGTCCCGGAAAACCGCTACAGCACCACGAACATTGGATTGATTGTATAACGGCGTCATCAATACGACCCAACTTCTGCCTTGTAGCTCGATTTCCGTTATCTGTTCGCGTTCAAGATTTACGACACTGCGGAATAAATCATTGATCTGTTCAGGTACTTCCTCACCTTTCCGCTCCTTCATTCCTTGTTCATAATACCAGGCCTGGATGAACCGTTCAGCAGGCGGATTGGTAACAAGGATCTTCCCTTTCCGATCGAAGGTGATGACACCATCAGCCATGCTGCTCAAAATACTTGATAATTGTTCTTTTTCTTGGCTTAATGCATTGATGTTGTTCTTCAAATTCCTGCCCATTCTATTGAATGACAGGGCGAGTTCACCAATCTCATCATGTGTCAGAATTGGCACTTTCGTATCGAACTTCCCTTGTGCTACTTCTAATGCTGCTTCCCTCATACGTCTGAGGGGGGAAGTGATCCGTGTGGATAAGAAAAAGGCAAAGATCGTTGTAAGTATGATTGCGATTCCCGCAGATAAGAATATGATTTGCTTTGCTTGCTGATTGGTTTCCTGAATCAGTTCAAGGGATTGGTAAATGAAAACTGCACCATGTTCATTTTCAGAAAGCTCGACAGGCTTACCGACAATCAATAACTCGTTTTGTTCCGTCTGAGCCCCGTTCCGTACTGGAAAGTCGCCTTGAACGATCACTGTTTCGCCATCCTTCAGAACTTTAGATAATTTAGAGTCCTCCCGGAAGAGTGAATAAGGGAGCGTAGATAATTGCGTCTGATCGGAAGAATGGGAAAACTGTGTACGATCACTTAGAATCACGATATTACTCGAATGCGCATCAACTAGTTTTGAAATCGTATCTTTCGATTCATCAAACGACTGATCGCTTTGAATGATTTCCACGAGTGAGTCTTCGAGCTGAGACAACTGCATTTTTGCATTGTCGACGATGAAATTCTCAAAAAACTGCATTAACAGAACTGTTAAAATGAAAAGGACGACAGACACGAGTAGTAGGATCGTCCCCCAAAGCTTTCCTACGACACTCCGCCAGATCATTCTTCTTCTTCTACCTCGAATTTATAACCAACACCCCAGACAGTAGAAATCATTGAAGCTGCATCAGGTGAAACCCGGTTCAACTTTTCACGTAGACGCTTCACATGTGTATCAACTGTACGCAAGTCACCGAAGAATTCATAATTCCAGACATCTTTCAACAACTGTTCTCTGGCATATACCTTGTCTGGTGTCTTCGCGAGATACAAGAGCAGCTCATACTCTTTCGGCGTAAGGCTGATTTCTTTTCCATCAGCCGTCACACGATGCGCATCGTTATCAATCGTCAGATGCGGGAATACGATGACATCTTTGCTCACTGTATCTGTATGTAAATATTTCGTGGCAGTTGAGCGTCTTAACAGCGCTTTCACACGTAGCACAACTTCCCTTGGACTAAATGGTTTGACTACATAATCATCTGCACCTGCTTCGAATCCTTGAACACGGTTTGATTCCTCACCTTTAGCAGTCAGCATAATGATTGGTGTCGCTTTTTCCTTTCGCAGCTTTTCACAAACTTCAATTCCATCCATCTCTGGAAGCATCAGATCAAGCAAGATGATATCAAATTCTGCTTCACTAGCTTCTTGCAAAGCTGTTTCTCCATCTTCCGCTTCGACAACCGCGAAGTTTTCCCGTTCAAGATACATACGGAGCAGTTTACGGATCCGTTCTTCATCATCAACTACAAGCACTCTTTGTTCTTTTTCCATAATTCACATACCTCCTACTTCTTACATACCACATATTCTTTCCAACTGCTAAGAAAACCTCCACGAAACGTGAAGGTTTTCTGTTAAGCATAGGAATGCAAGCCTACGATTACGATATTTACTGCTATCAAGTTGAACATGATGATCACAAAACCGAGCACACATAACCATGCTGATTTTTCACCATGCCAGTCCCTTGTAAGTCTTAAATGGAGATAAGCAGCGTAAAAAAGAAAAGTAATCAAAGCCCATACTTCCTTCGGATCCCAGCCCCAGAACCTTGTCCAAGCTGCCTGAGCCCATATCATAGCAAAAATCAAGGCACCCAATGTAAACACAGGGAATCCGATTGCAATTGCACGATAACTTATTTCATCAACCAGATCTGTATTGATGTTTTTCAGTAAGGGTTTCAAGGATGCTCCCAATCGTTTCCTCAATGCCAATCTAAGTAATACGTAAAGAATAAATCCGGAGAACAATGCCCAGATGAATGTATTCAATTTCTTCGGTGCATCGACGCCTTCCATCCATGCAGGTGCTTCGAAAAGCGGTCCAAATGCTCCCTCTGTCAGTTTCTCACCATCATGCGGACCAGCGATTGCTGGCATATTATAAACAAGTTCAGCCTGCTGTTCGCTCTCATTTACCCATTCGAAAGTTACATGATACTCGGCAGCGCCAAAACCGATAGAGACCAGAATGTAACCCAGCGTACTAAGCAGGGTGTACAGTACAAATTCCAACCACCCTGTTTTTTTCGATCCCTTGCTTTGGTCGATCGTAGCGACCAGGTAGATCAATCCTGCTACAAAACTGATCGCTAAAATTCCTTCCCCTAGAGCGGCTGTCGTCACATGGATTTTCAACCAGTTACTTTGAAGAGCAGGAATCAATGGTTCAATTTCTCTTGGGAACATACTAGCATAGGCGATTACAAGTAATGCAATCGGCATAGCGAATACGCCAAGCACATTCAAATGATAAATCGCATAAATGATTATGAAACCAAAGACCATCATCATTCCGAAAAATGTAGTGAATTCGAATAAGTTACTTACAGGTGCATGACCGGCAGCAATCCACCGGGTGATGAAATAACCGAGCTGACTTGCAAATCCGATAATAGACAAGGTGTAGCCCCATTTTCCCCATTTATTTGCTTTCGTCCCTTCACTTTGCTTGACGGTCATTGAAACGACAAAGAAAATGGTAGCGACAAAATAAATGAAAAATGCAATATATAATAAGGTACTGCTTAATTGTGCCATTTGAGTTCCTCCTTTCTATGCTTTTTCCTGCTGTTCTTGTTGATCGTTTAGCTTATCCATCTCAAGTTTCGAAGTGATATCATCAAGTTCACGTTTTATCCCGTGCCAGTTTTTATTCGTATGAGCTGCCATCCAAATCTCTTCATCCTTCACTTTCAGCCATACACGGCGATGATTCCAATATAAACCTTGGACTACCCCGAGCATGAAGATGATTCCACCGATCAAAATGATAGGAAGTGTATAATCCTTCTTCACGGTCAACCCTGTGATGAACTCTGTGTCGACACCGTCAAAAGCAATCTTATATTGATTCTCACCAGAAGGATCAAGGTTCTGACGGATCGCGATGAAGGCAACTTCGCCGTCTGGTTTTTCAGGTGTGAACATTTTGAAAATGAACGCTGGATTGTTCGGTGTATTCGTTTTCGTTGATGGTTTTTTCGTCTCTGAATCAAAATAAAAATCAGGATAATAGCCTTGTAACTCTACACGATTCCCATTGCCGAGATCATACTCGTCTTTTGGTTCCTGTAAATCGACTGAAAATGAACCGATCTTCTCATCTGTTTCAGATTCTTGTAATTGGAAATGCATTGCACTCATTTCTTGTCGATAGTCCACTTGGTAGAGTGAATACCCATCAAAATCAAGCGGTTTATTGACTTGAATCGCATAGTCTTTGACCTTAGAAAGATCAGGCTTTGCACCCGGTAGTTTTTCACTGGCTTTATAAAGGACAACATCACTCTGATAGTTTTTCGGTACTGGCTGCTGTACTCGATTCAAAGCATCAGAGAATCTTTCTTCTTTGTTATCATAGACTTCATATGTGAATTTATCGTGTTTCAAATAATATTCTTGATCCGTACCTTTGATCGCTTTCGTCTCACCTTCGCGAATCCACATATCTTCATCCAAATACATACCAGGTACGATTCTGAGCATAGCTCCTAATAAGAAGATAATCAATCCGATATGATTCACATATGGACCCCATCTGGAAAAACGCCCTTTTTCGGCCAGGATACTATTACCCTCTCTCCGGACACGATAGCGTTTTTCTTTCAATCTGAATAGGACTTCTTCCATGAATTGTTCTTCGTCTTCTGGTCGCTTTGTTACAGCGAACATCCTTTGTTTTTTAAGGAAGTTATCGTGTTTTGTGACCCGCTGGTTTCGAAGTGAACGAAAAAGCGGAATCCCACGGTCAATACTTGCGACCGTAATGGATACACCGATCAAACCTAGCAAAAGGACGAACCACCAAGAACTGTATAGGTTATGGAACCCTAATACATAATAGAGTTCTCCTAGAAATCCATATTCCTTTTCATAATATGCTGCAGGATTTACTGCCTCAGCAGGCGGGATATACATCTGTTGCGGGAAAATCGTCCCGACAGCAGAAGCAATCAGGGTGATGACGATCAGCCATACCCCAACTTTTACACTCGAGAAGAAATTCCATATTTTATCGACAGCATTCGTATTGTAGGTTTGCGAACGTCGTGCTGTCCCTTCGTATCTCATGTTCAAGAGCTTATCTGGTGATTCTTCTTGAATCGGCTTACCACAAGCTTCACAAATGATCGTTCCGTAGGGATTCAGATGGCCGCAATCGCACTTAATCTTTTCCATTTGAACACCCCATTATGGCTTGATTTTTTCCATGTAGTTGCGTACCAGAGTATCGTTCAGCTCACCCGTGATTTTATCGATCACTTTACCTTCCGGACTGATCAAATAGGTGGCAGGTAAGTTTCCAACCCCATATTCATCTACAACTTCACGTTGCTGATCCAAAAGAATCGGAAACGTCAGATTCAATCTGTTCGCGAACTTTTCCACCGTAAACTTCGGCTCTGCGATATCAACTGCCAGGACAACTACACCCTGATCTTTATATTTGTCATACTGCCGTTGGATGGCAGGCATTTCTTTCTCGCATGGTGGACAATATGTACCCCAGAAATTCAAGAAAACGCCCTTCCCTTTATAATCTTCCAACTCTACTTCATTACCTTTTAAATCTTTCAGGACAAAATTCGGTGCTGTATCTCCAGCTTGGACAGGTTCCTTTTTGTCATTGAAAACGGTGTTATAGAGTGTATATCCCAGGGCAAGGGCAATAACAACCAATATGACTGAACGCATGATTAACCGTTGTCGTTTTTTCATAATGGCGATCGCTCCAATCTAATCTTCTACCCTTCCTACTATAACGTTTATTTGTCCAGTATTCATGGGTTTTATTTGACGTTTATGTGACAGCTAGATTCCGTAATTGCTTGACTTCATGCGGTGTCATCGTTCTGGAGTCCCCAGGGTTTAGTCCTCTGAGATCCAGATTCCCGTAGCCTTCACGTTTCAGTTTTTGGACAGGATAACCGAGTGCTTCGAACATCCTTCTTACTTGGCGGTTGCGCCCTTCATGGATTGTCAGTTCGATTATTGCTGTCTGTTTCTTTTTATCAAGGCTTTTCATTTTGACTTTCGCCGGTGCTGTCTTGCCATCATCAAGCATGATTCCTTTTGAAAGCTGACGGATCTCCAGCTTGGAAGGGATCCCCTTCACCTTGGCGACATATCTTTTTTCCACATGATACTTCGGATGCATAAGTGTATTTGCGAAATCTCCGTCGTTAGTCAGTATAAGCAAACCGGAAGTGTCATAATCAAGACGACCTACAGGAAAGATCCTTTGTTCAATATCAGGAAAATAGTCCGTTACGACTTTCCGGCCTTTTTCATCTTTCACGCTTGAAATGACACCACTCGGTTTATAAAACAAAAAGTAGACAGGTTCTTCTTTATCGATTGGTACCCCATTCACTTCAATTTCGTCAGAAGGTGACACTTTCGTCCCTAATTCTGTTACAACGCTACCATTCACTTTCACTTGTCCATCCAGGATTAATTTCTCGGCTTTCCGTCGAGAAGTAACACCAGCTTGTGCTATGACCTTTTGTAATCGTTCCATACTTTCACCTCAATCTCAATCATACTCTTCGACATTTGAATTCTCAAGTTTTGAAAGAGCAGTTCACTTTATTTACAAATTGTACGGGATGATAGATCCACATCTTATATTGTTGATATCTGCGAATCCTCCTCACTCTCCCCAAGCTGAAAACAGGTTGCACATACCCAATAACGGAATGCTTATTCGACCAATATAATCGGAATTTACAAACTTAGGGGACACCAGAGACCTTATTTTGCAAATATCATAGAAAATCAGCTGCTTTGTTCGCAAATAACTGTGGTGTCCTTTAACTGAAAACATGGCTGCCTGGTTCCGCCTAGATCGCTTTTCACGAAGGAGTGTCACGAAATTCGCTCAAAGTATTTTCCTGCCTACTCAACATCCATTAGCCATGCAATCAAAAAACTCCACCAATTTGCTGGTGGAGTAAAAAATCAACTGCCAAAAACGAGTGTCACGACGATGATTGCACAGATGATACCGACAAGGTCCGCAAGCAGCCCGACTTTCAACGCATCTCCCATCCTTTTGATGCCAACAGCTCCAAAATAGACAGTAAGGATATAAAGAGTGGTGTCTGTACTGCCTTGCATTGTAGAAGCCAATCGCCCAATGAACGAATCAGGTCCGTACGTTGAAATCAAATCCGTCGTCATGGCTAGTGCCCCTGTCCCAGAAATCGGCCTGATCAACGCCAGGGGAACGATTTCCGATGGGACTCCGATTGCTGTGAGAAACGGCTTGATAGAATCAATCATAAACGCTAATGCACCTGAGGCTCGGAATACGGTGATGGCTACGAGCATCCCGACCAGATAGGGGATGATTGAAACTGCAATTGAAAACCCTTCCTTCCCGCCTTCAACGAATTCTTCGTATGTCGAAACTCTTTTGAAAGTTGCGTATATAAGGACAAATCCGATCAGACAGGGAAGGATCCAAATGGATATTGTCGACACAAGCCCCATTTCAAGACCTCCTCCTTCTTTGCCGCCTATGGTAAAAATAACGGTCGATCATGATGGCTGCGATTGTCGAACAAGCAGTCGCAATAAGCGTAGTCCCTACGATATCGGTCGGCGACAAGGAATTATAATTCATCCGGATCGCTATAACTGTTGTTGGAATGATGGTAAGGCTTGAGGTGTTAATCGCGAGGAACGTAATCATCGAACGACTTGCATCATTACGATCGGCATTCAATTTCTTCATCTGTTCCATCGCTTTTATTCCCATAGGTGTAGCCGCGTTACCGAGCCCAAAAAGGTTGGCGACCATATTTGATAAAATGTAGCCCATCGCAGGATGATCCGGCGGTATATCCGGAAAGAGCCTTTTGGCAACCGGTTTGAACAACCCAGAAAGCTTTTCAAGCAATCCCGCTTTTTTTGCGATGTTCATAAGCCCCAACCAAAAGACAAGGATGCTGATCAACCCTAAACTGATGGTGACAGCTTCCTGAGCACTTTTGAACAATACCTTATTGACTTCCTCCATCGTCCCATTGATTGCTGCATAAATGATTCCGAAGACAAACATGAACACCCAGATCAGGTTAACCATACGGCACCGTTATGATAAAAAACTTCGTTACGACCTTCTTGATCGTTCCCCAAAAGGTTTCCTCCTCCAGTTCCCTATACGTACCTTTGAGGAATAAAGGGAGTTCTCCAATGTCAGAACCATCAAGATAAATCGTAAGCTTTCCAACTGGGCTCGGAGGATTCTTTCCCCATTTGCCATTTTCAGGTGGTTTGATAAGGGTGATATCATTTTTAAGAAGATCACGCTCATCTTCGGTCAAAGGATAATAAAATGTTCTCGCTGCTTCCACTTTATTCTTATAAGCATCGTTTTCCAGACCACTAATTGGACCTTTTTCTACAATGGAGACAAGATCATATGTATTGAAAGCCCAATCAAAAAGGTTCATGTGGTCGTTCCAATCGTTGCCATCATTCAAAGTGACCGCGATCAGTTCAAGGTCATCCTTTTTTGCTGTTGATACAAGTGTTCTTTTCGCACGTTTTGTATAGCCTGTTTTCCCGCCAGTAGAATATTCATACATCCGTAACAGTTTGTTTTTATTCTTGAAAATACGATCCCATTCCTCCCCCTCTTGAGGGGCTCTGTGCGTCTTTGTTGAAGAGATTTTCCGATATGTTTCATTTTCCATCGCATACCGAGTCAATAATGCCATGTCATAGGCGGTAGAGTAATGATTCTCATGATCATCGAGTCCATGAGGATTGGAGAAATACGTATTTTTCATACCGATTTCCGCAGCTTTTTCGTTCATCATATAGACGAACCCTTCCAAGCTGCCACCAACATGTTCTGCTATTGCTACTGCAGAATCATTACCTGAACGCAGCATCAACCCATACACGAGATCTTCCAAGAGGATCTTCTCACCTTTTTTTAAATAGATGGAAGAGCCTTCTGCCTGGAGCGGCCGCTCACTTACCGTAGCCATCTCATCCATTTTCCCTGACTCAACCGCTAATATGGCGGTCATGATTTTCGTAATGCTTGCAATCCTCATTTTCTGGTGTTCATTTTTTCCATATAAAACACGACCAGATTCCTGCTCCATCAGTATGGCACCTTGAGCATATACACCTGGTCCTTCCGCATATACGAGCTGATGTATCGGTATAGTTGAAAAAAATATCATAAAGGCTAATCCAATGAGGATTCCAGCTCTAATTATTGCAACAATCATAACATCCCGTCCCTTAGCCAGTTTTGTACAAGTTTATGCTCCAAAAGACGGGATATGAAAAAAATTAACTCCACATAATAAAGTTATTGTCTACTTAGGTGGGGACTTCGAGTGCTTTCGTTCTTCTTGAGGTATAAAACGCGGGGTAGCACTGAATTGATGATCGTAGTCTGATTGCTGGGATAAGGCAGCTTCTTCTGCTGGAATCCGGACCAACAGTAAAAGTAAAGCATTCAATATCGTGAATAGAACTGTAGTCCAAAATGCATTGAACATTAGCGGAATGACCAGCAACTCAAATGAAACAACAACATAATTTGGATGTCGCAAGAAACGGAATGGACCTTTTTTTACGACATTTGCATTTGGAAGGATAATAATCTTCGTATTCCAGAACATACCGAGTGAACGGATCGTCCAGACTCTCAATCCTTGCAACACGATAAACAATAAGAACAATACAGGAAAAAAAGGTGAGGTCACAAATCCTTTAACATACGATTCTAGGACTAATGATAATAAGAAAGCCGTATGAAGAATGACAATCCATTTATAATGCTCTGGGGCAAATTCCTTTGCACCTCTCGCCTTCATCTTTTTTTCGTTTCGTCGAGCCACCTTCAATTCAACTAGACGCTGTGCAATGATGAAAGAAAATAATAAAAAGAAGATCATGGTCCATCCCCCTTATAAAACTCATTCTACCCATTCTATTAGGACAACTTCAGAACTGAAACCAGGCCCTAGAGCCATAACAAGACCTTTTTCTCCGGATGGAATATCTTTTTGCATGAACCGATTCAATACATAGATCACGGTCACAGAGGACATGTTTCCGTACCGCTTCAATATTTCCAATGAATCATGAAACATGGAAGCAGGAATGTCCAACGAACTCATATAGGCGTTCAACACTTTTATACCACCAGGGTGAGCGATGAAATGCTTGATCTCATCCATCTCAAGATCCTGATCGATGAGAAATTGATGGATGGTAGGATAAAACCAACTATCTACGATATGGGGGATGTCCTTAGAAAAGATGACATAGAGCCCTTCATCTTTAATATCCCATCCCATTACATCTTCTGAATCCGGCATCAAAGTGGATTGGCTTGCTAACGTTTTGGGGATGGTTTTTCCAACAGTTAATTCATGCTCTTTCACTTCATCTCCTACCATCAATACTGCTCCTACACCATCTGCAAAAAGCGATGTCCCGATCAAATTGCTTTTTGAATAATCTTTTTTTTGGAACGTCAAACTGCACAATTCTACACAAACAAGCAGGACTTTCGCTTGTGGATAGGCAAGGCAATAATCATGCGCCCGAGCAAGTCCTGAAGCGCCACCTGCACACCCTAAACCCCAGATCGGGATCCGTTTCGTGTGAGGGGAAAATGGAAGTTCATTCATAATCCTCGCTTCAATGCTCGGCGTTGAAAATCCAGTGGTCGAAACAAAGAATATGGCGTCTATTTCGTTGTAAGGGATCTGCTTATCCATGTATGTATTATTGGCAAGGCAATCTTTTATCGCTTTGACACCATACTCAACTGATTTTTCAATATAGATGTCATTTTTCGATTGTAACGTATGGTTTTCCTTATACCATTGAACATCATTGACAAAGTTCCTTGTTTCAATCTGTCCATTTTCGAACACACGTAATAAGCGATCAATATGGGAAAAATGATCACTGAACAGCTCTCTCGCAAATTCGACTGTATGGTCTTGTCCCAAGGTATGCTCCGGATCACAGGTACCGACTGATAGGATATATGGCATTTGCCTGACACTTCCTTAAAGTGCATTTTTATCAGTTTGTACTTATCATAACAAAATATGTGAAACCGGTACAATCGTCTAGTACGCCTACTAGACGAATGCATATAGTATGGGTGAATGGCTTATTAGGGATAGGGGGACATCGGAATGTCAGATGGATTTGGTAAGGGGTTCATCTTGCTCGTTGTTTTGTTCGTGCTATTAGTGATTATCGGTATAACCGTCTATTCAGGATATCACGGCTAAAACTATACATCGGATAAAGAAAACTTAGCAAAGCCAGGCCTTTGGCGCAGGCTGAGCTTTAGTTACTCTTATACTGAAGAAAGTATTTTATACTTTCTCAAGTATAAAGAAGGCTGACCAGCGCAATCATTTTGATGCCAAGGTCAGCCTTTTTCTAACTCCAAATTAAACTCGCATTACACATTTTGTTCAGTTAATTCGTAACCACCTTCGTTCAGAATCTTATTCACCATTTCTTGTAAAGATCCTTCATCGACGCCATTGAATAGTGTTGCAAATTGCTGTTCATCATTTATGTAGACCCGGTGGCGTTTTGCATAAGCTTGATTTGTTTGAAGTGCCAACAATGCAACGATTTCCCGTAAATGGATAATCCGACCGTCAATTTCAAAGAGCTCTTCCGTTTCAAAACTCGATAAATCCGAAATTTTCTCATCGAAGTATCTTACATACAAAACAGCTAATGTTTTTTCAGTTTTGCCATCCCGGAAGGTCACTTCAGAGCGGTTGAAAAACTCCTCTGGAGAATTCGATTTCGACTTTTCAAGTTCTTCTCCACTTATGGAAGTAATAATCACGGTTAATCCTCCTTATCATTAGATTCCATCACAGATTCAAAATTTTCAAAGAACAAATCTGCTTCGTCTTCGATGGAACCATCCTCAAATTGTTCTGGTAATTCCGGCAAGTCCTCTTTCGACTTCAATCCAAAGTATTCAAGAAACTCTTTTGTCGTTCCGTATAGAATCGCACGACCTGTTCCTTCTGCCCTTCCGACTTCCTTAACCAGATGTTTGGCTGAAAGTGTCTGAAGCGGCTTTTCAGTTTTCACACCACGAATATCCTCGATTTCAGCACGTGTGATCGGTTGTTTGTATGCGACGATGGCAAGAGTTTCAAGAGCCGCCTGGGATAACGAACTGGTGGTAGGCGATTCAACAAACCTTTCATAATAAGAAATATGTTTCGCTTTTGTCGTAAATTGATAGGCACCTGCAATTTCGACAATTTCAATTCCTCGGTCGTCAGCCTGGTAATCTTCAATCATTTCCTTAATGAGTTCTTCTGCTTCAGAAAGCTCGATTTGAAGAATATCAGTAGCTTGTTTCCCATCTAACCCCTCATCACCGACGACAAAAAGCAGACCTTCAATCACAGCTTTTTGCTCATTTCTTGTCGTCAACTAATATCCTCCTCCATCAAGTGAATTGAAATTTCATTAAAATTCTCATCTTGTTCACAACGGATCTGCCGTGTTTTCATTAATTCAAGAACCGCCAGGAAAGTTACTACCATATGGTCTTTACTCGGATATGGAAAGAGATTTTGGAACGTCTGAACCCCTTTTCGAAAACGAAGTTCAGTTACGATTTCTGACATCCGTTTGTCAATCGGGATTTCCTGACGATCAATTTTCGTTTTGGGAGCATTCTTCGTCTTCTTTTTATCAAATAAAGATTGGAACGCACCAACTAAATCATAGATCGTCATATTGGAAACAGGATTGACCGGTTCTTGTTTTGCTTCAAAATGATCAAGATTGCTTGGCGGCTTTGAAAATGTCAGGCTCCTCTTACTCTCGTGTTCTCGTAGATAGGATGACGCTTCTTTAAATTTACGATATTCAATGAGTCGGCGGACCAGCTCATCCCTCGGATCCTCGTCCATCTCCATTTCGAGCTGTTGATCGAACTCATCTTCTTCATATTTTGGGAGTAATGTTTTACTCTTGATTGCAATTAGAGTAGCAGCCATAACAAGATATTCACTAGCGATATCCAGTTGGAGCTCTTGCATCGTATGTATGTATTCTAAGTATTGTTCCGTAATCTTAGCGACCGGAATATCATAAATATCGATCTCGTAACGGTTGATCAAATGAAGTAATAAATCAAGCGGTCCTTCAAATGCATCCAATCGTACGTTGTATTGGGTCATGAAATTCACCATTCTCACATTCTAGTATATAGGGTTCATACTTTATATAAAGCACTGTTATAAACATAGGCTGTTTTCGTAAACTTTGTTGCTCTTGAAAGTCGTTGATTTCCGCTCCAGGATGCTCGCTTTCCGCGGGGAGTCGCCTTGCGACATTGAATGGTCTCACCTGTCCCGCCGAAGGGAGTCTCGCACCTTGCTCACCAATCAACTTGCACAAGGTGAGTTTTTAAAAATGACTCAAAAGCAACAATCTTTTAGAAAAGAGCCAAAACATTTGCTTTATAAGTATGAAATATGACGATATTATAGCATACAGCAGGGGCAGCCACAATTTGGTTTTACAGGCAATGTCTACGTTCAACAAATCTTTACAATTAACAATCGGCTTTCTGCAGTGCTTTTTCGTCAGATTGTCATGTATGATAGACTTGAACTACTTTAATTTGGAGGTATCTTTCCATGTATCCAAAGCCATATGTAGATTTTTTAGTCCATTTTCATGGACTCCGTGATTATTTTGAATGTCATGAAATTTTAGAAGAACATTGGAAATCAATTCCAAATCACGATCCGAAAAAACACTGGGTCGGACTTATTCAAATAGCCGTATCCCTCTACCACCAACGCAGACAAAATTATTCAGGTGCTTTACGAATGATGAGAAGTGCTTTACTGATCATTGAGACAGAACAGAACGAAATCGAAGCACTTGGCTTAGATGCTAACCAATTACAGGAACAACTCTCCAAAAGGGTCAAAGATATTGAAAATAAACAACCTTATGAAAGCTTCAACTTACCTATTAAAGACAAGAGATTGATCACTTTATGTGAGGCTGAATGTAAGAATATCGGTTGCACATATGGCCTGCCAAGTGATTTGAAGAATGAATTCCTTCTCCATAAACATACACTCCGTGATCGCCAGGAAGTCATCGATGAACGATTAGCACAGAAAAATCTCAGAAAAAAGAAACGGGAAGGGTAATCCTTTCCGTTTCTTTCTAGTCGTTCTCAAGTTTGACTTCTTCTTCACACTTCTCAAAGAAGGAACTTGTTTCTTCATTTGCAGTCAACTGATAGTTATCTTTCAATATTCTTTTCAGTGCATCAACCATCTTTTTTCCGATGCCTTGATGGCGATGTGAAGGATTGACACTGACATGTTGCAGTTCAGCTGTACCATCCTCCGTTTTCAACCCGATGATTCCGATGATGTCTTCTCCTTCTTTCCACAGAAACAGTTGATGATCAGATTCAATTTCATATTGCTTGACTGTTTGTTGCAGCTTTTTGACGTCTTTCTGATTCGGCATGAATGACAGAAGACCCATTGCAATTTTTTCATAGTTTCGTTTATAACGAATTAGCATAAATTCTCCCTCATTATCGAATTAACTTCCCAACAAGTGACAACATCAAGAGGAAAGCAACGATGATACATACAATGATCAGAATACGTTCTTGCTTTTTATTCTTCTGGTTCGTCATCTTTCTCAGCCTCTTTTCATAGCAGACCTTGCCTGAGTGTCGATCCCGACCCTGTTTCCAAAAGCTTTTGAAATCACATCAGGTTTCAACAAAGCCTATTAGAAAAGTTCATGATGTCCAAAGTCATCTATATTATAGACGAAATTTGATGACTTTGCTAATTTTGCTCTTCATTATGATCAAATAAGCGAGTATATTAAGCTTTTTCCATACCTGGAATGATTTAATCAATACACAGTTAAAAGTTTTTTTAATTTATTGAAGGCTGTTTTTGCATAGACTCGCTTGGCTTACTGACCCGCAGGAGTCTCGCATATTTCCACTGTCATTAGCATTCAGCACATTCCTTAACAATTCCAATAGCAACAATCTTTTATAAAACGGCCTAATTGAAAGAACGGCACAGATTCCCCATTTCAATAGCTGATACAGCTGCTTCCCAGCCTTTATTGCCTGCTTTCGTACCTGCACGTTCTACTGCTTGCTCAATTGAATCAGTCGTCAGAACACCGAAGATCACAGGTGTCCCTGTGTTCAACGAAAGGCTTGAAACACCTTTTGCTACTTCATTACATACATAATCAAAGTGTGGTGTAGAACCTCGGATTACAGTTCCAAGGGTGATAACCGCATCATATTTGCCGGACTCTACCATCTTTTTTGCGATCAATGGAATTTCGAATGCACCAGGGACCCAAGCCACATCGATGTCTTGTTCACTGATACCATGGCGCTTCAAAGCGTCCTCGGCACCGGACAGCAGCTTACCTGTAATGAATTCATTGAATCGACCTACTACAATTCCTACTTTCAATCCTGTTCCAATTAAATTTCCTTCGAATGTTGTTCCCATTATTAGAGCCTCCTGGTTAGTTATTGAATGAGATGGCGACCTATTGTACTAGCCTTTAGTTAGGTAAGTTAGGTTAACCATCCCTATCTCTTAAAAGTGAAGCATATGACCTAATTTACTATGCTTTGTTCTTAAATACCTCTCGTTTTCATCTCGGTGCGGCATCTGGATCGGAACTCGATCGACGACCTCTAATCCATATCCACTTAATCCCTTGATTTTACGAGGATTGTTGGTTAAAAGTTTCATTTTCGTTATTCCAAGATCCCTTAGAATTTGAGCACCAATTCCGTAATCCCGAAGATCAGGAGCGAAACCTAGTTTTTCATTGGCTTCGACTGTGTCCAATCCTTCTTCTTGAAGCTTATAAGCTTTCATTTTATTCAGCAGTCCGATCCCTCTGCCTTCTTGTCGCATGTAGAGCAGAACACCGCTCCCCTCCTCTTCAATCTGAGCGAGTGCTGCGTGTAGCTGCGGTCCACAGTCACAGCGAAAAGATCCGAATACATCACCCGTCAGACACTCCGAATGGACCCGGACCAGTGTCGGTTCATCTGGAAGGATTTCACCTTTTACGAGTGCAACGTGTTCTTTTTGATCAAGAATGTTCGAATAACCGATTGCTCGGAATTCGCCAAATTCTGTAGGCATTTTGATCTCGATTTCTTTCTTCACAAGCTTATCTTTACGGTTACGATACTGGATCAGATCTTTGATCGTAATCATTTTCAAATCATAGTCATCTGCAATTTTTCGAAGCTGGGGCACGCGTGCCATCGTCCCGTCTTCATTCATGATTTCGCAAATGACACCAGCAGGTTCGGCACCTGAAAGGCGAGCAAGATCGATCGCAGCTTCTGTATGCCCTGCTCTTCTTAACACTCCGCCCTGTTTTGCAATTAAAGGAAAGACATGCCCTGGGCGCTTGAAATCAGCAGGTACTGCATTCGGATCTAACAATGCTTTCATTGTTGCTGCACGTTCTTGTGCTGAAATCCCCGTCGTAGCCGATTTATGGTCAATACTAACTGTGAAAGCTGTCCCGTGGGGATCCGTATTTTGATTCACCATTGGATTGAGGTCCAATTTGTGAGCCAGTTCTTCTGTAATCGGTGTACAAACCAGTCCTCGCCCATGTGTCACCATGAAATTCACAATTTCTGGTGTCACCCGATCTGCAAGTGCAATGAAGTCGCCCTCATTCTCTCGGTCTTCGTCATCACAAACGATGACAACTTTCCCTTGCATCAATTCGTAAATCGCTTCTTCTATTGGATCGAACATTCGCCATCACCATCCTATATTGATCAGAATCCATGTTCTGTCAAAAATTCTTCAGTCAGACTACCTGATTTTCTTTCGTTTGTCCTTCTTTGCAACAAGTTATCCATATATTTTACGAGCATATCACATTCGATATTTACGAGATCACCTGTATTTTTCTTTCCCAATACCGATTCTTCCACCGTATGGGGAATAAGGGAAAGGGTAAACGTGGTATCTGTCACACCGAAGATCGTGAGGCTTGTACCGTCGACTGCCACGGAACCCTTGTTCATAAAATAAGGTTGAAGTTCTTCTTGCGCTTTAATTTCATAATAGATCGCATTTTGTTTCCGTGTCTTTTTGACGATTTCTCCGACTCCATCGATATGTCCAGATACAAAATGCCCCCCGAATCTCCCGCCTGCGGCCATAGCCCGCTCCAGGTTCACTCCATCACCTGAACCTAATGAATTC
The DNA here is from genome assembly GCF_052246725.1 of Pseudalkalibacillus sp. R45. NCBI lineage: Bacteria > Bacillati > Bacillota > Bacilli > Caryophanales > Fictibacillaceae > Pseudalkalibacillus > Pseudalkalibacillus sp. R45. Next base: position 26,113 of record NZ_JBQQCL010000016.1, on the reverse strand, counting down.
AAGTTGGTATGCCGTAACGTTTCCGGCATCACATCGACAGTAAAAGAAGTTGGTTCATAAGTAGCGACCGTCAAGCATATTCCGTTTACTGAAATACTGTCACCCAGATGAACATCTTGAAGGACTTTTTCAGCTTCGATACGAAGGACATAACCATCCGCAGATTCTTTGACTGATTGTATTTTTCCAATCTCTTCGATAATTCCTGTAAACATTAAGATCTCTCCTTCGGAATCGACACGATTTTGAGGTCTTTCCCGATTTTTTCATATGATACCATTTCAAGTTCCATAGCATCTGATATCCGTTCAATACCTTCCCCGCCTATGATCGATGGACTTGATGATCCTCCGATCAGCATTGGTGCGAGATAGGTTACGACTTTTTGAAACGCCTTTTCTTTAATGAAACTTGCATGGACCGTTCCACCACCTTCTACAAAAAGAGAAGTGATTTTTTCCTCTGCGAGACGTTCCAGTACCGCTTGTATTGTTATTTTCTCTTCATTCATCTTTAAAATTCGGATGTTATCAGTTTGCATCGATTGAATTTCTGTTTCAGAAACTTGACCGCCAGTCACAATCCAAGTTGGTGCTTCCCAATCGTTCAAAACCTTGGATTGGGCAGGGATACGAAGATGAGTATCCAGAATAATACGGATCGGATTCTTTCCCCCTGAAGGAAGTCTCGTTGTCAGAGATGGGTCATCCTTTATGATTGTATTGACGCCAACAAGGATCGCATCGTGTTCATGCCGATATCGATGCACATCCAGCCTCGCCTCTGCTCCAGTGATCCATTTACTATGGCCCGTTTTGGTCGCAATTTTCCCATCGATACTAGATGCCGATTTCAATGTAACGAATGGCAGATTAGTCGTCATATAATGGTTGAAGAACGGATTCAATTCAATTGCACGCTGTTCATTCAAGCCTACATGGACCTCAAGCCCAGCATCCCTCAGGCGTTGTATGCCTCTTCCGGCTACTAAAGGATTCGGGTCTGTCGTCGCTACATAAATGGTTTTTATTCCTCGTTCTATAAGAAGATCAGCGCAGGGCGGAGTCTTCCCGTGATGGCTGCAAGGCTCCAGTGTTACATACATTATGGCACCTTTCGCTTTATCACCAGCCATTTGTAACGCGTGAACTTCTGCATGCCCTTCTCCTGCTTTCAAATGTGCACCTAATCCGACCATCTCTCCGTTGTTGACGACCACAGCACCCACTTTGGGATTGGGAGCAGTCTGGCCGGCTGTTTTTTTGGCCATATCAATAGCCAAATTCATATAACTGGCGTGTTCCATAGAATCTCCTCTTTCTACATTGCCGATGGGATGATTTTTTTATTAAGGCTGTTTTCGCAAATTTTGTTGCTCTTGCACTTAAAGAAAGTATAAAATACTTTCTTCAGTATAAGGGCAACTAAGGCTCGACCTACAAAAGGCTTGGTCTCGCCAAGTTTTCTTTAAAAGTCGTTGATTTCCGCTCCAGGATGCTCGCTCTCCGCATGGCCCACTCGTTGCCTTGCGACCTCAGGAGTCTCCTTATCAAGGAAGCATTTGTGCTCCTGCGTCTACAAGAAAGTCCTGTCGAAGCGAGCTTCCTCGTCGCATGCCTTGCGAGGAGATTATTCAGGTAGTAGGCACGCTGATCCCGCAGGACAAGGAAAGCTTCGGCAGCGTTATATCGCACGAAGAAAATGCAGTTTTCATTTTCGAGGAGTCTCGCACCTGGCTCTCCAATCAACTTGCACAAGGTGAGTCTTTTAAAAATGACTCAAAAGCAACAACCTTTTAGAAAAGAGCCTTCATTAATTAGAAAAAAGAAAAACCCCAAAGATGCAATTAAGCATGTTCGGGGTTTGTGCGCATGAGAAATAAACCTCGCTTTTCTTTACACTGAACGATTGTTCAGATAAAACGAGTAGGAATAGAAGCAGATGGATCGTTCGGTTCAAAGAATCCGCATATTGTCAGCGATATCAGGAAATATCGAATGACAAATTAAACCCAGGCTTCCCGACGAATTCAGGTTGCTTTGAGTATCTCATCTACTTTCCACTATAAATTCCTTCTCCCATCCAGACTATACTGTCGGCTTCGGACTTGCACCGAATCCACCGTTACTGTAAGCAACGGGTCACGGACTGAAAAGCGAAATTGCTTTATCACCGCCGGTTGGGAATTTCACCCTACCCCGAAGGAAATGTTTTTGATTGTACTTACATGTTACTCTTAATTTTTCGGTTAAGCAAGAAAAAGGTGATATTTGAACAAGACGAAGAAATTATACAATGCATTAAAAGGCTATTTTCGCAAACTTTGTTGCTCTTGCACTTAAAGAAAGTATAAAATACTTTCTTTAAGTGCAACTAAGGCTCGACCTACAAAAGGCTTGGTCTCGCCAAGTTTTCTTTAAAAGTCGTTGATTTCCGCTCCACGATGCTCGCTTTCCGAGGGGGGCGGTGAGCCCACTCGTCGCCTAGCGGCCTCAGGAGTCTACTTTTCAAGGAAGCATTTGTGCTCCTGCGTCTACAAGAAAGTCCTGTCGAAGCGAGCTTCCTCGTCGCATGCCTTGCGAGGAGATTATTCAGGTAGTAGGCACGCTAATCCCGCAGGACAAGGAAAGCTTCGGCAGCGTTACATCGCACGAAGAAAATGCGATTTTCATTTTCGAGGAGTCTCGCACCTTGCTCTCCAATCAACTTGCACAAGGTGGTTCATTACCAAAATGACCCCAAAGCAACAATCTTTAAGAAAACAGCCTATAAAAAAGATCGACCCACAAGGAGTCGATCTTTTCACTCTATTTTTACTCTTCCCAAACTTTAACTTCTTTCATTACATCACCATTTTGTGTGCGTAACACTGAATCCAGCCCTTCTGTCACCTGACCGAAAACAGTATGTACACCGTCTAAATGCGGCTGGTTTTCGTGAACGATGAAGAATTGGCTTCCTCCTGTGTTTTTCCCTGCATGTGCCATCGATAAAGCACCAGGCTTATGTTTATGTGGGTTTCCTTCCGTCTCACAATCGATCGTGTATCCTGGACCGCCAGTGCCTGTTCCGTGCGGGCAGCCTCCTTGAGAGACGAAACCAGGAATGACACGGTGGAAAGTCAATCCATTATAGTATCCTTCATTCGCAAGTTTTTCGAAATTCGCTACTGTATTAGGTGCTTCCTCAGGAAAAAAATCAATCAAGACTTTTTCGCCATTTTCAAATTCAATACTTCCTTTTTTCATTTAAATTCCTCCTCTGCAACAAGTAGTTCCATTGTATGTTTTTTATTTAGAGAAGTAAAGATAAAGAGCGGTATCCTAAAAGTGCCTGAGTCTCTCCGAATTCAACACCATTTTGAGGAAAATCACATAAAATGGTGTGTTGGAGGTGTCTGACACTTTTCTTTTAGGACAGTCCTTATGTGCTTGATACGAGTGTTTTTTTAAGTGGTCTGTCGTGTTGGATCAGATCCTGATAAGACTCTCTTTCAACGACCAGCTGCGCTTCTTCATTTTCCACGAATACGACTGCAGGTCTTGGTAATCGATTGTAGTTGTTCGCCATTGCATAACCATATGCTCCTGTACAGAACATCGCTAAAATATCTCCCTGAGAGGTTTTCGGAAGTTCGATGTTATGGATCAACATGTCTCCCGACTCACAGCATTTACCTGCAATCGAGACTGTCTGCATGTTCTTTTGCTCCAGGCGGTTTGCAACGACCGCTTCGTATTTTGCTTGATAAAGTGCTGGTCGGAGGTTATCCGTCATTCCTCCATCAACAGCGACATAATTTCGGATACCAGGAATTCTTTTTTCCGAGCCGATTGTATATAAAGTCGTGCCTGCCTCACCAACCAACGAACGTCCAGGCTCGATCCAAATTTCCGGCATATGGAGATCATGTTCCTGAACTTGTTTCTTAACTTCATCCACTAAAATGTTAAGTACATTTTCAATCGAAATCGAGGTTTCATCTGATGTATGGGCGATCCCGAATCCTCCACCTAGATTGACGACTTCCGCTACAAAATTATTCGATCTTTTCCATTCTGAAAGCTGATCGAACACTTTTTGAACAGCCATCACGAAACCATCCGCTTCGAAAATCTGTGATCCGATATGACAATGTACACCGAGGACTTCGAAATGATCTGAATCAAGGCATTCAAGCAATGCTTGATCTGCTTGTTTACTTACAATATCAAAACCGAACTTAGAGTCTTCCTGCCCAGTCAGAATATAATCATGCGTGTGTGCTTCAATTCCAGGTGTTATCCTCAAAAGGACAGGAATCACCTTGTTCATCTCTTCCCCTACCTGTTTCAACAAATCCAATTCATAAAAGTTATCGACAACAATACAGCCTACTCCCTCTTTTACAGCCATCTGAAGTTCTTCAAGAGTCTTGTTGTTCCCGTGAAAATGAATCTTTTCAGTCGGAAAGCCTGCTTGAAGTGCAGTGTAGAGTTCCCCGGCTGATACGACATCAAGGTATAGACCTTCCTCATCCATCACCTGGACAATTGCAACACTCGAGAAGGCTTTACTTGCATAAGCAACCTTGGCATCAACTTTCCTTTTTTTAAAAACAGATTGAAAAGCCCGTGCTTGTTCTCTGATTTTCGCAACATCATATACATAAAGGGGTGTTCCGAATTCTTTCGCCAAATCAATCGTATCTACCCCGCCGATTTCCAAATGTCCGAGTCCATTCATTTTCCCAGTTCCTAAAAATGCCATTGATCGTATTCTCCTCTCTCTATTTGGAGAGAGCGTATTAACTGATAAAAATACTAAAAACCAGCCTATGCAGTGGTACATAAAAACTGGTTTTCACCCGTACCCTCATCAGTCGGAATAGCTCTCCACTACTTTAGTAGTGACAGTCCGTTACTTGTTCAGCAACGGCCCAGCAACCTTAATTGGGATTAAGCTTGCTTCGGCAAATCGACCTTTTATTGTCCGTCATCGCCCCCCTGGCTATGAACAACTACTCATTCTCTCTGCGCCTCTACCCCATTACGTTGAATGAGGCAATTATTAAATTAAAAACTACTTTAGCATAACTGATCGTTTGAATCAACACCTGATTTCAAGCATCTGATTGTTTTTTATTCTGCTGTGGACGCACAATACTTGGCCGGACCTTCGATAATGGGACAGACACTCTGATCAAAACCTGCATCAGAGCTTGCGGATTGAAAGGAATGAAAGGCCATAAATATGGTGTGTTCAAATTTTTGATACTGCTCATATACAGCAATACCAAAGTACAACCGATCATGAATCCAGGGACATCAAAAAGGAAGACGAGTGTGATCAAAATCAGCCTCACAATCTTATTGGCGACACTTAATTCATAACTCGGTGTTGAGAACGAACCGATCGCAGCCAGTGCGACATACAGGATAACTTCCGAGACGAATAGTCCGACATCGATTGCAATTTGCCCGATCAATACAGCAGCAATCAATCCCATTGCCGTCGAAAGTGCGGATGGGGTATGAATTGCGGCCATCCTTAAGACATCAATACCCAGTTCTGCAAAAATGATTTGAAGGTAGATCGGGACATTCGAGTCTTTGGTGGGTCCTATGAAATCAAGGTTTGCTGGAAGTAGATTTTCATTTAGGACGAACAATAACCAAACCGGCAATAAGAAAAGCGAAGCCAGCATGCCTCCAAAACGTATCCATCTTAGAAACGCACCAATCATTGGTGTTTGGCGATATTCTTCTGCGTGTTGGACGTGATGGAAGAATGTCGTAGGGGTAATGATCACACTAGGAGACGTATCTACGAATATAAGAACATGCCCTTCCAACAGGTGAGTTGCAGCTACATCCGGCCGCTCTGTATATCGAACCAGCGGATAGGGATTCCAGCCTTGCTTTACCAAAAATTCTTCCACTGTCTTATCAGCCATGGGGATACCGTCGATTCGAATGCCTTTTAATTCTTTGCGGATCGTCTCGATCAATCCAGGATCAGCCACATCTTCTAAATAAGAAATACAAACATCTGTTTTTGAACGATCTCCCACTTGCATGATTTCATTCCGTAGGCGTTCATCCCTTAAACGGCGTCTAGTCAATGCTGTATTTTCTATAATATTTTCTGTATATCCGTCACGGGCACCCCTGACGACTTTTTCTACATCAGGTTCTTCAGGTGATCTGCCAGGATAACTCCTTACATCGACGATAAATCCTTCATTGTGGCCATCGATTAATACAGCTACTAATCCTGATAGGACACGGTCAATAACCTCATCAAGGTTTTTAGCAGTAGAAACCTGTTGATGCGCAAGATGATTTTTGATAACATCTTTCGCTTTAGAACTTGTACGGTATTCATGATCGGCATCCAATAATTCTTTTAAAAGCATAATGATGAATTCACTGTCACACAAACCTGTGCAGTAATATATTTGGACTTCTTTATTCAAGATGTTCATTTTGCGAACACCGACGTCAAAGCTTTGTCCAATCCCCATCCTATTTTTCAGAAACTCTTCGTTCTCTGCAATTTTCTTATGAATCGGTGTTTCTTCTTTTTTGGGATGCATTCTGTGCACTCCTTTCTAAGATGAGCTGGACCGCTTGCCTGGTTATCGGGGCTCCTCTTTCAGCGGTATCGACGCCATACATTTTACCGATATCTCCAATACCAACGATGAACGGGAGATCCAGTTCATCAAGTACATAAACTGTGTCACCATCCAAACGGCCAAATTCCATATCTGGCAAACCGCTCTTATCTACACCGTAAGCCGACAACTCGCCAAAACGATCGATGCTTACATCCACGTGTGTCCATTCAGCCAGATGGGTCTTGGAGGCTACCGCTATTGCTCCGAGCACTTCGATGTCAGGATGATTCGCTACTTCACGCATCGCCGTTTCTCCAGGACCTTCCCCACGATATCCACAATCATCAAACATGACCAGCACAGGATCATATGGAGTTGAAAGGATCATTGTGACGAGCTCCTCTCCTGTTATTCTGGTCGGATTTCCCCAGGACTGGGAAATACAACGCCCTCCAATATCTTTGGCAACTTGCTCCACCGCTTTTAAAGCGTATAAATCTCCATCGGTAATCATGATGACTCGTTTTTTCATGTCCAATCATCCTTTTGGTTTAAAAAGAACAGCCACGATGAAACCGAACAGTATAGCTGATGAAATTCCAGCAGAAGTCAACTGGAAAATACCCATTGCAATCCCGATAAACCCATGTTCATCCGCTTCTGCCATCGCTCCATGAAGGAGGGAATGTCCGAAGCTGGTAATAGGAACTGTCGCTCCTGCACCTGCAAACTGGATCAATTTGTCGTAAAGTCCGAATCCATCAAGGGTAGCACCTGCTACAACAAAGCCGGAGGTGACATGAGCCGGTGTAAGTTTGAAAATATCCATCAACAGCTGACCCACTACACAAATGAGCCCACCTACTACGAATGCAATAAAATACTCAACCATTCATACCACCTCCATCAGCAGCTTCCAGAACGACGCCATGGGCAATTGTAGGGATCGTTTCTTTCTGCTGGACCATCGTCGGATTCATCAAGGCTCCTGTGGCTACAACAAAAATCCGCTTCAGCTTCCCTTCTTTCAATTCTTTGAGTAGGTGTCCATACGTTACAACTGCTGAACATGCACACCCGCTCCCTCCTGCAAATACGGGTTGATCAGGGCGATACACCAATAAGCCGCAATCCTGATGGTTGGAGGATAAATCATGATTTTTCTCTTGTAGCAATTGAAGTAAAATCGGTGAACCGACTGCTGATAGGTCACCGGTCACGATCAAATCATAATCACTTGGCTTACGGCCTGTATCCTCCAGATGTGCAGCAATCGTATCCGCAGCAGCAGGGGCCATGGCTGAACCCATATCGAAGGGATCTGTAATACCTAAATCCAAAACCCTGCCTATGGTAGCCATGGTAACTTTGATCGGTGATGGTTGTGTACTGACAATCGATGCACCTGCCCCCGTTACCGTATAGGTTGCGGTATCTGGTTTTTGCCCGCCATATTCAGTCGGATATCGGAATTGTCTTTCCGCAGTGGCATTGTGACTGCTAACCGCTGTCAGCACTGTATTGGCAAAATCTCCATCGATCAATGCAGAGGCTAACGCAAGAGTCTCCATCGATGTAGAGCAAGCTCCGAACATTCCTAAGAAAGGGATCTGGTTTTTACGTGCTGTATAGTTGGCAATGACAGTTTGGTTGATAAGATCTCCTGACAGAAACAAATCCATATCTTGTGGTGTTTTACCGGATTTTTGCAAGCAGATATCAATCGCTTGTTCCATCAAATGACGTTCTGCTAGTTCCCAATTTGCTTGGCCACAATGGAGTTCATCAAACGTGATATCATAAGTTTCACTCAACGGACCTGCAGCCTCATCTGGACCAACAGCAGTACCAGTTGCATTGATATATAGCGATTTCGAATATGTCCAAGTTTGTTTACCTGTAAGTTTCATTTGTTGTTTATCCTCCTAGGGCTTAAAATACCATCTGGAATAAATAACGGATCATCCCGATCACATATGCCGCAACAGCACCGAAAACAATTACAGCTCCTGCCAACTTGAAAAGGTTCGTTGCCACACCAAGCACGATTCCCTCACTTTTATGTTCCAGAGCTGCGCTTGTTACTGCGTTTGCGAATCCTGTGACTGGAACAATGGACCCCGCCCCAGCAAATTGGCCGATCTTATCATAGATCCCGAATCCAGTTAGCAATGCTGCAGCAAGTATCAGGGTTGCAACTGTCGGATTCCCTGCAGTCTTCTCCGTAAAATTGAAGAAGGTGATATAAAAGTTCGTAATCCCCTGTCCAATCGCACATATTAGCCCCCCGATCAGAAAGGCTTTTATACAATTCCATATATACGGAGGTTGTGGTTGTAAAGGTTTGATTTTTTCTTTATAAGCTTGTTGCTCTGGTGAAAGTTTGTTTTTACCCATGTCTTACAGCTCCTTTTATACCTTTTAAAAAATCACAGATGTACGAAGAAGATCCAATGGAACAGTGAACCTACTACTTTTCCGAACAAAATTGCCATCAGGAGTATGAGAACTTGTTCTTTGAACCCGACACGTTTCATCAAGATTGGAAGTACATTCAACACTTCTGTCAATGCAGCAGCCAGCATTCCGATAAAAGTTCCGCTTGCAATACCGATCGGAATCAGAAACCAATGGCTAGAAGAGATGGTGAGATCTCTCAATCCATACCAACTTGATAATAAGACGCCTGCAATGATGCCGATTTCATAGCCTCTTAATTTTGAATATGTTTTTGTGATTTGCATCAACCGTGGAATGATACCGAAAACCGTCAAAATTGCAACGAAACCTGCTCCTACTGCGAGGCCTCCTCCTAAACCTATCAACATGACGATAATAATTTTAATTGTCATGAGCTTTCTTCTCGTTTTCTTTGTTCTCATTCATGATGACGTACTGATCCAAATCCTGTTGGTAGTTGAACATTTCCACTTCAAGTGGACTTGGTTCTTCATTGAAACGTTTCTTGAAAATATGGTTGAAAAAGAGCACCATCCCTAATCCAAGCCCAAAAGAATACGGAACCTGTAAAAGAAGCGGATATTCGTTCTTCCGTCCTGTGACCAGGTAGTAAATCTTCTGGTGAACCTGCTGCATGCTGACATCCTCATGGAAATTCATAATCGCAAGTGCAGCGCCAATGAATAACAAGAGCCAAACGACCACAAAATAAACCCCAGTAATTTTCGATTGCTTATACTGGACTTCTATAATCGTTTGAGGTGTACCGACAGTTTGAATATCCAAACTCGGAAATCGCTCTTTAATGGCCTTTAGAACTTTCATAAGATCGATGATAACGATGGTTTTATCTTCCACCGTGATTTTATGAACTGTCATATGACCAATTTCTTGAATGACATTTTCAGGGCCGACGAGTTGAGCAAGATCTTTAATTCGTATTGTCTGTCCAGGAGAAGCAAGAAGCCTATGCCGCATACGTAAATAAACCGCTTCAACTTCCAAAGAAAGTCCCCCTTTTATGCCAATTCGTTTATATGTAGTATGTTTCTTCCAAACCACTCTCATTCTGGATGCCCAACCTATCCAGTAATTACCTTTTGGATAGGAGCAGTTAAATAAATTCAGGAATAAGGTAAGGATGTAATGAAGAAAAATGACGGTATATTTGAAGGAAATTGTGGTAATGTGGAGAAAAAAGCGGTAGATAAAAGAGGAATTTACAGTTTTTGTTGCGGACTATAGTCAACAATCTATGATAATCTACACGATTTTTTATTTTTCTATATTGTTGATGTTTGCGAAATTCACTCCATTTCCACAGGCAAACCAAAAGCGGAAGTAACCGGGTTAGGCACGAAGGTCACTGTAAACTGGCGAGGAGGATCGAACCAAATGATTCTGGGTGGACGCATACAAAAATGTTAATCAAAGTGTCGACCTCGCAAGTTGCACTATCCTGTTAACGGATACAGGAGACCTTATTTACCCAAAATAATGGAATTTTACAAACTTAGCGGACACCAGGGACCTTATTTCGAAAATATCATAGGAAATCAGCTGCTTTGTTCACAAATAACGGCTGTGGTGTCCGTTAAAGTTTCAGAAACAGCGGTTTTGTCACAAATAACGGCTCTGATGTCCGTTAACATGGCGGCTTGGCGGCTTTCCCCAGATATGGCGTTAATTTCGTTTGTTACACACAAAACAAAAACCCGGATAGACGACTTATTCGTCCATCTGGGTTTTCATCTCACGGAGTATTTTCTTTTCTAGCCTGGAAACTTGAACTTGTGATATTCCAAGCCTTGTAGCTACCTCAGACTGCGTCTGATCCTTATAATATCTGAGATAGACGATCAATCTCTCACGTTCATTCAGCGTCTGGATTGCTTCTTTCAAAGCAATCTGATCAAACCACTTCGTATCACCCTGATCTGAAATTTGATCAAGCAATGTAATCGGATCTCCATCATTCTCATAAACGGTTTCATGAATCGATGATGGGGCACGGACAGCTTCCTGTGCCATCACGACATCTTCAGGACTGATCTCAAGTTTCGTCGCAATTTCATTCACGGTAGGATTGCGGCTAAACTCTTTCGATAGTTCATCCCGTACTTTCCTGACTTTATTACCGAGTTCTTTTAAGGATCGGCTTACTTTGACTGTTCCATCATCCCTTATGAACCGCTGGATCTCTCCGATGATCATCGGGACTGCATAAGTCGAAAATTTTACGTCATAACTAAGATCGAATTTATCTACAGATTTAAGCAGACCGATACTTCCAATTTGGAAAAGGTCATCCGGTTCGTACCCTCTGTTCAAAAAGCGTTGTACAACAGACCAGACCAACCGCATGTTCTTCTCTACGATGGTATCTCTCGCTGTCTGATCGCCTTCCTGACTTCGTTGGATCAATTCTTTCATTTCCTTGTCATTGAGGTACGTGTTTTTTTTATCTTGTTTGACATCCAAATCCATAGGCTATGCTCCTTAATTACAAAGCGCTTTATGATTTGTCAGATACTTCTTCAAACGGATCGTGGTGCCGAAAGATTTTTCTGTGTCAATTTCGATTTGGTCCATGAAATTTTCCATGATTGTAAAACCCATCCCGGATCTTTCAAGTTCTGGCTTAGTTGTGAATAATGGCTGTCTAGCTTCATCCAGATCATCGATTCCGACTCCTTCATCACGGATCATCAATTCAACACAACCATCATCTAAAATGCATTCGATATAAACCATTCCATCAGCGTTGTTATCGTATCCATGAATGATTGCATTCGTAACGGCTTCTGAAACAACCGTTTTGATTTCAGTCAATTCATCTACAGTAGGATCGAGTTGTGCGATGAAGGATGCAACTGTGACCCTTGCAAATGATTCATTTTCACTACGTGCAGAGAATTCCATTTTCATGACATTTTTCATTATGCCACCCCCAGCGTGTGCAAAGCTTTTTGTTCACTATCTTCAAGTCGGATGATCTTGAACATGCCTGACATCTCAAACAGTCTTTTTACAGAAGGGGAGATCGAACAAACAACCATTTCTCCTCCTTGACTTTTAATCAATTTATATCGTCCTAGGATTACCCCTAATCCTGAACTATCCATAAAAGACAAGGCTTCTAAATTCAATACGATATCATGAATCTGATTTTCTTGGATCGTTTGATCAACTTCTGTCCGTAACTGTTCTGCTGTATGGTGGTCTAAGTCGCCTTCTAATCGGATACACAGGACACGGTCTTTAACTTCGAGTTTTACACTAAGACTCACTTACCTCTCCTCCTTCTTCTAGGTAGTGAGTCATTTCGCTATTTTTATAATGGAATCCTTCTCGCTGACAAAACTAGTGTTGAATCGATTCATAATCTGATAATGTGAGAAAATTTACGGTGTTTGCGAAAACTTGCCTACTGTACGTTTGAATAGTCCCCACCAATTCGCTGCTGCAACGTTTTCGGATGCGACCAAAGGTGATTCAGTAACGGTTTTCCCATTGTTTTTGACAACGAGCGTTCCGAGCCGGTCTCCTTTTTCAATCGGCATTTTCACCTGCTTATTGATTTTGATTTCCGTTGTGAGTTTCATCTTCTTCTCACCTTTTTTCATCAAAAGGGAGATCGGTTCTGAAGTCGCCATTTGGATCGTCTTCGATACACCTTTTTGGATTGGGATTTCATCGATCATCTGGTGTCTTTCGTAAATCCTTTCCGTCTCATAATTCGCAAAGGCATAATCGAGCATTTGTGTCACCTGGGCGTTCCTTTCCTTTGTCGTCGGAGCCCCCATGACAACTGCAATGACACGCATATCGTCTTTTTTGGCTGTAGCAGTCAAACAATATTTAGCCTCGTTCGTATAGCCGGTTTTCAATCCATCCACGCCAGGGTAAAATTTGACGAGCTTATTCGTATTGACAAGCCAGAATTTTTTATCGGTATTTTGACGCAGGTAATCTTCATATTTACCTGTGTAATTTGTAATCTGTTCATATTTCAAAAGTTCTTTCGCCATCAAAGCCATGTCTCTTGCTGTACTGTAATGGTCTGTTTCCGGAAGTCCTGTTGCATTTTTAAAGTTGGAGTTCTTTAACCCCAGTTCCTTTGCTTTTTCATTCATCATTTTTACGAAAGCGTCGTTCGTCCCAGCGATAAACTCTCCAAGAGCGACTGAGGCATCGTTTCCTGATGCTAACGCAACACCTTTAAGCATCTCTTCGACGGTCATGATTTCTCCTTCTTCAAGGAAAATTTGCGATCCACCCATAGATGCTGCATATTCACTTGTTCGAACTTTGTCTTTCAGGTTGATTTTGCCTTTATGTAAAGCATCCATCACGAGAATCATTGTCATGATCTTCGTCATACTTGCAGGAGGAAGCTTTTCATCAGCATTTTTATCGAATAGTACTGTACCTGTATCTCTTTCAATCAAAATTGCAGAGGATGCTTTTTCAGCAAGAGTATTGACTGGAACATGATCCTCATTAGCAAATGCAGCTGGTGAAAGGACTGATAGCCCTACCACTGCCGCAATCATACATGTAAAAAAGCGTTTCATAGACATAATCCCTCCATTCTTAGTATTCTTATTTTTTCCAATTTTGAACAGTTTATACTTTAGGAAGGGTGAAAAACGTTTTTGGGTTTTCGGAGCAATCTACGACAGGATGTAAGTTATCTCTACAAGTAAGGGGTAAATCGCTGGAAAACTGAAATTATCTCTAGAACTTTAAATTTATCTCTACAACTCAAATTTTCGACATGAAATTCGTTCAACGTAAATCTTAAATCCATCCTTATTTCCCCACCATAAAAAAAAGCTGCCCATAAGCCATAATCAGCTTACAAGCAGCTATCCAAAACGTTATTACATGATCTCTTTATAAACTAGTGGTGGTGCGGTTACTTTTTCAGTGGAAATTGTATATGCACCGTTCAATTTCTTCAATACTTCATCCACATTTTCTTGATTACTGTGCAATGTCGCGATTGTCTCGCCTTTCTTCACTTCATCGCCGACTTTCTTATGAAGGACGATTCCAACTGCAAGATCAATCTCTGAATCTTTGGTTGCACGACCTGCCCCTAACAACATTGCGGCAGTTCCGACCTCATTGGCCATGATTTCTGAAACATATCCATCTTTTTCAGCAACAAATGGAATCTCGTGCTTTGCTGTTGGCAATTTGCTTAGATCGTCGATGACCGATTCGTCTCCTCCTTGAGCCTTCAAGAACGTTTTAAACGTCTCAATCGCTTTGCCGTTTTTCATGACGTCGATCAGCATTTGACGAGCTTCTTCCTTCGTCTCAGCTTTTTCCGCGAGCATCACCATGAACGAACCTAATGTCAAGCAGAGTTCTTCAAGATCTTCAGGTCCTTCTCCACGTAATGTGTCTGCTGCCTCTTTAACTTCAAGCGCATTCCCGATTGCAAAACCGAGCGGCTGGCTCATATCTGAAATGATCGCCATCGTATTACGTCCGACATTATTTCCGATCTTCACCATCGCTTTTGCCAGTTCTTCTGCCTTTTCAACTTCTGTCATGAAGGCACCAGCACCTGTTTTCACATCAAGTACAATCGCATCTGCACCTGCAGCAATCTTCTTACTCATGATCGAGCTTGCAATCAACGGAATCGAATTGACTGTAGCCGTTACATCTCGAAGTCCATAAAGTTTCTTGTCAGCAGGTGTAAGGTTTCCGCTCTGACCGATGACTGCGATCTTATTCTTATTTACAAGTTTGATGAATTCGTCGTTGTCGATTTCGACATGGAAACCAGGTACAGCTTCAAGCTTATCGATTGTACCGCCTGTATGACCGAGACCACGTCCTGACATTTTTGCAACAGGAACCCCGACAGCTGCTACGAGTGGTGCAAGTACAAGTGTCGTCGTGTCCCCGACGCCTCCAGTGGAATGTTTATCAACTTTAATGCCTTCTATGGCTGCAAGATCAATTTTGTCGCCTGAGTCAACCATTGCCATTGTAAAATTCGCACGTTCTTCTTCAGTCATATCATTGAAATAAATAGCCATTGCCAGGGCGGACATTTGATAATCAGGGATGTCTCCGTTCGTATATCCTTCAATGATGAAGGCGATTTCATCTTGCGTCAGTTCGTTTCCGTTCCGTTTCTTTTCAATCAAATCTACCATTCTCATGCTATATCAGTCCTTGTATTATACTTTTTCAATCACTGAACGCAGCAATTGCTTAAATTTCGGCTTTGTACGGTTCGCTACTTCTACAACCTGTTCATGTGTCAGTGGTTCCAAGTCCTCAGCAATCGCCATGTCCGTGATGCAAGAGATCCCGATCGTCTTCATATCCATTTGGCGGGCGACAATCACTTCCGGTACTGTAGACATGCCTACCGTATCAGAACCAAGGGTACGAAGCATCTTCAATTCTGCACGTGTCATATAGGTCGGTCCACTGATCGATGCATAAATACCTTTTTGCAAGGAAATACCTTCTTGTTCAGCGACATTCTCCACTAGGTCGATCAATTCTGGCGTATAGGCAGTGCTCATATCCGGGAAGCGGGGTCCGAGTTCACGATCATTCGGTCCAATTAAAGGATTCGATCCAGTCAGATTCAAATGATCTTCGATGATCATCAAGTCACCAGCTTGGAAATCCGGATTCATGCCGCCGCATGCATTCGTAACAATGATCTGTTCAACACCAAGTCCTTTCATGACACGGACCGGGAACGTGACCTCCTGTAACGAGTATCCTTCATAAAAATGAAAACGACCCTGCATCGCAACAACCTTTTTTCCACTCATCGTCCCAATGACTAACCTTCCCGCATGCCCTTCTACTGTTGAAACAGGGAAATGCGGGATTTCACTGTAATCGATCAGTTTCGCGTTCTCGATTTCATCTGCAAAATCCCCAAGACCTGATCCTAAAATCAATCCGATTGTCGGCTGATCATCTGTTTTACTCGTTATAAACTTTACAGAATCTTGAATTTTTGTGTTTAGCTCTGACATCCGCGATTCCCCCTTAAATACTTTTGACGATCTGTTGTACGAGATCCATGAAGTTTGCTTTCACTTTTTCAGTGGTTTCGATGACCTCATCATGGGTAAGAGGTTGATCGAGAATACCTGCAGCCATATTGGAAATGCAAGAAATCCCGAGTACTTCCATTCCGCCATGGCGAGCTGTAATCACTTCTGGAACCGTGGACATGCCGACGGCGTCTCCTCCCATGATACGAAGCATCCTCACTTCTGCAGGAGTTTCATAAGATGGCCCTGAATTAGCGATATAGACACCTTCTTGAAGAGAGATGTTCAATTTATTTGCCACTTGTTTCGCGGTATCTTGTAAACGCTCAGAATAAGCATCCGACATATCAGGAAAACGGACTCCTAGTGAAGCGTCGTTCGGACCGATCAGTGGGTTATCACCGATATTATTGATATGATCTGTAATGATCATCAAGTCTCCGGCTTCAAAAGATTCATTGATTCCTCCTGCAGCATTCGTAACAAGCAATGTTTCAACTCCAATTTCCTTCATGACCCTTACCGGAAAAGTCACTTTTTCCATTGGATATCCTTCGTAATAGTGGAAACGCCCTTTCATCGCGACAACGGTTTTCCCTTCAATGGTACCGATGACGAGTTCCCCAGCGTGCCCCTCAACCGTCGAGACAGGAAAAGATGGGATATCAGAATATGGAATCGAAATCGGATTTTCGATTTTATCTGCAAGAACGCCCAAGCCAGACCCTAGAATCAAACCAATGGTTGGCTTGTCATGCAATCTCTCCTCAATATATTGTACTGATTGTTGAATCGATTTCGTTAAAGACATGACGACCTCCTATGATAAATCCTTTAAAAAACTTTTGCCGAATTCAGGCGCTTTAATATTAAAGTTATCTGCAATCGTAGCTCCGATATCTGCAAATGATTCACGCAGAGGAAGCTCTTTTCCTACCTGGATACCCACCTGATAAGCAATCAGCGGGACGTATTCTCTTGTATGATCCGTACCATGATGGACAGGATCGTTCCCGTGGTCAGCTGTAATCAGAAGCAAATCATCCTCATTTAGTTTTTCAAGCAGTTCCGGAAGTCGGGTGTCGAATTCTTCCAATGCCTCACCATAACCGATCGGATCACGACGATGGCCGAACTTCGCATCAAAATCAACAAGGTTCAAGAAACTTATTCCCGTAAAATCACGGTCTGCTGTTTTCACGACCTGGTCCATTCCATCCATATTGCATGTTGTTCTGATCGCATCTGTAACCCCTTCACCATCATATATATCAGAGATTTTGCCGATGGCGATGACATCATAATCAGCATCCTGCATTTCATTCATGACTGTACGTCCAAAAGGTTTAAGTGCGTAATCATGTCGATTTGAAGTTCGTTCAAACGCTCCTGGTTTACCAATGAATGGACGTGCAATGACGCGTCCTACCATATATTTTTCATCTAACGTGAGTTCACGTGCAATTTTACATATATCATACAACTCATCAATTGGAACAATGTCTTCATGTGCTGCAATCTGAAGAACTGAATCTGCTGATGTATAAACGATCAACGCCCCTGTTTCCATATGTTCCTGCCCAAGCTCAACCAGAATTTCTGTTCCGGAAGCAGGTTTGTTCCCGATGATCTTTCTGCCGGTCTTTTCTTCAAGTTCAGCGAGCAACTCCTTAGGAAAACCGTCCGGGAAGGTTTTAAATGGCTGCTCGATGTGGAGCCCCATGATTTCCCAATGGCCAGTCATTGTGTCTTTCCCATTGGATGCTTCTTGCATTTTGCCAAAATGAGCAGATGGCTTTTCAGCTTTTTCAAGACCTGGGATCTCTCTGATGTTGCTGAGTCCAAGCTTTGCCATGTTCGGCATATTGAGACCATTCATCTTCTCTGCAATATGTCCTAATGTATCTGCTCCTAAATCATTGAATTTTGCTGCATCCGGCGCTTCACCGATTCCGACCGAATCCATGACGATCAAAAACACTCGTTTGAATTTTGAGTCCGCCATACTATTCTCCTCCCTAATCTTCTCGCTATTTTATACCATTTCCATTGGTAAGTTCTATCAAACAACCACATGTAAAGGTCAGAAGTCTGACCTCTGTTAAAAAAGCTAAAGTACCCTTTTATAAAGGTACTTTTTTGATTGTACCATGTTTTTAAATCGTTTTCACGAAATTTCTCATGCTCTTGGATGATAGGTAGAATAAATGTCTTTCAGGCGTGTTTTCGTAACGTGCGTATAAATTTGTGTCGTCGAAATGTCCACATGTCCGAGCAACTCCTGAACAGCTCGCAGGTCTGCCCCATTTTCAAGTAAGTGTGTTGCAAACGAATGTCTTAATGTATGTGGTGTCAATTCCTTTTGTATGTTCGCTGCTCGTGACAGTTTTTTCAATATCTTCCAAAAGCCTTGCCTCGTCAAACGGTTTCCATGATGGTTCAAAAACAACGCATCAGTGGTCTTCTTTTTTAAGAGCTTTCCGCGACCATTCTCAATATATGTGGTCAGTGCTTCTGTAGCCATTCTTCCTACTGGAATGATCCGTTCCTTATCACCTTTTCCAACACACCTTACAAAACCCATGGTCAAATGGACATCGGATAGATTCAATTGGATAAGCTCGGAGACACGGATTCCGGTCGCATAAAGCAATTCAATCATCGCTCGGTCTCTAATTCCGAAAGCTGAGTTACTTTCAGGTGCTTCCATCAAATTCTCAACTTCCTGTGATGATAAAATTTTTGGTAATTTACGTTCAGTCTTCGGTGTTTCAATATGTACAGATGGATCTTGGTCCGTCACTCTTTCACGTATGAGAAACTGATGGAAGGATCGAATGGAAGCGATTGTCCTTGCAATCGTCGTTGAAGCGCGTCCAGCATCCTTCAAATGGTAGAGATATGCCATGATATCGTTCCTGCGTACTTCATTCAACTCTTTATGTTTTAATTCCTTCATTAAGAAGGTCGTATATTGTTTCAAATCCCGTTGGTACGACTGTAAAGTGTTTTCAGACAGCCCACGTTCTACAGTCAAATAATGCAAATAATCCTGAACCTCATCAATCATGAGCAAACGCTCCTTATTCCCCAATTTCATAAAATAATTGTAATCGTTCAATCCAATAGATCTCTTCTTCCTCTTCATCATAAGATTGGAAGACCTTTACTGCTCGTCCTTCGGGTTCATCGTAACGATGAAAGTCCTGGTACTGTTCGTTCAACCATAAAAGTCCATAATAAAATAGTAACGTACAGCATGCAAAAGCGAGAAATACTTTACATGCGTTCAAAATTAAACGAAATAACGAAATCATCGTTTCTCCTCCCAGTTTGTCCTTCCTACAGGATATGCCTGCGATCCTGTAGAATATACGTCAAAACTGGAAACATGCTGAAGAAACGTGGATTTCCGACTGTATTATTGGATTTGTCTTCAACTAAGGCTGTTTTCACATAGATTATTGTTTTTGGAAATATACTCGCTTTCCTCGGGCAAACGAAAAGTCTCGCTTAGCTTGCTTTTCCCGGTGGTGTCTCCACTGCCAGAACGTTTCAGCATCTTTCTTTACCACATTACATTAGCAACAAACATTTAGAAAACAGCCTTAACTAAAGAAAACTTGGC
The DNA here is from genome assembly GCF_052246725.1 of Pseudalkalibacillus sp. R45. Lineage (NCBI taxonomy): Bacteria > Bacillati > Bacillota > Bacilli > Caryophanales > Fictibacillaceae > Pseudalkalibacillus > Pseudalkalibacillus sp. R45. The sequence continues at coordinate 6,375 of NZ_JBQQCL010000016.1, read as the reverse complement.
TAAGAGCCAAGCCTTGGCGCAGGTTGAGCATTAGTTGCGCCAATACTGAAGAAAGTAATTTTATTCTTTCTTTAAGTGTGAAAGAAAACTGACCCCCTCGCTCATTTCATTGTGGGTCAGTCCTTCAGTTCATTTTCTATTTGGTCGTAACTTCTTTTTCATTTTCAACGTCTGCTTTATCATGGCATCGATGACAGATTCCGTGAAAGGTCAATCGGTGATCTTTCACTTTGAAATTCCAATCCTTCTCCACGACTTGTTCCACTTCTCCAAGTAGATCTTCCTGGATTTCGTCCACTGCTCCACATTCGATACATACTAAATGATGATGGAAGTGTGCCGCACCTTCTTTTCGAAGGTCATACCTGGAAACCCCATCGCCAAAGTTGATCTTATCGACGATTTTCAATTCAGTAAGTAGTTCCAGCGTCCGATAAACCGTTGCTAACCCGATTTCAGGAGCTTTATCTTTAACGAGCAGATAGACATCCTCTGCACTCAAATGATCTTCTTCACGCTCAAGCAAAACGCGAACCGTTGCTTCACGTTGTGGGGTAAGTTTATAGCTTTGTGAATGGAGCTGTTTTTTAATGCGGTTGATACGATTTTCCAAGACGACCCCTCCCACACTCTATGTATATTCTTATTATAAGCATGGGGAAAAGGGGTGTCAAATTATAATTGTTTTAAATTAGATATTATAATGATTATCATCTGATAATTTTATTAATTGAAAATGCCGATTGTCGCTTTGATTAATGTAGGCGATAAAAAGGCTTCAATAAAGGACGCGCTTGCAACTAGAACCATGATTATGATCACCGTTGCAGTATACCTGAACAATAAAGGCATCAATGGGGTCATCATTCTGTTTGAGAATTGGGCTTTGATGAGTGTCATAGAGATTGCTACTGCAGCAGTCGTCACCAAAACAAACGCAGGAATGAGGATCAGGTTTTGCGGCAAAACCGAAACGAAGGACAACAGGAATCCCTGCCACCCCATCTGATTGACTAGAAATCCGACTGTAAACCCGACAACCATCCCTTTTAAGAATAATAAAACAAGGATGACTGGCACTCCGATAATTGAAAGCCCCAGCAGCCAAATCAACCCCATATATTTAATATAATGGAAGAAGCTTTGAGTAAACATAGCAGATGCACTTGCCACTTCCCCCTCTGAAACTTGTCCGAAAAACCGGTTCAAATAATGGAATAGATCTTCTTTTTGCATCAAACTCAAACTATTGACAATAACAGCACCAAACACAATCCCCATCATGAGTAAAACAACCGTAAATGTATATAAGGATGAATGTTCTTGTATATGCTGTGAAAATGAACGTCTCATATTATAGGTCACCCTGTGCTCCATCATATTTCCTCCCTCATGCTCTCTTACTTTCAATTTATGAGAGGAAATCATAGAGTATGACCGAGTAATATTAATTTATAGAATTCCTTAGTTGAGCTTGCCGTAATGGCCTCCCCCGCCTTCTTTCAGAGGAATTGTGCCATTTCTTGATTCTATGATTTTATCTACCACTTGATTTGGTAGTATTTCACGGAGTTCTTCATCTGAAACAGAATGGATGACCTCCATATCTGTCCCGAACTGTCTTCTCAACTTCTCTAGCATTCTTGGTCCGAGACCCGGAATGAATTCAAGAGGTACATGATGGGTGTACGGAGGTCTTTTTTCAGGAGAAGATGCAGAAGCAGTATCCGATAATTCCTTAATCCGATTGGAAACACCCTTGACTATGCGACCTTTTTCACAATGAGCGCATTTGAGGGTTTCCTCTTCTTTAATCAAGACTCCGCATTTCGCACAGCAAGTTCGATAGTATTTACCGAGCTGAGGATGGAGGCCGTAATTAACGACTATCTTTCGTCCTTCTTTCCCCTTCAATGCTAAAGAGAGTTCTTTAAATGAAAGGTCTTCCATGTCAATTGCTTGATATTCACGTCCAATCTTTTCTAGCGAATGAGCATCTGAATTCGATAGAAACGTATGCTTCTCCAATTCTCCCAATTGTCCTGCCATATGGGTATCACAGCTTAATCCAAGTTCTATCGCATCAATCAATTCAGGCTTGAAGACTTCTTCCATGCTCTTAACAACACCTCTGCCATATAAACTTTTAAAAGGGGTGAAAGCATGGGCGATTATAAACAAGCCCCCCAATTCCTTAGTTTTTTCTTGAAGTTCAGTCGCGCTTCCATAAAAACGCTGTGAGGATAGATGATGGTTCGTCATCCTCTCACCTAACCAACTGCTGAAATGTTTCATGCAGTTTAAATAAGGTAAAAAGACTAATACGTGAATCGGACCATTACAGTTCTCATCATAGATTTCGATTTCCGAACCCGGAATCAAGCAGCCTCTGTCTTTTATGAGCCCACCATCACGATGTTCAGAGATCTCACCCTTTTCAACGGCCTCTTCTAGTTCACGAATTACAGCAGGAACATGACAATCGATAATCCCGACCATCTGTATTCCTTTATGCTGGAAGGCTGTGTGTAATACATTTGATAGAGTCAAGTTTTTCGAGGCTGATATTTTTACAGGCTTACCTTCTGAAGTGCTTCCTAAATGGATATGGAAATCAGCAAAAATCCGTTTCATTTTAAGATCGATCTTCCTTCAATTGCAAGTATTGGATGGCAAACGCCGTTTTTGCATCAAAAATGTCCTGGCTTTTTACAAGTTCAATTGCTTCTTCCAATGTCACTTCCATCCGCTCGACAAACTCGTCCTGATCCAACTGGACCTTCCCTTGTTCCAACTGATCAGTGTAATAGATATGAATAAGTTCATCCGCAAAACCAGGAGATGTATAGAAGGATTGAAGATATGTCAGCTTTGTACTTCGATAACCTGTCTCCTCCTCCAGCTCACGTAGTGCACAAACTTCTGGATCTTCACCTTTTTCAAGTTTCCCTGCAGGAATCTCGATGATTTCCCGGTTCAAAGGTTTGCGATACTGACGTACGAGAACGATTTTATTTTCCGGCGTTACAGCTAACACCGCTACTGCACCAGGATGTTTCACGACTTCTCTCTGGCTCGTCTTTCCATTAGGGAGTTCGACTTGTTCAAGATGAAGGTCGATGATTTTTCCACTATATATGACTTCTGAATCAATCGTTTTTTCTTCTAACTTTTTCATGACACAAAACTCCTTGTGCTAATTCTATTTTTTGATACATAAAGTCTATCATAAGCGATTATCCTATTCCTAATGATGAGAGACGAAGGGAGTCTATACCATGAAGGTTTATCTGCAGACGAACAGCGTTACATTAGTCGGAAAAGCCTGGCAAGTACGGTATTTGCTGAAAAAATATATGCAGGAATACGACACCGTCCAGGATTGGATCGAAGGCCGTCATAAAAAATAAACTGAAGGAACAGCACCTCTTGAGGGTGTTGTTTTTTGGTCTGATCAAAATGAAATCATTGATAATTATGTAGTTCGCACCGATATTTTTCTGAGCTGCACCGATAAGTTTGCAACGTGCACCGATAATTCCAAGATTTGCCCCCATATTATAGTCTGAAGCAGAAATCTCCAGATCAGGAAAGATGTTTTCGGGCTGCCGCTCGTGGTAATGTACTAACCAGGAGGTGCTTTTCATGCAATTGAACAAACTAGGATCTTCAGAATTACGAGTATCAGAAATCGGATTAGGCTGTATGTCATTAGGATCGGATGAAAAAGAAGCAACAAAGATCATCCACAAAGCACTAGATAAAGGCGTAACGTTGATTGATACGGCAGATCTCTATGACTTTGGTGAAAACGAAAAATTAGTCGGGAAAGCTTTGAAAGGAAAGCGCGAACAATGCGTTCTGGCTACGAAAGTGGGTAACCGTTGGGATCACGTAGATGAAGGTTGGGAATGGGCACCGAGTAAGGATTACATAAAAACTGCGGTAAAACGTTCCTTACAAAGATTAGACACAGATTATATCGATTTGTATCAGCTTCACGGCGGAACGATTGATGATCCAATCGATGAGATCATCGAGGCTTTTGAGGACTTGAAAACAGAAGGATTGATCCGTGAGTATGGAATCTCCTCAATCCGTCCGAATGTCATTAAAGAATACCTTGAACGCTCAAATATCGTCAGCATAATGATGCAGTATAGTTTACTTGACCGTCGACCCGAAGAATGGTTGAATAGGATCCAGGCTAATAACGTATCTGTCATTGCTCGCGGACCTCTCGCGAAAGGAAACCTTAGTAAGCGGATTTTTACAGATAAAGCTTCTGATAAAGGATTTATGGACTATCGACCTTCTGAAATCAAGGATATCGTGACAAAGATAAAAGATATATCACATGGTAGAAAGCTTTCCCATTTGTCGCTTCGCTATCCCCTGCATCACCCAGCAGTGGCGACAACAATTCCTGGTGCAAGTTCAGTCGGACAAGTTGATGATAATACTGAAGCGGCTAAGATCGAATTGACTCATAAGGAAATTGAACTTTTCCAGGAATGGACGAAACAAACATTCTATGATAAACATCGTGATTAGAGGATGAAAGTTCCACTGTGGATTTATTCAAGCTGACGGGTGTATTTGTAAATATGGGCCGCATTTTTGTGAATTTGAGCGGCATTATTGTAAAACCAGAGCTTAATTTTGAAAACTAAGCTCCAATTTTGCAAAATTAAGGGACTGTCCCAAAAGTGTCTGAGTCTCTCCGAATTTAACAACATTTTGAGAAAGTTCGTGGATTTGATCCAAAATGTTGCGTTGGAGGTGTCTGACACTTTTCTTTGGGCAGTCCCTTTAATCATGTATTCTCGTTTTCAATAACCATCGCTATGCCTTGCCCGCCGCCGATACAGAGACTGGCTACACCAAATCGTTTGTTTTGGAGCTGCAGCTCATATGCAAGTGATAGCAATAGTCTTGATCCGCTCGCACCGACTGGATGACCCAGTGCGATTGCTCCGCCATTTACATTCGTTTTATCGCGATCCAGATTCAGTTCTTTTTCGACAGCAACGTATTGGGCGGCAAAAGCTTCATTGATTTCGAACAAATCGATCTGATCCTTGGAAAGCCCTGCCCGTTTCAAGGCAAGATTGATCGCAGGCACTGGACCGATCCCCATTACTGAAGGATCAACACCGCAAACAGCCCATGAACGGATTTTCGCGAGGGGCTTCACATTTTTCTTCTTAACAAAAGAGTCTCCTGCGATTACCAATGAAACAGCACCATCGTTAATCCCGCTCGAATTTCCGGCCGTCACCGTACCGTCCTTTTTGAAAGTGGGTTTCAGCTTAGACAATCCTTCTACAGACGTCGATGATCTGACATGTTCATCGGTCTTCACAGTTTTAACCTCTTTCCATTCTTTCACCTCAACTGAAACAATTTCACGTTGGAAGCGACCTGATTGAATGGCTTCAGAAGCACGTTGGTGACTAATAACAGAAAATTCATCCTGTTCTTCTCTCGAAATATCGTATTGTTCAGAAAGGTTTTCAGCTGTGATGCCCATTCCGTTTCCAATCGCTTCATCCCTCAAAGTCAATAAGAGCATATCCTCAAATTGGACATTGCCGAGCTTAGGATGACCGAAACGATTTGTAAATGAAACATGCGGACTCATCGACATATTATCGACGCCGCCAACAAGCGCAACCTCTCCTTCATTCAAAAGGATAGAATGGACCCCTGAAATAACTGATTGCAATCCAGAACCACAAAGGCGGTTCACAAGCATAGCCGGCGTCTCTACTGGAATTTCCGATTTTGTAGCGATATGACGAGCTACATATGGTGCGTTTGTACTGCTATGAATCACATTTCCATATATGACCTGTTCGATTTCATCAGGAGATACCTGTGAGCGTTCCATCGCTTCCTTTGCAGTGGCAACGCCTAGTTCAGTAGGTCCAATGCTTGCAAATGATTTTCCGAATGAGGTGAATGCTGTCCGCGCGCCCTCTAGAATATATACTTCTTCCATCTCGATATCCCCCTTCATATAAAAAGGCTGTTTTCGCAAACTTTGTTGCTTTTGCACTTAAAGAAAGTATAAAATACTTTCTTCAGTATAAGGGCAACTAAGGCTCGACCTACAAAATGCTTGGTCTCGCCAAGTTTTCTTTAAAAGTCGTTGATTTCCGCTCCAGGATGCTCGCTTTCCGCGGGGCGTGCGGTGAGCCCACTCGTCGCCTTGCGATCTCAGGAGTCTCCTTTTCAAGGAAGCCTTTGTGCTCCTGCGTCTCCAAGAAAGTCCTGTCGAAGCGAGCTTCCTCGTCGCATGCCTTGCGAGGAGATTATTCAGGTAGTAGGCACGCTGATCCCGCAGGACAAGGAAAGCTTCGGCAGCGTTAC
>NZ_JBQQCL010000015.1:0-79784 GCF_052246725.1 Pseudalkalibacillus sp. R45 | reverse complement strand
GTTGAGTGGACGCTTTTGTTGATTGAGGCATCGGTTGGAGTTGACGCACTTCATTCGGCAATACTTTCGCTACCTCAGGAAATGCAGCCAATTGCTCCATGACTTCTTTGTTCGCCGTTACAGCCATCGCATTGACAATGAAGAAAGATTGATAGTTTTTCACTGCCTTGCTTGCTTTTTGTTTCTCTAAAAATTGTTTTACGTTCCCTTGTGTTTCGATTGCCGTAGAGCGAAGTGCCGATACGACTGCAGAGCGTTGAGCCAGTTCCTTCTTGTAAGGCGTCAGCTTCTGCTTCTCCGCTTTTTCAATCGCATTCTTCGAAACTTTCTTGGTATCAACCTGTTCATTGAACTTGATCAAGAACGTGACCTGATCCTCATCCTTGAACTGGTTTTGTAAGGACTTGCTTACTTTATTGGTTAGGGCTTCATCTTTGAACGATGTGGCTACAGGGTTCGATTCCTGTGTGTTCATCGTTCGTGCGTTGACCGTTGGAGCTAGAAATGTTGAAACTAGTAGTAGAATCGCTGTGACGAGTGCAAATGCCCGTCGATTCAACAAAAACCTCCGATAATTTACCATCTTTCCCCTCCTAAAAGTTATAAGCTTGTCTGAAACGTAAAAAACTTTCCCCCTTTCCTGTCGAATGCGAGATGTCTGTATCCTTTGATGTTGAATCCATCATAAAGCAATTTTTTGCAGAAATTAATATAAATAACAGAATTTTCTAAAAATGAAGAATTGGTAATGTTTAGTCGATAAATTTCGTTTGGGACTTTCAACTCCTCTGGAATTTTATAGAAATCGAGGTTAGTTCATTAATACCAAAGGTTTGGATGGTCCTAGTACTTTATCAGTAAGTAGTAGGTATAAAGTATTGAGGTTGTTTATCCCTAAATTTTGCTAAGCCCATAGTATGAGGGAATGTCGAAATAATGGAGAGATTGTTGTGGAATATTGTTAGGCTATACCGATGTCCTACATAATGAACCTTAAGATTTTCATTAATCGGAACATTCGTCGGATTTATAGTTTCCCGGACCTAATTTTCCATCTTAAAGAAGGTTTTATATGAAAAGCGTTTTAGAAAATTAAAAGCGACCCTTCAGAAGAGTCGCACGTTAAAATTTATCACTCTATGATATTGACATTGTAGTCTTCCAACCACACATTGATTTGTGCTAGATGGGCGATCAGCTGCGGGCCAGTCATCAACTGTCCGAACCAGGGAGTTTTATAGGCTCCGCCATCTGTCTGGATAATTTCCGATACCTTGTTCCGATCTACCAATTCATAGATAGGCGCGGAATCCTTTTTAATGATCGAGCCTAGCCATGCCTTTACGAGCCGGGTGTATTCCGGATGATGCGTTTTGGGATAAGGACTTTTTTTCCGGTACAAAATCTCATGAGGAAGGGTTCCTTCGAGTGCTTTTCGTAATATGCCTTTCTCTCTGCCTTCAAACATTTTCATCTCCCACGGGATATTCCAGGCATACTCTACAATCCTATGATCAGCGAATGGAACCCTGACCTCGAGGCTTGCCCCCATGCTCATGCGATCTTTTCTGTCGAGAAGCGTTGCCATGAACCAATGCATATTAAGGTAGAACATCTCTCTTCTTCTAGCCTCTGCAGGCTCTTCACCATCAAGTTTCGGAGTTTCATTGATTGTTTGTTGATAGCGATCATGAACATAGTTTTTCAAATCGAGCTTTTTCCTCAAGTCTGGTCTCAAAATCGATTCACGTTCAGCTGTCGAGTGCATCCATGGGAACGCATCCCTCTCTAACAATTCCGGTCGATAAAACCATGGGTATCCGCCGAATATTTCATCTGCACATTCACCAGAAAGCCCAACCGTGAACTGCTGTTTGATTTCTTCACAAAACCAAAGCAAGGAGGAATCGACATCAGCCATTCCTGGTAAGTCCCTCATATGGACAGCTGCTGTCAGGTAATGCTGCAATTTTGTATTTTCAATTACAGAGGAGTGATGGACCGTCTTCAAATAATCCCGCATGATTTGAATCCAGGGACCATCGGAGTTCGGTTGGAAAGTGCTTTTCTTGAAGTACTTATCATTTTCTTCATAGTCGATGGAATACGTATGAAGAGCACCACGCCCCTCCTGCTGGAAAAAGCGGGAAGCGAATGCACTGATTGCGCTTGAATCGACCCCGCCTGACAGAAAAGTACACACCGGCACATCGGCGACCAGTTGCCTTTCGACAGCATCTTTCAGCAGCCACCGGACCTGCTCAACTGTCTCATCGAGCGAATCTGTATGCTCTTCACTTTTCACATCCCAATAACGCCAAATTCGCAATCCATTTCGGTCCAATCTTAGCGCATGACCGGCCCTTAGTTCGTTGATTCCTTTATAGACGCCATGCCCCGGGGTCCTCGATGGCCCTAATCCGAAAATTTCTTGCAAGCCCTCCCGGTCAACCTCTGCTTTTACGTCAGGATGAGCGAGGATCGCCTTCAATTCTGAACCGAATATCAGGGATCCGGATTGTTCTTTGTAAAATAGCGGCTTTACGCCAAGCCGGTCCCTCGCCATGAAAACCTGCTCGTGCTTTTCATCCCAAATTGCAAACGCATAAATGCCATTCAGATGGTCTACACATTGCTCCCCCCACTCGATGTAACTGGTCAGAAGAACCTCGGTATCGCTGTGGGAATCGAATCGATGCCCCTTCGATGCCAGGACTTTCCGTATGTCTTCTGTGTTGTATAATTCACCGTTATAGACCATCGTATATAGATTCGAGTGATGGACTTTCTGCATCGGTTGACCCCCACCAGCAGGATCGACCACGATCAAACGTGCATGCCCGAAAGCGACATGGGGTGCTGTCCAATGCGTAGTAGCATCCGGTCCACGTTTTCCTAATGTGGTTGCCATCTTTTGGATTGTTGCTGTTTCTTTTGTCAAATTTTCTTTAAAATCGATCCATCCTGTGATTCCACACATTTTATTACCTCACCCTTCCAGGGATTCGATCATCCTCACATCTCTCTACACAATTTATGCGAAGAAGTGTGAAATGTGCCCACTCGGGATGGTTCGAGGAGTTAGAATCACAGGTGGTTTTCGTGTAAATGGATCATTCGGTCGGCAGCTTCAAGCAGGCGTTCTTTTTCACAATTCAATCCAACTCGGACGAATCCTTCACCTGTTTCGCCGAATCCATTTCCAGGTGCTACGATCACATGCGCTTTTTCGATTAAAAGTTCCGCGTACTCTTCTGATGTATATCCTTCTGGCACAGGAAGCCACGAGAAAAAGGATCCTTTCGGAAGATCAACGTTGAATCCATGATCATTCAATTTCGTGATAAATGCGTTGCGACGGTCTTCATATAAAGCGGTCAATTCGTGAACACAGTCCTGTGGGCCGTTTAATGCACTTGCCGCTGCTTCCTGGATGCCGCCGAACATACCACAATAGTAATGATCTTGGATAAGGTTAAGTGCTTCGATGACTTCCTCATTCCCTAATGCAAAGCCAACACGCCAACCGGCCATATTGTATGTTTTGGAAAGCGTGTACATCTCGACTCCGACCTCTTTTGCCCCTTTTGTCTGAAGAAAGCTAATCGGTTTCTTGCCGTCAAACCCGATCGATCCGTACGCAAAATCATGAACGATACAGCATCCAGTCTTTTCACCGAGCTCAACCGTCTCTTCGAAAAATTCCTTTGTTGCGATACCTGCTGTCGGGTTGTTAGGATAGTTCAGGAACATCAATTTTGCTTGTTCCAGAACATTTTGTGAAATAGAATCGTAGTCTGGCAGGAAGTCATTTTCCTTTTTAAGCGGCATCTTATATTGATTTGCACCAGCGATGGCGATCCCAGATTCATAGTCAGGGTAACCTGGATCGGGTACTAATACAGTATCCCCCTGGTTTAACAAGCATTGGCTTACTTCTACGAGACCCGCTTTTGCCCCAAAAAGGACGGTGACTTCTTTTTCAGGGTCTAGATCGACATCGTATTCCCGTTTATAATAATCGGCAATCGCTTTTTTCAAAAAGGTATGACCTCGAAATGGGGGATATTTATGGTGGATCGGGTTGGTTGCTGAGGTCTGCAGTGCCTCGATGATATGATCCGGGGTAGGCTGGTCAGGATTCCCCTGTCCGAGATTGATCATGTCATAACCAGCTTGATAGTAGGGTTCGATCTTATTTACAAGTTTTGCAAAGAATTGGTCAGGCAAACGTTTGATTGATTCTGATTGTTGAAAACGAGCCAATCTGATAACCTCCTATATTGTTAAGTTTCAATTGTAAATTGTCGTAAAATTCTAATCACTTATGTTAAAGTGTAAATGACTAAATGTAAAGGGATTTATATTGTAAATCTGGAATTAAGGGGGCCCTTGTATGAAAGTAGCAGTAATACAGATGGATATAGAATTCGGAAAACCACAAGTGAATTTTGAAAAAGTGACAGCGACGATCCGAGATGCATGTAATGAATCAGCTGATGTGATTGTCCTTCCAGAGATGTGGACGACAGGGTATGATTTAAAGCGGCTTGATGAAATCGGTGATGATGAAGGGAAACAGACCATCGAATTCATCTCTTCACTTGCTTCGACTTACCGGGTGAATATCATTGCGGGCTCCGTCGCTGAAAAGTCTAAAGACAGCGTCTACAACACGATGATCGTATTTGATCGTGAAGGTGATGTTGTGAAAAAATACAGCAAGGTCCATTTGTTCCGCCTTATGAATGAAGAAAAATACCTTACTGCAGGAAATAATGACGGCCATTTTGAAATTGACGGAGTGCCTTCAGCGGGGTTCATCTGTTATGATATCCGTTTCCCAGAATGGATGCGCAAGCATGCGCTTGAAGGAGCTAAAGTGTTGTTTGTACCGGCTGAATGGCCGAAACCTAGAACGGAACACTGGCGTAACCTTTTGATTACACGAGCGATTGAAAACCAATGTTACGTCGTTGCCTGTAACCGTATCGGCGCTGACCCTGACAATGAATTTGGCGGACACTCGATCATCATCAACCCATGGGGCGAAATCATCGCAGAAGCAGATGAAACAGAAACCATCCTATTCGCTGACATCTCCATTGATGAACTGAACGAAATCCGTACCCGCATCCCAATCTACGAAGACCGCCGCACCGACCTATACTAAATATCAGTGCCACTTCGGTGCCTGGTACACTTTCAGATCCATTGGCACTGTTGAGGTTTCATTCGGTGCCTGGCACCCTTTCAGAACCCTTGGCGCTGTTGAGGTCTCGTTCGGTGCCTGGCACACTTTCAGATCCATTGGCGCTGTTGAGGTCTCGTTCGGTGCCTGGTACACTTTCAGAACCCTTGGCGCTGTTGAGGTTCCATTCGGTGCCTGGTACACTTATCCTATACAACAAAAAGCGGTTCGATTGGTTTTAGTCGAGCCGCTTTTCCTTATTTGCTTTCTTTAAATGATTTTGTTTCCTGTCAGGAAGGTTTGGATTTGTACCGGATTGACAGGTTTGCTGATATAGTACCCTTGTACTTGGTCACATCCAAATTTCTTCAAGGTGATCAGTTGATTTTTCGTTTCCACGCCTTCAGCGAGGACCGTGACGTTCAATCCTTCACACATCATAATGATTGCACGGACGATTGCAGCATCTGAACTGAATTCTTCCAGGTTCCGTATGAACGATTGGTCGATTTTCAGAATATCGATCGGAAAATCCCTCAAGTAGCTTAAAGAAGAGTATCCTGTGCCGAAATCATCGACAGATATTTTCACACCGAGAGCTCTCAACTGATTGATGATCCACAGACTGTGTTCCACATCTTCAAGCATAATGCTCTCTGTCAATTCGATATGCAGCGCAGAAGGACTCAGACCAGAAATCCCCAAGCATTCTTTTACTTCATCGACGAACTCCAATCGTTGAAATTGCCTTCCAGAAACATTCACACAAACTGATAAGTGTTCCGCACCTTGGTCGTGCCAACTGCGTACTTGTTTACAAGCTTGTTCAAGGACCCATTTCCCGATTTCATTAATCAATCCCGCTTTTTCAGCGATCGGAATAAAAAGGTTCGGAGGAATCATTCCGCGTTTCGTATGATTCCATCTCAGCAATGCTTCACAAGCGAACACTTTCCCATCGGATATATTGATCTGCGGTTGATAGAAGATTTCAAACTCCCCCAACGACATCGCCTTTCTCAGATGATATTCCATTTCAAGTCGTTCGTTAATTGAATCATTCATCTCCATCGTAAAAAACTGCACACTGTTTCTTCCGTCTAATTTTGCACGGTGCATCGCCAAGTTCGCATTCTTCAAGAGGTGCTCATCATTTCTGGCATCATCAGGGTACATACTGATTCCGATGCTTCCAGACAGAACATAATCTTTGCCGTTCAAGAAAATCGGTTTTTTGATAACTGACAAGATGTTTTTTGCTAAACACGTCAGCTTATCCAAATCACTTTCACCGGGAACGAAAATGAGGAATTCATCTGCAGCAAACCGTGCAAGGCATTGCCCCTCTTCAATCATCCCGCTCATATTTCTTGCCACATGTTTTAAAATCCGGTCACCTGCCTGATGCCCTAGACTATCGTTGATCATCTTGAACTCATCCAAATCGACTACCATCACCGCAAGTTTCTCATTCGATTTTTCAGCTGACTCGATCGCATCAGTCAATCTTTCATGGAAATACATACGGTTTGGCAAGCCTGTCAAACTGTCGTGATAAGCCAACTGTGAAATTTTCTCTTCAGCCATCATAAGAGAGTCGTTCAAAACCTCAAGATCCTCTGTGGATGCCTTTACGAGCTGTGACATCGCAAGAAATTCTTGATAGTGGGAAGCAACGTTATTTGCGTTCCGGAAAGTTTGTTCATCAATATACGTTTCATTTTCTGCTAACATCAAGAACGAAAGGGCATAGCTTAAGACGTCATTCTTTCCATCCTCATGATAATATTCACCGGCTGTGAAAGCCCCTACTGTCGGAACGAGACTTTTGATCATATCCATCTCATGAGCGATCCCGATATTGAAAAACCTGCGCCTGGATAAACATGAATATAGGAAGAGCCCTTCTACAGGCTTACTTTCCAGCTGGCGATAGATACAATTCATCGAATCCAGAAAAATCCCAACGTCTCCACAACCAATTGAAACTTTGCAACCTTCCTGAATCGGTTGAAAGACTTCGATCGAACCGTCTTCACAAAAACGCTTCACCATCACAGGCTCTGTCTGCTCCCCACGTGTCACCATCAAAGGAAAGGAAGAACGTGAATCTATGATATTCGTCGTCATTTCACTTCCGAGATATTTTTCATAGATATCTTTGACTGGTACATCATCCAGCCTATAGAGGATGGAACCTTCAGCTTTCGTCACTATAAAAGAACGACCTGCCGTATTCCAATCCGAACAGGCATGGACCGAGGCCTTTAATTCCTCTCCAGTCAGGCTGACCGCCGTCACTCCTGAATCGATCAAACCTTCATTAGAGATCAGGAATTCTATATTTCGTTCTCCAATCGGTACGGCATTGCCGCCTGCGACTACTACACCTGGGGCTACTTTCTCCAACCCCTTCAGCACCCCCAGATTGTTATATGTACTGCTGCTTCCGAACAGGATGACGGCTTTCGTATCTGGTTTGATGATCCGTTCAGCAATATGAATCCCACATTCATTGGCTTCCATAACTTCATTATCAGAAATACCAATACACGCAAGCTGCACCTTATCGAAAACCGTAAAAGAGATCGTCGTACCGCTCGTCCTGATTTCCTCACAAAAGGAGGCGTCCACTGTCGCACCGATGATTGCTGCTTGCGGAAACTCCTGATCAAGCATCTCTACCAGTCTTGAAATCCGTACCTTCCCCTCTGATGTGAAGATCTGGATCAATAACCGATCATGCACCGATTGTAGGTCGTTCATATCTATGAATGATTGTAATTGTTTCTTACTACTATAAATCGTGCTGACAGTCTTCATCTTTACACCCTTCCCCAGCATCGATTGAAAATGATCTGATCGTTAATTTTTAGACATATCCATACCTTTTATCGACCAAATCAGTCGTTCCCTTCATCAATCCCAAGGGTGTATAAACTCCTATTTTACTATGTTCGAATAAAGGGAATAAGGTCTTTTATCCTATTTCACTTCGATTTCAGACATAAATGTTGAAGGATCGATGTTCGCCCCTTCTAACACAATGACCTCCATGGATTCCTCTGATCCTGATTCATGCTCTTCCCCCTGCTCCCAAAACACAGCTATTCCAGTGGAAACTTTCACTTTATCTGAATCTTTTACACGTACCCACCCTTCACCGGATACAACAATGAACAATTGATTGACCGTGGCAGGATGCATACCGAGGCAGCTTTCTTTTTCGAAGTGGATACAAGCTGTCTGCTGAAATCCTTTTTGGCGTACGAAAGGCGAAATACGTACACCAGAACTGCCAAATTGATCGATCACCTTAGCTTTAGTTGGATTGAATTGATAGAATTTCATAATTTCCCCCTTTTTTGGTGAAGAACGTTAACCACTTTACATAAGGCTCTTATCTAAAAGATTGTTGCTTTTGAGTTATTATCAAAAAATCACCTTGTGCAAGTTGATTGGAGAGCAAGGTGCGAGACTCCTGCGGGATCAGTGTGCCTACTACCTGAATAATCTCCTCGCAAGGCATGCGACGAGGAAGCTCGCTTCGACAGGACTTTCTTGTAGACGCAGGAGCACAAATGCTTCCTTGAAAAGGAGACTCCTGAGGTCGCAAGGCGACGAGTGGGCTCACCGCACGCCCCGCGGAAAACGAGCATCCTGGAGCGGAAATCAACGACTTTCAAGAGCAACAACGTTTGCGAATACAGCCTTACAAAAAAATGTTATACTGATATACACACATTAAGACAAAGGCATGGTACATATGAAAAATTTCTTATTCGGTTTACTTACTCTTGCAGTCTTATTGGGAATTTCCTCAATAGCTGTTAGTCCTGAATTAACGGATTTTTTTGTAGATGAAGAAAGCATGATTCAAATGAAAGAACAAAGAGAAGCCTCAGGCCTCCACACGTCCCCTTCTAAGAATCCTGAAGACATTTTACAAAACACCGGGCAAGAGTGGCAGTCTCTATCAACTCAAGATCGTCTTACTTTTGCCATCCATCTTACAAAGGGTTTGAAGTCAAGAGACATACACATCGAAGACCCCAATCAACTTCTTCAGCAAATCGATACATACTTTGAAACCAAACCGAAGGACGACACGATTGAAAAAGCAGTCATGGTGATCATCACAGAAAATACGTTTGCGGATTAAAGAAAACCTTGCACAGGCTGAGCCTCAGTTGCGCTTTTACTGAAGAAAGTGTAAAAAAGAGCTTGTCCCTATCGGATAAGCTCTTTCTTGATGGTTTGTCTTTTTACATTGGCAATGCGTGATAACCCAGGTATAAAACTAGGATCAGTGAAATGACGAACATGATCCACATTCCAATGACAGAAGCCCCTTTTTTCGCTTTTGCCAACACCATTTCCATACTTCCAATCACCCAGATACCTACCAGTGCTTTCGCAAATAATTCAAATTCATAATATCCGCCTGATAAGTATTGTACGAACATCATTCCACCAGTAACGATAATGAAAATATAAAACAACCTTAAAATCATGCTTGTGATCTTATGGCCTTTCGCTTTTCCTGCTTTTAATAGAAAATACGTTACAAAAAACAGGATGATTGCAATCGCCCAAGACGTAACATGTGCATGAAGCATCCAGCATTCCTCCTCTAAACTCAATCGATTTCATCATATCAAAACCCTTTCCAAAAGGGAAATCTGATGCTGAGGGTGTAATGCAAAAGCGTTTTCATTTATAATGGTGAAAGAGTCAAAATGAATTGAAAAGAATGGAGTGAGCCACATGAGTAAAGTAAGAAACCAACATGGAACAGAAGAAATCATTTCGAAAACAGAACAGTATGGAGCAAAAAACTATCTCCCACTCCCGATCGTCATTTCCGAAGCAGAAGGTGTATGGGTGAAAGACCCAGAAGGCAATAAGTATATGGATATGCTGAGCGCATATTCCGCTGTCAATCAGGGGCATCGACACCCGAAAATCATTGAAGCACTTAAGCAGCAGGCTGACCGTGTAACGTTGACTTCCCGAGCGTTCCACAACGAACAACTAGCTCCATTTTATGAAAAAGTATCGAAACTGACGAATAAAGATATGATTCTGCCGATGAATACTGGTGCAGAAGCAGTTGAGACGGCAATCAAGACTGCACGCCGATGGGCATATGATGTAAAAGGCGTTGCAGACAATCAAGCAGAAATCATCGCATGTGAAGGAAACTTCCATGGCCGTACGATGACAGCCGTTTCCCTTTCATCAGAAGCTGAATACAAGCGCGGTTTCGGACCTATGCTTCCTGGTATCAAGGTCATTCCATACGGCGATATCGAAGCATTACGTAATGCAATCACAGAAAATACTGCAGCATTCTTGTTCGAGCCAATCCAGGGTGAAGCTGGGATCAACATTCCGGAGGATGGTTTCTTAAAAGAAGCGCGTGAATTATGTACTTCTGAAAATGTGTTGATGGTGGCCGATGAAATTCAATCAGGCTTAGGCCGTTCTGGTAAAACGTTCGCCTGTGATTGGGAGAACGTCGTTCCAGACATGTACATCCTTGGAAAAGCGCTGGGTGGAGGGGTATTCCCGATCTCCTGTGTTGCTGCTAACAAAGATATTTTAGGTGTCTTCAATCCAGGTTCACACGGTTCTACATTTGGTGGAAATCCATTAGGATGTGCGGTATCGATCGCATCCCTTGAAGTTCTTGAAGAAGAGAAATTAGTAGAACGTTCTTTGGAATTGGGGAACTACTTCCAAGAGGAATTGAAGAAGATCAACAATCCGAAGATAAAAGAAATTCGTGGACGCGGCTTATTCATTGGTGTTGAGTTGACTGAAGCTGCACGCTCGTATTGTGAGCAATTGAAGGGAAAAGGATTGCTTTGTAAGGAAACGCACGAAACTGTCATCCGTTTCGCTCCACCACTTGTGATCGACAAAAAAGATCTCGATTGGGCGATCGGAAAGATTAAAGAAGTTTTAGAAGCGTAAAAGAAACATCTTGAGGAAGAACAGGCTCATTGGCGCCTGTTCTTTTTTGCATTTAAAGAAAGCAGAAAATACTTTTTTCAATATCAGCGCAACTATGTATGGTGCAGCCTGCACCAAGGTCGAAGCCAGTACATCCTGTCCAAGTGAGGAGGCTCGCGGTTCGCCCGCGGAAAGCGAGTATATTTCCTACTGATCAAAAAACACCAATACGAAAAATGTACATAATCAGGACCTTCGTCAGTTCTTATTGAAGAGGAAGTTGAATATGTCTATGGTAGCTTATCTCAATTTCATCTTTGGAGGGTCTTCTAATGAAAAACCTACGCATCTGGTTACATATTTCACTTCTCGTGAGTTTTGCACTCCCATGGCTGAAAATACCTTTCATCGTCACCACTGTTCCGGTAATCGGCTACCTTCTCCCATTCAAGACAATTTCCCTTGCCAATCAGCTGAACAGTTTCGGTGTCATGAAAATCAGCAATGAGCAAATGTTCTCGTTGTTTTTGATGCTTCTTGCACCAGTTATTTCATCTTTCGTATTAATAATGTTATTTTCAAAGCGGAAGCCAAGCATTTATTTGGATTGTGGTGCGGGATTGATCGCAGTGATGAGCTGTCTTTATATCCTCACGAACACTGGAAACATCGTGACAGCTGGTTTCTATATCGCTTTGATCGCCTCGTTACTGCTGGTAGCTTCACCTTTACTAGACGGGGAAAAAGAAAAAAGCGTCAAAGTTCGGAATCGGGCAGTGTTCAAGTAGGCTTCGGAAACTCACGTTGGTATTGGTTTTAGACTTAGGAGTGGACTTTTTAGACATAAAGCAAAATTTTTAGACTTAATGGCGATTTTTTTAACTTAAATCAAAAATTTTAGACTTAGAGCCGGATTTTTAGACTTAACACCAAAATCGGAAAAAGAAAAGGATTGACCGGGGCATTTTTGCCGTCAGGTCAATCCTTTCTCCTTCTAAGTGCTATTCTTTCAAGCCGATCGAGATGTATTTGGTTTCGAGATACTCTTCGATTCCTTCAATTCCGCCTTCTCGGCCGAGTCCACTCTGTTTCATACCTCCGAATGGTGCTTGTGCCGCTGATGGTACCCCGTCATTCCAGCCGACAATACCATAATCGAGTGCTTCGACCACTTTCAATCCACGGCTGTAATGCTCACTGAACACGTACGCCGCTAATCCGTACGGCGTCATATTCGCATACTTAACAGCTTCTTCATCTGTTTTCACCTTTTGGATTGGAGCAACTGGACCGAACGTCTCTTCATTCATGATCAGCATGCTCGGTTCAACATCGATAAGCACCGTTGGCTCATAATAATACGTTCCGTTCTCAGCTTCTTGCCCTTTTCCGCCGACAACGCACTTCGCACCTTGCTTAACTGCATTCTGAACATGCTTTTCGACTTTTTCATAGGCGTCTTTATTGATCATCGGTCCGATATCCGTATCTTCTTCAAGACCATTGCCAACCTTCAGCTTTTCCGTGATGGCTACAACTTCTTCGATGAATTCATCGTAAATCTTTTCCTGAACATAGATCCGGTTACCGCAAATACAAGTCTGCCCTCCGTTACGGAATTTAGAGGCGACTGTCTGTTCAGCTGCGTACTTGACATCCGCATCATCCAGTACGACGATCGGAGCATGACCGCCAAGCTCTAGCGACATATTTTTAACCTGTTCAGCACCTTGTTTCATCAATAGCTTTCCGACTTCTGTTGAACCAGTGAATGTCACTTTGCGGACCTTCGGATTCGATAAAAGCTCTTCTCCGATCTCTGAGGACTTCCCAGAAACAATGTTGACGACACCCTTCGGAATACCTGCTTCCTGACAAAGTTCTACTAGACGTACAGCTGTCAATGGCGTTTCATTCGGCGGCTTGACGACGAACGTACATCCAGCTGCTAATGCTGGACCAAGTTTACGAGTAATCATCGCTGCCGGAAAGTTCCATGGTGTGATCGCACCGACAACGCCGACAGGCTGCTTGTTGACTTGCATTCGTTTGTTTTCTTTTGAAGCAGGAATCGTCCTGCCATAGACACGTTTCCCTTCTTCAGCAAACCACTTTAAGAAGGAAGCCGCATACTGGACCTCACCTTTCGATTCCTTCAGCGGCTTACCCATTTCTTCCGTCATGAGTTTCGCCAGCTCATCTTCATGATCCAGCATCAAATCATATAACTTCTCTAAATAAGCAGCACGATCATATGCTGTCAAATTGGACCACGATGGAAATGCGTCGTGGGCTGCATCGATAGCCATTCTTGCTTCTTTTCTCCCGCCTCGTGGAACTGTACCGACGCGTTCACCTGTTGCAGGGTTCACTACTTCGACTTTTTCCAGACCATAATCAGACCATTCGTTATTGATAAAAATACCTTTATCCATCGTAACGCCTCCATTTTTCAAAATGATCGTATCAACAAATCTGTGTACTACTCTTACAATTCCATTCGGTGGGGTCCTTTAAACATCATTGTGTACAGGGTTTGACAGGATACCGATGTTTTCCACTTCGATTTTGACGACATCATCTGCTTTCAGATATTTAGGCGGCTTGAATCCTTTTCCGACTCCAGCAGGTGTACCCGTTGCAATGATGTCTCCTGGTTCGAGTGTCATTCCTTTCGATAGGACCTCGATTAATTCAGGTATCGAGAAAATCATTTTCGATGTTGAAGAACTTTGGCGTGTTTCTCCATTTACGAAAGTTGTAATATGTAGATCGTGAGGATCAGGGACTGCAGATTTATGAACCAAAGCCGGTCCCATCGGACAGCTAGCATCCAAGCTCTTCCCGATTAAAAATTGTTTGTGCTTACTCTGAAGATCTCTTGCGGTTACATCGTTGATGAGTGTATACCCGAACACATAGTCATATGCTTCTTCACGTGTAATCGCCTTTCCCTTTTTCCCGATGACCACTGCAAGCTCACCTTCATAATCGATATCAGTCGTGACCTCTGTCGGAATGATGATCGGTTGGTCCGGACCAATTACTGTCGTCGGAGCTTTTGAAAAAATCATCGGCACTTCAGGTACATCTGCCTCTGTGCCAAGCTCAAGCGCATGGTCGAGATAATTCTTTCCTACACAAAAGATATTTTTCGTCGGTCGTGGAATTGGAGCCAGCAGTTCTATCGAATCGAGCTCTAGAATGTATTTTTCATTGTTACCCTGTTCTCTTAAAAGCGACTGCAACTCATCGACCTTTTTGACGAAGTCTTCGCCTAGTTGGACAGCTTCAAGCAGAGTTTTCGGCAAATCGACTTCAAATGCAGATGCAGCACGCGTCAGATCAAGTGCCTTTTCAGGCTGATTCTCTAAAAGGACTGCAACAATCGGTTCATTTTGGTGATTTCCATAGATGAATTTCATATTTTCCTCCTATTGATCATAGATACGGTCATAATCAGCAGCAAGCTTGAAGTCCAGTTCTGTCAGACCCTTTGCCTGCCAGGAACTCAACTTGACTGTTACAAGCTTATAATCGACGGAAATGAGAGGATGATGTTGGATTTCCTCAGATTGACGAGCGATGTTACTGACAAAATCAATTCCATCCAGATAATCTTTGAATCGATATTTCTTTGTGATCCATTTTTCATCGGTCAGTTTCCAATCTTCAAGCTTCTGAAGCTGCTCAGACACTTGTTCTTCTGTTAATCGTTCCATATCAGACCTCTCCTTCTTTTTTGGTGTTAATTTGATTTTCTGCTAATCGATCACCTTTGTAAAACATTTCGCTTGTATCCTCGTATATACTTCCATTTCCCCTTTTAAAATTCCTCTTTTCACAATAATCGTGAAGCCACCTGCAAAAATGTGATAAAATGAATTGTTAAATAGGACATTATTTTTGACCAACACGGAGTGAAAAAAATGAACATAGTCGTAAGCACCCTGAACGCTAAATATATCCATACATGCCTTGCCTTAAGGTATTTGAAAACGTATTGTGAGCCTGATTTCAAAATTGATATGGCTGAATATACGATCAAAGATCCAGTGATGAACATCGTCAGTGATTTGTATGCCCGGAACCCTGACGTCATCGGATTCAGCTGTTACATCTGGAACATCGAAGAGACGATTCCGATCATTGAAATGATGAAGAAGATCAAACCTGATGTAAAAATCGTGCTCGGAGGACCAGAAGTCTCTTATGATGTACCACAATGGCTGGAGCGGCTGGAGCATGTCGATTACATCGTCGTAGGTGAAGGCGAAGAAACCTTCAAAGACCTTTTACAGGCGCTCGAAAAAGAAGAAGAAGTCGATTCGGTTGCAGGTATAGCATACATGAAGAACGGAAAACCATTCCGGACTGGTCCGAGACCGAAACTCGATCTGAAAACAGTCCCGTCACCCTTCCGACTGGAAGAGGATCTGCCGCAGCTTTCAAAACGGGTCACATACATCGAGACGAGCAGAGGCTGTCCATATTCCTGTTCCTTTTGCCTGTCTTCGATTGAGGTCGGCGTCCGTTACTTTGACATTGAAATGATGAAAGAAGAAATTCGTTTCTTGATGGATAATGGCGCGAGGACCATCAAATTCGTCGACCGGACATTCAATATCCGCAGGGATTATGCGCTCGAAATGTTCGATTTCTTGATCAAAGAACATCTTCCGGGCACTGTGTTCCAGTTCGAAATTACAGCTGATATCATGCGTCCTGAAGTCATCGATTTTTTAAATGAACATGCCCCTGTCGGCTTATTCCGGTTCGAAATCGGTGTACAATCCACGAATGACAATACGAATGAGTTGGTTGAACGACGACAGAATTTCGACAAGCTGACAAGAACAGTGACAACCGTCCGTGATGGCGGTAAAATCGTTCAGCATCTTGACTTGATTGCTGGATTGCCTGAAGAAAATTATGACTCGTTCCGGAAAACCTTCAACGATGTATTTGCCTTCCGTATCGAAGAAGTGCAACTTGGCTTTTTGAAGATGCTCAGAGGAACAGGCATGCGTCTACGAGCGGACAACCATGAATATATCTATATGGACAAAGCACCCTATGAGATTCTTGGGAACAATGTGCTGAGTTTTGATGAAATCATCAAGATCAAGCGTGTGGAAGATGTCCTGGAGAAGTTCTGGAATGACCACCGGATGGACACGACCGTCAGTTATTTGATCGATCATGTCTTCCCTTCTGCTTTCGACTTCTTCCAGCAATTCGGAGACTATTGGGAAACGCGTGGATGGTCAAGGATCGGACATCAGCTGGAGGATTTATACAAGCGCCTCCACTCATTCTTAAGTGATCGAGGAAATTCTAACCTTGAGATCGTGGAAGGTTTGATGAAATATGACTATTTCATCCGTCAGAAGCACAAGCCGAGAAAGCCGTGGTGGGACTTTTCCATGGATAAGGCAACTCAATCCGCTTATCTTCGATTTCTCGCTGATCATCCTGAAAAAGTGTCAGGAGACTTCAAAGAACTCAACCTGAGTGAAAAAGAATTGCATAAGCATGTGATGATCGAACGCTTATCCTTTGATTTAACTGCATTTTTAATGGATGATGAACTAGTCGAAAAAGATACGCTTTTGATCGTCTATTTCGACCCGAAACAGAAATCTGCAACTTCATTCACCATTGATGACGAACATACGATAACAACGGAAGTCGTCTAAAACATAGGAGGGCTATAATGGCGAATACCCATACGTATACACGGAAAGAAGAAATAGCCAATGCAATCACACACGGAATCGGAGCCTTGTTCAGCGTGGTCGGACTCGTATTTCTCGTCGTCATGTCTGCATTGGACGGATCAGTATGGCATGTGGTGAGCTTTTCCATCTACGGGGCTTCGATGCTCTTATTGTATACAGCCTCAACCCTGGTCCATAGTTTCCCTGAAGGAAGAGCGAAGGATCTTTTCGAGATTTTCGACCACGCCGCCATCTATATTTTCATTGCCGGAACCTATACCCCTTTCCTTTTCATCGTCGTCAAAGGGGCACTCGGATGGACGTTGTTCGGAGTGGTATGGGGAATCGCAATCATCGGCGTGTTTTTCAAAGCCTTCTTCGTAAAACGGTTCCTGTTCATCTCGACCATCATTTACATCGTGATGGGATGGCTCGCCTTGATTGCCTGGAAGCCATTAATGACGACGATGCCAAGCACAGGTATGCAGCTTTTCATCATCGGTGGAGTATTATACACCGTCGGAACAGTGTTTTATGTCTGGCGAGGCTTTCCGTATCACCATGCAGTCTGGCATGTGTTCGTCCTGGCTGGATCAGCCGCCCACTTTTTCGCCATCCTCCTATACATCCTGCCGCTTCAAATGGTATAAAACCGTCCTTATGGGCGGTTTTTTGTTAGTTTAAGGTGGATATATATATTTCGGTGCAATTCTGAAATCTATCATCAATTAAAAGAAAACATGGCAAAGCCAAGCCTTGGCGCAGGCTGAACCTTTAGTTGCGCTGATACTGAAAGAGGATGATCCAATTGGACCATCCTCTCTCCTATTAACTCTATTCTGTTCCTTCATCTTCATCTTCAATTTCTACAGCAGATTCAGGATTCTCTTCAGTGGAACCTTCTCCCTTTTGTTCATCAGAATCTGGTTTTACCTTAGAATCACTCTTCTTCTTTTTTCCGGTATCTTTCGTTTCTATCTCCATGTCATCGACTAACAGTACATTCGGTTTCATCACGATCGTTTCTTCAGCCTTCAATCCTTTAGTCACTTCTTTATAGGTTTCATTTTCGAAACCGAAGCTGACTTTCCTTTTGTCAATATAATCATTCTTCACGACCAGGACAAAATCCTCACCGTCATCATGGACGATCCAGTCATGTTTTACAGCTACTGCACCTTCAACAGCGACTGGTTTAACCGTAATATTCACCGTGCTTCCGACTAGCGCTCGGTTTTCCGACTCTGCTTCAACCTCAATATCCACCGGGAACTTCAGATCTTCTTTTTCCTCATCCGGTGTGCCGATTTTGGCTATCTGCCCTTTCCTGTCTTCACCACGAGGAGAGCTTACAGTTACTTCATCCCCTTCTCGTAAAAGCACAACCTCATCCTCTGAAAGATAAGCTCTCACAATGACATTATCTTCGCTTGAAATGACGACCAAGGGTTGGTCACTCGATGTTGCATTTCTATTCACCTTTTTGACAGTGCCTGCAACATTGCTTTTGACTACTTTTTCGTCTAATCGAGATTCCAACAGGCTGATTTCACTTTCCTTGCTCGATATGAGACTATCAACACGATCAGCCTGATAGGCAGCATCCGCTTTCTGCTGTTCAAGCATGAAGATGTTCGACTCATTCTTCTCTTCTTCCTCTTTATTGGACTCAGTACGAATCTGGCCTTGGAGAATGGTTTCACGATCTTCATAATAATCCTTTTCTGTCTCGAGCTCATCGATTTCATTTTCTAATGTCGTTATTTGGTTTTCGATATCTGATGTTTGATACTTTAAAATTTCGGTTCCTGAAGAGATTTCCTCCCCCTCTTCAACGAGTACTTCTTCAATATTCCCGCGGTGAGGTTCATAGTAAAATTCTTGTGTTTCCTTCGGTATGACCATTCCCGCAGCTTCAATCGTTTCCCTTAAATCATGTTGTTCGATCTTCGTCACGTCATATGGCTTCTCACTAGCAAACAATGATTCATTCAAAAGAAACAAGTACGTATTCAATATGATGAATAATAAGATCGGTAGTCCTATTAATGCTCTTTTCATGTGCCGGTTCAACATGATGCCCCCCAATTCTATCCGTTCAATTGCATATGGTACATGGTATTAATGACAGCGACGATCAGGATCAATAGTAGATGCAATCCTATCGATACAGTCAATACATATCGTTTCGACTTCAACGAAGCTTCCATCAACAGTTTGATTGACGCATAAATATGCCAGATGAAAAAGATCGTAATCCATCCGAAGAAACTTGTCAGAAATACATTATCAGTAATCGCATTGACCCACGGGCCAACACCGAATGGCGATAACATTTCAGTGGAACCGAAAGCCAGCATATAAGGAATATTCGCTGCTAAACCTATTAAAATGATGACGTACAAATACGTATGTAAAACAAATAACTTTTTAAAACCAATATCCCGGAAGAATCCCCAGAATATGAATGCAGACGCTCCTATAAGCAGGAATGGTAAGGCTAAACCACTGATCACTCCACCGATTCCGATAAAAATCGAAGCTGCCTGTTTTTGTTCAGCTGTCAATTGCATGGCGGTTGCTTCTGGCATCTTCAACCATTCAGGTGCACTTATGTATAAAAGAAAACCGAATACGAGCGAACTGCACAATAATAAAATCAAAACTCTGAATCTATAACCTTGGATGGATGTGGACTCTCTTAACGTATGTAATGTTTCTTGTGGCCTGAACAATCCTTTCCAAACCTGTACCTGATGCTCCAACCGATATTCCCCCTCTTCTGTGTCGAACATGATGATATAATCTATCCTATCAGATTTCTCAAATGATATCATATTTTTCCAATATATTTTCCAAAAATTATTTTTCATTTATTGTTGACTAGAATACTTTGGCATTTCGTTCTGCTAATCTTCGATATTTTTTTGCAATATCCTTGTTTTTACAGCAGAAAATTTAGTTACAGGAATAAGTCTTACCTTGGAACCTTGTTGTCAATGATCAATAGGAGGAACGTTTGGATTGGTTCCGTCCTTTAGTGAAAGAAATAACTCGCCCTTCCGGTTATATGCCCCATAAAAGACGGCCTTCACATCAGTAATATTCCTTTTTACAAGCATGTCTTCTAACCACTGTTCATTCTTATTCAGCCACCTCAATAAATCCAACTGAATTTCCCCATCCAAAATGATCGGAATCTCAAAATTTCCAGGTTCTCCTTCAACCTTCAAATCTTCTCTCGTAACACCTTCTTTTGAAGGAATCATTTTTACAGACAAATCACCGTTCGCTTCAATGATCGCAATCTCTACGTCTTCTATGTTATAGACGTTTTTATCACGCAGCATCTGCAGGATATTATCAATCGCATATTTTTCTTTTTTCATTTTTTCATAGAGAAATTTCCCATTATAGATTACCACCGCGGGTTCAAATGTCATCATTTTTCCAATCTTACGGTTCTTCATTTTCAGATAGACGATTAATTTTTGTAGAAGAGCAATCACGATCATTGCAACGATGGTGTGAATATGATTGATGTCCGGATCAGCAATATCGGCTCCAACGACAGCTCCTAACACTAAAATAACAAGAAAATCGAACACAGGGAGTTCTCCAATCGACCTTTTTCCCATGTAAAGAGTGATGAACAACATGAATGGAAGGATGGTGATGATACGGCCGATCACTTTGACTGAGTCCAAGAATATTTCCATTAGAAAAGGCTCCTCTGTTTTTGTAGTATAAAACCATCCTCTCCAAAAATCGTACTGAATATAGCGTATGTTCTGTTTTGACTTTGATTTTTGTGAATTTCACTCAAAGAATCAACATTAAAGTTTACGAGAATTCAAAAAGGATTGACCGTTTTCGGCCAATCCTGATCAAACTCATAACGTTTCAATGGCTACACTGCTTCCTTTTCCTGATGGTGTTGCCGGGGTAACGATCAATCTTCTTGGCAAACGAGCGCGGAGCTCAGGTACGTGGGAGATCACTCCGACGGAGACCCGCTGCATTTGTAGGCGTTCCAAAGCAGAAATTACTGTATCCAGTAGTGATTGATCAAGTGTCCCGAACCCTTCATCAAGGAAAAAGAATTCCAATGGATACTCACCTTGCAGCTGTATTTGTGCTGATAAAGACAGGGCAAGCGCTAGGGAGGTCAAGAAGGTTTCTCCTCCTGACAATGAGGTGACAGGTCTGCGGACACCACCATTGGCATCATCACGGATAACGAATCCACCTGTGGAATCAACTTCCAAAGCATAACGCTGCCTTGTCAATTCACCGAGCCGTTGTGACGCATCCCGTGCAACTTGGCTTAATTGTTCTTCAGCTATGAATTCCACAAAGCTGTTTCCACGGAAGACAGCTTGTAATTTTCCGAGTCTCTCAGAAAGCTCTTCATTTTTCAGACGCTTTTCTTCCAAACTGGCGAATTTCTCTGCTCGTGCTTTCATATCAGTTAAAGCTGATTCGAGTTTTACTTTTTCAGATAGCGCCGCTTCTTTCTCCAGTTTGGCATGCTTCAACTCTTCTTGGACCTGTTCCCATTCATTGATACTGACCTCTTTGTTATTCAAATGAGCAAGCAGTCGTTTTTGATCATGCTGTTGATTCTGCTTTTGTTTATGGTATTGCTCGATCTCATCTTCCCAATTGCTCTGTTTTTGAGCCGGGATAAGCGCCTCCTTCACTTGCTCTTTCGTTTCAAATGACGTTTCTTTCACTTTTTGCTCCCATTTTTCTCGTGCTTTCGTTAAACGTTCTTCAATGTTTTGTAAGGTCGATTTCGCAACTTCAAGTTCCTGTTCTAACTTTTGCAGTTTTTTACTTTCAAATTCAGCCTGCTGCTGGACGTGTTGTTCCTTTTGTTTCAATTCCTCCAACTGAGCCTGGACATTCTTATGAAGCGTCTCTGCTTTTTCATTGCCACAAATTTCTTCAAGCTTTTTCTTTAGCTCTTCACACCTGGCATCTTTACTCGACACGCTTGAAGTCAGTTCAGTTACATTCTGTTTAAGTGACTGATTGTCTTCAGTACCTTGCGTGATCGTCCCATCCACCTCGACCAAATAAGAAATACTTCGATCATATCGCCGCTTCAAATCCTCAACTTCTTGTTCTTTCTGATCCATTTCTTTTTGCAATTGTTCGAGTTGATTCATTTCATAGGTTTTGAATGCAGCATTCCAGCGCTTTTCGTGCTCTGCAGCTTTTCGGTCAACTTCTTTCAGCTTCTCTTCGACTTTAGAAGCATCACGATTGCACGTATTCAAGGTTGCGGAGTTCTCCACCAATTTTTTATCGTATTCTGCATATAAAGCCGTGTATTTAGTCCGCTTTTCTTTAAGTTCAATCACATCTTGCTTGAATCCTTTTGTTTCTGTTTGCAGTAATCGCAAATAATTCTTCAAGTCATCCTTCGTTTGAAGACCGTTCTCGATTGGATCGAAAGTGGTTGCAGCGATTTCATTATCACTGAACTCACCTTTTTGCACATAATCTTGTACCGCTTCAAAGAAATGTTCCAGATCTTTTTTACAATAATGGACAGCTAATTCTTCATCTTTCAAGGATTTGAAAAGCGTTTCCAATTCAGCAACTGCTGATTGGTAATCTTCGCTTTCACCTGTTTCTCCAGCTGGAGCAGGATGTTCCTTTGATCCACACACGGGACAAGCTTCTCCTGTTGTCAACTCTTGAGCAATCTGAACGGCTAGTGTATGGACTTCCCCATCCTTCTGCCTTTGGATCGCATCCTTCAAGGATTGTTCAATCGAATGTTTGGCGCGTTCGATTACCCGTTCATGTTCACAAACGCGGTTGAACATCGACTCGGTATGCTGCAACAGATAACTAATGTTCCGTTTTACATTTTTCCTCTGCTTTTCAAGTTTTTCTATTTCAGCATTCAGTTTTTGTTCAGTATCCGTTATCTTTTTTTGTTCATTCTTCAATTCAGCTTTCGTTTCGTCTGAGCGGTCAATCTCGCGTTTCAGCGCGAGCGCATCCCGTAATCGATTTCGTTCTTCAATCGGAACTGTTTTCTTTTCAAGATCAGTTTTGATTTCCGCTTGTCGATCGATTGCTTTTTGTTTCGTAGCTTTGAGCTTATCAAGTTCTATTTCTAATGCATTCAGTTCTTGTTTTGCTTCAGTAAGTTTCGTCTTTTCACTACAGAGGGATTGTGCTTCTCGTTCATAGTCGCCCTCTAGTTCTTTTGCATATTTCAATTGCTGCAGGCGTTCATACAAGACAGGTTCATGATCAGATCGTTCCTTCTGGATTGTACGGAGTTGATGTTGTATGTCCTCAACGTGTTTCTTCGATTGTCCGGTTTCTTGTTCGAGTTCAGCCTTTTTCGAGGCCCACGATTGCTGCTCATTAAGGATCGACTCAAGCTCTTCAACGACCGGAAACAAGGAATCGGCTTCTCTCGATAACTTCAGTTTCTCTTCAAGCTCCTTGATTTCAGGCTCTTTTTTATCCAGTACAGCGAGTTTTCGTTTTACTTCATCCAGCTCTTCCTGCCAACTCCAAATTTGCCGGTAATGCTCGAATTGAACTTCCTTCTTTTCCAATTCGAGATTTCTTCGTTCTACTATCTGGATCGCTTTTTCAAGCTTGTTCTGAAGTTCGATGATCGCTTCCTTCGATGCATCTCCTAAACCCTGCTGTTCAGCTGCAATCTCTTTTAAAACCATGTTCGTTTCTTCAGTTTTCCGTTTCAGACGGTGATTCAGATGATCACCGTATTTTTCTAAATGAAAGAGACGCTGCAGCATCTGCCGTCTTTCCGCACCTTTAAGCGAGAGGAACTCGGCAAATTTTCCTTGCGGCAAGACAACCGCTCGTGTGAAGTCGGTGAGCGTCAACCCTAAAATGCATTCGACCTGTGAAGTCACATCCCTTTCTTTATCAGCAAGGACCATCGTTTCCTCGTTAATGACTTCGATCAGACGGCAAGTGCTTGTCCGGATCGATTCATTCTTTCCTTTTTTATAGGTCCGTTCTACTCGATACCGTTTTCCCGAATGTTCTTTCCCCAATTCGAATGTGAAGCTGACATGCAGATGATCTTCTGCATGGTTCATGATTCCCTGGATCGTATTGGCTGCACGTTCGATTTTCCCATAAAGGGCTAATGTGACTGCATCTAACAAGGAAGACTTTCCGCTTCCAGTCGGTCCGAAAATCCCGAATACGCCTCCTTCACAGAGGATTTGAAAATCCACGTCTTGCTTTTCGCGGAAACTATGTAAACCTGTTACAGAGAGGTGTATAGGTCTCATTCTTATACGCCCCCTTCGTTTTCGTAGATCAGTTCCATGAATAATTTCACTGTTTGCTCATCAGGCTTTCCACCGTTCGTCTGCCGTTCATAGAACCGGGTGAACAACTCGTCAATTGGAAGATCAGAGGTCTTTGTTTCCGTACTCATCTCTTCCATTTCTTCAAATACTGGCCGGATATGGATGAATCCGCTATGGGAATTCCGAAGATGGTGAATCTGTTCCATGCTCAATGTATCCTTCAAATGCACTTCTAGATCAATCCACGCATTAGCGTCCTTCTTTTCATCAAGCCAGCGATGGACCTGGATCAACCCTTCTTCTGCTTTCCATCGTACCAAGGGTTTACCGCAGGAAAGGAAGATTTCCTCCATTTTCGGTTCAGAGCCTGGTTCGATATCAAGGATGGTGACTGATTTCGTTTGCCCTGCTTCAGAAAAACTATAGCAAAGCGGTGAACCCGAATACCTTGCCAGACTGCTAGACCGATAGATCGATTGCGGGCGATGCAGATGGCCTAGTGCAGTATATTGAACTTGTGAAGGAAGGGCATTCGCTGATACGGTATAAGCCCCTCCTACTTGGATCGGTCTTTCCGACTCACTTTCACGCCCGCCTGTAACATAAATGTGGCTCATCGCAATGTTCACACTGTTTGTACCAAAATTACCGCACAGTTCATCGAACAATTTTTCAATACGGACGTCATAGGCATTCCTCAATGTTTCCTCATCAAAGGATTCAGTCAAAACTTCTTTCAATCGGGACTCTGATGGATATGGAAGCCCGGCCAGTTTCAACCGTTCTCCAGTCGACTCGATCCCAAAACAGAGTGGTTGGATCGTCGGATACCCTATGATGGTGATTCCGTGCATTGCGGCGAGTGGACCGGCGGCACTCAATCGATCAGGATTATCATGGTTCCCTGCGATGATGATCACCTTACATTGTTGATCCTTCGTCAATCTCGCCATCGACTCATAAAATAATTGTTCAGCTGCCGCAGGGGGATTGACCGTGTCAAATACATCACCAGCCATCAAAACGACATCCACTTTTTGGTCCTTAACGATGTCACATAATTCCTCTAAAAATTGTTCCTGCTCCGGAAGTCGGTTTCTTCCTTCAAGTGTCCTTCCGAGATGCCAATCGGCAGTATGAAGTAATCTCATAGTTTCCCCCCTTGTCATGGTAGACGGAGAAGATGTCCACCATCAAAAAAGTATAGATATTTCTTCTTGCATGGCTTTTTCCAGATCTGTTCAATCGCCTTTGCGTACAGTTCAAGTTGAACTTGATAACGTCGCTCTAAAACTGGACGTGCCTTTTCGAAATTCTCGAATCGATTTTTGATTGCATCTGTCTTATAGTCAAGCAAAATGAAGCCATCGTCCTCTTCAATCACACAGTCCATCACTCCCTGGACGAGGACATGTTCATCAATGGACCCAGACCAATCAGAATAGGCGTCTCCAGCTGGTAACGCAAGACTGAACGGAACTTCACGATGGACAGATGTACATTTCTGAATCTGTTCACCGAGTTCAGTTTTGAAAAAGAGGTCGATGGAACCAACATCTATCGCATCTGCTTGCTCTTCGGTCAGCAGTTCGTCGTTGACAAGCTTCGCGACAGTCTCAACAATCGTTTCCTTCGAGATGTTTTCAGGCTTCGTCAAATGCTGCATGACAAGGTGCATCGCCGTACCACGCTCTGCGGCATTCAATGATCTTTCCTGCATGAAATTCGGACGTTCCCCGAGTGAATTACGGAACTGCCGGACAAACGATGTGTCACCATATTCGTCTCGCGTTTCCAAGTTTCGTTTCAATTCCGTAACAGACTGCTTGGACATATGCCTTTCTGAGAATTGATACGGATATCGCCACGACAACGATTCTGGCACATCGCTCGACCCTCCTGTATTAATCAGCTCCCATGATTTGATCTGTTCAAGACGTGCGCTTTTATCCTCCGCTTTTTCTTCATCCGTCACGACGATTTCCCGGGATGGTAAGATGGATAACGCCCATCTGTGCTGGGTCTGGGTGAGGTCCTCATCAATCACACTTCCGCTTCCTACCCGATTTCGTAATAACTCCATGCTCGGATGTCGGATGACTGCCGGACCAATCCAATCCAAATATGATTTCGCTGATGCCCTCTCGAAGTCAGGTAATAACCATCCTTTTCGAGATACGAGGTGTTCCCACTGCGTCACTTGTTTGTCGAGATCACGAACTGCCCCGAGCAGAATCAGTTTCTCTTGCGCACGTGTCAATGCAACATAAAGGATCCTCATCTCTTCTGCCACCATCTCCATTCGGAGGCGTTTCTGGATGGCAAGCTGAGGCAATGTCGGATAACTGATCCTGTGGTTTGGATTCATGAATTTTGCGCCGAATCCGATTTCTTTATGAAGGAGGAATCCGCCTCTCAAGTCCATTTCATTAAATCGTTTGTTCAGGTTCGCAAGGAAAACGACCGGGAACTCCAATCCTTTACTCTTGTGAATCGTCATGATCCGGACGACATCCTCTTGCTCGCCCAGGGCTCTTGCTGTGCCTAGATCCTTTCCCTGATCCCTCATCCGTTCGATGAATCTCAGAAAGCGGAACAAACCACGGAATGATGTATTTTCATATTGTCTTGCACGATCATATAATGCCCGCAGGTTCGCCTGGCGCTGCTGTCCGCCCGGCATTCCACCTACATAGTCGTAGTAACCCGTTTCGCGGTAGATCTGCCAGATAAGATCGGATAAATCCCCTTGACGAGCTTTCGTCCGCCATTCTTGCAGTTTTTTATAGAAAAATTCTATTTTCTCCAAAGCAGACGATGGTGCCGCTTGTTTCATAAAAGCCATAACCGCTTCATAATACGAGCCTTTTTTGTCAGCAATCCGCACTTCCGCCAATTCCTCACCTGTCAATGTAATGATCGGAGAACGCAGTACAGAGGCAAGCGGGATGTCCTGATAAGGGTTATCGATGACCTGCAGCAACGACAGCATGACCGATACCTCAACAGCTTCGAAATAGCCTGTTGATAAGTCCGCATAAGCTGGAATACCTTGTTTTTTGAACTCCTCCTGGAGGATAGGGGCTGTTGTAGAAGTCGAGCGTAGCAGAATCACGATATCCCGGTATTCAATCGGGCGATATTGTTTCATCTTCCCATCATAGACCCGATAAGGCTGCTGTTCCTCGTTATGGCCGATCAATTGTTTGATCCGTTTGGCCATCCAGCGGGCCTCAAGCTGGATCGATTCTAGATTCTCAATATCATCGTCTGCCTCTTCCTCTTCACTTCGATCGATCAGAACCAATTCTGTTGCCGCTTGTTCATTCTCAGGATAGTCCGCTCCAAGGCGCAGTTTCGCAGCTTCATCGTATTCGATCTCACCCACGGTTTCATTCATGATCTGTTTGAACAGGAAGTTCGTGCTATCGATAACATCCCGGCGGCTCCGGAAGTTTTTAGACAAGTCGATGCGTACACCTTCCCCTGGGTCCGACTGATAGAAACGCTTATATTTATCTAAAAATAAAGTCGGTTCAGCCAAGCGGAAACGATAGATACTCTGTTTCACATCACCGACCATAAAGAGGTTCGCTCCTTCTTCCTGCTCCTTCGTCACGAGTTGGACAATCGATTCTTGGACAAGGTTCGTATCTTGGTACTCATCGACAAGGACTTCAATGAATTTCTGGCGGTATTCCTGTGCTGCCTGGGAAGGAACCAACCGTTTTTCCGATGAACCTTCCCCTGTAAGAACCTCAAGGCAAAAATGTTCCAAATCGGAAAAGTCCACGAGTCCTTTTTCTTTCTTTGCGGACTGGAAACGTACAGAAAAGCTTTTTACAAGCTTAATCAACGTCTGCATAACTGGAACCAGTTCCCGGATATGGTTGATGAACGATTCCGGAGAACGGCTGAACAACTCTTCCTGAAGACCTTCCACTTGCTTTTTTACACGATCTCTTATCGATTTGACGCTTTCTTTCAGAGCTTCGTCGTACTCGTCCCCTTTGCACGCCTTCAATCGTGAAAATTTGTTTTCCTGGAATGTTTCAAACACCTTCTGCCACGACACTGCACCAGCTTCAATTAGACTCCGGACCATCTGCTCATCTTGGACCAACGTATCGTAATAAGGTCCTGGACCGCCTGGAAGAAGTGCCCATTGCTTCGCTTGTTCCAATAATTCAAGCATTCCACGCAACTGCAACTGGACATCCTGGACTAATTCATTCGTCCACGAAAGCTCTTCGATCGTTTCCACTTGCTCACTTTTCGAATATTTTCCACCCATTTGTTCTAGCCACTGTTCCGGCCATGGATAGCTACGGGAAAAATCATATAAGCGGATGATCATATTCTGGATTTCATCATCGCCGCGGTCATTGCTGAAACGGTCAACCAAATCGAAGAACGGTTCATTATCTTCATGCCCATACTCCTCTTCCAAAAGTTCTTCAAGGACTTCCTGACGGATCAATTCCGCTTCGGTTTGATCGGCAATCCGGAAATTCGGATCCAGATCCAACTGGTAATAATACTTTCGTAAGACTTCGATACAGAAGGAATGGAGGGTTGAAATCGATGCTCTGTTCAACAAAGTCAGCTGTCGTCTTAAATGAAGCGAGCCAGGCTTTTCCTTCAATGCTTTCTCAAGCGCGATTCCGATACGTTTCCTCATCTCAGCTGCTGCTGCATTGGTAAATGTCACGATCAATAACCGGTCGACATCGACACCGTCCTGGTCCGTCAGCCTTCTGATGATCCGTTCCACGAGAACAGCTGTTTTTCCTGATCCGGCGGCAGCTGCGACAAGGATGTCCTCCCCTCTCGCTGTGATTGCATGCCATTGTTCGTCGGTCCATTGTGCCCCTTCAGGTTTTGGAATGACATCACGCATCCTGATCTCCCCCTTTCTTTCGAATTTGTTCAAACAGTTCATCGTCTTTTATATCCTTCAATAGTCGATAGTTGTTCTCTTCCAATGAGTGATCGAACTGACACACTGATCGGAACGAACAGAACGTACAAGGTGTTCGTTTTTGCATTTCATATGGTGCGATATCGATATTTCCGTTCGTGATATCCGTCCCGATTGAACCGATCATCGAACGGACATAGGAACGTACCTCATTGAATTGCTCTTTGTTCATGAGTGATGACCCTTTACGGAAGCTGCCATCTTTTTTTGTAGCGACAGGGATGATTTCTGAGTGTCCATCTATGCCTTCATCCATCAACTGGACAATGTCTTCATCCTCAAGTACATAGCCTTTCATCTTGAACTTCTTGAAAAGCTCTTTTTCGATTTCATCAAGGGTCAAAAGCTTTTTCGATGAGTGGACGGGATTGTGCACATGGAAATACAGCACACCTGCTGGATCAGCGGTTTTGCCAAGCCAACGGTCGGAATGGGTGATCACCACATCCAGGTAGGTAAGCATCTGTAGTGCGATTCCGTAATAAACCTCAGACAAATTCAACCCTCTTTGGCTTGATTTATAGTCGATGACGCGAAGGAACAGTCCCTCATGATTAGTTGCTGCATCTACCCGATCAATCCGCCCGATCACTTCCATCGTCGTCCCATTCGGCAGCGTATATTTCAACGGCGGGATTTTATCTGAGTTGCCAAACCCGAGTTCAAGTCCCACTGGTGAAAACCCGCTCGCCTTCGCTTGCTGGCTGAGTACGTAGGAAGCTCTTCCAACGACATTTTTTAATTTTCGTTTGATATATTGATAGCGGTTCGAGCTTAATAGAATCTGACTCTGTAAGCGTGGTGCAAGCTTTTCGACCATCTCCCCAGCAATACGATAACAATCTGCTGATGAAAGCTCTCTCCAATCAATGCCACGCTGTTGCAGATAATCCGAGACTTCCTTCAGCGCAGCATGGAATAACTGTCCGATATCCGGCGCCTCAAGTCTGAACATCTGTCTCTCCTCGAGTTTCAGTCCATAACTGGCAAAATGCGAGAATGGACAGGATTGATGTTTCTCCATCCTCGACACACTCGCTTTCAGATGATCACCATACAATTCCTTACTCGTTTCACCTTTAAGCCTGTCCGTTTTATTTTGGTAAAAGAGACTGTAGATCGTCCGTCTTGCTTTTGATTCCCACTCGTCACTCTCGACGAACCAATTGTATACATGCCACCAATCCTCAGCAATCGGATAGCCCTTCTGCCACTGCCGCAATTGTACAGTCAGGAACGATAGCGTCCTTCCTGGGCGAACGATGAACCGGGCATTGGATTCATCGCTCTCACTCGGCTCTTGCATCAATAGACGTTCACTCTGCTTCGGAAGCAATTCTTTCAGCTGATTGATGAGAATCGACGGAACAAGGGACTTCCCTTCTTCATCAGCTAACGGGTAGGAGACATATAGATGATCCGATGCACTCGACAAAGCCATATAGATGAGGAAATTCTCATCCAGCAGATTCTCACGAGCAGTCGGAGCCATCTCTGCACCGAGTGTTACAAGCGCTTCACGGTCATCTTCAGAAAGAATTCCATCTTCTGTCGGTTTTGCTGGCAAAACGCCGTCATTGACCCCGATGATGAAGCTGCATTTCACTTTGTAAAACCTGGAGCGATCCAGGCTTCCGATCAAGACCTGATCAATAGCCGGAGGCACCAGTGCAAAACGCATCGACTCAAGACCTGTATCGAGCATCTTGCTGAACAATTCGAGACTCAACGGTTCATTCCCGACGATTTCAACCATTTGTTCCAATAGATCGATGACCGCACTCCACACTTGATCATGCTCTCTCGCAAGGCTCAGATTTCCGGCTTTTTCCGCCTGATAGCGCCATTCCTCAAGTTTTGCAGGCACCTGCAGATACTCGAGGTAAAGGAACAACGCCTCACATAGCGCCTTCCCATTTTTTGCAGCTTTCAAATCCCGTTCCAATCTTGATAACGGATCCGCTACCTTTTGTCTTGCATCATTGATGAGACGCTGCTTAGCCAGTTCTTCATCCGTTTGACTTCCGAGGTTGAAATCCAGTGAACGGAACTTCCGATAGATCCAATTCTCATTGCTTGTCCATTTCTTTTTCCCATGGATTCCATGCGCCAGCACATAATTCTCCATCAAATCGACCTGCTCACGGAAATCCTGGGTCGCACTATCCTGATCCATCAGTAAATCTGTCTTGACACAACGAAATACAGCGTCATACCGCCAGTTTTGAAGGATGATATCCAAACTTGACCGGATACATTCAATCAATGGATGATGCAGCATCGAGCGCTTTTGATCAAGGAAATACGGAATCTCGTAATCTTCGAATAATGTATTCAATAAATCCGAATAGGAAGATGGATCCCTCACAAGCACTGCAATATCACGATACCGATACCCTTTTTTCTGGATGAGCTCTTGAATGTCTCTTGAAATCCCTTCGATCTCTGCCCTTCTATTGACCGCACCGCTGAGCTGGACAGTACATTCTTCACCATAAAAAGGGACGACCGGCCGCTCATGATAATAATTTTCCAGATGTCTGATCGAAGGCGATTTTTCAAAGCGTGGTTTTTGATCCAATGTCTGGACTGTTTCAACTTCGATGCCCTCTTCTTCAGCAATTTCCTTCAGCTTTTGATAGGTAGTCGTCGTCATTCGGAACAAATCGAGGTCTGATGGTGGGTTGTCGGTCGGTTCATCCATCGTCAACGTGATCGTCATACGATCCGCTTTTTTCATCAAAGTCCGAAGCGCACCGAGCTCTTGCGGCGTATAACTGTGGAATCCATCAACCCATACTTCACAGCCATCGAAGAACGTCGACTCCGGCATCCGTTCTTCGAGCAAACGTAAATAATCCTCTGAATCTACGTATTTATCAGCTAGCAATTCTTCCAGTTGATTGTAAATGATATGTAAGTCATGCAGTTTATCTTTTAAAAGGGTGCGATCATCATTCTCGCCCATTAGTGTGTTTTCCAACGCTTCTATGTCACTTGCTCCTAAGCAATAGCGTTTGAACTCCGTTATCATTTCTTCTAACAATTCATAAAAACCGCTTTGTTCCGATGACTTATGGAACAGGATGAGTTGATCTTTTTGCCTTTCAACGACTTTTCGCAAAAGCATGTTCATCCCTGTCGAATTCAGATGATAACGTGTCAATCCCCCTACTTCCTGAAGAACCTTCAAAGCGAGGCGTGAAAAACTAAACACCTGTGCACGAATCATTCCGCCTAGTCCAGGTGTTTTTACCAGTTCATATTCCATTTGGAAGGTCATCTGATCAGGTACGAGCATAACGAGTGGCTTCCCTCTTGGGTTAGTATGTAACAGTTCCCTCATTTCGTCTAAACAGACTGTCGTTTTGCCACTACCGGATCTTCCGACCAAAAATCGGACCGACATGTACATTCTCCTTTCCGAATCCTCACAATCATAGTTTCTATTATCTCATTTTTTTGCATGCTTTTGTAGGTTTTAAGATTTGCTAAAGAAAACTGGCATGGCCAAGCCTTGGCGTAGGCTGAGCCATAGTGGCACTTATACTTTCTTTAAGTGCAAGTATTGAAGAACAGTCAATGCAAATCGCCTGTGCTCGGTTCTTTCCATGCTTGGTCGAGGAAAAGACGTTGGAGTGTCAGTTCCGCTTGATTTCGAAGGTGGAAGTTGGAATATTTGATGACTTCATGATAGCCGCGGACGATGATGTTATATTCTGATGTATCTTCGTACCTGCGATGAAAGGATACTTTAATGTTCTTCGCTTTCATTTCCTTCCGGATGTGGTGAAGTTCATGTGAGATTTCTGTCATCCTTTTTTCAATCCAGAGGACATAAGGCTGGGTGAACTTGAGTGGTGAACGTTGGAAAATTTGCAAATCACGATTGAGGATTGTCAATAACATCGGATACAGAATGAAACGATCGATAAGCAGGCTTTCCTCTTTTGTCGCATACATGAATCTATGCCCCTCCTTATCCAGCGTTGTTGTTTCTATTTTTTCGCAATGGAAGCATGCGTGCTGAAAGAATTCGATCGATGCTGAAAGTCCGAGTCTGTTTTCTTAAGGAACAATATCCTGTCATCGTCGTTTCCGTGAGCGAAGTGATCCAGACCATACGCTGTGTAATCGTACCATCGTTGGACAGATAGACGATTTCAACCGGCTTCTTCTGTTCAAATGATCGAATTAACATCCTTCTCATGCTCAACCCTCCATTTTTAATTATTATATGCGAACATAAGTTCTATATGCAATAGCTGGAGGATGAGAATTTTTTCCAGTGTTAGGGGGAGGGGGGGCTTGGGGGAGAATCATGGGAGAGAGCCCGACGTGAGTACTGTCTATCCGTTAATTTGGGCTTATCCGTTTTTCACGGTCAGAAAGTCCCTCTTTCTATCCGTCAATTTGGACTTATCCGGTTTTCACGGTCAGAATGCCTCGTTTTCATTTTTCACAAACTAGAGTCCCATAATATAAAACCATCATTTTGACGCACTTCCTTCATGTTTTTAGTGCCCAAACGGTCTATGAATCCTCATGAAGTACTCAAAACTTCTAAACGGCTTCTTGAGCACCTCAAATTCCGTTTTTCTCAATTTGAGTACCTCATGAACCGCGATAACCTCATGCACCCTTGGTTCAGTCCAACAAAACAACTAAGAAAAAGACCGACACCATGTGCCAGCCCCCCGAATCAAATTCAACTCAATTGTATTCTTTTTTCTTTTGCGGCTTCATAATTGCCGATGTAGCTTTTCAGCTGTTGGTCTTCCAGCCAGTACGTCCGGTCCATCAGCTTGTTCAAAAAGTACCGGTCATGCGAAACGACTAGAATCGTACCTTGAAACCCTTCCAGCGCCTCTTCCAATGCCTCTCGCGATTCGATATCAAGATGGTTCGTCGGCTCATCAAGCAGCAACAGATTATAGTTCTCGGACATCATTTGTGCTAGTCGTAATCGAGTCCGCTCACCGCCGCTCAACTTATTCACCTTTTGAAAAACGTCTTTTCCGAAAAACAGGAACCGGCTTAACCGATAGCGTGCTTCGCCTTCCTCGACCTTCGCGATATCCCGATAGGCATTGAGGACCGTCCAGTCTTCGTAACCTGTCAGCCCTTTTTGCGACAAGTAACCGATCTTGACCGATGCTCCGATACGGATATTTCCATGATCAGCCTCGATTTCCCCTAAAATCAAACGGAGGATTGTTGACTTGCCGACCCCGTTTTTACCGATGATCGCAGCACGTTCCCTGTATTGAAGCAACATGCTCAAATTTTCAAACAACATACGGTCTCCGATATCCTTTGTGACGTATTCGAAAATGACGACATCTTTCCCACTGCGTTTGGCGGAATTGAATCCAAGGGCTGCCGTCTGCCGTTCGAGCTTAGGACGATCGATCTTATCCATACGTTCTAGTGCTCGTTCCATATTCCGAGCGCGCTTGTGCATCTTTGGATTGTCAGCCCGAATCGCCCACTCCCGCATCCGTTTAATCGCTTCTTTCATTTTTTTGATTTTCTTCTGCTGGTCCTGATAAGCCTGGAATTCGAGCATCAAACGTTTTTCTTTTTCTTTTACGAAGGATGAATAATTCCCTTTATATTCCTCGATGATCCCTGAATCGATCTCCATTGTTTTCGTAGCAACTGCATCAAGGAAATAACGATCATGCGAAATGATAACGACCGCTCCATCATAATTACAGATGTATTCCTCCAACCAGTCAAGTGCTTCCATATCCAGATGGTTCGTCGGCTCATCGAGTAAAAGCAGATCAGGTTCTTCAAGCAAGATAGCAGCAAGCCCGACCTTCGTCTGTTCTCCACCGCTCAACGATTGAAAAGGCTTATCGCTTAAACGTTCCAATCCAAGTCCATGCAAAACTCCTTTTATTTTCGAGTCGACTGCGTAACCATTTACTTCTTCCAAGCGGTTCTGCAGCTTACTGAATTTGTTGAAATGCTTCTCAAGATGATCTTGTTCATCAGGATCTGCCATTTTTTCAGTGACCTGTTTCAATTGTTGTTCGATTTCGTACACTTCAATAAACGATTGCTTTAGCACTTTTTCAACAGTCAAACCTTCCTCGATATCAGGAATTTGATCCAGCATGCCGATTGACAACTCTTTTTTATATGAAATGTTGCCTTTGTTGACGTGTTCGATTCCCGCAATGCACTTCATCAATGTGGATTTTCCAGCCCCATTCGGGCCGATGAGTGCTATACGGTCTTTTTCATAGATTTGTAGTGATATATCTTCAAAAATCCAAGTACCTGCGTACGTTTTAGCGATGTTATTTAGTGATGTTACGATCATGAAATTAGTCTCCTTTTATAATTGAATTTTCCTTAGATTTTTAGATAGCAAAAAACCATGAGCAAGCTGACCTGCCCATGGTTATCCGTACTTTTAAAAGGATGAAAGGGATAAGGTTCTGCTTACGTGTTGATCATTTTCGTATTTGGAAAAATGGACATACTTCTCCCGTCGAACGCAAAATCATGCGTTATGGAACGGACTTCAACTGTCAGCCAATCCAAAATACGAAACAATCCTGTAAGCATTCCTTACACCTCCTAATTCCAATCGTAATTACTACCATATTACCTGAAAAATTCCAGCCAATCAAGCCTGATTTTCCGTGTTATGCCACATCGTCCAACGACCGATATCCTTGAAGCCTAACCGCTTGTAAATCGAACCTGCAGCCGGGTTATCGTAAAACAGACATAAGGTCTTTCCCTCTTTCAATACGTCTTCACAAAGGACACTTAAGGACCTGGAAGCAAGACCTTTATTGCGGTGGGCTGTGTCTGTACAGACGCCGACGACCATAGCTGACATCGAATTTTCAGCTGTGGTCGACACACTGGCAATTGCTTGATCCCCTTCTTCGACAAGATAGGTTCGACCCGTATTTGTTCTGATCGTATGGAGCAGGCTTTCACGAGAAGATATGGAACCGGTGAATTCTTCGATCCTTTCCCTCAGCCTAAAGATCGCTTCAACGTCCTCTTCTTCTGCAATCCGTATACACTCTCGATCAAAAGCACGCGGCAGCATGTCACCGTTGGTCATTTCCGCGAAATACATGCTTCTTTTCTTGTTCGAGGATATATAATCTCCAAATTGCTCAAGAATGTCTTCTTTCCCAGATAAAATGCGAAAGTTTTCGTCTGAGGTAATGATTTTTGCGAACCCATCCACATCAAATGGTCCTTTCGCATATGGAATGAAATTTTCTTTATAACGGAGCAGGATTGCAATCAATTCGTCCGCTTCGTTCCATTCACCCCAAATTTGCTGAAAATTCGTTTCATAGCCGAAGTTTTCAATATCTCCGATGATGAACAGATTAATAGCTTTTTCTTCACTTAAAAACGACATCACCTGTTCATGATCTTTTTCTGTCAGCTTTCTGATCATCCCTATCCCCCTCTTCATTACAAAAAGTCATATCTACCATTAATGTAACGTCCAATATAACGTCGTTTGGTATTAAGACTATTTTACAGAATCAGGGGTGGGATTCAACTACTTTTTGGAAATTAATCTGAATTAATTTTTACGTTACTCTAATCGCCTTATCCAAATTCCTCCGGGCTTTTTTCACTGCTCGTTGTATCGTATTCCGTTCATCTTTTTCCAATTGAGCCAACAGCTTATCCCCTTCTTTATAATAAGACCTTGCCGCTGCTGCTGAAAACACCATCGCAACATTACAACGTACTGTCTCATCATCAAAACCGACAAGCGACTTCAACCATGAGAGGACATGTTCAGGGTATCGCTTCAATAACCCATCCCCGATTGCAAATGCCCCCAGGTTTTTCTTCACATACTCCGAATCGTCTTTCATAAGAGGCTCAATGATTTTCAACAGCCTGGGAGCATAGGATTCATCTAAGGATTTACTTGCATACATGACGGATAACACTGTCGCTCGCCGAATGTTTTCAGAATCATCCTCCTTCCACACTTCCATGACAGGATAGAATTTCTCAAAACGTTCAGTCAAGATCTCACAACAGCCGCTTGCACCCCATTCCCTCACTTCCCAATTGGCATCATCCGCAATTTTATGTAGAAGTTGGGCACACTCTTCAGGATAAAACTCATAAACTTCGGGAATCAGATGGGCACTGACCTCTTTTGCAGAAGGGCTTTCCGAGTCTCCTAAAAATTCCGCTCCGGCCCAAAGGACATCGGAATAAGCTTTCCATTGCTTTAAGATCGCTTTGATGACTTTGCGTTTGGTTGCTGCAGGCGCACTACCCGCATGTTTCGTCTTCTCTTTTTCTAATAAAATGATAACCTGACTCCAGTTTCGCTGTTCAATCGCGTTTTCAAGCGATTGCTTCCATTCATTCAATTTCAACCAACTCCTGATCTTCTCGATTAATAGACAATCTTCCTTTTTCCCTTCATGCATTTCATGGGATTTCAAGTATCGTACAGGACGGAAGCCGCATTTTTCATAACATCTGAGTGCACGTGGATTACGCAGCTGGGGATCCATAACAACCTTTCCTGCTTCGAGCTTATTGAAAAGAAACGCGGCAACCGTATTAACGAGCTGTGTCCCGATCCCTCGGTCCTGATACGAGAGCTCTCCGATGAATTGATCCATTCCGTATAAAGATTCATCACGTTTATAGCCATAAATTCTTTTCTCTTTTTCCGATAAAGGGTAATATTGAACATAACCAATCGGAGTCTGATTCCACATTACAAGATTCTTAATGACCCGATTATCACATTCATAAAAATGCTCATAGACTTTGTTAAGGTCATGGGGGCGATCCCGTCCTTCATACCACTGCAAAACTTCTGG
This sequence comes from Pseudalkalibacillus sp. R45, assembly GCF_052246725.1. Classification (NCBI taxonomy): domain Bacteria; kingdom Bacillati; phylum Bacillota; class Bacilli; order Caryophanales; family Fictibacillaceae; genus Pseudalkalibacillus; species Pseudalkalibacillus sp. R45. The sequence goes on along the minus strand of NZ_JBQQCL010000015.1, from coordinate 41,760 downwards.
ATCATTCAACCATTTGACCAAATGGACGGCATCCTCTTTTTTCAAGGGACGTACGAATAGATTGCCAGACTCGATCATCAAGATCACCTTTTCTTTAATAGCTTTTTTAAAAGCCCGTTTTCGCAAACTTTGTTGCACTTGCACTTAAAGAAAGTATAAAATGCTTTCTTCAGTATAAGGGCATCTAAGGCTCGACCTACAAAAGGCTTGGTCTCGCCAAGTTTTCTTTAAAAGTCGTTGATTTCCGCTCCAGGATGCTCGCTTTCCGCGGGGCGTGCGGTGAGACCACTCGTCGCCTTGCGACATTCAATGGTCTCACCTGTCCCGCTGATCCCGCTGGAGTCTCGCACCTTGCTCTCCAATCAACTTGCACAAGGTGATTTTTTAAAAATACTTAAGAAAGAGCCTTTTAAAAAGTTATTTTCGTAGGAGTCGTTTCCAATAAAGAGGAAATATACTCACTTAACCTCATATCTGCTTTCAGTTAATATCAAAAAAAGAACTCATAATGGAGGTCTTTCAGATGAAACAATCATCCGCAATCCGTTATTTCATATATTTGATCCTATACAGCGTTTTCTTGATTGCTGGTTTTAAGATTGAAGGTCTACTTCATGTAAAAGCAGAACAGAATTTCCTGCTCACACCCGTCTTTTATTATTCAATCTTGTTTCCAATCTTGTTTGGAATGGCGTTGGCGGTTCCCTTGGGCGACATCTCTTTGAAAAACAGCCGGAACCTGAAAATCAATTGGAAAAAGCTGCTTATATTCGGAGTTCCTTCTCTTCTTGTCTTGCTTTTTCCTGCTTATTATTTCTCCCTTTTTGGCTGGGGCGATTTGATTCCTTTTGCAAACTTGCTTTACGGCAATGAAAAGCTCCATTTCTTTGCTGGCATCGTATTCGGCTTCACTATCATTTATAGTGTTGAATACAAAGAACAAACTTACATCCAAATAGGAGAGGATGGAAAAATATGAATTTAGAAACTTACATCCAAACACTTTTCGTACAAAAAGACGAAGATCTCGAAAAAATCACGGAAAATATGCTTAAGATCGGAATGCCGACGATATCCGTTTCACCGGAGTCAGGTAAACTATTAACACTGCTTGTTAAAATATCCGGTGCACAAAATCTCCTTGAGGTCGGTGCTTTAGGTGGATATAGCGGAATCTGCCTGCTGAGAGGAAACGACAAAGCCCGGCTGACCTCTCTTGAATTGCATGAGTCTTATGCGAATGTGGCAAAAACACATATTGAGGAAGCTGGTTTCACCGGTCGTGTGCAATATGAAGTCGGCCCTGCACTCAAATCTTTGGAGAAACTTACTCATGGTGATGCTGTTTATGACTTATTTTTCATCGACGCTGATAAAGAAAACTACGGCAATTATTTGGATTACTGCCTCCAACTTGCTAACCCAGGTGCTTTGATCATCGCAGACAATACCCTGTGGAACGGTAAAGTACTCCATGAGGATCCAGAGGATAACGATACGAAGGCCTTACAAGCCTATAATCAAAAAGTGGCAGACCACCCTCAGCTTGAAAGCATTCTCGTCCCACTTGGTGATGGACTGACAATTGCTCGGGTAAAATAGGAATTGAAGATAAATAGGAATGATGACATACGAACTCAGCAAAGAGCTTGGCACAATAGTGCTCTGCTCTTTTTTAATACTTAAAAAAGAATATCTTTAGACTCATTTAGTTTGCTGCATAACTGAAATTAAAGGAGTTCCTTCATAAAAGTGGAAACTATCAATCATACTCACTTTTTAGAGAGGTGTATGAATAGAATGACTACACTACATGTCGACGCTCTATCAAAACAACATCTTCAACATATCATCCAACAGCAGAATGGTTTTATTTTCACATTTACAAAAATAGATAACGGCCGGTTCATACATACATTTTGCGAGGGGCAGCTTTTGAAAAAGATGAACCTTGGTCCGAATCAAATTGTCGGCTATGAACTTAAGGATTTTTTACCTGAAGAAAAAGCGATCGAGAAAACGATGATGTATGAAAAAGCCTGGGAGGGTGAGGTTGTATCTTACGAAGCTACTGTATTCAACATCTCTTATCTGGCATCATTGAGCCCGGTGATCGTTGATGATCAAGTTGTGCAGGTAATTGGAAACTGCATCGATATCACTGATCGTAAGGAAAAAGAGCTCTTGCTCGAAACTAGTGAACAGCATTTCAAGTCTCTATTCCTCTATAATCCTGATCCTGTGTTTTCCTTGGATGAGAACGGTTATTTCACAAGTGTCAATGAGGCTGCAAGTGAAATAACAGGTCATTCTGAAGAACAAATGAAACAGCGTACCTTTCTACCTTATATCGCACCTGATTACCAGCTTGATACCTTGCATAAGTTCCAACAGGTGATGCGAGGTGAATCCTTGACGTTCCCATGTGCGATCAAGAACGAGAGAAATGAACGGAAAGAGCTTCGGGTCACCGCGGTGCCGATCGTCATCAATGGGCAGATAACTGGAGTATATGGTGTCGCCCGTGATATCACGAAACAGCTTCAATACAAAAAGGATTTAGAACTTAGTGAGGAACGGTACCGGATTCTGGTAGAGAATTCACCTATCGCAATTGCCGTACTTGTGGAAAATAAAATGAAATATGTAAATTCTTCTTGCCTGGAATTATTCAATGCCGAGTCAGACGATTGTTTAGTCGGAAAATCGATACTTGAAATGCTTCACCAGGATATCCAAAGTGACGTCACTACCCAACTGAGGAAGCTAGCGACTACGGATATCCCTTCATTTACGATGGAGGGTAAGTTACTTCCCATTGATGGTAAAGCGTTGGAAGTAGAAATGACTGTACTTCCGATTGATTTCGAACATCAGAATGCGACCCTTCTCATGCTTTCTGACATAAGCGAACGAAAAAAATCAGAAAAAGAAGTCGAAGCGGTCAACCGGCAGAATGAACTGATTTTAAATACAGCGGGAGACGGGATATTAAGTTTATCCCCTTACGGACGTATTACATTCGCCAATGATGCAGCAATCCAGCTTTTAGAATATGCTCATGGAGAATTGATCGGAAAGCACGTTTCCATCCTTTTCCCTGAATCCTCAGTTACGTATAATAACTTTTTAGTAAAACTGGACCAATCCATTAAGGAGCAAACCATCCACAAGGAACGCGAACAATTGATCAATCGCAAACAAGGTGAACCGATTCTAACAGACATCACGATCACACCGATCACTGACAATGATGAAAAGAAAGGTACAGTCCTCGTCATTAAGGATATTACGCAACAGAAAAAGCTTGATGAGATGATCATCCGTTCTGACAAGTTATCTGTACTTGGGGAGCTAGCTGCAGGAATCGCTCATGAAATCCGTAATCCCCTCACTTCCTTGAGGGGATTTATCCAATTGATCCAAACCGTCACCGATCACCGTTATGGCGAGTATTGTGACATCATGCTTGAAGAACTGGATCGAGTGAACAGTATTGTCGGGGAATTCCTTATGCTATCGAGACCGCAGTTATCCAAAATGTCGCCACAAAATCCGGTATCACTCATAAAAGAAGTCGTTTCATTCTTATATTCTGAAGCCACCATGAACAATGTGAACATTCATGAGGATTATCAGATTGAAAACGTATTGATCCAGGGGGAAGGAAACCAGCTTAAACAAGTCTTCATCAATCTATTGAAAAATGCGATTGAATCGATGTGTTCAGGTGGAAATGTTTTCATCAGTACGGAAAAATTGAATGACGATGAACTGCGAATCTGTTTCCAGGATGAAGGCTGCGGAATTGAAGAAGAAAGGCTGTCAACCTTGGGCCAGCCATTTTACACAACAAAAGAACGAGGAACGGGATTGGGATTGATGATATGTTATAAAATCATTGAGAACCATCGTGGAAAAATTTCATTCAAAAGTAAAGTAGATGTAGGCACAATTGCTGAAATCATCCTTCCAGTGTGGAACGACCAAGACGACGAAACCCGTGTTTAACGATTGATTGTTTGGGTAATTTAAGGGATAGATACTTCTGAGAAAAACCATTGACAAGAAGGCTAGTTCATCCTAATAATTACCATAGAATTTCAAAGGGGAGTAGCTTTAACAATATCGTCGTCAATTCAGAGGGCACTTCCTCTCGGCGTTATTGGCAACTTTACGTTGTTAGCAAGACCTTTGCCTCTAATGGTAAGGGTCTTTTTTTATTTTTTTCGGACTCAAGCCATTGAGGGATTCGAGTCTTTCTTTCGAAAGGAGAATACGATTATGGATTCACTTTGGCTGGAGTATGCTTGGACCTTGCTCATTTTGATCGGGCTTGAAGGTCTATTATCAGCCGATAATGCCTTAGTAATGGCTGTAATGGTTAAGCACCTCCCTAAAAAACAACGTAAAAAAGCGCTCTTTTACGGGATCCTTGGTGCCTTTATTTTCAGATTCACTGCTTTATTCGCAATTTCATTTCTCGTAAACGTATGGCAAATCCAGGCACTAGGTGCGGCTTATCTCATGTTCATTGGCCTTAAACATATTTATAAACAGCATCGAATAAAAAACGAGGGGCATGAAGAAGAAAAAACAGAAGAAAAAGTCAGTACAAAAGGATTCTGGAAAACAGTCATACAAGTAGAGCTTGCAGACATTGCGTTTGCTGTTGACTCCATTTTAGCAGCCGTTGCATTGGCTCTGGCATTGCCAGGCACGCCACTTCCAAAGATCGGCGGCATGGACGGTGGACAATTCGCTGTTATTTTCCTTGGAGGCTTGATCGGGTTATTATTGATCCGGACGGCTGCGACCTATATCTCCAAGGTATTAAAAAAACGTCCTGGACTTGAAACAGCGGCATATCTCATCGTTACGTGGGTCGGAGTAAAACTGGTTGTCCTTACACTTGCTCATAAGAAAGTCGGCATCATTCCAGAACATTTCGCCCACAGCGCAACTTGGAAGCTGATTTTCTATAGTATATTAGTAGCGATTGCTGTAGCGGGATGGTTCCTGTCAGGGCAAAAAAAAGAACCTGAAACGAAGGAGAAACACACTAAAGAGCAAACCGAAAATGCTTAATTACTGTTCTGAATTGTTTTGAAGATAATATGACGAAAAGGAGGGATCCCTTGCCAGCGTTGGCCAGAATCCCAACTTTTTTATTGATTTTACTACCATGATCAGAAAATCTTCTTGCGGTCACGTTCTTCTTTTAAAATTTCAACTGCCTCTCTAAAGCGTTGCGAATGGACGATTTCGCGTTCTCTCAAAAAGCTGAGGCTATCATTCAAATCTGGATCATCACTCAAATTGATGATCCACTGATATGTAGCCCTTGCCTTTTCTTCAGCGGCGATGTCTTCATACAAATCAGCAATCGGATCCCCTTTAGCTGCAATATAACTTGCCGTCCATGGAACACCAGCAGCATTGTGGTAGAACAATGCATTATCATGGTTGGCGTAATGCGCTCCAAGACCTGCTTCCTTCATTTCATCCGGTGTAGCATCTTTCGTAAGCTTATAGATTGAAACCATTATGCAACCATGTTAAACTACTGTTATATCAACATTTATGCAGGAGGCACTTATATGGGAGCAATCAAGAATGTAGCAATATACAGCAGGAAGTCCAGACCTGATGAAACAGATGAGGGAATTAAAAGGCAGTTAGCTTTCCTTATAGATAAATGTATTGAAAGTGGATGGGAGTATGAGGTCTTTCAAGAAGTAGGTAGCTCACAGGACATTAACAGACCTGAGCTTAATAAAATGTTAGACAGAATACAGTCCTTTCATTTTGATGCTGTAGTAGTGACAGACCAAGACAGGCTCTCAAGGACTACCTCAGGCTTTGCTCAGATTAAGGACATCCTCACTAACTATGGTGTACAGGTAGTAACATCCTCAAAGATATATGACTATGCTACTCAAGAGGATGACCTTATGAGTGATATGCAATCTATTGTAGCAAAGCAGGAGTACCTTAACATCAAGAAAAGATTGGTTAGAGGTAAAAGGCAATCAGCTAAGGAAGGTAACTGGGTAGGTGGTAAAACTCCTGTAGGTTATCTGTATGACAAGAATACAAAAAAATTAAAGCCTGATGAGTATGCTCCTACTATTAAAAGGATGTTTACAATGTATCTAGAGGGCAAAACATCCACAGAAATAGCTAGGGAGTTTGAGCTTGAGGGTGTACTGACTCCATCAGGTTCAAAGTGGGATAAGGCTAGAGTAGCTGTAGTCCTTGCTAATCCAGTTTATAAAGGAACTGTCATATATGGAAAGACAAAAGTATCAAAGACAAGCAAGAAACCATCAGGCTCTCCTAGACAGGTAAAGACAGAGAATGATGCTCAGATTGTTATAGATAATGCACATCAGCCTATCATATCTCCTGAGGAATGGGATAAGGTTGCAAGAATAAGACAGGACAGGAACAGCAGACCTCCCTCAGCTAGAATAGGTAAGTTAGGATATACAGGTTTGATTAAGTGTGGACTTTGTGGCAGGACTCATAGCTTTCAGAGGAGGAAGGGCAAGGAGTTAAGGATTACATCTTGTCAGACTAGACATTACTCTGAGGATGGAGAAAACTACACAGTTTGTAAGAACAAAGGATGCAGATTAGAGAATTTTGAAAAGCTGTTCTTTGTAAAGCTCTCACAGTTTGCAGAAAGTCTTGAGACTCATATTGAATTTATTAAGGAGCAAAATGAGCAGGTAACACATAATCCTGTAGATGAAAAGGCATCTCTACAGTCACAGCTTAAAAAGATTGAGGCAGGGGTTAAGAGAGTACAGCAAGGCTTTGTAATGGAGATATTTACAGAGGATGAGGCACAGAGACAGATAAAGCAATTCAAGGCACAGAGAGCCAATGTAGAGGCTCAATTAGAGGAGCTAAACACTAAGAGTCAGGATGAGCAGATAGATGAGCTAGAGGAGACTCTGAGAGGTCTAAAAGGGATATTGTCAGGAGAGACAACATCAGAGCCTAAGAGAGTCCATGAGATTCTTAGCAGAGTTATTGACCATATTGAGTACAAAAGAGTAGGAGACCATAAAGCAGAAATAGAAATGAAAGTACACTTAAAAGGTCAGTCAGAGGAGCAAGAGGAGCAGGTGCAGTAAATGCCTTGCTCTTTTTTTGTTATTTTAATGGTTACTCTAAGTAGAAATATTTGGTAATATAGTAGTATGAATCTTTGATTAAATCAGATTATATTACTAGGGGGATTTTATGAAAAGAGTAGTACTAACAGGGAATGGGTTATCTGTTGCATTAAATTCAGAATTTGGTCTACAGTCTATTACTGAAAGGTTCTTTGGTAGGTTAGATGATAGCCATAGGGAATTTATTAAACATCATATGAAAGATAAGTACTCTCAGCTTGATTTTGAGGAGGCTATTGCATCTATTGAGCAAGTATTTGACTCATTAGAGCATTATCAGAAATTCCTCTTTAGTGATAATGGAAACAACTTTATGAATGCATATGAATTAAGTAATCAGGAATTTGAGGCTCACTTAAAAGCAATACAAACCATCATACATGAATACACTTCCTCTATACTGGACTTAATCATAAATAATGTAAGACAGAAAGACATAGAAGAAAAATTACAACCTTTTGTAGATTGGTCTTTGGAAACTATAGATACATCTGATGAGATTGATTTATTTACATTAAACTTTGATTTGCTTTTGGAGACTATTTTACTAACCTATTATGACAAAAGTAACTTTGCTGACTTCCATTACAGAGGTAAGAAGTGGGATGCTATTGATGATGAATACCAGTACTACTTTGACCCTGACAGGAGCAGACAAATTCATCCTGAGAACTATACAAAGAATATTAGATTACACCATCTGCATGGTTCTCTGTCATCATTTAAAGACTTAAGAACAGGCAGAATCTTTAAGATAACTACTGATTCCCTTAGGGAGCATAATTTATATGAAAACATTTTTGAACTTGGTGTACTTCCATCCATTGTGACTGGTGGAGGTAAGAGCTTAAAGGTTCAACAAAATCCATTCCACTACTACTATACTGAGTTTAAAAAGAAAATGGTTATTGATGATGAGTTATGTGATGAGTTATATATCATTGGCTACAGTTTTAGGGATGAGCATATAAACAAGGCTATTGCAGAGAGGATTGTTAAAGAAAGAAGAGAGGACAAGCCTTTTAAAATGGTGATTGTTGATTATGCAAAGGATGATGCTACAAAACTAGAATTCTTGCAAAGAGTAAATAAAGCATTAAAACTTGGTAGGAAATATGCAATTGAATTGGGAGATGAAAGAGTATTATTTGATGGAGCAAACAGTGTTAAAGACCTGCCAATAAATGTATAGGTAAAAAAAGAGCCTTACTGAGTACAGTAGGGCTACTTTTGTATGTCTATTTCTTCCTTTTCCTTTAACTCCTGAATTTCCTTTTCTCTTGCTTGGTCTAGCTTTGCTCTTAAATCTAGTTTTCTTTCTTTTTTAATGACCTTGTTTTCTTGGATTGTTTCAAAATATAAATCATATTTCTTATCATGGTAATGCAGAATACCCTTCTCAATTACATCATTAAATGAAATTTTAGGGTTGTTAATGTGTTTTAGGTTTTCTTCTGTCTTAAACCTGTGTTCCCATGCTGTAAAATAATTCTCTAGGGCTGATGGTGGCACTTCATAAATCCTAACAGGTTCATTTATGTAAAAGATACCAATTAAGAATCCTGAAACTGCTCTATACCTTTTTATAATGTCATGATTTACATGGTGACAGGTAGTGATTCCAGGTCTAAGCCTAAGCTCATCTTTTGTATCAATTAAGTTTACTGTTTTCAACTCATACTGATTGCCTGTTTCCTCATCAAGTCCATCATCACCATGCCTGCCTACCATTCTTGTTAAGCCAAACATCTTAGTAAGCAGTAGCTCTCTATATCCTCCATCATCAAATACATGAATGATATTGTGGTTGGTTGCCTCATCTTGTAGAACATTAGCCATATCTAATAAATGGTTAATATCCTCCTTAACTCTTAATGTCATCATTACACTCCTCTGGAACTAACTCTTGTACAGTTATCCCAAATGCTCTAGATAGTTTAATCAGTGTTGTGTATGTAGGATTTTTTTGAGCTAATTCTAAACTACTGATATAATTCCTATGTAGACCTGCTTTAAAGCCAAGAGTTTCTTGAGAATAGTTATGTTCCTCTCTCAGGGTTCTAATCCTTGCACCAAGCTTTTTCAGGTCAGATTGATAAATACTTTCATAATCCAACAATATCTACCCCTTTATATTTATATAGGGTTTCCTTACTGAGTAAATTATAGTATAGTTATGTAGTGAGGTCTGCACACTATAGTGTGAAATAAGAATTATATGGAAATGTTATAGGAGTGAATAAAGTGGAATTAACTTATCAGACAAGAAAAGGTAAGGCATACACAGGTAACTCATTAGACCTGTTAGACAGCTTGGAGGATAACTCTATCAACCTTGTTATGACATCCCCTCCTTTTGATTTACTAAGGCAAAAAAGTTATGGCAATCTTAATGGAGATGCTTACATAGAGTGGCTTACTGAGTTTGCTGTAAAAGTAAAAGATAAACTTACAGAGGATGGTAGCTTTGTCCTAGATTTAGGTGGAGCTTATAAAAAGGGTGTACCAGTCAGGAACATTTACAACTTTAAAGTAATGATAAAGTTTGTTGAGGAGTTAGGATTTTTCCTAGCTGAGGAATTCTTTTGGTACAACTCATCTAAGCTACCTTCTCCAATTGAATGGGTTAATAAAAGAAAAATCAGAGCTAAGGACTCTGTAAATACAGTATGGTGGTTTTCTAAGTCAGAGTTTCCTAAAGCAGATGTAAAGAAAGTTTTAGTACCTTATTCAGACAGGATGCAGAAACTGCTCAAAGACAGTAAGAAATATTATGATGCAAAGGAAAGACCATCAGGTCATAACATTTCAGAAGGATTTAACAAGGACAATGGTGGAGCAATTCCATCTAACTTGTTACAGATACCAAACTCTGAAAGTAACTCCAAGTATCTTAAGTATTGTAAGAAAACAGGAGTAAAAGGACATCCTGCTAGATTCCCTGCCAAACTACCTGAGTTTTTCATTAAGTATCTTACAGACCCTGATGATGTTGTCTTGGACATTTTTGGAGGCTCTAATACTACAGGAGAGACAGCAGAGAATTTAGAAAGACAATGGATAAGCTGTGATTTAGACAGAGAGTTTGTGGCTATATCTGCATTTAGATTTGCACAGGATGAGGAACAAGCTAAGTCATTGTATGAAAGAATTATGAATGGTGAATGTGTAGACTTAAGAGAAAATACATTGGTATAACCATTTCAATTGTATAGCTCAGCAATGCACTGGAGGTTTTTGTTTATGCTAACTGATGAGCAGATTGATACTGTAGTAGAGGATGAGGAGCTTACAAAGATAAGCAATGATTACTACAGCTATAAGATAACTTACAGAGAATTTCTTTCTAGGAAAGCTGATGCCTTTGCAAGACTTGGGATAGATGAAAAGGTAGGGAGGCTTAGCCATCAAGAAAGGATCAATTCTCTAGATGCCTTGTTAGATGAGGGACATATAGACAAGGATTTGTACAAAAGGAAGTTAAAAAGAGTCCTACAGGATATTGAGGATGAGAAATAAACAATTATAATTAGGTAGGTGCTTACTGCATCTGCCTTTTTTATAGCCTTTTGTACCCTTTTATTCCATAATAAATGTTAAGCAGATTACATAATGGAGAGGGAGAAAAGTTAATATGGTAAACAAAGATGCTTTTGCAAAGTGGCTAGAGACTTATGCTAAATTAAAGCCATACTCTATAGGTAGGTATGCAGGTGCTATTGATACCATTTCATCAGAGCTAGAGGTTTATGGTTTACAGGACATAAATTTATTCAATCTTACTGATGCTACATTCATTGATACAATCCTCACTAATCCTGAGTTTATAAAGAAGAATAATAAAGGAAATAGGATGTATAGTACAGCATTAAAGCATTTCAAAAGATACATAGAGTACAACAATAATACTGAGTTACAAGCAGAGCTATTAAAAGAGGAACTGGATTTTGATAGATACCTTTTGAAAAGTCCTGCTGATGTTACTAAAGGCACTATTGAGGATAAGCCTAAAGATAAACCAACTCATAAAGCAATAAGCAACAGGAATATTTGGTACAGGAATCCTAAGTATGCAAGTGAGGCTATTGCTAATGCAGGTTATTTATGTGAGTTTGACAATCAGCATCAACACTTTATTTCTAAGTTTAATCAAAAGAATTATGTAGAGGCTCATCACCTTGTACCAATTTCTTTTCAAGATAGGTTTGATTGTAGTTTAGACTGCCATGCTAATATTGTTTCAATCTGTTTAGTCTGCCATAAGAAAATTCATCATGGGCTATTTGAGGATAAGAAAGAACTTTTAGAAAAGCTATACAACAGCAGGAAAGAAAGGCTTAGAGCAAGTGGGATAAACATTACTTTAAGTGAGCTTTACAGTTATTATCAGGAATAACAAGAAAGAGGAGAGTGTAGCCTTACATCTATAAAGTATCAATAGTAAATGTCTACACTTATGCTATTTCCTCTGATTCTGTAAAATAGGTATGAGAAATTTTGAAAGGACTTAGGACATTTTAAGTGAGGGGTGTTTCTATTATGGACAAGCTACTACAGCAGTATGTTGAAAAGTTTAAAGATAACTTTCCTATATTCTCAGTTATGGGCATGGATGAGGCTGAGATTAAAAAGCTGATTGAAAAAGCAATAGAAAGTAATGAGCATTATGAGGCAGTTTATAAGGAGTATGCAGATTATTGACAATGCAGGAACTGGCTGAGTTATTTCCTCCTGATGGCTAAAAATAGGTTAAAAAAAGTAATGTGGCTTGATGCAGGGAAATATAGCCCCTGACCCCCTGTGGTATCCCCCTCCAAGCTCCATACAGCCTCACACAATCATTCTAACAGCCAACATACTTATGACTCACACAGTACTAATGCAAGCTCACACAAGTTAATCTGAAAGGTCTGAGACAGCATTGCAGAGCATCTAACAACAATAATAAAGACAACAGCTTTAACAGCCATTGCCTCACAACAACATTACTATTTACTTGATGTATTAAATGCCAATGCTTAAACCTGATGTAACTTTGTTTGCCTCATCTTGAGTAATACCAATGTACCTAAGTGTTACTGATTGTGTGCTGTGGTTAAAGATGTACTGTAGTAGGGAAAGGTCTACATCATTCTTGTAAGCCATGTAACCAAAGGTCTTTCTAAGGCTGTGGCAGGACAATGTGACACCAACCATATCACCTGCTTTAGCTACTATTCTATGTGCTTGTACTCTACTTATAGGCTTGTTCCTGTCCTTGTTACTGTAGAACAAATAGTCATGCCCCTGTAAGCTGTTCTCCTCTACATAATCCCTTATCAGTAGCTGTAGCTTAGCATTGAGCTGTATTATCTTTTCCTTGCCTGTCTTTGCCTCTCTATCCTTCCATATCCCCTGTAAGCTATCCTTTACATTAGCTCTGAGTATGTCTGATATTCTTAGTCCAGTATTGAGACTGTATGCTAACAATAGATGCTGTTTAGAGCCTTTCTTATATACCTCCATTACATCCTTAATAACCTTTGTATCTGTAATTGGTTGAGCAGTATTCATAAGTAGTATCCTCCTGTATTCATGGCTATTCCCCCTGCTAATAATGTAATGAGCTGTTTCAATATGTTACTTTAATTGCTCCTATTAACCATTATAGCAGAAATAGCCTGATATAACTGCATTCTACAGGTAACATAATTGCATTGTGTTACATTTTTCTTAATCACCAATTACATTTTTATTTGATTCAGGAGCAGAGGGGTACAGTACATTCCTTTTTGCCTGTCAACCTACAATATATGGGAGGAATGGGAGCCTTGGCAGGTGTCTCTCCTGGATGTTTCTACCCTCTATATTCTATGTTACTCTCAGTTACACATACAGCTTATATACTGTTAAATGCAGTATTATCAATGGTTCAAGCAGTACTACCCCCTCCCCATTTTGTAAATATAGGGGTATTCCTACAATTCCTCTACAGTCAAGAATAGGGGTATTTCCCTCCATTATTTCCTCAATACTAACTGTTCATTTCCTACAATTATTCCTCAATTACATTCTGCCCATTCAAAAGGGGCAAAACTGTTCAAGAATGGCTCTACAGCAAGGCTCAGAGCTTTATCCCTTAAAGAACATATATACAAAAGGGGGAAAACTGTAGAAAGTAACTTGCTCCATCAAAAGGGGCAAAACTGATTGGAAAGCCTATTATATCAAGGCTCACAGCTTCATCCCTTAAGAAAAAGTATATAGAAAGGGGAAAAACAGTAACAGCAGTTTAACAGTATCAAGGTCAAAAGATTGTTGCTCAGGCTAAAGCCTTCCCAACCTGCATTGATAAAAGAACTGAGGTTATTGTACAAAGAGATATACAAAGATGGTTATTTTTTATTGTATGGCTGAGCTTGTCTCAGCAGGGTTTGACCTTGACCTTTGCACTTTTACTGTTATGTAGACATAAAAAAAATACCCTGAAACACTAGCAGTTAAGAACTCAATCTTAATCACTAATGCCTCAGGGCAGTTTTTTTTCTGTTCTGTTTGTAGAATGATAGTACATCCAGTCCAACATATTAAGAAAGGAATTTTGTCATGGAAAACAAAAGATACCTTTTAAAAAAGGAGTTTAAGGAAAGAAAAGGAGACTGAGTGAACAGCCTCCCTCTAGTAATATGTTTAACCTACATCTCATTATTCAAGTATTGCTCAAGCAGTTTCCTCATCCTGCTACTTGGTACATATACATCAATTGATTTATTCTCTCTAATCCTGCTCCTGAACAACCATTGCAGGAACTCAGACAGAGCAAACTTATCTTGGTTCACATCTGCTCCATTATCCTCAACAAACCTTTTTAACATTGGATTCATAAACCTGTTAGCAAGATAGATGCAAGTAGATTTATGCCTGAAGTCATTAGTAGCTCTAGCAGTTACTTCTACAAACTGTTTCTTTGCCTTTGCAGGAGCTAGAGCATTTTTAATCTTGTCTTTATCCCCTTTGATTGTAGTCCACATGACATCCTCAGAACTTACTCCTACTTTATGTCTGTAGAAGTTATATGCATTATTTTTAACTTTCTTTTTAATCTCTGCATAATTCTCATCTGTAGCTAATTGATTCAGTTTAGTAGAGGATAAAGCAAACTTATCTTTGCCTACATTATTCAGCTTGGAATAGTGGATATTGATTAGCTCTCTGAGCTGTTCCCTGTCCTCCTGCTCATGGTTCACATAGTCTACTAACTTGAATCTGTCTCCTACTTTCCTTATTGCCTTGTAAAAGTACTCTACATTGAACATATCATAGTAGTATTTTTGTAGCTGTCCATCAAACATATAAGTCAATACAATGACCTGCTCAAAGGCTTTGAAAGCATCTACAGGGAATGTCCAGTACAATGCTGTGTTATTGTGTACCATCAGATTTCCTGACTCTGCTAGTCTCTTGATACTGTTAAACCTTCCATCATAGTTTTTCTTTGTCCATATAGCAAAACCATTTGGCTTTACATACAGCAAAGGCTCTCCATCATAATCAGCTTTCATCAGGTGGTCTAGGTCATCACTTGTAATAGGCTCTTGCTCAATCACATTCATAACCTCATCAAGAATCAATGTATATCCTTCCATCTTAATCAGCTCAATCAGAGCATCATCAGCTTTCTTAAAAAGGGCATGAGTAGAAACAATATCTTTCCCTTCTGCAATTAGCTTTTTAAGGTGAGCTTTTTTGTTCTTCCCTTTGAATGATTCAGGCTGAACAAATTCCCTGCCTGTTACTGATGTTTTAACTCTGTCTACCTCATTTAGAAATGGAGTAATATAGATAAACTTTTCACCAATGTCTGCCTCATTCATGTACTGGATTGCCCATGATGTCTTTCCACTTCCCATAATACTGTCAATTACTTTTACTTTCATTTTATTGTTGCTGTCCATTTCCCTCATCCTTCCTCATTTTAAAAAATATCCTCAGTAATATAGTTAAGATTTTGTAGGCTTGTCTGTGACCTACTACCTCTATCATTCTGCTAAGGATTTTTAACTGTGACATTACTAAGGGCAGTTATGAGGGGGCAATTTAAAGTAAATAAGTAAAAATATTTCCTATGGCTGCCTATTAAATAAATTATTTTAAATCAGCACTTTAAAAGCATGGATGAGAGATGCACTAAGTAGTAGGAAAGGTTAGGCATATTACTTTCCAACATTATTAAATAGGAGGAACAAAGTAATGCTACATTTGGATTTTAAAGAGGCACATCCTGAGCAGAAAAAGAAAATGATTCAGGATATTTTAGATTTATATGATAAGAGGGATACAACACAGATGGTTCAGGCTTTAGGTCATTCACAGGCTTTGCTTGAATGTACACAGAAAGAGTTTGCAATGACTCTAGGAAAGACAGAAAGAACAATCAGGTCATGGAAAAGCAATAATGAGGATGCTTACAACATGGCATTTGAAAAGTATCAGCCTACAGCTCCTGAGTTACCTGAGGATGCAGGGCAGATGGATGAGCAAGCTCTAGAGGCTACTTACAATAACTTGATGGACAGATTGAAAGATAAAAGAACTTCCCCTAAAGACATTGCTTTGATTCTTGAGTATTTCTCCATTAGTGGTAAAGAGCTGAAAGCATATGCTCAGAACAGAGGCAAGTCCATGAGGGGTTACTACAGAGATGCAGAGGCTCAGCTAATTACTGATGAGGATACTAGAGAGTTATTCAAGCACATCATTGGAGAGTCAGAGCTATTGTACAGGGGAACTCCTAGCTCAGAGAACAATACTAGGAACTACTTAAATGCAGACTTCTCAGACCATATTGTTAGGCTTGAGCATCAGGTTCTAGGTGGTTTGTTCATGGGAGCATGGAATGGATATATTTCTCCACAAACTATTGAAATGGCAAAGGTTCTCAGGATTCTAAAACTTGCAGAAGGTTCAGGGCTAGTCAGTAAGACATCAGCATCAGAGTTTAACAAGATGGATGGCAAGAAACTCAATGTCAGAGAGCTGAAAGATGATGCAAGGAGAGAGCTTGTAATGTCCTTTGGAAAAGAGGATGGCATGGAGATGTACAACATGTTGAAAGCCTTGAATGATAAAGCAATGAAAGAAACTACTGTTAAAATGCCTCAGTTTGAGGATGTAGAGCAGGATTACAAGGTATTGCTTGAAAGGTCAGCAGAGAATAAAGATTTGTCTACATTGCTGGCTGAGATTGATAACTATAGCAAGAGAGAAAAGTTAGCAGATAAGTATAAACAATATGGAAACAAACAGGAGGATGAATAAGGATGGGAAACAAAGTAGAAATGGTTAAGGAAGTACAGAACAAGGTAAATGATCTAGATGTTGCACAGACTAGACTTGAGGAGGTTCTAGAGGGCTTGGAGGCTACTAAGGTAGAAGGACAGCAGGAACTTGCTCAGCTACATGAGGAGCTTGCTAAAGTGGAACAGGTCAAAGAGACATCTACTGAGGCACAAGGGGTCAGGGATGCTTTAAAGAGGATTCAGGAGCTACAAAGTGAGATTGAATTACAGCATGGATTTAATGGAGCAATGGACAATAAAACACATCAGGTAATGCTTGAGGAGGCAGAGAGCTTTTACAAGGTCTACAATCAACTGAAACTAATGTATAAGCCAATGCTTAAAGCTACCATTGCAGATGCATCAATGAACAGCATTACAGAGGACATTGAGCAGGTTCAGGCAGTAGTAAGTAAAGCTAATTCATTGTTTAGTCAAGCTAAGTCATTGCTGATTGATTCAGGAGCTATTGAGGCAAGCAAGGCATCTGTTAGATTCCCTGAGGGTACATCAGTCCATATGAATCAGAGAGGCTTGGACATTGAGGAACTGAGAGACTTGCAGAAAGTATTTACTGACTTAGATAGAAAGCTATTTCAACCAGTTAGATAAAGGAGAATAGAAAGGGTGAGGCTCAGAATGCCTTGCTCTTTTTTGTACCCTTTTTTAAGTAGAGAGGTAGGAGCAACAAACTTATTTAAGGAGTGGGAATGTTGTTCAGTCTACTATTAGAAGGAATTGGAGCATGGATTTTTATTGTAATGGCATCAGTTATTACAGCATGGAGAAAACACTAAAGGGAGAGAGATAGGATGATTAACTACAGTTTCAATCAATGGAGAGTATCAGGAGAGCAAGCAGAAAGTCAGATTAGTCCTAGAGGTTATGTACTTCTTAATGCAGATGCAGGGAGATTATCAGGTCAGGAGATAGGAACAATATTGTACAGGCACTATGTAAAAGGAATTAAAGCTAATGAGCTTTACAAAGAGTACAGCAAGATAGCACATCACTTTATTATTCAGGGGATATTGACAGGCTCAGGAAAGTTTGCACTAGCTTACAACATGTTCATGGAATTGCTTGAGGAGAATCCTGAGGAGCTTGAAATGATGTTTGGTGAAACTAAAAGGAAAGTAGGTGAGGATAATGAGTAAACTTAACACAGCAGAACTAATGGAACTGAGAAACTACTATTTTAAAAAGTTAGATAGAGGGATTGAAATAGAAAAGATTCTGCATTTCATTCAGAAAGATGTATTGGATGCAGGACAATCTGAAAGGCTACAAAAAGATATTGTCAAGGAGCAGGCTGATAGAGAGCATAAGAAGAAAGTAAAGTTTTATGAGCATGTCAATGGGGCTTTAAACAGTCCTGATAAATGGATACTGAAAGGGCAGAACATTGTTAAAGCATATCCTCATCCAGTATTAAAAGGTATGAAAGTGGTAGGCATTAAGTACAAAACTACTCCTTTCTTATTCTCAGAGGAATTGTGGGAGATTTATTGTGAGATTGAGGATGAGCTGAGCATAAGAAATCCTGAATGGAAAGCAAGCAGGGCAATGGATTTTATGATGCTCAAGGAGCAAGGGTACAAAGATTCTACAATTGCTAGAAAGTATAACCTGAATCCATCAACAATAAAAAACAATATTGAACAGCTTGAGGCAGATAGATTGAAAGTGAGTATGCATGATGAAAAATGGTTCAGGCAATTCTATTTGTTTGACCATAAAAAGGTACTTTAAGGAGGTGAGAAGAATGGCAGTAAGGAACACAGTAAATAAGTCTCTTGGAGGCATGAAAGTTACACAGTCTAACAATGCTAAGGCATCAAACAGCATCAAGCCTGCTAATGTACAAAGCAATGCAGGTGGAAAAACAGGAACATCAGCAAGGAATAAATAAAACAGTCAATACCTTGAGGCAATGTCCTCAGGTTTATAAAAGAATCCTCTAAACAGTCAGGGCAGGTACTTAAATGTATCTGCTCTTTTTTGTATGGAATTTTACATATACTCCCTCCCCTTTCTATTCCCTTTGTCACAGTTTGAGCATTTATTGCTAATGGTTCAGCAGAGGCTCAGTAAATGCCACTAGATGTCACAGAAAATCAAAAAATCTCTTAATAAATAGTAAGGGCATTTTCAGTAATTTGGACAATCCATTCAGACATAGATACTAATAAGAGGAGAGGATACAGCATGAGTAAGAACAGCATAAGTAAGGAGAGTAAGCAAAAGGCAAAAGATACAATATCCATTGAGGGGATTGGTAAGGTAAGCCATACAGGGGAATTTAATATGCAGGCTTTCATTAAGGAGGCAATGAAACACAGGAAACATTGGAGAAAGGCAGGAGCTTAAAAATAGCTACTGTCTTTTTTTTGTATTCATTTTGTGGTTATATAATATGGAAGGAACAAGTATAATGTAATGTAGCATTTTAGTTATATTCTATTTATAGACCATCGTTGCAATCATCTCTAAATGCGCGAACTCCTCTGTCCCGATATCCGTCAGCAATCCGACTACTTTATCAGGAATCGAATAACGTTGGTTCAGATAACGCAATGCCGCTGCCAATTCTCCATCTGCTCCACCATACTGTTCAATTAAAAACTTCGCCAGCATCGGATTACATTTACTTACCTTGACAGGATATTGTAGTTTCTTTTCATAGACCCACATGATTCAGCGCATACCTCCTTCAAGTAGTAGGTTGATTACATCTGCCACGGCCATGGAGGGTCATCCCAGTTCCATGGATATCCGGAGTAGCTTTGACCAAATTGCATCAATGGTCCATATTTCTTTTCAATCTGCTGACGCAATTTCATCCCTTTTTCAGCAAACTCATTGAACTGTTTGATCGAATCAAAATCTTCAGGATGTGTATCAAGATATAACGTCAGCTCGACAAGGACGAAATCAATTTCCTGGAGTTGTTTCATCCAGTCATAAAACTCTTTCGGCATGGTTTTTTGGTTCGCCACCTACTCCCCCTCCTCTCGCTTCTTTTTATAAGGATTGCTGTACGGCGCATATAACGCTGGCCACAACGTACCCTTAAACAAAGCTGTGGATGGATCGAATTGCTTGAGTCCATAAGGCTGGAATCCTAAATAAAGATTTGGCGGAGTTTCGTAGTATTTCACTTCTATAGGCGGACAAGGATCATTCGGTCCGATATAGGGATGCCAAGATTTTCTGTAGCTGCTCATTACGGTTAAACCTCCCTATAAACAATGTCATATACACCATATTCATGAACTATCGATATTAGACGTCATTCATTTCATTACGCCTTCATGTTCAAGAAAACTTGGCAAAGCTAGGCCTTTGGCGCAGGCTGAGCTTTAGTTACCCTTATATTGAAGAAGGTATTTTATACTTTCTTTAAATGAAACAAAAAAAGAGCTGATCCGAATGAATCAACTCTTTTTCCATATTTATTTTAACCGAGCATCCAAGCATCAAGTGAGTAAGCACCTGGACCCGCAAGAACGAGTGCGACTGCAACCGTGATGATTGCAAGGTTGTATTCATAACCACCTTCTGTCGCCCAATAGCCGTTTGGACCATGGACCTTGAAGATTGCGACGAGCATCGGTACGATCATTAGAACTGCACCGACTTCAGTAAGAAATCCGAATGCAATCAACAATCCGCCTGCAACTTCACCTAAACCAGCCATAAGAGCCATCGTTTTTCCAGGTTTCAAACCGAGTGATTCAAAAAACCCTGCTGTACCTTCCAATCCATGCCCGCCGAACCATCCAAACAACTTTTGTGTTCCGTGTGCGGCAAAAGTCAAACCGAATACGAGACGAATTAATAATAGTGCTAAATCCATTCCTAACCTCTCCTTTTTAATCTTTGGTTGTTTCACTTACTTTATGTAAGTATTATAGCCTCGTTAACTTACTTTTGTCAAGTAACTTTATAATTTTTATGTAAAACGCTAGAGTTTTCACAGAAAAGTCTTCAGTATCCGCTAACTTCGGTGGTACCTTAGTACTGTTTTCTAGAATTATCATTGAAATAAAAAACTGCTGTATAGGATCAGCAGTTTCAGTTCAACGATATTGATTTGTTAAAATAATCGGACCTTTCTTGGTGATGGCTACTGTATGTTCATATTGGACAGATAACTCTTCATCAACAGTTCTTGCGGTCCAGCCGTCCTTTTCTACATATACGAAATGACTTCCGCAATTCAGCATCGGCTCGATTGTGAGTACCATACCCTCTTTCAATTCAGGACCTTGTTCGATTGGACCGTAATGAGGAACCATCGGTGGTTCATGCATTTCTCTACCAATCCCGTGACCGATGAAATCCCGAACGATAGCGTACCCTTTTTCCTCAGCATATGTTTCAATCGCATTTGCAATATGCCCGATCCGGTTTCCCACCTTTGCCTGCTCAATACCTTTGTATAATGCTTCTTCAGTCGTTTTCAATAAATCCTCAGCTTTTTTATCGATTTTTCCTACTGGATACGACCAGGCTGAATCTGCTAACCATCCGTTCAAATTCACGACAAAATCGATTGTGACGATATCGCCTTCTTTCAATTTTTTTGCTGAAGGGATGCCATGACAGACGACATCATTGACAGAAGCACATATCGCATGCTGATACCCTTGATATCCTTTCTGCTCTGGAGTCGCACCGTGTTTCCTTAAGTATTGATCGACAAAGTCATCAATTTCAATCGTTGTAATACCTGGCTTGATGAGATTCCGGATTGCACGATGACAATCACTGAGTAACCGCCCTGCTTCATGCATCATTTCGATTTCTTCTTTCGATTTTAATACGATCATCCCTTTCCCCTCTCTATTCCATTGATAACTAAAAACGAGATAATTCAAGTGAATTACCTCATTTTATTAATCGAATATACTTCTTGTTACTGAGAGACCTTTTTTAAAGGGCGGTGCAATTTCCGTTCCAGCAATTTCCCTACCAGCCACAACACGACAATAACCACGCTGATGATGATCATTTTTATCGGTTCTTTGATGATTGAGAAAAAATCATGTCCGATATACGAAATGAAGAAAACCATCACAAGTTTTCCAAGGCTGACGGCAAGTACGAATGTCAAGGTATTCAGCTTGGACAATCCGCAAATGACATTGATCAGTGCTGAAGGTGTGAATGGGAAACAGTAGATGACAAACAACAGGCCAAATCCTTTTCTTTCAACCCACCCGAGTAAAGACTTCGTTTTGTCGTGTCGCGTGATGAAATTCAAAAATCTTGCTTGTGCATATTTTCTGACTAGCATATAGACAAAGATCGATCCGAAAACGGTTCCGATCCATGAAAATAACACCCCCCAGAAGAATCCATATGCCGCTGCATTCCCTGCAACAAACAACACGAGAGGCAAGATTGGCAAAAATGCTTCAAGCATAGGTAAAAGGATTCCCGGAAATGGTCCCAGGTTCTGATATTCATCCAACCATCGCAGAATATCTTCCTGTGTCAATTCTGTTAAAAAATATTTTAGTCGCTCCCAGTAAGTACCCATGAATGTACTCCTTCATTCTATATGTATATCTCTTACTTTATCATACGGCAAAAACCAGGTTTTTTAACCTATCAAATATATACGTTTTGATTTTTTAGTTTCTGTTTTTCTTTTTTTCCCATTATTAGAGGACACCAGAGACCTTAATAGACGCTAAACCCTTATCCTAAGAAAATTAGTGGACACCAGGGACCTTATATGCCTGAAACGAGAGAAAACCGGACTCGATATACCCAAATAGCGGAACAGTTGTCCTCTAATTTTGACAAATCCTTACCTTTATGGTTTCTGGTGTTTTAAAAAAGGACTGACATTTGCTCGTCAGCCCTGGAATTTCTACTTCATTAACGCCGCATAGACGGCATCATCCAATTCTTTAGCTTTTTCAGGATTATACGTCTTCTCATAGGCAGGTTCTTGCGTAATCTTCGCGCCCCAGAACATGCTTTCAAAAACTGCTTCCACAGCGATTTCGATTTTAGAAAGTTTAAGGTTGACGCCTTCCATCGTATCTTCAAGAATTTCAGCTTTTCCCTGGATTGAATATACCGTCTCCAAACCGATGATATTCAGGACAACCCCTGGATTCGCCTTGATATTATCAACAATACGTGAATTGTTCGTCACAGAAAAACGAATCCGCTTTTCATCGACACTTTTCACCCAGGAGATCGCGTTTACATTAGGAGCTCCGGTTTCTGCATCAACTGTTGCGATGTTCACTAGCTTTTCACCCTGGAAAAATTCAACGAGTTCTGGTGAAAGTTCTGTAGGTATTTCTTGTTTGGCCAAGTCAAAAACTCCTTTCAATGTTAACCTGTTGCTAATCCAATCATATCATTTGTCATGAAAGGTGCAAGGGTTTGGACTCTTGTAAAGCTTCCGTTCATTCATAAAATCTTACTTCAAGTTTCCCCTTTTTCAAACGGATGCAAACTGTTTTTTTAAAAGGCTGTTTTCGCAAACTTTGTTGCTCTTGCACTTAAAGAAAGTATAAAATGCTTTCTTCAGTATAAGGGCAACTAAGGCTCGACCTACAAAAGGCTTGGTCTCGCAAGTTTTCTTTAAAAGTCGTTGATTTCCGCTCCAGGATGCTCGCTTTCCGCGGGGCGGGCGGGGATCCCACTCGTTGCCTTGCGACCTCAGGAGTCTCCTTTTCTAGGAAGCATTTGTGCTCCTGCGTCTACAAGAAAGTCCTGTCGAAGCGAGCTTCCTCGTCGCATGCCTTGCGAGGAGATTATTCAGGTAGTAGGCACGCTGATCCCGCAGGACAAGGAAAGCTTCGGCAGCGTTACATCGCACGAAGAAAATGCGATTTTCATTTTCGAGGAGTCTCGCACCTTGCTCTCCAATCAACTTGCACAAGGTGAGTTTTTTAAAATGACTCAAAAGCAACAATCTTTTAGAAAAGAGCCTTTTTTAAAAGACAAGAGGCTGAGATTCTGGATCGTCAGCCTCCATCCTTTTCATCATGTTACGAAATCAGGCTTACGTTGTTGTAGAACTGGTTCTGCTTGAGCAACCTCTTTACCGGTATGTACGTCGAGTACACCGGTCGCTTCATTAAACCAGCTATCTGGTGCAGCATGACCCCAGAATGTCGCTCTCCGCGGGTCGTTCAAATCCCAGCGAATCGGTTTGAAATCCGGGTCGCTCGTCAAATAATCTCCTGTATACATTTCAATCCTGTTACCATCTGGATCTCTCAAGTATAAGAAGAAGGCATTGGATAAGCCATGGCGGCCAGGACCACGTTCAATCGCATGCGCGTAACCCATAGCAGCCAAGACATCGCAGCAATGGATGACGCTCATTGGATCACTTAACGTGAAACCAACATGGTGAAGCCTAGGACCTTTTCCATTCATAAATGCATGATCATGAACTGTCGACTTGCGATGCAGCCAAGCCGCCCAAATTCGATCATCATCAGTGGCCGTATATTCGGAGCATCGAAACCCTAATTCATTGATGTAGAAGTTCTTCGCTTTTTCTACATCCTGGACCATACAATTGACATGATCGATGCGTTGGACACGTGCACCACGATAGAGGTCGAAACGCTGAAGCAAACGTTCGACGCCTTCCATTTCCGCAAAGAATTCAAGCGGCAAGCCAGAAGGATCCTGAACCCTCAACGTTCTTCCAACTGCTCTTTGCGTACCTTGTTCAAGCCACTTCGGCTTAAAACCTTTTGATTCAAAAAGCTTGAATAATGTATCCAGATCACGATCTTCCATCACTTTATAGGACATTGCCTGCACGCCAGGCCCATCCGCTTTTTTTAGGACGAGACTATGATGTACATGTTCTTCCAATCCCCGCAGGTAAAGATGCTCATCATCACGTTCCGTTTCTACGAATCCAAGAGCATCAACGTAAAAGGCTTTTGCCTTATCAAGGTCTGTCACGTTCATGACGACCCTTGCAACACGAATGATGTTGAAGTCCATTTCCCCGCCCCCTTATACGTTCACGTTCTGATTCGTAGTCGGCTTGACTCGATCCAGGAATGATTTGACCATTTCTTTATATGGTTCTTTGTTATATACATCGTAATAAACGTTCGACATCCTGACAGGGTCACCAAAGAAATAATATTCATATAAAGCTTGGCGGCCGCCAAATGAGCTTAGAGAAATATCCCAAGCGAGACGGAACAATTGGACTTTCTCATACCCATCGATCTGTCCGCCCTGTGTATAGCGATGGACGAGTTCACCGATATCTTCATTGCTGAAGTCATCCTGTGTTGGTGTGCCCATTAGACCAGATGCACCAAGGATGCGTACGATCTCGACCATCCTCTGATACACTTTCGGATACCAGTTCCGAGCCGCATTCAACGGTGCAAAATCAGGTGTCATATTGCCATACTTGTCTAAAGCTGCATTTTGTTCAGCACGGAACATATGAGAGCGCATCGTTTCGAGAATGATCATCACTTCAGATGCTTTTTCCTTAACATGCTGGAACCGCTCGATTCCAATTGCATCGATCATGCTCAGTATGACACCAAGGACGAATTCCGTTTTCGCTGTGTTTTTTGCGATAACTTGATGCGTCATATGGACCATCGCATTTGTTTCGACATACGTCCGGTTACAGACTTCAGAGTTTCCAGCCACGAAAATGCGCTCCCAGGGAACGAATACATTATCGAAAATGACGATCGCATCACTTTCTTCGAATCTCGCACTTAAAGGATGATCCCACTGGTTACGACCAACGTCGAATGATTCTCGGCAAACGTATTTCAAGCCTTTTGTGTTGTTTGGAATCGCAAAAGCCATTGCATACGGATCGTCATCTGTGGAAGCTTTATTCAATGTCGATGGGAAGACGACGATTTCATCGGTAATACCGCCTTGTGTTGCTAGAAGACGCGCCCCATTGACAACGATTCCATCTTTGTTCTTTTCGACGATATGCGCTGAAATACCAGGATCCTTCTGCTCATGCTGCATTTTCGAACGGTTTACCTGTGGATGGATCAACGTGTGTGTCAATGTAACGTCGTTCTCACGGCAATAATCATAATACTTGCGGACATTCTCACCGAACATCGGATCTTGTTCAGCAAAAAATTGTCCAGCAGTACCGAATGCCATTACACTTGTATTCAAGTAGTCTGGTGTTCGGCCCATCATCCCGCCGGTGTAGCGAGCCCATTCAGTGAACATTCCGCTCCGTTTCACCAGGTCTTCTTTCGTTTTCGGCGCTATGAAGGACAATCCTACCTTTTCACCCGATGTTGGTGAGGTATAGAGCATCTCATCTGGTTTTTCATGTTGCAGATCCAATAGATCAGCCATTGATTTGATGACATTTTTCAAAGCTGGATGTTCTGTGACATCCTTTACTCGTTCACCATGAATCCATACATTATTGTTAGCGGCTTTCAAGCCTTCTATATATTGTTTACCATTACGTGCACCCAATCCGATCCCTCCTGAATAATTGATCATTTCAATTGTTCATACATTCACCGACAAATCAGTCTGGCTGCGTATCAGTTATGTCATTCGCCGGAGGTTTTCGTTCATTGTTGCTGTGACGATGAGGATGTCAATGATTTCTTTCCGAACTGCGGGATATGATGTTCACCCATCGATACATGGATCACTTTCATTTCTGTGTAAAATTCGAATGCGTAATGTCCGCCTTCACGCCCGATACCCGAATGTTTCGAACCTCCAAAAGGAATGCGAAGATCCCGGACGTTCTGTGAGTTCACCCACAGCATACCTGCCTCGACGGCTTGAGCGACCCGATGGCCTTTTTTCATGTCGTTCGTCCACACGTATCCTGCAAGACCATAACGGATATCGTTCGCCTGCTGAATGACTTCTTCTTCTGTTTTAAATGTGATGACAGACAAGACCGGACCGAAGATTTCTTCTTGTGCGACACGCATGTCATTTTTCACATTCAAAAGCAATGTCGGTGCTACGAAATTGCCATCTTCAAGTCCTGGTGGAATGTTGCCGTGATAAAGCTCTGCTCCTTCTTGAGCGGCAATCGCCAGATAATTTTTCACCCTGTTGTAGTGTTCTTGATGGACAAGCGGACCAACTTCTGTCTCCATATCCATCGGATCACCGACGATGATGTTCGAGACGCGTTCTTTCAACCGCTCGATGAAGGAATCAGCTACTGATTCCTGTAGGAACAGACGCGAGTTCGCTGTACAACGTTCTCCGTTGAAGGAAAAGATCCCCCACACACATGCATCGAGTGCCCTTTCCATATCCGCATCATCAAAAACGATAATCGGGGATTTGCCGCCAAGCTCCATGGAGAAGCGTTTCAAGCTTGCTGCCCCATTGCGCATGATTTCAGATCCAGTCGTCGTTTCACCTGTAAAAGAAATGAGTTGTACATCTGGATGTGCCACAAGCGAAGCGCCAGCGGTTTCTCCGAATCCGTGAACGACGTTGAACACTCCGTTCGGCAAGCCTGCTTCGTCAATGATTTCTGCTAGCTTATTTGCTGTAAGAGGAGACCATTCTGCTGGTTTCAACACAACGGTGTTCCCAGTTGCGAGGGCTGGTGCCACTTTCCACGTTTCCAACATGAACGGTGCATTCCACGGCGTGATCAATCCAGCGACACCTACTGGTTTTTGAACGGTATAATTCAAGAATTCGTCATCCACCTGATAAGCGTCGCCGACCATCCGGTTCTTCACCATTTCCGCATAAAACCTGAAGTTGGCCGCTGCTCTCGATGTCATTTTTTTCGTTTGCTTGATCGGAAGCCCTGTATCAAGAGATTCAAGATGAGCGATTTCCTCGATATGCTCATCAATGAGATCCGCAATTTTATAGATGTATTCCAGACGTTCACTGACTTTCATTGATCCCCATGGGCCGTTTCGGAAAGCCTCCTTCGCTGCATCGACAGCGAATTCGATATCCTCTTTATCACCTTCAGCGACATGGTTCAACGCTTTCCCTGTCAACGGGCTGAGGTTTTCAAAGGTTTTAGCGCTTCTTGCATCCTGGAACGCACCGTTGATATAAAGCTTGATCGGGTCTCTAACTGTTGGTTTTTGCACTCTCTGCACCTCCTGCTGCAACCTGATCAGTTCTTCCATCTAAAATGTCGTTTTCCAAAGCCCCTAGATAATCGATTTCGAGACGTACATGATCACCTGGATAGACGTGAGAAATCCCTTTTGGCGTCCCTGTCCAGATGACGTCGTTCTCCTCGAGTGTCATGAAGGAGCTGATAAATTCGATTAATTCTTCGATACCGTAAATCAGATCCTTCGTATTCCCTTGCTGGCGAAGTTCCCCATTTACGTAAGAACGCAACTCGATATTGTTCACATCCGGGATGTCCTCCTTATCGACGAAATAAGGTCCCATCGGCCCGAACGTGTCATGTCCTTTTGCTCTTACTGGCGGGCGGTACATGTTGTTGACAAAATCACGTACAGTCACATCATTGGCGATCGTATATCCTTTGACATAATCCATTGCATCTTCTTTCTTGATATTGCGCCCTTCTTTTCCAATGACCACTGCCAGTTCATTTTCATAATGCATATATGTCGCACCATCCGGATAGTATACAGGTGATTTATGCCCGACGATCGAAGAGTTCGGCTTGATGAACAGAACCGGCTCCTTCGGCTTTTCGAGTCCTAATTCATCAGCATGATCCGCATAGTTCAGTGCTAATCCGACCATCTTATTCGGCTTGAATGGCGCTAACCATACATCGATTTCGCTTTCCTCATACACTTTTCCAGAGGATGATTGGATTTTTCCATCGACAACTGTTCCAGATTGTTCTCTGCCTTCAACGATAAAACGTGCATGTTTCATTACGCATGACTCCCAACATTTTTAGATAATAATCCATAGTGATCCAATACTGAGCGGATTTCCTTCTGTAATTCCTCGCTAGGAAGGTCCATAGGTAAGCGGAGGTTCGGGTGGATGCGATCCATCATCCCTAGTGCCGCTTTCAACGGAGCCGGGTTGGTATCCTTGAACAGGACATCATTCAACGGCATCAAATCATAGTGGAGTTCCTGTGCTTTGGCGACATCTCCGTTTGCCCAGTAGTTATACACATCCGCTACCCTTCCTGGCATAATGTTCGCAGTTGCACTGATATATCCCGCGCCGCCGATTGCGAGCATTGGGTAACAGAGCAGTTCGATTCCGGAATAGAGCAAGAAGTCCCTGCCACAATTGAGCAACACACGATTGACATGCTCAAAATCTTTATTTGATTCTTTGATTCCGATGATGTTCTCGCAATCCTCGTTCAGTCTTGCGATTGTTTTTACGTCCATATTGACGGCTGTACGGCCTGGTATGTTATAGATGATGATTGGAATATCTACGGTGTCTGCGATCGTTTTGAAATGTTTGTAAAGCGCATGTTGTGA
This sequence comes from Pseudalkalibacillus sp. R45, assembly GCF_052246725.1. Lineage (NCBI taxonomy): Bacteria > Bacillati > Bacillota > Bacilli > Caryophanales > Fictibacillaceae > Pseudalkalibacillus > Pseudalkalibacillus sp. R45. The sequence goes on along the minus strand of NZ_JBQQCL010000015.1, from coordinate 12,801 downwards.
GGGCTTGTTGTAGTATGGAACGATGACCATTGCTGCATCCGCTCCAATTTCTTTCGCTTTCTTTGTGAGGTATAGCGTCTCTTGGTGATTGGTAGAACCTGTCCCCGGCACGAATGGAACCCTGCCATTCACTGTTTTCATTGCTGTCTCCATGACTTCTACTCTTTCCTCGAGTGTCAGAGAGCTCGGTTCCCCTGTGGTACCAGTCACTGAAATCCCATGTGATCCGCTTTCAATATGCCAGTTGATCAAATCTTTCAACGTATCATGATCAACAGCATCATCTTCCTTGAACGGGGTGATGATCGGGGCGATCGATCCTCTTAACTGTTGTTTCAACTCATCTAACTTTGACATCACTACATCTCCTTTTTGAATGTGTTCAGTCCTGAATAGTCAGGCGGGTCTTGCAAATCGTGAACAGTGTAAAACAAAGAACAAGTATAGCTCCTTCCTTTTCATTTTCGAAGTTCTGATCAATGCCTTTGATGATAAAACGACTTGACAGTATTCAGTTTGTGTTCCCGAACGAAGGCTTCGACCTTTCCAGGGTCTGCCCTTTGTTCAAGTAAGCGTATGATCTCTTCGTGCTCCAAGACTGATTCTCTTGCACGGACCGGCATGAATGCAGAGCCTGCTCTCCGGATTGAATCGAGGCGTTTCCATGTTGATTTGATATTTTCGACGAGGTATTTGTTTTCACAATACTCGTACGTAAGTCCATGGAACGCTCGGTTATACTTACCGAAAGATACGAAATCAAGTTCCTCCAGCGCTTGTTTCATAGATTGATTGGTTTTCTCAAGATCAGGAATTCGATCAATCGGAAAGTGTTGACCGCTGATTGCGGTAGCATAACCTTCGATAACGGCGAGAACCGATAACGTTTCCAGATATTCGTTTTCATTGATAGGTGTAACGATGGCACCGCTGTAAGGTTTGAATTGGATCAATCCATCGGACTCAAGCTGCCGGAGTGCTTCCCTTATTGGAATAGCACTGGTTTCTATTTCCCTAGCAATCTGGTCGATCACAATCCGATATCCAGGTCCATATGTCCCATCAAGAATACGAGCACGCAAAAGCTTATACGCAAATTGTTGCTTATTCATGGATTTAGAGTTAAGCGCTTTCATAAATTCATAATATATAAAATCATATATGATTTCAACATAAAAATCAGAATTATTCCAATAGTCGCAAATTAAGGAAGGTGAATCCTTTGGTGTCTAGGTGTCTTGTGGCAAGATTGAGGTGATGTTTTATTGAGGGGGAAAGATGCGTTTTTGGTCATGTAAATGGATTTTGTACCTTTTTATAGTTTTCGAAGGATATTCATTCTACTTGGTTACCTCGTTTCTCTTTCATTGGCGTAGAACCGATTCCCGAGGACATCATTTCGTGTTTTTTCGTTTTTCATGTATTCAGAACAGCTTCCTGAATACATCATTTCGTGGTTTTTCATTTTTCATGTATCCAGAACAGCTTCCTGAATACATCATTTCGTGGTTTTTCATTTTTCATGTATTCAGAACTGTCCTTCCCTATCCTACTTACACTTTGCTCCAATGCCCTTAACAGCAGAGAACTTAAACCAAAACCACACCAAAAAACCTGAATAGAGAATTCACCGTCTCTATTCAGGTCTGTCTGTTCGTACATTCAGGGCAATGGTACGATTTGATTTTGAACGGCATAGATGATTGCCTGGGATCGGCTTTTCACTTCAAGCTTCTTCAAGATATTGCTCACATGGATTTTAACCGTCTTATCACTGATGTACAGGCGTTCTGCAATATCTTTATTACTCAACCCTTCCACAAGGCAGATCAACACATCTTTCTCTCGATCAGTCAAATCTTTACCGTTTGGTCCAGTCTGAGTTTTCTTTTGATGATAATCCACTAGTTTTTTAGCCATACTCGGGTGTAAGATCGAATTCCCTTCAGCTACCGAGTGGATCGCTTCTATGACCTCTTCAGAAGGCGCATCTTTCAGAATATATCCATCTGCACCCGCTTTTAAAGCCGACATGAAGTACTCATCATGCTTGTACATGGTCAAAATCAAAACTTTACACTTCGGAAATGTTCTTTTTACTAAACTAGTAAGCTCGATTCCATTTTTATCCGGTAAATTGATATCCATCAAAATTACATCAGGTTCAGTCGTTTCGATCGTTTCTAGAAATTCTTCACCGGAGGTCAATTCTCCAACAACAGCAATATCCTCTTCAATAGCAATGATATTCTTTAATCCATCTCTCAAAATCGCATGATCATCGATTAACAAAACTTTGATCATAGTTGAGTCTCCTCCACATCAATTTGATACTGGTACAACCATAAGGATTTCGGTTCCTTTTCCTGGTGTACTATTTATTTTCAGCGAGGCATCAATTTGATCCGCTAAATCATTCATGTTCAAGATGCCATAATGAGCTTGTGCCTTCGCTTTTAACAAGGCTTCATACAGTAGAAAACCTTTTCCATCGTCTGAGATCCGGATAATCACATGTTCCCTGCAATACCTGATCATAACATCCACTGATGAAGCATCTGAATGTTTCCCTGCATTTTGCAAAGCTTCTGCTACAACTTCGTAGACGTTCTTTTCAATATGCGGGGAAACTTCTTTCGTATCACCGCGAGTCCGAATCGATACACTCAGGTCAAAATCCTTCTTTACTTCTTCAGCTTTTGCGCGTACCGCTTCGACCATTCCAAACTTTTCGCTTGGCGTCGGCCGTAACGCATAAATTGATTCCCGAACTTCATGAAGGCTTCCTCTCAGCTTATGGATGCTTTCATTGACAAGCTCCATCTTCTCTTTTTCCCCTGCTTTCAATCGTTTCGAGGACTCCAGCTTCATGACTGCACCTGCAAGGGACTGTGCGATTCCGTCATGAATTTCCCTGGCGATACGGTTTCGTTCTTCCAAAACGATTCGCTGTTCTCTTTCTGCAAACAAGTTTCTCGTCTTTATTATAACAGCAAGTTGATTTGCTAAAGTAGACAAAAATTGAATATCCGTCGTTTGGTACAGTTTATTATTTTCTTTCCCGACTAATAAAACGCCTACCGTTTCATTTTCTACCCGTAAAGGGGTGATGACCACAGAACGAATGGATGATGCCAAATAACCACTCAACCCTTCAGGAACATCTTTTCGAGACGGAAAGTAAACCGCTTCATCCAATCGTTTAAACCAATCTTGCTCGAATGCCTTCTCGATTCCCTCACTGATGCTGCCTTTCTTTACGGAGCCTTTCCATTCGTCGTGCTCTTTTACAATAAACAAGGTGGCATCCGTTTGAATGAACTCATCGATCCACTTTTCTACAGAATAAACCCAATTTTCGGAAGGGAGTGACCTGTTCAGCTCTTTCGTAAGAGATACCAAGGCCTTGAAACGATTCTTCTCCCGATTCAATCTGTAAATGAACGCACTGATGATTGACGCTGCAACCAGAGGAGAGAAGAAGAACAGAAATGAAAAGAAGTCCACTACCCCGCCCCTGTTTTGTTCTGCCAAAACAAACATCAATCCAAGATAAATGATTGAAATGATGACGATCACGGTTTCCCTGATCATCTTGTTCTTCCAATCTTTAAAAAGATAGGTTTGTGGCCGTAATAGTAAAATCATATCAATCAACAAATTGTTGATGATATAAAAGCCAAGAGTGAATAACAATGATTGATAGTAATGATAACCAGGGTTTTCTGCTCCTGTTCCTGTCAAGTAAAGTGTTGCATCTGTGACAAAGTGAGTGAGCACCAGCGTCAAAGCGAGTTGCGCAGGATTGAACCAAACAAGCTCAATACGCCTTCTCTTGATCAAGTTGACAGTAAAACTGACGACGACTATCGTAACGACACCCATCCAGGTTCCATGAATGAGAACAATCGTATAAATTAGCGGAAAACTTAATGAAGTAATGCTCTTCCAAACCGGAATCGGGTATAGCTCTGTAATAAATAAAAATCCGACCAGTAGTGCGAAAGACCAGATGTCGTTGATGATATGTAAGTGAAACAGACTAAATATGACTAACAGCCAACCTATTATGGTAATGATCGTAATGGCGATCTTCGAATTCCGTTCACGATTTTTATATACTGCCTTATCCATTTTTAAGAACTCCTGACGATTATAAGAAATGATCTATTCCCATTATCCTAGTAAACCCTTTGAAATCCAATACCCTAAGCCAAAAAGAAATCCGACCAACAACAATATTAGTGCAAGAAATGCATTACTTATTTTCATCAGTATCCTCCTTGGTAAGAGACATTATGATATCAGGAATCTCCGTCAATGAATGTACTGTAAAATCTGCATCAGACGGCTTTTCGTAATGATTGTTATACACCCAAATGGTACACATTCCACATTTTTTTGCCGCTTTGATATCATTTGTAGGATGATCTCCAACAAATATCGTATCGCTTGCTGGAACACCTAGCATGCATAATCCACGTTTGAAGATCTCGGGTGAAGGTTTTTTGATACCTTCTTGTTCCGATATTAAGATACAGTGGAAAACATCGGCCAAAGAAAGAGCATTAATTGTGTTTCGTTGGAATTCCGTTTCCCCATTGGTTATCAGTCCCAGCTGAAGCGAAGACTGTTTCAGATAGTGGATCAAAAGATCAAAACCCTCGATTGGTAAGCATTGATCGTGGAAATGAAAATAATAATCTTCTAATAATAGATCCGTCGCCTGTTTATCCAGTTCATATTTTTCAACAAGACTTTGATAAACATTTTTCTTATGGTTATAGCCATTTTGATCAAAAGCTATAAAGTCGTCGAAATAGTGTTGAGGCTCTACATCACTCAACATGGTGTAATTTCTTTCATATTGCGCTCTGATGAATTGATGCAACGAGTCTGAACGATTCAAGAGCGTTCCATCTAAGTCAAACAGTATTCCTCTAATCATCCAGATCAACCCTTTCATGTCCACACAACATTAGTATACATGAAAGGAATTATTTTTCAGATGGATCACTTTAGATTTAACAATTTCCTCAATTCAAAAATAGTGCCCGAAACTCTCTGTACAACTTAATCAAAATCATAAAGAGAGTCAGACACTATTGGTACCGCCTAGTTTATTGGAGGAGGTCGGGGTCTGTTGGATTATGGCTAGGTTTTACCTCCCTGAGCTTCTCGAGTATTCCCATTTCTTCAATATCCTTTTTTGTTTGCTCTGTACCTAAATCATAAATGGTCAGATAGATTTCATTAAGGAGGCGATCATAGATCATATTGTCGCGGTCACCTGAATCAATGACATTCGAAAACCAGTGAGAGTGAATATACCCTGTCCGATCAGCTCGATCATCCTCGTCAAATAAATCCTTTAACAAAGCAGCTTCATCTTCTGTTGCATTAATTTCGAAATCATAGCTGGACTCACCTTTGCTGCTGCGGATTTCAGCGTTTTGAATACCAGCCTGTACGGTTACATAATATGGTTTTCGTTCCATGTAATCTACCCCCGGTCCAATTAGTTTGCCTTATTTTTTAACCACTTGTACGTAATTATTCTTATAAGTTTTCTTCAAGCCAAATTAGCGACACTCCTGGGGGTGAACCAATCAATGGAGACCATGCAGCCATGTTTTCAGTTAACGGACATCAGAGCCGTTATTTGTGACAAAACCCCTGTTTCTGAAACTTTAACGGACACCAGAACCGTTATTTGTGAACAAAGCAGCTGATTTCCTATGATATTTGCGAAATAAGGTCCCTGATGTCCGTTAAGTTTGTAAATTTCCATTATATTGGCCAAATAAGGTCTCCTTTGTCCGTTAACGAGGTTCGTGCAAGTGGGTTTCAACGAAAATAGTGAGCTGAAGTAAAAAAAATAAATTAATGTAATATTCTGAAAACTAATTGACATCGAGGTGCATATCTTAGATAATAACTAAAAGGGTTTGGGAGGAATCCTCATGAATAAGCATACCTCATCTTTTCAAGCTAAGATGAAAGAACAGGCACAATTGAGACAGAGAAAAGCTGAACAGTATTTTGTATCCCTTGCCGCCCAACTTCTACTTGATGAGTCGTTTTTTGAACACCAGAGACAAAAGCTCAGAGAGAAAATTGATGATGCACTCGAACGCAATGACCAGGAATTGTTTTATTGTCTGGCAGAGCAATTCAAACAACAGTATAGCAATAATTGATCATTCTAATGACACTCAAAGGGGCCGACGACCAGTCAGCCCCTTTTGCTGTTTCTAATTTTCTTCCACAGCAATCAGTGTAGCAACCATCTCGGTGTGTCCTTTTTTGTTTGCAATCGGGCAATAGATCTGATATTCCCCAGGTTCGAACGTTTCTTTAATGGAACCTTTCCCTTTGATTTTTATCGATTCCATACCTTTTATAGCAAACACGTGCTTCCCTTCCACACTTTTGAAATTGATCGTGATGGGTTGATCTGCAAATACTTTATAGATATCTTTGTTGAACTTCCAATTTTCTGCTTTTACTTCAATGACCGTTACAGGTGAGTCAGTAGGAGTTTGATCAGCCCCAGCTGTCCCGCAACCCGATAAAATAGTAATGATGACTATGAAAACGATTAGTTTTTGTACCACGCGAATTCCTCCATGATTGTTTGCCGTTCGTTCTCTCGATTATATGTATCTTTTTCCAGATGAAAGGGTTTCATGTAATGAAAAACATGCCAGGCAAATAAAGAAAACTTTGCAAAGCCAAGCCTTGCGCAGGCTGAGCTTTAGTTGCCCTTAAATTGAAGAAAGTATTTATATTTTCTTTAATTGTAAAAAAATGACCAAATAGGCTGCATCCTTTATACGTTTGGAACTTTTCAACGCAGGGTCGCATCATTCAAGCTCCAAATAAAGCAATGCTCGACTATCTGGTCAGTACATTTTCCTCAATAACAGACAAATGAAGCGATTTGTCGACGGTCAATTCCGAAATACACCCATCTACGTCCTGTCCACCGGTATCCAGCTACAGAATTTCTTCCGACAAATGTCAGCCATGCCCAAAATGAATATCCACCGGTGAGCCAGATATAAACATACTTGCGCATACATGGTCTTAGTGCGCCTGGATCTACCGCAAAAGTTCCAGCACCAGGTCCAGCTTGAAAAGTTGATGGTGATTGCTTTGGGATGAATTTCGGTGGAGGTCCTGGCGGTGGACCCCCTCCATCCGGAAACGGCGGACCAGATGGTGAGCCTTGCTGTTGTGTACCGAATCCGCCTAGAATATTTTGAAGCAGTGAGGAAAGTGGGTTTTGACGATTATTCAAAGACATACTCCCCCTTCTATATGGGTTTCAGACTATCATATGTCTTTGATTTCTTTAGAGTGCTAGGCGTTTGTCTATCTTCCAAATGTTAACTCCATACCCGAAAAATATCCAATTTTTACGAATATATATATAAAGTTCCTCACAAATAAATGTAACAAAGCCTAAAAGAAAAAATGAAATTAGGAGGTGCACTGTGTCTAAATACATTATCAACCACAAGACGAAAGTGGTCCATCACTCTTCATATGTATGCGATGCATGTCGAATCCCTAATTATGAAAGCGAAATTCGTCAAGACTGTACAGATGAAGAACAGATCCTTAGTTTGGTTGAAAAGACCTACCATCAATGTCCATACTGCTTTGAACTATCTCCTTCCGTGATTACACCTAAGACTAACGCCATGTGAAGCAACAAATTACGATGTGATCATCTTCTGCAGCAAAATCACCATGAAATTTTCTTACTTTTTCAAATAATGCTAGTTATAGGTCTTTTAATAAATCAGAAGAATTTTGCGTTATAATGTCTTCCTGTGGGCAACTAGAATTTCATCCCAGAAGGAGGACAACTTATGTTTTCAATCAACGATCCACTGATTCAGGATCCGATTGCCATTTTCACTTACATCGCCGTACTTGTAGGCGGGGTATTCATCCTTGGAGAAACGAAGCATAAAGGACTTCAGAAGTTTTTCCATTACGCACCCCCAATCATCTGGACATACTTTTTACCGATGATCTCTACGACGCTCGGAATCATTCCATCAAGCTCATCTGTTTACGATTTTGTAAGTGCTATCATACTACCTGTTGGTTTATTATTGCTGCTATTATCCGCAGATGTTCCGGCAACCCTGCGATTAGGACCCAAAGCGATTATCATGTTTCTTGCAGGAACTTTCGGAATCGTCATCGGAGGTCCGATTGCGTTAGCGATTTTCCAACCATATTTACCTGAAGATGCTTGGACTGGTGTAGGTGCATTGGCAGGAAGCTGGATCGGCGGTTCAGCGAACATGGCGGCCATGGTAGATGCATTGGACACGCCTAAAGATATCTTATCACCAATGATCGTGGTCGATACGGTTGTAGGTTACAGTTGGATGGGCATCATGATCGCTCTGTCAGGTTTCCAACGTCAGTTCAATAAATGGAACAGAGCCGACAACAGTGTCGTTGAGAAGGTAAACGACCAAATCGGTGTTCTTGAAAAAATGAAAGCCAAACCACTTGCAGTCCCACAATTGTTGGCCATTTTGGGTCTTGGTTTCGGTGTATCCTATGTGGTTGGTCGTGTTGCACAGTTGCTGCCACAGGGTGCGATCTTGAATTCAACAACATGGACGATCATGATCATCTCAGCAGTTGGGATCATCTTTTCATTCACGCCGATCCAACGTTTAGAAGACTATGGTGCAAGTAAAATTGGTTACGCAGGTATTTACTTGTTGCTAGGTACAATTGGTGCAAAAGCGAATTTGATGGCTGTGAAAGATGCACCTCAATACATTTTGATGGGGATTGTCTGGCTATCGATTCATATTCTGTGTATGTTTTTGGCTGCTCGTATGCTTCGCTCACCTATGTTCTTCGTTGCTGTAGGTTCACAGGGGAACATTGGCGGAACGAGTTCTGCACCAATCGTAGCGTCCGTTTTCCAACCAGCCCTAGCACCTGTTGGATTGCTCATGGGGATCATGGGGAATGTAGTTGGTACCTATGCTGCGGTTCTTACCGCTAAACTTGCCCAGATCGTCGCTGGTATGTAGATAATAATAATTAAAAAATGACCTCGAAAGGATTGATTCCTTCAGGTCATTTTCTTTTTAATTACGTTCTTGTTGATAAGCGATGAGGATGATATCTTCATTGCTTTCTTTTTTTAGTTCTTTTTCATAGTTCTGGATTTTGTCCAGCATTTCCTTCGAAACATCGGCTACTGGATAGTTCTGATCTTTCATCATGTCAGCTCCTTTTTTCCGTTCTCGTATACTGCATTATTTCTTTATCATCGATATCATCAACGGCTGTGTCAGCTTCATCAAAATCTACAATTGAATTTCCCATCGATCCATCCATGAAATAGTTGTCTGCTTCATTAGATTCGATCGTACCGAAGCCTGGATTCAAAGCACTATTGGACTCTAACTCTTGCTCCCTCTTTTCCCTTTTCATATCTTTTTCCATCTGTATCACTCCTTCTAATTCTCACAGAAATCATGAGCATATGCATGTCCATCATCAATTCAAGACTATTCTTATTTTACGTTTACACAGATGTTCTATTACTATCCTTTTCCTTTTTTCCGATTTTAATACTTTCTGATATAAAGAAAACTTGGGCTTTGCCAAGCTTTGGCGCAGGGTGAACCTTAGTTCCTCGAAAAAGCAATTGCTTTTCCTTCGTGCAGTGTATTGCTTCCGAAGCCGCCAGCTTGTGCTCTTATACTGAAGAAAGTATTTTTATGCTTTCTTTAAGTATTAAAAGGACTGACACTATTGCGTCAGCCCTGGTGTTTATTTTTATCCGGATTTCTTTTTCTTTTTTGATAATTTGTCTAATACCCACCCTTGCCCGACTTCGCAGTACCTGAGTGGAAGTTCTAACTGAGCCAAAATAGTGTCTTTTCCGACAAGTTTCAAATTTCCTGTCTCTTCATTGAGAACATCGATTTGAGCAGTTTCAGTCTTCGATAATGGAACAACTACATTTTCCAAACCTTTGATCTTGAATGCTTTACCATCGAACGAAACCTTGTGACAGTGGGGAGGTTGACCTAGTTTTATTTTTTCCAAACTTGCTTCCCTCCTATTTTGGATTGACTCTATTGTAACAGATTCTACACAAGAAGAAAGTATAATTTTAGATATTTTCAAAAATTCTCTCAATTGAAATATTTCTGTTAATTTCTGTATATTTCGACATGTTTATCTATGAAATTTTCCAGTTCATCAACTTCTGAGTTTTTCAATTCAGCGGTGTAGATATTCGCACCGACAATGAATCGGATAATGCCTCCAGAAGGGTATTTATGATTATCTTCATGAAGCCCGGTGATGATATCAACACGGTCAACTTCTCGCCAATCGTAAGAAAAGATTCCGGACCGAAATCCGTCTATTCCCACAGAAATATAGATCGTCGAATAAATCTGTGCTAAAAATAAAAGAAAATGCATGACGATATACAGGATACTCGGAAGATTAGGTAAGTCATCAAACAAGACGAATAAAGGGAAAAAGATGAGCAGCACCATTTGAAGACTGCGGAGGAAAAAGATTTGCCCGCTGTCTCCACAATTAAGCAGACGGAAGTGTTGATTCAAACGTTTGTTTACTTGATAGGTTCTGACCATATAGGCGAGCGATAGAAGAATGAATAGTAAGATGATGAAAGTGAAAAGCCAGGTTAACCAAGCCATCATGCTCCCCTCCCCAATACTTATAGTACAAGTATACCATTATAAGAAATGGTGATTTGTTTTTATGGGAATTCAGTACTTGTGGGAATTGGGTAATAATAATTTTCCCGTCGATTTTTTTAAAAAAGGTCTTTTCTTAATGATTGTTGCTTTTGTGTCATTTTTGTAATAACCACCTTGTGCAAGTAAAATGGAGAGTAAGGTGCGAGACTCCTCGAAAATGAAAATCGCATTTTCTTCGTGCGATGTAACGATGCCGAAGCTCTCCTTGTCCTACGGGATCAGCGTGCCTACTACCTGAATAATCTTCTCGCAAGGCATGCGACGAGGAAGCTCGCTTCGACAGGACTTTCTTGTAGACGCAGGAGCACAAATGCTTCCTTGAAAAGGAGACTCCTGAGGTCGCAAGGCGACGAGTGGGCTCACCGCACGCCCCGCGGAAAGCGAACATCCTGGAGGGGATATTAACGACTTTTAAAGAAAACTTGGCGAGACCAGGCCTTTTGTAGGTCGAGCCTTAGCTGCCCTTATACTGAAGAAAGTATTTTATACTTTCTTTAAGTGCAAGAGCAACAACGTTTGCGAAAACAGCTTTAAAAAATTTATCTCATCATTTAAAGTATTGCCCCATTGAAAATATCGAAAATAACAGTTATGTAAAAAACCTCCCTTAGCCACTTAGCCAAGGGAAGTTTCTTTGGTGTCGTTTTTTTCATGACCTAATGCTTCTGCATATTCGAATAACAGGATGCTCATCGCTACAGCCCAGGCAAGAGGTGTATTTTCATTCGCTTCGAACCTGCCGCCAATATAGAGTTCCGGAACTTTACCATCAGCAGGCACAATGGACTCCGTTTTCTTTACATATTCTTCGACTTTTTCCATATCTCCTAGATGACCATAACATAACCCAAGCCAAGGAAACCCAAAGCACCATTCCGCTTCTGAACCTTCATTGAAATATTGATCCCCTGCATAACGGATACAACCGTATTTTCTTTCCAGCTTTCCTGTTATATTTGCTAAAATTTCAAGAGCTGTCTGCCTTGAAACGATTTGATAAGGATAAATCAAGGACAGTAACGCAAGATCTGTTTCTTTCGTCTCGCTTTCCCTGGGCAGCAAGAATTTGAGAGTCTCTTCTCCCTTTTTGATTAAATCTTCGGGAACATTGACCAGCATACGAACCTGCTTCAACCCTGCCACACATGCTCCTACACTGGAAGCGTGAAGCTCCTGATATTCCTCCCACATACCGTTGTCCTCATCTGACCAATACTGAACACAATTTAGATAGTCGACAAGTTTCTGGATCATTTCGCGATCCTTTTCATCCCGAATCATTTTTTTACCCCGCGCTAAACCAGCACCGATGCCCCAAAGGAAACTCCCAATTGCATCATGCTGGGCATGCCCCCACTCTACAGGAAGTTCCTTGAGATCTGTAGAATAGCGGGCGTGGATATACTCATAGCGATGCACAGGTTTCTGGAACCGGTGGATATCAATCTTCCATTCATACGCTTTGAAAAGATCCAATAATGCATAATACGCTTTTTCAAATTGGTCATCGTTGTTATATAGGAATGGAAGGGCTGCATAACATACATCACGGATCCATACATAGGAATAATGTTTTGACGGACTTGCCAGAAAGGCTCCATTCGGAAGCCGCATCGTCTCCAACACATCATAAAGTTTCGATTTTTCCATCTTATAAATCCTTCCTCTTCTTATACCTTGTTAATTCCTTTATTCCCATAATTCATCTATTTACTCTTCGTTTTGGAAAAAGAGGATGAAAACCATCAACAGTGCTTCATTGCCTTTAATATCGTATTCAATAGCCGTCCAAATGCCAGCCCATTTGAATGGAATAACAGCTTACCGGCAGTTTTTACTTTAGGCTCTTTTCTAAAAGATTGGTGCTTTTGAGTCAGTTTTAAAAACTCACCTTGTGCAAGTTGATTGGAGAGCAAGGTGCGAGACTCCTCGAAAATGAAAATCGCATTTTCTTCGTGCGATGTAACGCTGCCGAAGCTTTCCTTGTCCTGCGGGATCAGCGTGCCTA
>NZ_JBQQCL010000014.1:0-81263 GCF_052246725.1 Pseudalkalibacillus sp. R45 | reverse complement strand
AGGAGATTATTCAGGTAGTAGGCACGCTGATCCCGCAGGACAAGGAAAGCTTCGGCAGCGTTACATCGCACGAAGAAAATGCGATTTTCATTTTCGAGGAGTCTCGCACCTTGCTCTCCAATCAACTCGCACAAGGTGATTTTTTTAAAATGACTCAAAAGCAACAATCTTATAGAAAAACTAAAAAACTCCACTTCAAAACAAGTGGAGAGTGAGATGAACTTCTTATGGTTCACGCTCCCTAGTTTTGTTTAATGAGGGGTGGGAATTGCGAACCCTCGACATTTTATAATTCAATGGATAAAGTCTGTTATACTATAGAATAAATGATATCAACACAGTTGGAAAGGGGTATCTCTTTTGAAAACATCTACCATCCTCGGCACTTGCATCGGTTTTTTGGCCGGTGCCTTACTTACGAAACAATTAAGTTCACGCAAGATCACACCTGAAGCCGCACTGAACAAGGTTAAAAAGAAAGTGCCTGCGAGAGTGAGCGGTTCCTGGATATATACAACAAAGGAAACAACAGATTTAAACGGTCTATCCTATGACGTCTATAGAGGCGGATTCACACGCTCAAACACAACTGGTGAGGAACATTTCCTTTTCACAGTAGATGCGGATACCGGTTCTGTACTTGAAGTCACTAGTACAACTATATAATTCACGACACGAAAATATGAAAGCAATCAAAAGGGGCGACTCAAAAACGTGAGTCTGCCCCATTTTTTCATTAGTTGAATGTGTGCTTTTGGCCGTATAGGTTGTTTTCAATCATGAAGCGTGAAGAAGAATATACCTGGTTGCCCCATACGAACATCAAGTACGCTGGAATAAGCAGAATAAGTGCATGTAAGGACATGATCCATCCTAAGTTCATCTTCTTACCAAGGTGTTCGAATTGCTCTTTATAATTCGTCAATGTGTCATTTTGGAAGGCACCGACTTCAGTAGCAGTCAACATCTTATCATTTGTTGCATCGTAGTAGACTGTTTCTTTACGGTCAAAAGTGAAGATATTATCACGTACGGTCTTGAATTCTGCAAGACCTGCATAAACCGTAATTGGACCTGAAGCTTCTTCTCCTTCTTCTGCTTCAGGAGTGACTTCGACCTTTGTAAGATTGGATAGCGGTTCAAGACTACCATCCTTGTAATCATAATATTCGTCTTTCATAAACTTTTTCGTAGCTTCTTTCATACCCTTTGGTGCGTCTTCGGCAGCAAGTACGCCTGCTCCACCAGAGACCAAAAGTGTTAAAGCCATCACAGCGGCTGTGAGTTGCTTAAACATATCTATCATTCCCCCTCCTAAACGTCAAATGAGCCAATTTATATATTACACTATTATTACTCAGAAAATCTATGTTAATTGTAACAGGTTTCTGTAAAAAATGTGACGGTTTTCTCCATCCATTTTCTTACAAACTGCATAAATGTGACAAATTTATGATCATTTATCACGGTGTACCTTTGCAATGATTTCACCTTGCTCATCGAACTTGACTGCACGGTAAATCGCATCGTGATAAAAAGTGAACCAAGCATCCTCTTCCATCCCTTTACTGATCCATTCTTGCTTTTGACCGATTGAGGTCATTGGATAATCATCATACGCAAGGACCCATAGAGGATTTTTATGAGCATGGGTAGGCATCAAATCTGCCATGTGGAAAAGCTTGTCTTCCCCTTGTTCAAAATAAATGATCGAATGACCATCACTATGGCCGCCTGTATGGATCATATTGAGTCCTGGCAGAACCTCTACACGCTCCCGATACGTTTCCACCTGGTACTCGATTCCCTTCCAGTTCATTTCCCAATATGTATTTTTTGAACGGATATTCGGCTTTCGCATTTCTTCCCACTCTGTTTCAGAAGTGTAGATCGTTGCATTTTTAAACGTGGAAACAAGTTTGTCGCCGTCTTTTTTCGTCAAACCACATGCATGATCGAAATGCATATGCGTCATCAAAACAAAATCGATATCATCCGTTGTAAGGTTGAAGTGAGCCAATTCACGCTCAATATGTGATTCTTCATTCACACCATAATTTCTCTTCTGCTTATCCGTAAGCTTATCGTTCCCCATTCCTGATTCGATTAAAATGTTCTTCCCTTCATATTGAAAGAAGATCGGATCGGTTCGAAGTTCGATTTGATTTTTTTCGTTAACAGGATACTTTTTGCTCCATAACGGTTTCGGAACAACACCAAACATTGCTCCGCCATCCATATGAGTTACTCCGCCATTCAGCCAGTGTAATGTTACATCTCCAAATTGAAGCGTCTCCATGTTTGTTCACTCCTTCTACTCTATCTACAATTCATTGTAGCATATCAAAGAACAAGAACGCGGATTTTTGAATGCTTATTTCCTCCGATACATAGCTTCACAACGGTAGATCCGATTTCCCATCGCGGAAAATTTCTCTTCATATTCTGTCATCACGTTTCCTTTAAAATCACTTCGGTGCAAATCCAGACTGACGTTGTTCAGAATCAATCCGTATTTCGAAAAACTATGGAGTGAGTATACAAAAAGATCTTGATTATCCGTTTTAAAATGGATATCTCCACCAGGTATCAGTACTTCCTCATACGCTTCCAAGAAGGATTCGTGGGTCAACCTGCGTTTTTCATGGCGATTTTTCGGCCATGGATCTGAAAAATTCAAATAGATCCGATGAACTTCTTCTTTATCAAAAAAATTGATGAGTTGCATCGCATTTACATTGATGAGGCGTACATTTTTTTGCCCTGATTCATTGATTTTATCAATCGCAGAAACAATGATGCTTTTCTGTCTTTCAATTCCGATAAAATTCGCATTTGGGTGCAGTTTAGCCATTTCTGTAACGAATTGTCCTTTTCCTGTTCCTACCTCAATGCAAATCGGATTGTCGTTTTCAAAAATTTGATGCCATTTACCCTTCCTGTTTTCTGGGTCAGCAACAACAACTTGTGGATTATCATCTATTTTATCTTGTGCCCATGGTTTATTTCTAAGACGCATTCGTTCAAACCCTTTCTATTTACATAGTCCTCGGATATTTTACCATGATTGGCAACTGAAAATGAACATCAGAAATTTTTTAAGCGAAATTCAAGACACTCCTGCGGGAAAAGCGATCAGGCGAGACCCCACAGTTTTCAAAAGGATCTTCGAGTATAATAATGAACTTCGACTAAATTCCACCATGGTGAACGTCGAAGTTAGTACATCCTGTACAAGTACGTCCTGCGCCTGCGGTTACTCGGCGCAAAAACCTGTGCAAGTGAGGAGGCTCGCGGTTCGCCCGCGAAAGGGAGTGAATTTCGCAGAAACAAATTTCGTTTTAGTATATAGAGGAGTA
This sequence comes from Pseudalkalibacillus sp. R45, assembly GCF_052246725.1. NCBI lineage: Bacteria > Bacillati > Bacillota > Bacilli > Caryophanales > Fictibacillaceae > Pseudalkalibacillus > Pseudalkalibacillus sp. R45. The sequence goes on along the minus strand of NZ_JBQQCL010000014.1, from coordinate 77,904 downwards.
TAAGAGAGTATTTTGGAGTATTTATTAACATGTAGGACCTGATCTCGATCGAACTACTGACAGCGCATCACATCACGTCGTATACCAATTATAGCCATTAGGGTAGAAAACGCTTTCAAAGGTAAGATTGTAATTGTTGAAAAAAAGACTATAGGAGTGGTTTAACAAATTCATGTCTATTCTTAAAAAGACCTTGACGAAAACAGCAGAAGTGACAGTACTAACAATGTTCAGTGGATTATTTGCAGGCTATGTCTTAGCAGTATATCCATTCGAACGCATTGCTCACAAACAATCAATCCGTGCACAAAAAGTAAAAATCAAGTACGCTTCACAGTACTAAATGATAATAAATTAGGGAAGATCTTGCCGTGACCCACTTTACCTGGTTCAAGGCAAGGTCTTTTTCATTTGATGACCCATAAACGTATGAAACCACATTCTCTATGGAATATTGACAATACTAAAACATTTTATTGGAAAAGATGAAAATAGTAGATCAAGCAAGTACAATTAAAGAAAGGCTGTTTTCGCAAACTTTGTTGCTCTTGCACTTAAAGAAGGTATAAAATACTTTCTTCAGTATAAGGGCAACTAAGGCTCGACCTACAAAAGGCTTGGTCTCGCCAAGTTTTCTTTAAAAGTCGTTGATTTCCGCTCCAGGGTGCTCGCTTTCCGCGGGGCGTGCGGTGAGCCCACTCGTCGCCTTGCGACCTCAGGAGTCTCCTTTTCAAGGAAGCATTTGTGCTCCTGCGTCTACAAGAAAGTCCTGTCGAAGTGAGCTTCCTCGTCGCATGCCTTGCGAGGAGATTATTCAGGTAGTAGGCACGCTGATCCCGCAGGACAAGGAAAGCTTCGGCAGCGTTACATCGCACGAAGAAAATGCGATTTTTCATTTTCGAGGAGTCTCGCACCTTGCTCTCCAATCAACTTGCACAGGGTGTTTTTTAAAATGCCTCAAAAGCAACAATCTGTTAGAAAAAGCCTAAAGAAATGAGTTTGTTTGAGAACTTCCAAAATCAATAATGAAAAGGTGAGGGATTTCATGCAGGACTTTTTGAATTTCTGGGCTCCACCAATAGTCTTGATCATCGCAATTGTCGGTCTTTTCATCTGGGGCGCGAAAAAATAATCGGATAAAGAAACCGTATTGACGTATCCTAAGTGCAATATGACGTGAAAGGATGCGTGATCAATGCCGTTACAAGTTAACGATCAACTATCATTGCTTGCGGATATTTTAAGGAGCCACCAATTGGACCAATGTGGGTCAAATTCAGAGTGTCAACAGTTGGAAAGACTCACGAATTCTCTGCTCCAAAACCCACAAACACCCATTGAGCTACGAGAGACCCTTATGGCAATCCAAACATACAGCCAAAACGGCGGACAATCTCCATCACTGGATCAACACATCATCCAATCAAGTGGTGATCTGAACCAATGGATGAATGTAATCGATAACATGTAAGCGCTTTTCGTAAGGCTTTTTACGCAAACATTGTTGCTCTTGCACTTAAAGAAAGTATAAAATACTTTCTTCAGTATAAGGGCAGCTAAGGCTCGACCTACAAAAGGCTTGGTCTCGCCAAGTTTTCTTTAAAAGTCGTTGATTTCCGCTCCAGGATGCTCGCTTTCCGCGGGGCGTTCGGTGAGCCCACTCGTCGCCTTGCGACCTCAGGAGTCTCCTTTTCAAGGAAGCATTTGTGCTCCTGCGTCTACAAGAAAGTCCTGTCGAAGTGAGCTTCCTCGTCGCATGCCTTGCGAGGAGATTATTCAGGTAGTAGGCACGCTGATCCCGCAGGACAAGCAAAGCTTCGGCAGCGTTACATCGCACGAAGAAAATGCGATTTTCATTTTCGAGGAGTCTCGCACCTTGCTCTCCAATCAACTTGCACAAGGTGAGTTTTTTAAAATGAGTCAATAGCAACAATCTTTTAGAAAAGTGCCTTCTTTAATAAAGCCGTAAAAAATGGGACTGTCTAAAAGAAAGTGTCAAACACTTTTTAGACAGTCCCATAATTGTATATCAATGATAAATTTGTTTATCCAACTGAACGAGGTAATTCATCCAATATTTTGCTTGTTCTTCCTGCCCGCGTTCACAATGCCAGTATATCGATTCGATTGTTTGCGCTACGATATACCAGTGCATTCTTATTTTTAACGAATGTGTCAATGGAATGCCATAGGAACGCAGCCATTGATCCCATTCTTCATCAGGAACATACCAATAAAGCAGCATCGCAAGATCCAATGCCGGGTCAGCAATCATCGCGCCATCCCAGTCAATCAGAAACAATCTGTTCTGTTCTGAAATAAGCCAATTATTATGGTTCACATCACCATGACAAACAACAAATTGGTCCGTTTGGACTTCATCGATATGAGTTGATAAATAATCCAAATAAGGTTCTATTTCTTTTAGGTATTGATTGTTTTGTTGTGTTCGATGAAATAATTCCTCTAATACAGCTTCAGGCGTCAAGGGTTGTTTTCCTATCCTGCGTAACATTGAAAGCAATTCTTGTGAACGATGAATTTTGGAAAGCAGTTTCGCAACTAACTGTTGGTTCATCTCTGCAGCTTTAAGCTCTCTACCGTTCAACCAGTTCTGAGCAGTTATGACGTCCCCATTTTCCAACCGCTTTGTCCATAAAAGCTTCGGAACGATCCCCTCTGCCGATAATACAGCAAGGAATGGTGACGAGTTTCTTTTCAAGAAGATCTTCTCTTCCCCATATTGTGCGATATAGGCTTCACCGGTTGCACCACCCGCAGGCTTGACCTGCCAGCCGCTTCCTAATATGTGTTTCAATACGTTCACCTTCGATTTCATCATTCTATCTTTATTATCGGCTTAGACAATCCATTTCAAATACGCAAACACGATAAATCTGTACAGATATAATATTTTAACATATAAATGCCCGTTCAAAAAGTCGCTATTTAGAAACAAGTAGTACAAGGCACGACGGTTTTGAGGACCTAATAGTGAAACCGGCTAAGAACGTCACGTCCTTTGACAACGCCGGTCCTTGTACATCCTATACATCGTAGGACCAGAAAAACCAAGTAACAAAGTAATACGCCGTTTATCAATAGATGACTTTTTGAATTTCCTTATAAATGCCCGTTCAAAAAGTCGAAATCACTACCTGCTAACCAATACCCGATTATCAATCACTTAACCATTAAGCGTCTCGGGTGGACTCTGATCTTGATTGGTGTGGAACCGATAAGTTCACCGTCAGCATGCATCGTTGCTGGAACGCTTGATTCTACGTCAATTTCTTTTCCTTTCAGCAACGTGACTTCTTTTAATTTCGTATGTAATCCCAGGAAAACCGTACCGAATAAAAAGAAAAGCTTTTTCCTGGATAGATTATGGACGATGCAGATGTTCAATAGACCATCATCCGGCCTTGCATCTGGACATATCTTCATTCCACCGCCATAGAATTTGATATTGGTCGTTGCGACAAGCCATACATTACTAAATTCATGTTCCAATCCGTCTACTTTTATTTTCAAATGGGACGGTTCGTATTTCATTGTCAATTTTAAGACTGTGATTATGTATGATAAAGATCCAAGCCCAACTTTATTCAAGACGCCCTTATATTTCGATTCGTTCGTCCGTTTTGCCACTTCCCCGTCAAAACCGATACCAATCGAACTGGTAAACAAGTTGGCTTTATGTTTCCGATTGCCAAGCCGATACTCTCCTAAATCATATCGTCTGATCCTCGCTCTTTTTGAAGTGATATGTTGAAGTGCTTGCATCGTCTTTCTTGGTATTTTGAAGCCTCTAGCAAAATCGTTACCCGATCCTGCTGAGATGAAAGAAACCGGTATTTCAGGATACTGGCTCAACCCGTTGATGATCTCATGCATCGTTCCATCTCCACCAACAGTGACGATCCCTTTCAAGTGTTCATGATGAATATGGGACATTTGTTGAGCGATATCTTTTCCATGGCCAGCCCTCTGTGTAAAAAAACTTCGATAGGGAATGTTCTGCTTTTGCAATTCCCGCTTTACTTTTTTCCAAACCTTTTCCCCTTTGCCGTTCCCAGCCTTGGGATTGATGATGAATATGTAGAACTTTTGCATTTTCAGCCACTCTCTTCCGATGGTCTTATTCTTTTTTCAACAAAATGTCCTAATTTCCCTTTTTATCTGCAAAAAAATGTAAATTTAATACGATTTATAAGGAAGTTGTACCATCTAGCTTTTCAATGCACTCATCCGTCATTCGAATTTTTCAGATCCAATTGCTTCTCATCCGACTCCCATTCTAGTCGGGAAAAAGCTGTGGTTACACATTGCTCTAAAATCACTTTGGCAGCTTTCAGTTGCTTGAATTTAAGCGGACTCGGCTGCCTTTTCAACCTATTTTTCCAATGATCGAAATTAGTCTGATCGATCACCTGGATATAAGAAGGGAGATTGGTTCTGTTAACATAGGAATTTTGCGTAAGAATGACATAATTAAGATTCATTTCAGTTGATTCTGTATCGATAACCGACTCTATGAAATAATTCATTCTCTGGACAGCCGAGATAGGGTTGATCATCTTACGCTCGTCCCCATCTTTATCACATTTCCAGAAACGGTCCTGAGACGCATGGACAACTTCTCCATTACTTGTTTCTAACATCACAATCGCCTGGATTGAATCCGGCCCCAAAAGGAGGACATCCAATTGTGTTTGTGCTTTTTTCACTTGAATAATCGGTTTATAAAGAACCAGGTAGTTATCGGGCACTTCTTTTAAAAGAAAACGGAGGAACTTGTCCCTATCGAGCGATGCACTGATTCTTGATGTTTCTCTGATCGTTGAACTCGCCCATTTCAGCTGGAATTGAAACAGTTCTTCCCGATAGTCTTCCTTTAATTCGGAAAAAGTACGATCATCCCGATTGATGCTTCCTTCATCAATCACTTTAATGTCGGTTTCTCTCCGTTTTCGTTTCCACCACTTTTTTTCGTCAGATTGGTCTTCAGCTTCATGCTGTAAATCAACTGTCTCCTGAGCATTTTCCCAATTTGTTTTTACTCGATGCCAGCGATCACGTTTCAACCTGGTATATTGTCCTGTATATCGAAATACGTCTTGTTCATATCTTGAAACACAATCTTCTAACTTGATCAAGTGTGCCAATCTTTTTCACCTGCCTTTATATCCATGTAGCTACGATTGGAATGAGGATGGAAGCGACCAAAGCTGAAATCGTCATCGCCACTGAGCTTATCGCTGCCGCTTGACTGCCATATTCGAGCGCTTTCGACGTTCCGATGGCGTGCGATGCTGCTCCAAGTCCCAATCCTTTCGACATATCATTTTTTATATTGAACCATTTGAACAAATACGGGGCGAAAATCACACCTCCAACACCCGCAACCATAACGAACACGATCACAATAGAAGGCATCCCCCCTGAAACTCTCGTGATCTCCATTGCTACAGGTGTCGTAACCGATTTCGGTAAAAGAGACAAAATGACGTTTTGTGATGTGCCGATCATCTGCGCAAAAAACAATCCGGAAAAGACACCGACACAAACACCAGTAATAATACTTATAAGGAGCGGAAAAGTATATCGCTTCAACAATCCGCGATTGATATACAAAGGATAAGCTAGAGCTACAACCGCCGGCCCTAACAACTTGTCTATCCACTCGGTCCCGACCATATATCGATCATAAGAAAAATCGAATAGAATTAATACAGCAATGATCGATGTTGTAGCTGTCAAAATCGGAACCAGGAAAGGGTGCCTCCATCTTTTATAAATCACGAGTCCTAATACATACGATCCGATTGTCAGTGATATGAATGCGATGTCTATCATGCTATGTTTCATTCGAATCCTTCTTTAGTCCCTTTGACATGAATAGATCCAACATTTTACTAGAGATAACGATCACTAGAATCGTGCTGGCAAGTACAGCAGGAATGAGCAGCAACCCTTTACCTTTGAAAACATACCCGAACTGCATCACACCAACAGTCACAGGTATAAAGAATAGGGTGAGATGTACAAGCATGAACCGGCTCCCCTTCTGTATCCATTTTAAAGGTAAAATCTTTGTGACAAGCAGCAGGAATAAGAGAAGCATTCCGATGATACTGCCGGGAATCATAAGGTCGAGTACGCTCTGGATCCAAATGCCAGCTAAGTACAAACCATAAAGTACAAAAACTTGCGTGATGATAAGAGTGGCTTTCTTCATCCTTTGAACGTCTCTCCGATTTGAAAACGATGGTATGGAACGTACATCGGCTCTTTGCCTGGATGAATCTCATATAAAATGATTTCTTCGACTTCCCAGCTTCTGCTGATCAATTCTTTTGGTTCCGGTAGATTTTCATAGGATATTCCTTGAGAATCACCGCCCCACCTTTTTCCGATTGTAATGTGCGGTCGATAAGGTCTCGAATCGACATCGAACCCAGCGGAAATGCAAGCTTGTTTCGTCTGCTCCTGTAACTTCAACAGCGACTCAAAGCGACCAATACCCAGCCAGAATACACGCGGTGTTTTCGGATTGCCGAAATACCCAGAGCTTTTTAGCGTTAAAGTGAAGGTGTGAGAGTTGATCTTGTTGATTTCGTGAATAAGTTGCTCAAGCTCCTTATCCGGTGATGCACCTAGAAATTGCAAAGTGATGTGATAATCACCCAAGCTGGTCCACTTTTTCAGAGGGAGCAAGGGCTTAAGTTCTTGCGCATAACTATGGATTTCCTTTTGTATTTCGTGTGGGATCGGAACTGCAAAAAAAGTATGGCGTGCCATTGTCGAACCTCCACAATAAAGTTATCATAAGTCTAACAAAAACAGAGCATGACTGAAATACAAATGAATGTGTCATTCAAAACGTTAAATTAGAGTGGTTTACTTGGATTTGTTATAATAATCTGGAATAACAGAAGATAAAGGACGTGTTTTCATGCGTGTTGTAAATAGTATAGCTGATTTGATAGGAGATACACCATTCGTAAAATTAAACCGTCTGCCAGACCCAAACGGTGCAGATGTTTATGTGAAATTGGAAGCATTCAATCCAAGCGGAAGCATTAAAGACCGGGCAGCCTATAACATGCTTACAGAAGCAGAAAAAAAGGGCATCTTGAAGCAAGGTTCCACAATCATCGAACCGACTTCGGGAAACACTGGAATCGGCCTGGCAATGAATGCTGCGGCAAAAGGATATAAAGCAATCATTGTGATGCCTGATACGATGACCCAGGAACGCATCAATCTTTTAAAAGCCTATGGAGCAGAGGTTGTATTAACCCCGGGTGATGATAAGATGCCAGGCGCAATCGATAAAGCAAAGGAATTAGCAGAAGAAATCCCGAACAGCTACATGCCGATGCAATTTGAAAACCCTGCAAATCCAGATGCACACCGTACGACGACAGCAATCGAAATCCTGGATGCAGCTAAGCACATTGGAAAAAAATTCTCGACATTCGTTGCACCTGCAGGCACGGGTGGAACGATCACAGGTACAGGAGAAACGTTAAAAAAACACCTGCCGGATATTAAGATCAAAGTCGTTGAACCAGAAGGCTCACCTGTCCTTTCAGGCGGAAAGCCAGGGAAACACAAATTGGTCGGAACAAGTCCAGGGTTCATTCCAGAAATATTGAACCAAGAGGTTTATGACGAAATAGTCCGGATCAAGGATGAAGAAGCGATCGAGACGACCCGTCAACTTGCAAGTGAAGAAGGTATTCTAGTCGGACCCTCTTCAGGTGCTTCTGTATATGCCGCTCTTCAGGCTGCTAAGAAACTTAGTCCAGACGAAGTTGTCATCGCCATCACATGTGATTCAGGTGAACGCTACCTATCAAGCGACCTGTTTGATTTCGGAAAAGAGTAAAATATGGATGAAAAAGGATCGTTTCTTTAGGGGACGATCCTTTTTTAATCAATTTTTGATGATGCTTGAGCAATTCCGGGGTCTGCTTGAGCAGTTTCTATGGCATCTTGTGCAATTTTTGATGCATCTTGAGCAATTTAGTAAGATGTACCCACAAACTCACCTAACCTATAAATCACAAAAAGACTGCCGCTCCCACCATTTACGGTTGAGCAGCAGTCTTTTACGATAAAACTTCTTCAGGCAGCTACCTTATGAGGCAGTACCTTCAAATTTACGACGAGCAGCAGAAGTCCGATCGTCGTCAGAATCCCAAAGAACAGATACATCGCGAACAGCGAAAATGCATCATAGATAATTCCACCCACGAATGTACTGAACCAGCTTCCAAGTCCATTCCCCATCGAGCTGTATAAAGCCACTGCGGTCGCTTTCATGTCACTAGGAGCGATTTCACGGACATATTGAAGGGCAGCGGGTATGAACAATCCGATAGAAAACCCTTGTGCGATCGTTGTCGCATAAACGGCGAGGAGACTCGGTTCCGTGAAATAGAACAGCCATCTTAGCGCTGATATGAGAGCTGCAGCAATCAGAATCTGTTCGATTCCCAGCTTACGGATCCAACTTCCCGAAAATTTCATGAAAGGAGCTTCACTTCCTGCAGCAAGTAAAAAGGCGATTCCGACACCCGCTAATGTCCCGCCAATCTCTTGAATGTAGAGACCGAAATAAAAGTTATTCGATTGGATCGGACCGAATACACAAAACGTAGTCAGTAAAAATAAGACGAACTTCGGCAATTTGAAAAGCTTTGCGATCCCCGTTCGCAGGTCCACTTTTAACGAGTTACTTTCTTTCGGCATCGATAGAACAAAGATTGTACAAATGAATAAAGCTCCTGCAAAACAGTAGAATATGAGGCTTAAGCCTAACGTCTCGGCAAGGTTACCCATAACATAGACCGCAATGGCAAAACCTAGGGCTCCCCATAATCGCAGGTTCCCATAATCTTTGTTTTTGGCCATCACATAGTTCAAGGTGATGCTGTCAGACACAGGTACAATTGCGCTTTGGAAGGTTGCAAGCGTTATAGAAATCGCAATAAGTGCGAGGTAACTTTCCATCAAGACAAAAGGCAGAGCGACCAATCCGCTCATCACCAATGTGAAGATCAGTACAGCTCTTGGTTTTTTCGTATAATCACAAATGATTCCCCAGATCGGCTGCGCTATGATCATGACAACTGGACTGATCGACATGATCGCTCCAATTTGGGTTCCCGTCAAATGGACTTCCTGTTTTAAATACACACTTAACAGGGGAAAAAGCGTTCCATATCCAAAAAACATGAAAAAATAAAACAAACTGAAATTCACGGATGTCTTCTCAATTCGCTGCATAATAGATCTCCTGCCTAATCAAACATTATGTATCAACCTCTGTTGATTGTATCGCAACTCCTCAAAAATTCAATCAGAAACGCTCGGGACTTCATCTTCAAGTAAAAAATCTTGATCGCTATTTTTCCAGTTTCCCTGTGCCTAGTTATGTAAAGTTCTAGCCCATTAATCCACTCTCTTCTATCTTTTTCATACTATAATTTGTCTGACTGCTTGGTAACATTTGAACACCGCAACCAACCACATAACGGGATCAGTAGTCCTTCTTGCAAAATAAACTTTTAGACTTAATTTGAGATTTTTAGACTTTTCACCGTAATTTATTCCTAGATTTTTAGACTATCTTCATATCTTTAGACTTCGTGCATTATTTAGCGCTTTCCAAAAGGGTTAAATGAGTTTTTTAACTAAGGCTCTTTTCTAAAAGATTGTTGCTTTTGAATTATTTTTAAAAAATCACCTTGTGCAAGTTGATTGGAGAGCAAGGTGCGAGACTCCTCGAAAATGAAAATCGCATTTTCTTCGTGCGATGTAACGCTGCCGAAGCTTTCCTTGTCCTGCGGGATCAGCGTGCCTACTACCTGAATAATCTCCTCGCAAGGCATGCGACGAGGAAGCTAGCTTCGACAGGACTTTCTTGTAGACGCAGGAGCACAAATGCTTCCTTGAAAAGGAGACTCCTGAGGTCGCAAGGCGACGAGTGGGCTCACCGCACGCCCCGCAGAAAGCGAGCATCCTGGAGCGGAAATCAACGACTTTTAAAGAAAACTTGGCGAGACCAAGCCTTTTGTAGGTCGAGCCTTAGTTGCCCTTATACTGAAGAAAGTATTTTATACTTTCTTTAAGTGCAAGAGCAACAAAGTTTGCGAAAACAGCCTTAACTAAAAAGAACAAGCCGAGCAAAATTGTCCAGCTTGTCCTCCGTTCATTCACTTAGCTAATTCGTAGATCGCTTGAGCATAAATTGCGGTTGCCTTCATCAGACTATCGATATCGGCGTATTCATCTTTTTGGTGGGCGATTTCCTCCGCACCAGGGAACTGTGCACCAAACGCGACTCCTGCATCGAGAGAACGAGCATAGGTCCCTCCACCGATTGAAATTAAATAACCATCCTCACCTGTTTGTTGCTCGTACACATCCATCAGCTTCTTGATCAAATCATGATCTTTCGGTACGTGATGAGGCGTCAAATGTTCGATTTCGATCAATTCATACCCGAATTTTTCTCCTGCTTCTTTTAATACACCTAGCGACTTGCCAAAATCATGGGATACAGGATAACGAAGATTCAAGCCAAAACGGCCTCCCTCTTTTTCCGTATAGCTCATGATTCCTGTATTCATCGTCAATGGTCCTGTAATATCATCCGAATCCTTGATACCCAATTTTGTTCCATCCGTATCATCGGTCAGATAACCATTGGCTAACCGGACGAATTTCTCCCCTTGTCCATCAAGTTGGTATCTTGATAAAAAAGATGCCAAGAACAGACCTGCATTCTTTCCTTTTTCAGGCTTACTTCCATGGTACGATACGCCTTCCATGACCATTTTGTATTGTTCATTTTCCTTTTGCACACTGCCATTCAATTCACGATCCGAAAGAAAAGAATTGAATTCCTCCTCGAGTAATTCAAGATCGGTTCCTTCTAAAACTGCTTCCGCATAATCCGGTACCATGTTCAGCCGTCTCCCTGAATCGAAGGAAACAAGATGGACATCTCCGCCTTCAGTAGCATTCCATTCTTTTTGTTTCCACTCACAATCGAATAAACCTTTTTCGGCATATATGATCGGAAAGCTTGCATCTGGTGCGAAACCCATCGTCGGCATTTCCTCATGCTTGAAATAATGCTTCACACAGTTCCAATTGCTTTCTTCATCTGTTCCAATGATCATTCTTACCCGCCTGTTCAACTCAAGGCCTAAGTCTTTGATGATTTTCATCGCGTAGTAAGCTGCCATTGTAGGTCCTTTATCATCGATCGCGCCTCTTGCATAAATTCGACCGTCTCTGATTTCTGCTGCAAATGGATCCGAACTCCAACCGTCCCCAGCAGGCACGACATCGATATGGCAGAGGATTCCGATTAACTCTTCTCCTTCTCCGAATTCCAAATGACCGGCATAACCGTCAAGATTTTTACTTGTAAAACCGTCCGCTTCTCCTTTTTCCAACAGATGGCTGAGCGTACGCTGAATACCTTCTCCGAAAGGAGCACCTTCTTTGACAGTCTCAGGATCGAGGATAGACTCAAACCGTAATAGAACCTGTAAATCCTTTAAGAACTCGTCTTTTCGTTTTTCTACTTCATTTTTCCAATCAATCATGACGTCACATCCCTCTGATCATTAAGAAGCTTGAATTTTTTCGTATGTTTCACGATCACAGATGACGAACAACCTTGCATGTGCAGGAATAGCTTCATCCCTCCTGCGATTGATATCCATCCTATCCCCATCCGCAATTAAGGTTGCGCCCTCTTTGCTCAACTCATCAAAAGCATTCTGATAAATTTTCCAGTGCGGTTTTCGATTGATTTCATAAAGATTGTCCCCGATACCGCGGCTCATCAACTGACTGTATATTTTTGAAATTCCGTTTGTAATCGCTGAACGGACAGCCAATCGTGAAATCGTCTCGTTCGATAGGATGAACTCGTCCACTTTTACATGGCGGAAGTTTTTGATATGGCTCTCATTCAAGATTTCAACGGTACTATGGATTTCTGGAGAGAGCCTTTCAATCGTTGTAACGATCAATAATGTCTTTCCATCCGTAAGCAGAGGATCTTTGATTGTGTCATCGGCAAAGAGCAATACTGACTTGGCTCCTGGTAGATTCGCCTGCAGGAGTACCTCTTCATGTGCCGCGTCCCCCTGGATGTAATGGACATTTTCATGTAGATAGGGTGACTTCGGTAATTGATCGATGATGACCACCTCATCGATATCTTCTGATTGTAAAATTTCTTCTATCGCGAATCGCGCTTTTTGCGACCAGCCAATGATGACAATATGTCCTTCGTATTTATAGTCCAACAACCCTTCCTCCTTCCTGCGCCTGATCATTGCAAAACCATCTACTACTTTTCCGATGACAACTCCAATCAACCCAATACCGATTATGTATAAAAAGACAGCATAGATACGACCTCCGACAGAACTTGGATAGAAATCCCCATAGCCGACAGTCGTTACTGTTGTCATTACCCACCAAAAGGCATCGAATGGGTTGGAAAATGTCTCTGGCTCGATCAAACCCATGATCCACGTACTTCCTACGATCAAAATCAGACTTGATAAAAAAATGAAAAATGTATTCAGTTTGATGACACTCACCCAAAATCGTTTTAATAGTAACACAGCTTTCCTCCTTCCATTACGACAATAACACAAATTATGGATACACACTTTGAATTATTCACAGAATTATTATACAATATTTCTAACTAGGAGGTGGGGGAGTTATTATCCGAAATCCACTCGAAAATGAGAAGTACAGTGGAGTATTGCGGAAATCTGACTTGGAAGGGCAGTCAGTCACATCTCTTTTTCATCAGTATCCTATGACAAGCGCTTTTTGGCCAGTGTATCTGCAATCATAATTTTTTGAATATTTAAACAAAACTTTAATAGTATATTAACACTCAGTGGGTACACTGAAGTTGTAAGGTAGCAGTGCAAAAAAGGTAAGGAGTGGTTGTTTGAGTCCTACGACTGAACGTATGTTGAACCGTGTTAAAGCGATCTATATGTTTATCAATGAAAGTGGTACGGTCACAACACAACAGCTTGTCGACGAATTCGGTACGACACAAAGAACGATTCAGCGAGATTTAAACGTACTAACGTACAATAATTTGGTGTCAAGCCCAACAAGGGGAAAATGGCAAACGACATCTAAAAAAGTGAAATTAGCGTAAATGAAAGAACCTGGCAAAGCCAAACCTTAACCTGGCTGAGCCATATAAAGGTAAAGAAACTGGCCCCAACCTCGATAAACCATTGAGATTGGAGCCAGTTTTTTTGATTTATCTTCAGCATTCACCGCTTGCTACCTTGGATAGATTTCATTCATACTCTCAACAAGGTGGTCTTTAAAGTGATTTGGTACGATGATATGGTCTGGACCCCAGTCCATCGTTTCTTCCAGACGCATGAACCGGTTCTCTTCGGATACAAGCTTCGCCCAGAATCCTTCCGCAAGCGCCAGACCTACGACCCTTCTGTGATCCCAGTCAATGACGACATCAATCACTTTCCCTAATGTCTCATCGCTTTCTGTCTTGACTTTTTTGCCCACGATTGACGAGGTTGCAATCGACTCGACTGGATCATGAAGCTGTTGTTCGACTCCTGTTATACTCACATAATGCTCTGTCAGCTCCGTCACATCTTTGAAAGAGATATACCGTGTTTCTTTGTTGTAACTTTTTGAAAAGGTATCGTCTGATGTTACTGGCGGAGTATTTGTAGCAGCTTGACCTCCAGCACTATTGACCACATTGTCCATGGATGACTCGACACGGTTCGGCTCATCAAATTTTTCCGGATTCTTTTCTACAAAAAGAAGATAATCTAAATCATATGTTTTCTTATTTAGAAGCAAATCCTCTACTTTTCTTTTCGAAGATTCTTCATTTTCATTCGTTACGATTTTCTGATTCAGGATATCTTTACCGAATATCAGCATTTTAGATTCTCCTTTTTTTTTCAAGTATGTTTGATTAATACCCTTCTGCAGCGGGTATAAAACTCTCAGGGACTTGGAGAATCGTTTTCTAACAGTTTGATTTCATCTGTTGTTAGCGGTCGGTATTGCCCCGGCGAAAGGGACGGGTCCAGCTTCAATGATCCCATTTGCAGTCTTTTCAAATAAGTGACCTTTTTACCGACTGCTTCAAACATTCGCTTCACTTGATGAAATTTGCCTTCCATAATCGTCAACTCAATTTCAGAGTGGGTATCACTCATGAGGATTTTCAGCTCAGCTGGCTTTGTTACATATCCATCATCCAGCTCCACACCCTTTTTAAAAAGGAAACGATCGTCTTCAGTTACAGTGCCATCGATTTTCGCATAGTATGTTTTCGGCACGTGCTTTTTTGGAGCCAGCAACCGATGGGAAAGCTGGCCATCGTTCGTCAAAATCAATAAACCCTCAGTATCTTTATCAAGACGGCCTACTGGAAATGGTTTATGTAAAGCCACTTCTTCCCATAAGAGATCAACGACCGTCCTATGATGATTGTCTTCCGTAGCAGATATGACCCCATTCGGTTTATTCATCATTACATAGATGTGTTTTACATAATGAACAATCTCCTCACCGACTGTGATCGTATCCGTTTCAGGTTCAACGTGAGATTTTCCATCCTTCAAGATTTCACCGTTCACTTTTACCAGACCGTTTTTCAGCAGTTTCTTAACTTCTTTTCGACTTCCGTAGTTCATATTTGCTAATAACTTGTCGATCCTCACGCAATAACCTCCCAACAAATGTAAAATTGTAGCTTATTTTTTCCATTTAAGTGTATAATAAAATAAAAATAGTCCAAAAGGAGGGGTACCATTGAAACGATCAATCGGCTTACTTGCTACAGGCAGAAAAAAATTGGACCATCCTGCACCCGTGCTTGAATTTTATACAAGCCCATTGTTCCAAAAATCAATGCAGTATGCAAAAGAACATTATGACCGTTTCTATTTTTATAATGCAAAAGACGGACTACTTTTACCCAATCAGACATTGGAGCCCTATGATCTGTCTATCAAGACATTTTCTATCATGGAAAAGAAAGTGTGGGCAAGAAATGTAATCGATACATTTTTGAAGTATGAATCCCCTGAAGAGGTCATCGTCTATCTCCATGGCGGTAAAGTATATCGAGATCATTTGGAGCCGCAACTCGAGCAAAAGGGATTTGAATATGAGATACCAATGAAAGGGCTTGGCATCGGTCAACAACTTGCCTGGTTTGATAAACAATTAAGCAACTCAGAATAAAAATTCATTTTTAATGCAAAAGAAAAGGCCTTTCGGAAAAAAGGCCTTAATTTGATCGTGCTTTTTTACGTTTGAAAATTCGTTCGATCCGATCTCCGAAAATGTGTTGTAGGAGCCCCGAGAAATAACTCATATAGAGATAGACTCCTGCTCCTGCCAGTACACTTATCAACAGGACGGATAAGGAAGTAAACGTACTTCTATAATCAGTTCCTACGATTGATTCAATTCCCCATTTAGCAAGAATAACCGCAATCACCATCATTCCTATGAACATTCCAATCAAAATAGAGCGTTTGAATACAGGTCTGAATTGATATTTAGCATACTTTTTGATGATTACGACATTGATTACAATTGATAATAGATAGCCTAGATTGGTTCCAATGATTGCACCAGCGATACCTATGTTCGCAATCAGGATATAGTTCAGGCTCAATTTCACGAAAATCCCCATCAACAAACTATATACGGCAAATTTTTGTTTGTTGATCCCCTGGAGGATGGCTGCTGTTACTGTGAACAGCGCAAAGACGATCGCCGTTGGTGCATACCATGAAAGAACCATGCCTCCGATTTCAATGTTGTTCGAAAATAACAACGAATATGCTGGCAATCCAAGCAATGCCAGTCCAATACCAGCCGGCACAGTCAAGAAAAGTACGATTTCAAATATCTTCGTGATTTGACTTTGCAGGACTGTAAAGTCTTTTTTCGTGTACAGCGTAGTGATCAAAGGAATGACCGTCAACGCAAGTCCAGTCGCCAATGAGACAGGAATCATGATCAATTTTTGAGAATACATCTGTAATACGGCATAATAGGACTCTGCTTTTCCATAACCATAGCCGAGTCCGTGTTGCAGAGCTTTAGTGATTGTCATCATATCGATTAATTGATAGATCGGGATCGCCAACCCAACTGCTACAAACGGTATCGCATACTTAATTAATTCCTTATACATTTTCGGCAAGGAAATCTTATGATCCACACTATCTTTCAACAATTTATTAAGATGCGGCTTCCGCTTTTTCCAGTACCACAGTAAAACAACCAGTGATGCGAACGCACCGATAAATGCGGCAAATGTTGCGAATCCTACAGCCGTACTTACTTCGCCCTTGAATACGACCATGACTAAAAATGCACTGACAAGGATGAAACCGATCCGTACGACTTGCTCGATTACCTGTGAAAGTCCTGTAGGCCCCATTGACTGGAATCCCTGGAAGTAGCCTCTGATCAAGCTCATGATCGGTACAATGATAAGCGCTGTAGAAACTAAGCGAATCACCATGGTTACGTCTTCTAAAGAGTTCCCTCTAGTTCCACCTCTGCTGACCAGTATGCTCGCAATCCATTCAGCCAGGGAAAACAACAGTAGAAACGCGAAGAAACCACTGATCGACATCACCAGAAGTCCTGATTTCAAAAGCCGTCTGCCGGTCACATAATCCCCTAACGCATTATATTTCGACACGAACTTCGAGACCGCTAACGGCAGTCCCAGAGTGGAAATACTTAAGAAAACCGTGTAGGGGGTGTACGCATAACTGTAAAGTGCCCCACCGGAAACCTTATCCGTTTCCACTAACCATTCGAACGGGATGACAAAAATCAACCCTAGAAATTTAGAAAAGAAAGTAGCCGCTGTTAAAATCAACGTGCCACGTATCAACTTTGACATATAACGTTCCAACTCCCAATGCCATTTCGTATAATCCTATGTATTTTACCATAGTATGATAGCTTTCGCTAAAGCTTTTCTTTAAGGTGTCGGTCTTGGAGTGAACTCTATGTTCGGCAGCCATAATAATGGTGTATCATCGTCCATTTCCTCGAGCATCGTCGAGGTCAAAGCGATATGAAAAAGAGCTTGAGCCTCTTGCTCTAGAAGCAGCTTACCGGCATGATCATTTTTGAAAAGCAGTGCACGCTCTTCTCCGCTGTTAAGTTTGAAACAAAACACATGGCCCTCCATCCCCTCGTCATATAACCATACATAAGAATACCCTCTATTGTCGATTTGAACGAGTTGATCAAATTTTGGAAACGATAGTAATAATACAGGAGTTTCTCTAAAGGTGGTCCATCCGCCATCTTCTGGCATATAAGCTTCTGTCACAGATGGGGTGTATTGATTGTCCATAGATCGAACAAGCCTCCTTGCTCTAATTTTTATAACATTTGGAACACGTACTATAAACATGGTATCTTACAGAGGAGATAAAGAAAACATGGCAAAGCCAATCCTTGGTGAAGGCTGAGCCATAGTTGCACTTATACTGAAGAAAGTGTTTTATACTTTCTTTAAGTATAAATAAAAGTAGGTGTACTTATGAAATACGATGTCATTATCATAGGCGGCGGTCCTTCAGGCTTGATGGCAGCTGTTGCAGGTGCTTCAAACGGTGCCTCCGTCTTATTGATCGATAAAGGAGATAAACTTGGCAGAAAGCTTGCCATTTCTGGCGGTGGCCGGTGTAATGTCACAAACCGGCTTCCGATTGAAGAAATCATCAAACACGTGCCTGGAAACGGCAAATTCCTCTACAGTGCCTTCAACATCTTCAACAATGAAGACATCATCTCCTTTTTTGAAGGGCTTGGTATCCGTTTGAAGGAA
Organism: Pseudalkalibacillus sp. R45; assembly: GCF_052246725.1. Classification (NCBI taxonomy): domain Bacteria; kingdom Bacillati; phylum Bacillota; class Bacilli; order Caryophanales; family Fictibacillaceae; genus Pseudalkalibacillus; species Pseudalkalibacillus sp. R45. The sequence goes on along the minus strand of NZ_JBQQCL010000014.1, from coordinate 59,966 downwards.
GAAGACCACGGGCGCATGTTCCCTGTGAATGACAAGGCGCAGTCTGTCGTTGATGCCATGCTTAAGAAGATTAAAGAGCTGGGTGTCGACATCCGTACAAAAACCGACGTCAATAAAGTGATCTATGAAGGAAAAAAAGCAAAAGGAATCAATTTGAAGAATGGCGAAAAGATATTTTCCAGAGCAGTGATCATCGCAGTTGGAGGTAAATCTGTACCGCATACAGGTTCCACCGGGGATGGTTATGCATGGGCAAAAGATGCTGGCCACATGATTACTGATCTTTACCCGACTGAAGTTCCGCTTACTTCGGATGAAAGATTCATTAAAGAAAAGACCCTTCAGGGATTGTCCCTTCGTGATGTCGCCTTAAGTGTCCTGAAACCGAATGGTAAACCGATCATCACTCATCGGATGGACATGATCTTCACTCATCTCGGAATATCCGGTCCCGCAGTACTCCGCTGTAGTCAATTCGTCGTCAAAGCATTGAAAAAGAGTAAAGATGGGTATGTCTCAATGAATATCGATCTCATGCCGAACAAAAATGCAGAAGAAATTTTCCAGGAATTGATGGCTATGTTGAAGGGAGAACCGAAAAAGGCGATCAAGAACGTTTTGAAGGGATGGATTCCAGAGAGGTACCTCCACTTTTTGCTTGAAAAAGCGGGAATCAGCCTTGATACAGTCTACAGTCAACTCTCACATACTGCTTTACGCGAGTTCGCCAAATTGGTAAAGGGCTTCACGTTCAAAGTGAATGGTACATTACCGATTGAAAAAGCTTTCGTAACGGGCGGAGGGGTTTCGACAAAGGAAGTGGAACCGAAGACGATGCGGTCAAAATTCGTTCCGAACTTGTATTTTTGCGGTGAAATCCTGGACATCCACGGCTATACAGGAGGCTACAACATTACGTGCGCGTTCGTGACCGGACATCTTGCAGGCACGAATGCAGCAAAAGATTAACTTAGAGGGAGATTGGGATATGGGGTACAGTTACAAAGGTGAATACCTTCTTTCAATGGATCAAAAAGAAATGGACCTTCACTACATCCATCACTATCTAAGCGAAGAATCTTATTGGGCAAAAGGGATTGATGTTGAAACGGTTGAAAAATCCGTCCAGAACTCGCTTTGTTTTGGTCTGTTCCAAAATGGGAAACAGGTCGGGTTCGCTAGAGTTATCACGGACTATGCGACGTTCGGTTATTTGGCCGATGTGTTTGTTGATGAACGCCATCGAGGACAGGGTCTATCCAAATGGATGATGTCTGAAATCATGACTCATCCTGATTTACAAAAGTTAAGAAGATTGATGCTAGTTACGAAAGATGCTCATGGACTTTACAAACAATTCGGTTTCGAAGTTTTGGACAACGATGATAATGGCTTGATGGGTATCCGAAGAAAAGCTGAAGAGGTATATAGGAGTCGGGGACAAAACTATAACTGCCAACAGAAAAGATGAACCATAACATGAAAGACGAAAAGCGTAGGCAACATCCGTAGACTCCTGGGGGAACAGCACGAGTCGAAGAACCCGGAAGAAAGCGGTTTGTGCTTTCTGAGGAGGCTGAGGCCGTGCCCGCGGAAAGCGAAGGTTGTTGACGAAGCGGTGCCTTCATTTATTGATCACTAAAGAAAATCTGGACAAATTGTCCCGGTTTTCTATTGAACAAAATTCATTTGTCCCAGCCTCATTTCTTTTACATGCGACAGTCTGCCATCCCGGTAGATGCACAGATAGTCAGAAGCTTCTTTGCCTTGCAACATATCGGGGAGAAAGTGCCTGATGTTGCTGACGACTCCCTGGTTATCTTCATCAAGCACCCAGGACAATTCCTTCCAGTCCAGGATCCCTTCATCCATTTTTTCAGGAGTCGGATAGGTGACCTCGTCTGATATGTTTACGATAAAAACATGCATTCCCCCGATTTCCTTATCGTCAACTTCCCAACGGACGATTCCCCCATAATATGGCGAAGAGATACGATAACCTGTTTCCTCTGACACCTCACGGATGACGCTTTGTTCAGGGGTTTCATCTAGCTCGAGCTTTCCACCGACCCCATTCCACAAGCCTTTGTTCGGTGCTTTGTTGCGATTGAGCATCAAAACTTGAGATCCTTTTATCAGAAAACATATACAAAAGCGAATCATGTCTTCACACACCCAAACCGTTTTCCTATTAGTCTATCATTATTCCATCCATCATGCCCGATAAAGGATCATTGCTGAAAAACTGTAAAGAGATTCGAAGTCTTCCGTGTCTTCATCAACAGCCATCGAGACTTCGTACTTAATATCAATGAACTTTGATTCATGCAGCTGGGTGAGAAATTCATTGATCTCGTCTTCTAGATCCTGCTCATGTTCTGCTTCAAAGAGTTTGACCTGCAACAAAAAAACACCCCCCTGAATTATACGTTCAACGTAAAATTCACCCGAGGGTGCCTGAAATCCTTTGACGAAAGACTTCTACTTTTGTCAGGAAACCGTTACATAATAAATGAATCGATCTGTTTTCCGCTTTAAAATCCGCGCCGCCATGGCTGCAACATACTTGGATTCTGCAATAACGACGATATCCCGATCGCAGATTTCTTCCTCTTTGGTCGTCCGGGACAGGTAGGACAGCGGAATGTTTTTTGTCATGATCGGAAAGGGATTCCGATAAGAAGATTGATAATCACGCACATCGATCATGCAAAAGTCATTCTGGTCTACAGCCTCTTGTTGAAATGTTTTCAGTTTCATAAAAGGAAGTAGATAGGAGAAGAAGATGTATATAGCTAACACGAACAGGGTTACTCCCCAAATCATCTCTCCGTTTCCCCTTTCTCTTGATAAATTATTTTGTTTCGCCTTCCCACTCAAGCATGCCGCCTACCATGTTCTTTACTTTAAAGCCTTGCTCTTGCAAGAACAGTCCTGCATTTTCACTGCGTCTACCCGAACGGCAAACCATGATGTGTTCTTGATCTTTTTCAATTTCCTTTAAACGGTCGGGAATTTCCATCAAGCGGATATGCTTCGCTTCAGGAATCTTCCCTGCTACCACTTCTTCATCTTCACGAACATCTATGATGGAGATTTTCTTCCCTTCCTTCAAAAGCTTTTCAACTTCTGCAGGCGTAATCGTATTTAGTTCATTTTCCATGCTCAACACCCTTTCAATATCTATATCATCATGCTTTATTTTGATCATTCCGCCACTTATTTTACGAACTTCACTAACAAAAGTAAAGGAATTGATTTCAGATTTTAAGATGGAAGTAAAGATCGAGGTTTAATTACAAAATACGGAACTTTATCGACGGGAATTTGAAGTTCGTCGATAAACCGAAAATTTCAAAAGTAAAAGCCAGCTACAATAGCAGCTGGCCTAAAATATTCAACGGATCATCGCTCTTCTTTTGCGATTTTCTTTTCGCGCGGGTGCGGTCTGATAAAGTCGCCTTTCCTCTGGTGTTTCAGGAATGACCTTCGGAACTGGCATCGGTTTCCCAGCTGAGTCCACTGCGACCATTGTCAGAAAAGATTCTGTCGTCAGCGTCTTTTCGTCAGTTAATAGATTGGATGAGAACACTTTCACGTAAACTTCCATAGATGTCCTGCCGGTAGACGTCACAAAAGCTTCAAGCCCGAGAGCATCCCCAACTTTAGCAGATGACAAAAAGTCGACCGAATCAATTGATGCTGTTACAACGACACTGTTTGAATGCTTCATCGCAGATAGTGCTGCTATCTCATCAATGTAAGATAAAACCTTTCCTCCGAATATCGTCTGTAGATGATTCGTATCCGGGGGTAAAACCAATTTTGTCTGAATAATTCTCGAACGTTCAACTGGATATGCTTCTTCCATTCTGACCCCTCCATTTTACAATAATAAAAGCACCTTCCACCAAAGAAGATGCCGCTTAAAGTCGAAGAGGATCAAAACCAGCTACAGCATGGTACTTCCATCGTCGTTCTTGCACGTAACACCCTCCTATCTCCCGTAGGAATTTCTGTGTTCTTCCTTATGGCAGGTCTCCTGGCTCGGCTTCATCAGTTCCAAAGCTACCCTTCCCATTCCCTGGAGGAACAGTGGCATGTTGTTGGAACCTCGACCTTACAGTGGCGGGACCGCGCCGGCCTCTCACCGGCTTCCCTATTAAGAACTGATCCTGAACATCAGTCCACCATAAAGCAAGGTATGAAATTATACTTACACTTACCCATTATAGCATTTCAAAAAAAGATTGACCTCGTAATCGAGATCAATCTCTACAAATATTAATTTGCGACGATGTTGACTAACTTGCCAGGTACTGCAATGACTTTGCGAACCGTTTTACCGTCGATGTTTTCTTTTACCTTATCGTCCGCCAATGCAATCTCTTCTAATTGACCTTTATCAGCGTCTGTTGGAACCATCAATTTCGCTCTGACTTTACCGTTGATTTGGACGACAATTTCCACTTCATTCTCTGTAAGCTTCGATTCGTCGAACGATGGCCAGTTCGAATACGTGATCGTTTCAGTATGACCGAGCTTCTCCCAAATTTCCTCTGCGATATGAGGAGCAACTGGAGACAACAACTGGATGAATCCTTCCATCAATGGTTTCGGCAAAACATCCTGCTTATACGCTTCGTTGATGAAGACCATCATTTGGGAAATCCCAACGTTGAAGCGTAACTCCGCAAAGTCGTCAGAAACTTTTTTCACCGTCTGATGATAAACCCTCTCAAACTGCTCGTTCGGCTCTACATCTTGAATTTTACCAGACACCGTACCGTCCTCTTCTACAAATAGACGCCATACACGATCCAAGAAGCGTCGGGAGCCATCCAATCCATTTTCAGACCAAGCAATGCTCGCATCAAGTGGTCCCATGAACATTTCGTAAAGACGTAACGTGTCTCCACCATGTGTGTTCACGACTTCGTCCGGATTGACAACATTCCCCTTCGACTTACTCATCTTCTCGTTGTTTTCACCAAGGATCATGCCCTGGTTATAAAGACGCTGGAACGGCTCTTTTGTTGGAACCACTCCGCAATCGTACAAGACTTTATGCCAGAAACGAGCATACAACAAGTGAAGTACCGCATGCTCTGCTCCACCGATATAAAGGTCGACCGGAAGCCAATGCTTCAACTTTTCTTCTGAAGCAAGCTGTTCGTTATTATCTGGATCGATATAACGAAGGTAATACCAGCAGCTTCCCGCCCATTGCGGCATCGTATTCGTTTCACGGCGTCCTTTTTTACCGGTTTCAGGATCGACGACATTCACCCAGTCTTCGATATTCGCAAGCGGTGACTCGCCAGTTCCTGAAGGCTTGATGTTGTCTGTTTTCGGAAGCGTCAATGGCAACTCTTCTTCTGGAACAGCACTGCTCGTGCCATCTTCCCAGTGGATAATCGGGATCGGCTCCCCCCAATATCGCTGACGGCTGAACAACCAATCGCGAAGACGGTAGGTCACTTTCTTTTCACCTTTACCGTTTTCTTCAAGCCATTGGATCATTTTCGCAATCGCTTCTTCCTTTTTCAAACCATTGAGAAAATCGGAGTTTACAAGCTCCCCATCTTCTGTATACGCTTCCTTCGATACATCTCCGCCTTTGACGACTTCAACGATCGGAAGTTCAAATTTTGTAGCGAACTCATAGTCACGATCGTCATGTGCAGGAACAGCCATGATTGCGCCAGTTCCGTAGCTAGCTAGTACATAATCGGCAATCCAGACAGGAATTTTTTCACCGTTTGCAGGGTTGGTCGCGTATGCTCCTGTGAACACACCTGTCTTCTCTTTGGCTAGTTCAGTACGCTCCAAATCACTCTTCGTTTCGATTTCCTTTTTATAAGTATCAACTGCGGCTTTTTGATCTGCCGTTGTAATTTCGTCAACATAGGAATGTTCAGGCGCTAACACCATATACGTCGCACCGAACAATGTATCAGGGCGAGTTGTAAAGACCGTAACCGATTTATCATGGCCATCGAAATCGAACGTAATTTCTGCACCTTCTGAACGTCCGATCCAGTTACGTTGCATTTCCTTCAAGCTTTCTGGCCAATCAAGCTCTTCAAGGTCTTCCAATAAACGATCAGCATATGCCGTGATTTTCAACATCCATTGTTTCATCGGCTTACGGATTACCGGATGTCCGCCACGCTCACTCTTACCATCGATGACTTCCTCGTTCGCAAGAACCGTCCCCAATGCTGGACACCAGTTGACTGGTACCTCATCCACGTAAGCAAGACCTTTTTTATAAAGCTGTAAGAAGATCCATTGCGTCCACTTATAGTAGTTCGGATCTGTCGTGTTCACTTCACGATCCCAATCATATGAGAATCCAAGCTCCTTGATCTGTCTGCGGAACGTGTTAATGTTCTGTTCCGTAAACTCCGCAGGATCATTTCCTGTATCCAAAGCATATTGCTCTGCTGGGAGACCGAATGCATCCCACCCGATCGGATGTAGGACATTATAACCTTGCATCCGCTTCATTCGTGCAACAATGTCAGTCGCTGTGTACCCTTCCGGATGGCCGACGTGCAAGCCAGCACCAGACGGATACGGAAACATATCCAACGCGTAAAACTTCTTCTTCCCAGGTTCAAATTCAGTCTTGAACGTTTTGTTTTCTTCCCAGTAGGATTGCCATTTACGTTCAATTCTCATATGGTCAAAAGCCATAACTGCCACTCCCATTCCATTTTTTAAGATTTAAGTATGATTTCTCTGTAGTACTAAGTATATCAAGGGCGCTGAGCACCCGAATTCCACATTGTTGCGCAATTTCTGTGCTGTCTTGAGCAAATATTGCGGTATCTTGAGCAAAATCGGGGTTATCTTGAGCAATTCTTACGTCATCTTGAGCAATTTCTGTGTTATCTTGAGCAATTCAATCTACAAGATTAATCGTGCAACTTTCGGATCATCCGCCTCGCCTAATCTCCACTTTAGAAAAGAGAAGCGATGAGGTCAAGGCGTCGCAGTTCCGAGGACCGGAGTTTAGTTTGAGCTAAATGAGGACCGAAGGAACAAGACAACGCAGAGATCAGAAGCTTATCTCCCAAATACACCTGGTGAGTGAGAAGCGAGAAGTTCAAAGCAGCGCAGGGTCGAGACTCGGAGCTACAGCGATACTTCATGAAGTACTACGAGTTGCACCGAGTAATCCATCTCCTTAGAAAAATCTTGTAGACACCGGTGCATAGTGTACTCTCACTGAATCGTAGACACAAGCTAACGCAGAAATTCGACGCTTATCGATCACCAGAACCTTTAGGAAAGAGAAGCGATGAGGTCAAGACGTCGCAGTTCCGAGGACCGGAGTTTAGTTTGGGCTAAATGAGGACCGAAGGAACAAGACAACGCAGAGATCAGAAGCTTATCTCCCAAATACACCTGGTGAGTGAGAAGCGAGAAGTTAAAGGCAGCGCAGGGTCGAGACTCGGAGCTTAGTGGTAGCTAAGTGAGAATCGTAGATACAAGCTAACGCAGAAATTCGATGCTTATCGATCACCAGAAAATAATAAAACCTCCCGCCACTGATTTTATACAACATCAGGGACGAGAGGTTGGATACACATAACCTTCCCGCGGTACCACCCGCATTAGTGCAAATTCGCACTCACTCTAGCTCCTTATCGCGGAGAGACGATAAACGCTACTTGGGTTCACGTTTATGGCTCGGAGGCGAGTTCAAATAGCTTTTCGGGTTGGCTTTTCACCTGCCGCCAACTCTCTTGGACCGTGGACTATTTTACTATTCCTCTTCATTGCCTTTGAATTTGTGAAGAATTTAATTTGTATTGTATTCAGATTCTCAGAAAATGTCAAGCTTTTTTGAGAAAATAGGTTTATATCAGGGTAGACTTTTTTCCTGATTTTTATACGTTATCGAAAAACTGGTCGACCATCATTTTATATATGTAGAAAAATTGAGGGATTTCATCTGGTGTGAGACCTTCCAATGCGCATGCGGCGACACTTCGGTAATACCAGCTTTGCTTTTCTTTATCGCCTTTGAACTTTTCCCATATCGCTTCGCCATCTTGATTAAAGGACTCGATCAAGCTTTTAAAATTATCAAGTTTATCTGCAACAATCAGCGCCTTTACTTCTAAAGGTGCGGTTCGTATAAACTCGACTGTATGCTGTTTCCTCTCTGGCCATGTTTTCGTTTTGTCTTCTGTATTTGCTTTCACCAGTTTTGTAACACGATGACCGAATGCTTTTTCAATATCATCGAATTCCAATTCTGTGTCTTCAACAGTATCGTGAAGATAGCCGGCAATGATCACGTCTTCGGAAAAGCCTGCTTCTTTTAATATATTCCCGACAGCTATCGGATGGACGACGTACGGCTCTCCTGATAATTTGCGTAGTTGCCCTTCATGCGCTTGAACAGCAAGCTGCTCTGCCTCCTTGATCCTGTTCACTTACATCCCCCCTATTCAACCTTATTGATCCCCCGCTCAGGCATCAAAACTCTTAACAACACTAAGGTAAGGATAAGCCAAATTCCTCCAGCAGAAAAGCCTGCAATTACATCACTTGGAAAGTGAACACCTAAATAAACGCGGCTGAAACCGATCAGAAATACAAGCGCCCATGCAGCAACCAGAACGTATCCTGCCTGTTTTCCCTTTTTACTGAGATACGTCCAGATAAGATAACCGAGGAACCCTATGAATGCTGCAGAATTCATTGCATGACCGCTTGGAAAACTAAGTCCGCCGACATCGAGAAGCGGGTTATCATCAGGTCGCGTCCGATCAAATCCATTTTTCAGAAGACCGTTCGCCAACCGGACCCCTATCAGGTTGAAAATAAGTACCAACGCAAGCTTGATTCGTTTATTCACAAGAAAATAGACACCGAGGAGAATCAGAATCGGAATCGATACATAGGCAGATCCAACATATGTGATAAAAATGAGGAAATCGGTCAACCATTCTGAGCGTATCCCCCAGACGTGCTGCATGACAGTAGTGTCGAAGCGTGTTAACGTATCATGCAGAAAACCCAGTACAGAAAATAACGCTAATAATAGTATAACAATCCACAAGGTGTAGCTTTTCCACCTGGTTGAATGCCCAAACGAGCTCTTCTCCAATACAAAGTCCCTCCTCTCTCCACTTCTTATTGTATTTCACCTTTTGGACGAATATTATGCGTAAATATCACGAAAACTTGGCAGATCTAAGCCTGTTGCCGAATATTCTTCAAAGCTCATTTGGCGGTACATCCGCCATCATGCTAAAATGCTCATAGAATGAAAATATGAAACATGGAAAGGGACTCTTATGTTTAACAAAAACGCTGTTCCTCCCCACTTCGGTGATAAACGATACTATACATGGAACAAACATCTGAAAGAACATTTCGGTGAAAAGATCATCAAAATTCCGATTGATGGAGGCTTTGATTGTCCGAACCGTGACGGAAAAGTCGCTTCTGGAGGTTGCACCTTCTGCTCCCAAAGCGGTTCAGGGGATTTCGCTGGAAACCGTCGGGATGATCTCGTCAAACAATTCAATACCGTAAAAGAACGCATGCATAATAAGTGGAAGAAAGGTAAATATCTCGGCTACTTCCAGGCTTTTTCGAACACCTATGCTCCAGTTGATGAACTGCGTGAAAAATTCGAAGTCATTTTAGAGCAGGAAGGTGTCGTCGGACTTGCAATCGCAACACGACCGGATTGTCTGCCAGAAGATGTGGTCGAGTATTTAGCAGAGCTTAATGAGCGGACTTACCTCTGGGTGGAACTTGGCCTTCAAACGGTTCATGAGGAAACAGCAGAACTCATCAACCGAGCCCACAATTACCAGTGTTATGTGGACGGCGTGAACAAACTTCGGAAGCATGGCATTAGGGTCTGCTGTCATATCATTGACGGCCTGCCTCAGGAAACACCAGAAATGATGATGGAAACTGCAAGGGAAGTAGCAAAGCTTGATGTGCAGGGCATAAAAATCCATCTATTGCACTTGTTGAAGAAAACCCCTATGGTGAAGCAATATGAAAAGGGGTTGGTAAACTTCCTCGACTTCGATACGTATATCAATCTTGTATGTGATCAGTTGGAAGTACTCCCTCCTGACATGATGGTCCATCGATTGACTGGGGATGGACCTGCTGAGCTGTTGATCGGCCCAATGTGGAGCATGAACAAATGGAACGTGCTGAATTCGATTGAAGCGGAACTGGACCGGCGTGACAGCTATCAAGGAAAGTTCTATCAGAGATCCGAGGTGTCCGCTCCATGATTTTAAGCCGGGTACTCCCATTTGCAAAAGAACTATTGGGAAAGGTGGTTACGTCTGGTGGAGTGGCCGTAGACGCAACTGTTGGAAACGGACACGATACGCATTTCTTAGCGGAGTTGGTCGGAGAAAACGGACTTGTATATGGATTTGATATACAGGAGGATGCAATCGAAGCGACACGAAATCGATTACGAGAAAATAAGCTGGACGATCGTACGCGGTTGTTCTATGAAAGTCATGCTAAAGTGAAAGATTGTGTGGATGATAAGGATCATGGGTCAATTCAAGGTGCAATTTTCAACCTTGGTTATTTACCGGGTAGCGATAAATCTGTGATCACAAAACCAGATTCCACTCTTGCGGCGATTGAAGGATTGATGGAGATTTTGATGCCAGGCGGGCTCATTGTCCTTGTGGTTTACTATGGGCATGAAGGTGGTCAGGATGAAAAAGAGTCACTGATGGCGTTTTTACACAGTTTGGACCAGTCAAAAGCCCACGTACTTCAATATCAATTCCTCAACCAGAAAAACAATCCTCCATTCGTGGTGGCGATAGAGAAGAAGTGAACAAAACAGAAGGGACTGTCCAAAAAGTGTGTGAGTCTCTCCGAACGTAACAACATTTTGAGAAAAAGCATGGTTTTGATACGGAATGTTGTTTTGGAGGTATCTTACACTTTCCTTTTAGGACAGTCCCTTACCATTATCTTTAAAACATCTCAATTATTCATGCTTTCAATTTACGATAGACCCAGCTGTTCCAGTAAAAATAATAAGCTGACATTCCTCCTGCCCGCATCAGTTTTTTAAGGACTGTTTGTACGTCACGTTGCCCTTTCACCTTGGCATCGGTTGAATAGATGCCGAGAAGCCCTCTCGTTATCAAGGTGTGGAATTTCGAATGCGGAAGGTCTTGTGCTGAGCGGTCTGCCATTTTAAAAAAGTGTAATAGACGATCAATCATCGTATCCTGATTTTCATAGTAAAAACAGAAATTGAGATCCCCGCCGTCCTTGTCCTCCTGCTGATCGATTAAATAATCCATCATGATGTGGAGACCCTGGATCCATGGGAAATACCCTTCCTTCACCTTTTCGACAAGCTTGGGATCAACCTCACCGTTGGAGGCATAGGAAGCGAGGCAGAAGATCCCTAACGTCGATCCGGCACATGCCGAAAATTCATACCAGCTCATCGCTGGAAGTTCTTTTTCATTCTCAGAAAACCACCGTTGCAGTCTTGTGACTCTCTCTTCGTGCGTCACATGTTTATGTATTTGCAGGTTACAGTAATGCTCCGCCAATTCAAGAAGGCCCGAGTGGATTTGCAAAAAACCAGGCAGCCCCTCGAGTACATTTTGACAGGTTCGAACAAGGTCAGGCAGATAACCGCCATCATCTTGCTCCTCACGAAGTCTATAATAATTTTCTACGGGAGCTCCAGGTGTCAAGGCATGCTTCATGGATCTATGGAGCAAACTGAAATCTTCCGGGTCCAACGACGTACTTCTGTCACACAAGTTATCAAGATAATCACTGATTGTTTGATAAGCCACAATGAATCGGATGACTTCCTTCCGACTGACAGGATCAGTGGAGAGCAAGGCATAGATCGCACCGCCCTCACAATGGAACGTTTTCGAATTGATGCTGGCAATCGCCTGGGTCCTTAATTCTTCATTCGGAATACGCTCCGCCTTTTTTCTCCAAAAATCTAATTCATGGTGTACAGTCGGAATGATTTCCTTGTAAATCCTCATCATCAATGACCATGGTTGTGAAGGGGCCTCCTTCATAGTTTCACTCCTTTTGAAGATTCTCTTCGAAGGTTAATAATAAATTTACAAAGCGGGATAGATAAAGGAAAACTTGCTCTCGTTCTGGATCATTCAATATTTCATGGTAAAGTCCGGGCCATTCTTTATAGGATTTTTCCATTAAATTCAGTTGATTGAACCAGCTTCTTACACTCTCTTTGTCTACAATCAAATCATTTCCAGCTTGCAAGACCAACAGCGGAACATCAGGAAATTGGCTGACGGATTGGTGGGCAATCTTGATTGAGGTCATCAACTCCCGGTACCAGCGGATGGATACTTTTTTCACATAAAAAGCATCCTTTAGGTCCTGTTCAATCCGTTCCTTTGATCTTGTCGCTTTTCCAAACCCTTGATCCGATTTTAATCGTAATGTAGGGTATACACGATTGATGACTCGAGATAATGCCTCAACTGGTTTTGGAGGTTTATAAATGATTCCCAGACACGGTGAAGATAGGATCACTGCGTTCACGGGCATTTTTCTTTCCGTCAGTGCACGGATGACCGCAAGTCCCCCCATACTATGACCAAACAAAAAGATTGGCAGACCAAATTGTGCAGCTGCTTCCATCCAGTTTTCGATTGTATCTATATATTCGCTGAATGAGTAGATATGTCCTCTGTTCCGACGGGTTGCACCTTGCCCGGGTAAATCACCCATGACGACGTGATAACCGTTTGCTACCCACTGCGAGCATAACCATTCATATCTGCCATGATGCTCGCCAGCACCATGGACCATCACGATTACTGCTTTTGCATCTTCTGCTTCCCAGATCCACATGTACGACGCCCCTTTTCTTCTACTCTATAATTTGCTAAACTGCTATTGATTTCATACAACTATTTATTCATAAAAGAAAGAGGATGATACTTTGATTTATCCATATAAAGGAACAGAACCCAAAATTGATTCTACGGTTTTCATTGGAGATGGTGTCGTCATTTCAGGTGATGTCACGATCGAGGAACAATCCTCAATCTGGTTTAATTCAGTCATCCGTGGTGATGTAGCACCGACCTTCATTGGAAAACGTGTAAATGTACAAGACCTCTCCATGCTCCATCAAAGCCCAAATAACCCTCTTGTCCTTGAAGATGATGTTACAGTCGGTCATCAAGTGACATTACATAGCTGTACCATCCGAAAGAAAGCCTTGATCGGGATGGGTTCCCTTATCCTTGATGGAGCTGAAATTGGTGAGGGTGCTTTTGTAGGAGCTGGCAGCTTAGTACCACCAGGTAAAAAAGTTCCTCCAAACTCACTTGCCTTCGGCCGTCCAGCAAAAGTGGTAAGAGAGTTGAATGAAGAGGACTTAAGAGACATGGAAAGGATCCGCACTGAATATGTAGAACGAGGACAATATTATAAACAGATGCAGAAGAAATCCTAAGCGTTAAATTCGATCACATTTCCATCAGGATCCTGTACAAACACTTGATGCCAGCCGGTTTTACTGGTTGGCTTGTTCAGGTAACAATAACCCGCTTTTTCAAGCCGTTCAAGTATGTCATCGATTGATTCGACCCTGACCGCGAAATGACGCGCACGGCTGTCTAAAGACGGTTTGCTTTCTTCATCCAATTTTTCATTCACAATCAAATGGAGTTGTGTATCGCCAATTTGGTACCAGATCCCATCAAAATCGAAGTCCGGCCGGTCTGGACTGACTTGAAAACCGATCACTTTCTCATAAAAGGTTCTTGCCTTCTTCAGTTTCTTCACTTCAAGTGATACGTGGTGTATTCCTTTATACATCTTAATCCCTCCATCCCTATCAATTACTTATTTATACCCACTTTTACAATTTTATCATCCTATAAAATGAAAGTATAATGTCTGGATTGAATCGATCTCTACAAATATTTAACATCATATTGATATTTCCCTAATATAGGGACGATAAAATGGAGTAAATCCTATCGAGGGAGAGATCCACGTTGGCGAAAGTTATCAATTGGCTTCATGAAAGGGAATGCTCTGTCTTTCAGTGGGTGAACAGCAAATGTCAAAAATCTGCATTAAGCAGGTATTTCATGACTGTAACACATCTAGGAGGGGCTACCGGATCTATCGGGATCTGTCTGTTGTTGCTCGTTTTGGGATCAGGGGATTTACGTAACATAGCTGTACAAAGCTTATTGGCCCTTACTATCAGCCATATACCTGTTCAACTCAGTAAAAAGATTTACCCTCGAAAACGTCCTTACATGGTTTTGCCTGAAACCATCACAATATCAAGACTGCTTAAGGACCATTCGTTTCCATCAGGCCATACGACCGCAACGTTTTCTGTCACTACACCTCTTATTCTGTGGAATCCACTTCTTTCGATTGTTTTATTACCGATTTCCTTTTCAGTGGCGATTTCAAGAATGTATCTTGGCATGCATTATCCAACTGATGTAATTGGTGGAATATTGATTGGAACAGTGACAGGCTGGCTGGTTCATTTCTACTTCTTCCCCCTTACTTTCTAAAAGGCAGTTTCCACAAACTTTGTTGCTCTTGAAAGTCGTTGATTTCCGCTCCAGGATGCTCGCTTTCCGCGGGGCGTGCTGTGAGCCCACTCGTCGCCTTGCGACCTCAGGAGTCTCCTTTTCAAGGAAGCATTTGTGCTCCTAGAAAGTCCTGTCGAAGCGAGCTTCCTCGTCGCATGCCTTGCGAGGAGATTATTCAGGTAGTAGGCACGCTGATCCCGCAGGACAAGGAAAGCTTCGGCAGCGTTATATCGCACGAAGAAAATGCGATTTTCATTTTCGTGGAGTCTCGCACCTTGCTCTCCAATCAACTTGCACAAGGTGAGTTTTTTTAAAATGACTCAAAAGCAACAATCTTTTAGAAAAGAGCCTATAGTTTTGAAGTACGTTTTACGGAGATAACAATTCAGGGCTCAGCCAAGGTTTTTTTACACATAATTTCCAAAACGTTTCGGATTACGCAGTAACTGATTAAAATGGGGGAATCAACAATGGATTATAGAGTAATCAAAGAAAACGATTTATTTTTATTAACAGATGATAAAGGTAACATTCCAGTCGAAAACAGTTATGGTCTTGGACTATATACGAAGGATACCCGGTTTTTGAACAAACTGGATGTGAAAATCAATGGAGAGGATCCCATCCTTCTGTCATCTTCAGCAGATGAAAACTATATGGCCAAAATCCTTTTGACCAATCCACACATGGAAAGGGATGGAGAACTCATCTTATGGAGGGAATCTGTAGAAATTGAACGGACACGTTTCATCTATGATGGGGTACTCTATGAAACCATCCAACTGAAAAACTACTATCCTAAGCCCGTTGAATTCGATTTTAGCCTGCATGTGGATGTAGATTTTGCGGATATGTTCATCGTCCGCGGTTTCCAATCCGGAAATGTTGGAAAACGGACAGGAGTGGATTATGAAGAAACGAGGCTCACTTACCATTACGAAGGAGCAGATCACGTGCAGCGGACCACAAATATTCGTTGGGATCGTAAAGCTGCTGAAGTGACAAAAGAAGGGAGCATTTCTTTTAAGTTCAATTTGGAGCATGGGGAAGCGCAGGCTGTCACAGTCACTGTCGTACCAGAAATTGACGGGGATTCTGGACAGATCATCTCCCCCGGACAAGCGCTTGAAAAGCTGAAACAGTCCTACGAACAATGGAACGCTGAAACGACGACGATCACCACAGATCATCTGCCGCTTCAAAGACTTGTTGATCGAGGAGTCGGGGACCTGCGGGTGCTGCTGACGGATATCGGTTTTGGTAGATTTCCGGTGGCAGGTTTGCCGTGGTTCGGCGTCCCATTCGGCAGAGACAGCCTCATCGCAGCGTTACAAATGCTTTCGATCAACCCGGATATCGCGAAAGGTACACTCCGCACATTGGCTGCCTATCAAGGAAAAGAGATGAATAGCTGGCGTGACGAACAGCCTGGAAAGATCATGCATGAAATCCGATATGGAGAGCTCGCTGCAACCGATCAAATCCCATTCACCCCATACTACGGGACGATTGATGCTACACCATTGTTTTTAGTTTTACTTACTGAATATGTGAAGTGGACAGGCGACCTCCAGCTTGTCGAAGAATTGGCACCAAACATTGAGGCAGCGTTGAATTGGATTAATGAATATGGTGACAGGGATGGAGATGGATTCGTCGAGTACCACCAGGAGTCCAGCAAAGGTATCGCAAACCAGGGCTGGAAGGATTCCGCTGACTCGGTTGTCCATCGAAACGGAGATTATGCGGAAACCCCGATTGCCTTATCAGAAGTCCAGGGATATGTTTATCAAGCAAAAATGGGGATCGCTGCGATATATGAAACACAAGGAAATACAGAAAAAGCAGAAGCACTCAAAGCACAAGCTGAAGATCTGAAAGAAAAGTATAATGAAAGCTTTTGGATGGAAGATCTCGATTTCCATGCCATTGCTCTCGATAAAGATAAAAACCAGGTCGGCACATTGACATCGAACCCCGGGCATGTCCTGTTGGCAGAGATGCTTGAGGAAAAGAAAGCCGATTCTGTCATCGAGAAACTTGTCTCGCCGGGCTTCTTCTCTGGTTATGGGATCCGGACGATGGCAGAGGGAGAAGCAGGATATAATCCGATGAGCTATCATGATGGAAGTGTTTGGCCGCATGACAACAGTATGATCCTTCTCGGCATGAGCAAAGTGAAACGACAGTCCTTTGCCAATAAAATCATCACCGGGTTGATTACCGCATCAAAAGACTTTGAATATGACAGATTGCCAGAGCTTTTCTGTGGATATGATCAATCACTTGGCAGGACGGTGAAGTATCCGGTGGCTTGTTCGCCACAGGCATGGGCGGCAGGAACACCGCTCGTCTTCGTTCAGACGGTGCTCGGATTATTTCCAGACAGTCTTAATGAACGTATCAATTTATCTCCGTGTCTTTTGGTAGGAATGAATGAGTTGAAGGTGGAGCGATTACGTGTTGGACAAGGATTCCTATCCGTTCATGTCCGCCGTGAAAATGGAACGCTAACAGTTGATATTTTAGAGAATACGACGGGATATGAAGTGACTCAACATCATCAGGCTTAGTAGAAAAAACTAAGAGGAGTGTAAACATGAACAGTCATAAAAAATGGATGTCTGTCGTTGGACTGACCACGTTATTGCTTGCTTTGCTTCTTGCTGGATGCAGTGATCGGGACAGTTCTTCGGATGGCGGAAAGACTGAAATCGTTTTAAGCGGCTGGGGAGGGAATCCAGTCGAGCAAAAACTGCTCAACGAAGTGATTGCGGATTTTGAAAAAGAACATCCCAATATTGATGTCAAATTGAATGTGATCAGCGATCAATACATGGACGTCCTGAAGACCCGTCTCATTGGAGGAACTGCAGCTGATGTTTTCTATCTGGATGCGTTTGAAGCCCCGGCACTGATCGAAACAGGGGCAGTTGCACCACTAGATAAGTATATAACAGAGGATTTCGATCTTGGTGATTTTGAAGAACCGATGCTGGATGCTTTTAAGGCTGATGGGAAGGTATACGGTCTACCGAAAGATTATTCTACACTAGCACTTTTCTACAATAAAAAAATGTTCAAGGAAGCTGGAATTGATGGTCCTCCTCAAACATGGGAGGAGATGGAAGATACGGCGAAAAAATTGACCAAGGCGGAAGAAGGTGTCTATGGTCTGGGCGTAATGCCTGAGCTTGCACGCCTGTATTATATGGCTGAATCCCAGGGCGGAGAAGTGATTACGGATGGCCGAGCAACATTTGCAGAAGAAAAGGTTGTCGATGGTATACAGCCGATCATTGATATGCATTTGAAGGAGAAGACGGCCGTGCAGCCTTCCGAAGTCGGTGCTGGTGATGCTGGTGAGATGTTCGGACAAGGAAAGGCTGCGATGGTGATGGAGGGGAACTGGAATATTCCATTTCTTGAAGAGACTTTTCCAGACCTTGAATATGGAACCGCAGAGCTTCCGACCATCAATGGTAAAAAAGGCACAATGGCATTCACTGTAGGCTATGCGATGAACGCTGAATCTGAACACAAGAAAGAATCTTGGGAACTCATTTCTTATTTGACTAGTAAAAAAGGGATGAAGAAATGGACGAGCAAAGGATTCGCCCTTCCAACCCGGAAATCTGTCGCAGAAGAACTCGGATATGATGAGGATGAACTTAGAGCTCCGCTTGTACAAGGCGCTGAATATGCCACAGTATGGCAGGATGGTCCATCCCTCCCGATAGTCATGAACAACTTCAACAATCAGTTTTTAAGTGCGTATTTAGGTGATCGACCTTTGGATGAAGCATTAAAGGATGCACAAAGACAAGCAAATAAAGAAATCAAAGTGACAGAATGAGGAGAGGTGAAATTCTATGAAAAAGAGCAGTCTATCAAAAAGGGGATGGCGGGAAGCAGGGCAGGGATATGCTTTCCTGGCACCCGCTCTCGTGATCCTCGGGTTATTTGTCATTGCACCGATCCTCTATTCCATATTTCTTTCATTGCACAAAGTGGAATTGATAGGGGGTGCAGCTTATGAATTCCGTGGTCTAGACAATTACTTGAAAGTAACATTCGATGATCGTGCAATCATCGCGTTGAAAAACACCGCATTATATGTAGCAATCGTGGTCCCTGCACAGACTTTTCTCGCTTTAGTCCTTGCAGCTACGTTAAATGCAGGTCTAAAAGGACAAAAGTTTTTCAGGGTCATCTATTTTCTCCCGACGTTGACTTCTTCTGCCGTTTTGACCTTGATCTTCATGTGGATGTACAACCAGAACGGCTTGATCAACCATATACTGAAGTTTTTCAATCTTCCAACGTATAACTGGATTGGTGACCCCGATGTAGCACTTACTGCGATCATGATCATGAACATCTGGGCAACAGCACCGTTTTTCATGGTCATCTATTTAGCTGCCCTCCAGGATATTCCGGACAGTCAATATGAGGCAGCAGAGTTGGATGGGGCAAGCGGGATCCAGAAATTCTGGAATATCACCGTACCGAACCTTCGACCAGTGACTTCATTCGTTGTCATCATGGGATTGATCGGGACTTTTCAGCTGTTTGACCAGTCTTATATCTTTTCAGGAGGTTCCGGCGGACCGAACAATTCGACGTTGACTGTTGTCCTCTTGATCTATCAATATGCTTTCAAAACTTTAGGTACGATGGGATACGCCACGGCACTCGCATTCATGTTGGCGATCGTCATCCTCATAGCTACTTTGTTGCAACGGAAACTATCAAAAGAAGAATCACTTTATTAAAGGAGGGATACCATGAAAAAGCGATCAGTCGGAAGGATCTTTCTGTATGCGGTGCTCATCGTATACGCGATCATAACACTCATTCCGTTTTTATGGGCTCTGTCTTCTTCTTTCAAAACATTGGGGGAAATCGTCAGCGGTTCCATCAACTTCATTCCGAAAGAATTTACACTTGAAAATTATAAAGAAATCTTTGCGAGACAACCTTTATTTTTAAAATGGTTGTTCAACAGCGTTATTATTGCAGGTGTGGGCACGTTGTTGAATCTTCTTTTGAATTCAATGGCAGGCTATGCGCTTGCAAGGTTGAGCTTCCCAGGACGGAAAAGTATTTTCTTGATCGTTTTGGCGGTACTGATGATTCCGTTCCAGGTTACATTGATTCCGAACTTTTTAATATTGAAGGAACTCGGATGGCTTGATTCGTATCAAGGAATGATCATCCCAGGGGCTGTCAATGCGACCTTCATCTTCATGATGAGACAGTTCTTCATCAATTTTCCGAAAGAGATTGAGGAAGCAGCGGCAATTGATGGACTCGGAAAATTCGGTACGTTTTTCCGAATCGTCCTTCCTTTAGCGAAGCCAGCACTTGCGGCGCAGACGATCTTCGTTTTCATGGCGTTCTGGAATGACTTTTTCAGACCACTTGTCATATTGTCGAGCCCTGATATGTTTACGCTTCCGCTTGGACTGAATTCCTTTAAAGGCCAGTTCATCAGTTACTGGAACTATATCATGGCGGCATCGATGGTGTTCACACTGCCGGTCCTCGTCATTTATGCCTTCTTCAACAGGTATTTTGTAAAAGGACTAAAGCTTACGGGAGATAAGTGAGGATTTGTGGATCTGAACAAGATTCCGGTTTATTTGGACAAAACCTTGGATTATCTGGACAAAGTTATATAAAAAAGGAGGGGCTGCCCAAAATTTGGAACAGCCCCTTTTTCATTACATTTAAAGAAAGTATAAAATACTTTCTTCAATATAAGCGCAACTATAGCTCAGCCTGCGCCAAAGGTTTGGCTTTCTTTATAACGCCTTCAATGCCTCCACGATATCCGTATCGCCTGAGAGGAATTCAAAGGTTTTACCTTTTGTATTTTCAACATTGAGCGATTCAATCATCACTTTTGCAACATCTTCGCGTGAAATGTCACCTGAATAGTCGTCAAGTTGTGCTGCTGCTCTGATTTTACCAGTTCCAGCGTCGTAAGAGAGTCTGCCTGGTCTTACGATCGTGTATGAGAGAGAGCTTTCCCTTAATGCGTCATCCGCTTTTTTCTTTGCTTCAAAGTAATGTTTCATACCTTCTGATCCATACTCTGGGTTATCAGCTCCGACTGTACTCAGCATGACGAACCGTTTCACGCCATGTTTTTCAGCGGCTTGCACAAGCTTGATCGCACCTTCCTGGTCAACAGTGATTGTTTTTTCAGGGCCTGTCTTCGAACCAGACCCGGCTGCAAAGAGAATGGCATCGCAGCCTTCTACAGCATGATCCACCTCATCTTCTAAATCAGCCAGTACAGTTTCACTGATTCCGAGCTTCTCCAATTCAGCAGACTGTGTAATATCACGGATCATCGCTATAGCTTGATGGTCATTACTTTCACCTAACATCCTAAGTATATGACGGCCTGTACCGCCGTTTGCTCCAACTACAAGTACTTTCATCCTATCAAAACTCCTTTCAGTGAAAACATAATTATTATTTACCACAAATCACGGGAATATAAACGGTTCGATACAAGTCATAGCGGTATACTAGAAGTAAAGACTTATGTTATATACAATTATAGGTATAAAAGTGAATGAGGTGAGTTTATTGAAAGTAACTGTTGTCGGCTGCTGGGGTGGATTTCCTAAAGCGGGAGAAGCAACTTCAGGGTATTTGGTACAGGAGAATGGATTCAATTTATTGGTTGATTGTGGAAGTGGCGTCCTTTCGAAAGTTCAGTCTTATATAAATGTAGAAGACCTGGATGCAGTCGTCATCTCCCATTATCATGCCGATCATATTGCAGATATCGGCCCATTGCAATTCGCAAGACTTGTCAAATCACATACTGGAACAACATTGCCTGAACTCCCGATTTACGGTCATCGTTTTAATGAAACAGAATTCAATAGACTCGCATACAAAACGTTTACTGCTTCAAAGGAATATAACCCGGCGCTGCCAATTTCAGTTGGTCCTTTCAAAATCACCTTTTTACAAACGAAGCACGCTGTTCCATGTTATGCAATGCGGATTGAAGGCATGCGTCACACGATCGGTTACACCGCTGACTCAAGTTTTCAAGAATCCTTCTTTCCTTTTTTCCGAGGAGTGGATCTTTTACTATGTGAATCCAATCTTTATAAGGGGATGGATGGGGCGAGTGTAGGGCATATGACGAGCGAAGAAGCTGGTCAAATCGCCCGTGAATCGAATGTTGGGAAATTGATTTTAACCCATCTGCCTCATTTCGGTGAAATCAATCAGCTTGTTCCGGAGGCGCAAGAACAGTTCAATGGGGAGGTCGTTTTAGCGGAAGAAGGTTTTGTCTGGAAAGGTGAATAGGTCATATAAGGCAAATTGGACAATCCCTTTTATAGCAAGATACTAAGTAAATATAGGAGGTCAAGCATGTTACTATTTATTGATAATGAAAATATTACCGATCCGAGGATCAACCTCGCGATTGAGGAATATGTACTGAAACATCTGGATATCAACGATACATATCTCTTGTTCTATATAAATGAACCTTCGATCATCATCGGAAAAAACCAGAATACGGTGGAAGAAATCAATTCAGAGTATGTTCGTGAAAACGGAATCCACGTTGTCCGTAGGCTTTCCGGCGGGGGAGCAGTCTATCATGATCATGGGAATTTGAACTTCAGCTTCCTCACAAAGGACGACGGAAACAGCTTCCATGATTTTAAAAAGTTTACCGAACCTGTGATCAAAGCCCTTCATAAACTTGGTGTTCCAGCTGAGTTAAGCGGGCGCAATGATATCCTCGTCGAGGGCAAGAAAATTTCAGGAAATGCGCAATTTTCAACGAAAGGCCGGATGTTCAGCCATGGAACACTTATGTTCGACTCGCAAATCGAGAATGTCGTCTCTGCTTTGAATGTGAATATGGATAAAATCAAATCGAAGGGAATTAAATCGATCCGCAGCCGTGTCACCAATATTCGTGACCATCTTGATCAAGACATGACGACCGAGCAATTCAAAGAAACATTGCTGCGCTATCTGTTTGAAGGGGAAGAAGAAATTCCACAATATCAACTGACTGAAGAGGATTGGAAAGTCATCCGTGAGATTTCAGCAGACCGATATCAGAATTGGGACTGGAATTATGGTAAATCCCCTAAATTCAATGTGAAACATTCTCATCGTTTTGAGGGAGCAGGACAGCTGGATGTACGCCTGGATGTGGAGAAGAACACGATTCAAGCCTGTAAAATTTATGGCGATTTCTTTGGTGTCGGGGATGTTGAAGATATCGAAAAACGTCTCATTGGTGCCCGATACGACTACGCTGAAACTGAAAAAGCGTTAGCTGACCTTGATATCAGCCATTACTTAGGAAAAATAACGAGGGAGCAATTTTTAGACTTGATCCACTAGTGATAAAGCATCTGCCATGAGCAGGTGCTTTTTTATTTGCGTTGTTCGAGGATTCAAGAACACTAATACGAGGCAGAGGAGAACTGTCCAAATTTTGGATCATCTGGTGAAATTAGAGGACATCTGTTCCGCTATCTGTGACAAAAAGGGTTGATTTCAAAAATTAGAGGACATCTGTTCCGCTAATTGCCGAAAACGATCATGATTTTCTCAGGTTTTAGGCGAATAAGGTCTCTGGTGTCCACTAAATTTCTGAAGATGGGGTTTATGAGGCGAATAAGGTCTTTGGTGTCCTCTAATAATTGGGTCGTAACTTATTTGACTTCAACCTCTGCAGTTTTAATCGTAAAGTCTTGTAAAAGATTTCCTTCGAGAGTGATTTCGCAAAAATCGGATCGTCTAGAAAAAATTAGGCACATCATTCTTCTGGGTGAATATCATGACATTGTGAGAAAGGAGAGGATGGATAATGTCAGAACATCATTATGATGAATCAATCCGAGACGACGAACGGGCGAAATATATGCACGACAAATGTAAGCAATATAAAAACTACCATGTGCTTGTTGAAACGAAGGACGGTAAAAAATTCGATGCAATCATTATGGGTGTGAAAAAGGATAAGGTAGAACTCCTTGTGCCGCAGATGATGGAACCGGAATCCTATGACAGGGAAGACTATCGCCAACCAAGATTCAGGAGGTTCGGGGGTCTTTTATTACCGTTAGCTGGTCTAGCAGCCTTATCACTAGTGCCTTACTTCGCGCCTTATCCGTATCCTTACTATTATTAGAAGCAACCTCCCTTTTTAATGAAAGGGAGTTTTTTTATATTTAGGCTTTGTAAGGTTTTCTTTATTCCGATTAGCGAGGAAATCAAAGCAAAAATAGAAGAAATCAGTGTAAATCAGAGATATATCAATGCGTACCCGAAATAACTCGTGAATTTGATAAAAAGGCTATTGTCTGAAAATTGACACAAGAAAACGCTTTCCTTATACTATTTTTATATACCGTATATATTATGTGTCGAGATTTTTTCGTTATATATAAGGAGGGGTAATATGATTTACAATGTTGAAAAAGAAACGCTGAATATGCAAGACAAGGAAAAACTGCAGCTTGAAAGGCTGCAAAAAACCGTCCAGGTTGTCTATGAAAACGTTCCTTTTTACAAAGAAAAGTTTGCCGAGAATAACATTACACCAGAGCAGGTTAGAAGTCTTGAAGATTTAAAGAAGCTTCCTTTTACTAAGAAACAAGATCTGCGTGACCACTATCCATTCGGTCTTTTTGCAGTCGATCAGAAAGACATGGTCCGTGTTCATGCATCTTCTGGGACAAGCGGGAAACCGACTGTCGTAGGATATACGAGAGGCGATATCGAGGTCTGGAGCGAGGTCGTAGCTCGAGCGATTGCTGCTGCTGGTGGAGAACCCGGTCATGTATTGCATAATGCTTATGGTTACGGACTGTTCACAGGTGGCTTAGGACTCCATTACGGATCCGAACAGCTTGGGATGGTGACAGTTCCCGTTTCCGGAGGTAATACGACACGTCAAATTCTCCTTATTGAAGATTTCAAGCCTCAAGTTATATGCGGTACACCTTCGTATGTGCTCAATATAGCAGAATCGATGGAGAAGATGGGGAAAGACCCAAGGCAGACAAGCCTGAAGTACGGCATTTTCGGTGCAGAGCCGTGGTCAGAAGAAATGCGTCAGACACTTGAAGAGAAACTGGATATTAAAGCGATTGATATATATGGATTAAGTGAAATAATGGGACCTGGGGTATCGATCGAGTGCCATGAATCACAAAACGGGTTACATATTGCTGACGACCATTTCTATGTCGAGGTAATCGATCCAGAGACACTTGAACCGGTGAAAGATGGAGAATATGGCGAGCTTGTCTTTACGAGTCTGACAAAGGAAGCTTTTCCAATCATTCGATATCGTACAGGTGATATTGCGGCGATCGATCGTACGACATGTAAATGCGGCAGAACCTCTGTCCGGATGTCGAGGGTGAAAGGCCGGATTGATGATATGCTGATCATCCGCGGCGTGAACGTCTTTCCTTCTGAAATTGAAAACTGCTTATTGCAGGTTGAAGAACTTGTTCCGCACTATCAAATCTTATTGAAGAAAAAAGGAACAATGGATCTGATCGAACTTCAGGCCGAGGTCAATGAATCGACGTTCGAAAAATGTGGCGGAGACATGAAGCACCTTGATATGGATGAGTTGAAAAGACGGATCGAGTACCAGATCAAATCCAATTGTCTTGTTTCCATTCACGTCCAGATCATGGAGCCGAATTCAATTCCACGCTCTGAAGGAAAGGCTGTCAGAATCGTAGATCTTAGAGAAGAGAAAGTATTGCAGAAGAAGTAAATCAAATAAAAGCATTGAATTAATTATGACGATATTCTATAATGACGTTAAATAAACGTAATATATGGAAGGTGATAATAGATGACTATCGAGAAATCATTCGATCAGTTGACAGAAGATGAGAAGTACGAACACTTCCTGAACCGGATTGACGCCGGAGAGAAGATCGAACCTAACGATTGGATGCCTGATGACTACCGTCAATCTTTGATTCGTTTGATTTCCATGCATGGAATCAGCGAAATTATGGGAGCGCTTCCAGAAAAGGAATGGGTCCCGAAAGCTCCGTCTCTACACCGTAAATTAGCAATCATGGCGAAGGTGCAGGATGAGATGGGGCATGGCCAGCTGTTGCTTCGTGTAGCGGAAGATTTGATGGAACCACTAGACATGAACCGTGAAGACATCATGCAAAACTTGTTTTCAGGGAAATTGAAGTTTCATAATGTGTTTCATATGAAAGCGCCTACATGGGGAGACGCTGGAATCATCGCATGGTTGGTCGATGGAGCAGCAATCATTTCACAAAGCATGATGCTGAACTCTTCTTATGGGCCATATGCAAGAGCATTGAAACGGATTTGCGCTGAGGAAGTATTCCATGCGCAGCACGGTGAAAGCATCATCATGGCACTGGCAGAGGGGACACCGGAACAGCGTGAGTTGCTTCAGGATGCACTCAACCGCTGGTGGACTGCGCTGCTCATGTTTTTCGGACCGAAAAGCAAAGAGAATGCATCGACTTCCCACGTCGATAAGAACATGAGATACAAGATCCGTGAAAAAACGAACGAAGAGCTGCGACAAGAGTTCTTTACGAAATATGTACCGCGTATCTGGTCACTCGGCCTGACGATTCCGGATGAGACGATCCATTTTGATGAAGAGCAAGGATTGTGGGTTTATCAGGACCCTGATTGGAGCGAATTCAAAGAAATCGTGACTGGTAACGGACCGCAATCGAAAGAGAGACTTGAACTTCGTAAAACTTCTTACGATAACAATGCCTGGGTGCGCGAGGCTTTAAATCCAACATCGAAGGCAGTATAGACGGACGAGGAGGGGAAACCATTGAGCCAAGAAAAAGACGGTTTTTACAGTGTGTATGAAGTATTCAGTAAAAAAACAGATAAAAGCCCACTACAACATCAATTCAGTCTTCTAGCTCCAAATGAAGAAATGGCATTGATCATGGCAAGGGAAAACTTCTTCCGCCGTGAGCCTGTAGCTGACATCTGGGTAGCAAAGAGAGACAACATCCGTACAATGACCCAGGAAGAACGTGAAATGCTGAAGCGGCTGAATAATAAAGAATACCGCGAAACGAAAGGTTACGGCTATTTGAAGAAAAAATGGCGTAAATATCAACAGGAACAATTCACAGAACAAAGTTTACTTAGCAACAGCAAGGGAGGAAAAGAGTGATGGCACAGGATAAAGCACTAGTGGAACTGCTCTATTCCTTAGCAGATGATGATTTCATCTTAGCGTATCGCGGTTCAGAATGGCTCGGGCTTGCACCACACATTGAAGAGGATGTCGCCTATTCATCGATCAACCAGGACATGATGGGGCATGCGGTGAAGTTTTACAGTCTACTTGAAGAATTAGGTGAGGGGAAAGCGGATGAGCTCTCCCATTTGAGAACACCTGATAAATTCAGAAACGCAGTCCTTTTAGAAGAGAAGAACGGAGAAGGTACGTACCTTGAACAGCCGAAATTCGACTGGGCTTTCGCGGTTGTACGGAACTATTTCTATTCCGTCCACAAAAAGATCCGCATGCAATCTTTGAAACAATCAAGCTATGAACCTCTTACAGATGCTGCATCAAAAGCACTGATCGAGCATCAATATCACTTGATGCATTGGGAAACCTGGTTCAAGCAATTGATGACCAGTACAGATGAAGCGAAAAAGCGTATGACAGCAGCGATTGAAATATGCTGGAACGAAATGGACGGTGTCCTTACGCTAGGGCCCCTTGCTGAAGAAATGGTAAGCAAAGGATACATCGCGAGTGAAGAGGAAATGCGCAACAAATGGCTAGCACATATGGAAAAGACATTCGAACAAATCGGTGCACCATTACCTGGCGAACTTGGCATGACAAAAGGAAACGGCCGCCAGGGAGAACATACAGAGGACCTCGATCAAGCATTATCTACACTATCTGAGGTTTATGAGACGAATCCAGCTGCTGGCTGGTAGGTTCTATTACTACAAAACAACTAAATTTCAACCTGAGAGGAGGATTACGATGACCGGAATTGAATCGAAACAATTGGTAGACACGATTAATGACGTGCTCCAAGGTGTTACGGACCCTGAAATTGACTCTGTCAGTATTTTGGACCTCGGAATGGTAGAAGGTATCGAAGTGGAAGGGTCAAAGGCAAAAGTGGGTGTGCTTCCTACCTTCACAGGATGTCCTGCACTCGACATCATCAAAAGGGATATCAGCAATGCCATCATCGAAGTAGAAGGGATTTCTGAAGTTGAAGTAACCTTTCTATCCAAACCGATTTGGACGACGGACCGGATCACTGACCAGGGAAAAGAACAACTGAAAGAATTCGGAATATCGCCTCCTCCGGCTAATCACACACCAGGAGAACCATGGGAAATCCCATGCCCGTATTGCGGCTCGGTATATACGACGATGGAAAATCTTTTTGGACCGACCGCGTGCCGCTGCATTCTCTATTGCAGAAGCTGCAAAAATCCATTTGAAGCAATGAAACCCGTTGCCAACATAGGCGACGAATAAGAAAGGGTGTATATATAATGGTAAAATTGATCGCACTTTACAAGAATCCTGAAAACAAAGAAGAATTTGACGAGCACTATTTCAACACACATTCACCGATTACAGCTAAGATACCCGGACTTCGTAAAATGGAGGTGACGAAAATCGTCGGGTCTCCGATGGGAGCTAGTGATTATCACCTGCTTTGTGAAATGTACTACGACGACCACGATGCATTGAAAGCTGCAATGAAAACAGACGAAGCTAAGGCTTCTGGAAAGGACCTCATGGGATTTGCTGGTGATTTGGTGACACTGATGATTGGTGAGGAAGTCGACGGTGAGTAATAAGGAGACCATTCAAACCTGGACCGAAGATGGCGTTGGTGTCATTCAACTGAACCGTCCAAAAGTATTGAATGCCTTGAATCGAAAAATGGTCACAGAAATCCTCCAAACGATGGAGGAGTGGGACCGTGATGATAGCGTGTCGGTAATGATTGTTACTGGTAACGCGAAAGTCTTTGCCGCAGGAGCAGATATTGCTGAAATGGCGGAGGATGATGCGATTTCGCTGGAACTCCTCAATCAATTCGCAGAATGGGATCGCCTAGCTTGGGTTAAAAAACCGATCATAGCTGCAGTAAACGGCTATTGTCTTGGCGGGGCATTCGAACTTGCCTTAAGCTGTGACTTGATTGTCGCAGGTGAGAACGCGCAATTCGGATTTCCTGAAGTGAACCTTGGTGTTATGCCAGGCGCAGGCGGGACCGTACGCCTTACGAAATTGATGGGGCGCGCAAAAGCACTTGAGTGGTTATGGCTTGGTGAGTATATGACCGCAAAGTATGCGAATGAAAATGGTGTTGTCAATCGAGTGGTAGCACCTGAGCTCGTTTTTGAAGAAGCATTGAAAATGGCTCGTAAAATTGCGAAACAAGCACCGTTGTCCGTACGGTTGATAAAAGAATCAGTCAACAAGTCCGTTGATCATTCCGTATATGAAGCGATGCAATTTGAACGGAAGAACTTTTACATGCTGTTTGCTTCTGAAGACCAGAAGGAAGGCATGAAGGCTTTTGTTGAAAAACGAAAACCACAATTCAAAGGAAAGTAAGGAGCGGTTTAGGTATGTATGAAACGATCGAATACGTTACAGAAAACAATGTCGCTTGGCTTCGACTGAACCGCCCGGATAAATTCAATGCTTTTACAGAACAGATGAATATAGAGATAACAAAAGCGTTGAAGGAAGCAGAAAAGGATGGCGAAGTGCGTTGCCTCGTGATTACAGGAAACGGGAAAGCATTTTGTTCTGGGGAAGACCTGGCGGGGGTCAAACAAGATACGGATCACGCTGAAATATTGCGGAAACGCTATAATCCAATGGTCGAAAAACTTGCAAACTTCGAGAAACCGGTCATTGCTGCTGTAAATGGTGTTGCAGCAGGAGCCGGTATGAGCCTTGCGCTCGCTTGTGATTTCCGACTTATGTCTGAGAAAGCAAGTTTCATAGAAGCCTTCATAAACGTAGGTCTTGTACCGGATTCAGGCAACCTTTTTTACCTTCCTAGATTAGTAGGTCATGCAAAAGCGCTTGAACTTGCAGTTATGGGAGAAAAGGTTTCTGCGGAGGACGCTAAGGAATTGGGATTAGCAACAAAAGTCATTGCGCTTGATCGTTGGGAAGAAGAGGTTTCAGCATTTGCAGAAAACCTTGCACAGAAACCGACGAAAGCAATCGGCTTGATCAAAAGATATTTAAGGAAGAGCTGGGATGCAGATCTTAGTGAAATGCTTGAAAACGAAGCGTATGCCCAGCGTACAGCAGGACAGACAGAAGACCACGCTGAGGGCGTGCAAGCTTTCATGGAGAAAAGAAAGCCCGTATTCAAAGGCTGCTAGAAAAAAAGGTGGATGCGCCTGTGAAGAACTGGCGCTGGACGAGTCATCAGATCGATGCAACTACTCAACTACAACTAAAGGAGTGACTGATCAATGAGTACAACTAAAGAACAGCAACAAGTCGCAACAGAAATGAAACGTGAAGCATACAAAATGATCATCAACGGACAACAAGTTGATAGCGTTTCTGGAGAAACATTCACTACTTACAATCCTGCAACTGGTGAAGCCCTAGCAAAAGTGGCGAAGGCTGGTACTGAAGATGTCGACAAAGCAGTTGAAGCAGCTCGTAATGCATTCGATTATGGAAAATGGCCGAAATATCCGGTTGGAAAGCGTGCTCGTATATTGAACAAAATTGCTTCAATCATGCGCAGTCGTTTCAATGAATTGGTTGAGCTCGAGGTATTGAACAGTGGTAAGTCATTGACAGCAGCTCAAGGACAAGTCATGCAAGCTGTTGAAAACTTTGAATTCTATGCAGGTGCAATTGTTGGCCACCGCGGACATGTGAACAACATGCCAGGACCTTTTACAAATACAGAAACGAAAGAACCACTCGGTGTCTGTGCACAAATCATCCCGTGGAACTATCCGATGATGATGGCTTCTTGGAAGGTAGCACCTGCAATTGCTGCAGGTAACTCGATCGTATTGAAGCCTGCAAGCTTGACACCTCTTACTGCAATCATCTTAACGGAAATTTGCCATGAGGCAGGTGTTCCGGAAGGGGTAGTCAACATTGTGCCAGGACCTGGTTCTACAGTTGGAAATCACCTTGTTGAACACCCTGGTGTTGATAAAGTAGCTTTCACAGGTGAAACGGGTACAGGAAAAGACATCATGGCGAAAGCTTCTGAAACGTTGAAGCGCGTAACGTTAGAGCTTGGCGGTAAATCACCGAACATCGTATTTGAAGATGCGAACATGGATGCAGCTGTAGACGGCTCTCTATTCGGAATCTTCTATAACACAGGACAATCATGTGAAGCGCGTTCTCGTCTGTTCGTACACGAAAACGTCTATGATGAGTTCATGGAAAAGTTCGTTGAAAAAACGAAGAAGCTTACCCTTGGCAACCCGCTTGAGCAAGGAACCCATGTTGGCTCGATCATCAGTGAAAGCCAGGTAGAAGTGATCGATGGTTATGTAAAAGAAGCTGAAAAACAAGGTGCAAAAGTACTTGTAGGTGGAGGCCGTGCGAAGGTTGAAGGTTTCGAAAACGGTCACTGGTACTTGCCGACTGTCATCACGAACGTAACGAATGATATGAAAATTGCACAAGAAGAGATCTTCGGACCAGTTGTCGTTGTCATGAAGTATAGCGATGAAAAAGAAGTCTTAAAGCTTGCAAACGATACAGTATTCGGACTTGCGGCTGCAATTTGGACTACGGATCACGCTCGTGCTAACCGTGTCGCTACTAAGTTGAAGGCTGGTACGGTCATGGTCAACTCACCGTTCTCAGCATTCCCAGGAACGCCGTTCGGTGGATACAAGCAATCTGGATTCGGAAGAGAGCTTTGTATCGAAACGCTTGATTTGTATACTGAGACGAAGAGTGTCATCTCTTACGTCGGTGGCAAGCCGTTGAATCCGTTCGGAGTGTAACCTTAATGAACTAATGGGGGCGAGCACCTTTTCAGGCTGCTCGCCTTCAGCTTTACATTTAAAGAAAGTAGGAATACTTTCTTCAATATAAGGGCAACTAAGGCTCAGCCTGCGCCAAGGCTTGGCATAGCCAAGCTTTCTTTATGCCACATGGCATAAGGGCAACTAAGGCTCAATCTTCGCTAAGTCTTGATTTCGCCAAGTTTTCTTTATTGCATTTGATCGCGACGCGGGAAAAGCGAGCCAGCAATACATTCGCAGCAAAGTTATCAGTTAATGGACATCAGAGCTGTTATTTGTGACAAAATCGCTGTTTCTGTAACTTTAACGGACACCACAGCCGTTATTTGTGAACAAAGCAGCAAAATCACAACATTCAATCATAAACATACCCATCTTACAAGGGAGTGGAAGAGAGACATGATCAAACATATTACCGTCATCGGATCCGGTGTCATGGGCAGAGGGATCGCTTATGTCGCTGCTGTCGGCGGATTTAAGACAACCCTGGTTGATATTTCAGAAAAAGCGTTAGAAAGTGCGAAAACCGAAATCAATGCGATTTTCGAAAAAGGTGTCCAACGAAACAAGCTAAGTGAAGAAGCCGCGAACGAAGGTATGGAACGTATGTCATACTCATCCGACCTGGAAGGAACTGTATCCATTTCCGATATGGTGATTGAGGCGGTTCCAGAAAACATCGATATCAAGCGGAATGTGTTCGAGACGATCGATCAGCATGCGCCTGAGCATTGTTATTTTGCAACGAACACATCCACGATGAGTCCGACTGAGATCGCGTCTTTTACAAACCGGCCTGGAAAAGTCATTGCGATGCACTTCTTCAATCCGGTGCACAAAATGCCTTTAATTGAAATCATCAAAGGGCTTGATACTGCAGAAGATACGGTTAAAGCAGCGAATGAAGTCGCTGTCAAAATGGGGAAAGAAACGGTCACCGTCAATGAATTCCCAGGCTTCGTAACGAGCCGGATCAGTGCGCTTGTCGGAAACGAAGCCTTCTATATGCTTCAAGAAGGTGTCGGTTCTCCTGAAGAAATCGATAAGGCGATCAAGCTTGGACTCAACTATCCGATGGGGCCATTTGAACTCGGCGATCTCGTCGGTTTAGATACACGACTTAATAATTTGAAATACTTACATGAAACATTAGGGGAAAAATATCGCCCATGCCCACTGCTTGTAAAATACGTGAAAGCTGGTCGTATTGGTAAAAAAGCAGGCGTTGGTGTCTATGATTACCGTGAGCAAGGGGGTTCTGATAATGCGTGAAGTTGTTATCGTTGATGCAGTGAGAACGCCGATCGGGCGCTATAAAGGGGCATTGAAAAATATCCGTCCGGATGATCTCGGAAGCGTCGTGATCAAATCCTTGCTTGAGCGTAACCCGGACATGCCGAAGGAACAGATCGAAGAGGTCGTTTTCGGAAATGCAAACGGGGCTGGGGAAGAAAACCGGAATGTCGCCAGAATGTCAGCCTTACTTGCCGATCTTCCCGTAGGAGTTGGCGGGACAACAATCAACCGCTTATGCGGATCAGGATTGGATGCGGTAAGTTATGCGGCACGTGCAATCCTGGCTGATGAAGGCGATATCTTCATCGCAGGTGGAACGGAAAGCATGACGCGTGCTCCGTTTGTCATGGGAAAACCTGATGTGGAATTCCCGCGTGGCAACCGTGAAATGTTCGATACGACAATCGGCTGGAGATTCGTGAACCCGGCTTTAGAAGAAAAATACGGAACAGACAGCATGCCTGAAACAGCTGAAAATGTTGCAAAAGATTATAACATTGGCCGTGAAGAGCAAGACCAATTCGCTTATGAAAGCCAGATGAAAGCAAAACGAGCGATGGAAGAAGGACGATTGAAGGATGAAATCGTACCTGTCGTCTATAAAGACCGCAGAGGGAACGAAATCGTAGTTGATACCGATGAGCATCCACGTCCAAACAGTTCACTTGAAAAGCTTTCAACATTGAAACCGCTTTTCAAGGATGGAACGATCACGGCTGGAAACGCCTCTGGAATCAACGATGGCGCTTCAGCATTATTGCTCATGAGTAAAGAAAAAGCTGATGAACATGGTCTTAAGCCGTTAGCAAAATACATCACATCGGCGACTGCCGGGCTTGAGCCCCGTGTAATGGGCCTTGGTCCAATCCATGCCTCTCGTAAAGCATTGAAACGTGCAGGATTGTCATCGAGCGAACTTGGTCTGGTTGAATTGAACGAAGCATTTGCTTCCCAATCGTTGGAGTGCATCCGCCAGCTTGAATTGTCTCCATCCCGTGTCAATGTAAATGGGGGAGCGATTGCTTATGGACATCCTCTAGGGGCAAGCGGCGCACGGATTTTAACGACATTGGTCCATGAAATGCGTAAGCAGAAGACCCGTTACGGCCTTGCGACGATGTGTATCGGAGTCGGCCAGGGAATCGCTGCTATCGTCGAAGGTTACGATTACTAATTTTAGATGGAGGAATCAGAATGTCATCGATCTTATACGAAGTAAAAAATCATATTGCCTATGTGACACTGAACCGACCTGATGTGTTGAATTGCTTCAACTACGATACATTGAAAAAATTAGGCGAAGTCGTTGAAGAGATCCATCATAATCCTGAAGCGCGAGTCGTCATTTTTACTGGAGCAGGCGAGAAAGCATTCAGTGCTGGAGCTGATCTGAAAGAGCGGAAGAACCTCACTGAAAATGAAGTGCGCCGTAACGTCACGAAAATAAGAGACGTTTTTACAGCAGTCGATAAGCTGCCACAACCTACGATCGCAGCGATGAACGGCTATGCCTTCGGTGGAGGTTTTGAGCTGGCATTGGCATGTGACTTCCGGATCGCGGTCGATACGAAAATGGGCTTGACGGAGCTTGGATGGGCGATCATCCCTGGTGCTGGTGGTACTCAGCGTCTGCCGCGCCTGATTGGACAGGCAAAAGCGATGGAATTGATCCTGACTGCGAAAAAGCTGTCTTCAGATGAAGCGATGCAATATGGAATCGTAAATGAAGTGGTTTCTTCTGAAAAATTGATTGAAACTGCAGAACAATGGGCAGAAAGAATGCTGAAGAATGGTCCGATTGCCTTGAAGCAAGCAAAATATGCGATCAAGCAAGGCATGAACGTCGACTTGGAGACAGGTCTCAATCTTGAAGCGAAAGCGTATGAAGTGACGATTCCGACGAAGGATCGTGTTGAAGCACTTGTCGCTTTTGGGGAAAAACGTCCGCCGCAGTTTAAAGGAGAATGACGATTTGAAGACTGTCCATCCTTTTTACGGCATATTAAAGTGCAGTAATGTTTTACTACTGGTAAAGGAATAGGGTAACTTCGGCTGAATCTGAGTTAAGGCTTGATTTCACCGGGTTTTCCTACTAATATTGTGGGTAATTTGAAAGATTGAATCGGAAAAGGATGAACACGATGCAAAACAGTCTGAACACACGGTCAATGATTTTTACGTTATACGGAGATTACATCCGTCACTACGGAAACGATATATGGATTGGCAGTTTGATCCGCTTGTTGAAGGAATTTGGACATAATGAACAATCGGTCCGTGCTGCAATATCCAGAATGAACAAACAGGGGTGGGTCACCGCTGATCGCAAAGGGAACAAAAGCTATTACCGATTGACGGAACAAGGCGTCGAAAGGATTGAAGAAGCGGCGAACCGGATTTTCAAACTTCAACCTGAAACTTGGGATGGGAAGTGGAGAATGTTCACTTACACGATTCCAGAGAATAAGAGAAGCATCCGTGATGAGTTGCGGAAAGAACTAGTTTGGAGCGGTTTCGGACTGTTATCCAACAGCTTCTGGATTTCACCGAATCAACAAGAAAAACAGGTGAACCAGATGATTGAAAAGTATGACATACGTGATTATGTCCATTTCTTCCTATCTGAACATAAAGGTCCTCATAAGAGTGAAAAGCTCGTGGAGGAATGCTGGGATTTGAACGAAATCAACATGAAGTACGAGGATTTCATCAAAACCTACAGCCAGAAATATGTCATCGATAAAAGCAAGATTGAAAAAGGGGAGAAGTCGGACGGAGAATGCTTTGTGGAGCGTACAAAGCTTGTTCACGAATATCGGAAGTTCCTGTTTGTCGATCCAGGATTGCCGCAAGAGCTGTTACCGAAAAAATGGCTCGGGGATTATGCTGCAAGTCTTTTCAGTGACTATTACAAAGCATTGGCTCAGCCTGCAAGCCGTTTCTTTGAGGATGTTTTCAGCGAAGGAAACGAAGTGAAAAACCGTGACAAGAAGTATGATGCGTTGAACCACCCGCTGATCATCGAATCGAATAATTAAAAGAATAAAAAGTGGGTGGCCCTGCTTGGGTCACCCCACATACTTATGCTTCGGTTTTTTGCAAACACCACACAAAGGAAAATTATATGCCTTTTCGGGCAACTAAGGCTCAATCTACGCTAAGGCTTGATTTCGCCAAGTTTTCTTTACGCCTCATGGCATAAGTGCAACTAGGGCTCAATCTACACTAACGTTTGATTTCGCCAAGTTTTCTTTACACTTGATAAGTTAACTTTTCAGCGAGATGTATATCGACGTAGTCGAAAAGTTGAAGTTTCAAGTATAAGGGCAACTAGGGCTCAATCTACGCCAAGGCTTGATTTCGCCAAGTTTTCTTTAAACTCTTTGGCTTTTTGTTCATAGGTGTCAATTGTCAATTGGATCAGCTCAAGGTCTTTATCAGTAAGTTCTCGAATGACTTTTCCTGGCGATCCCATCACCATTGTGCGAGGTGGAATCTTTTTACCAGGTGGAACCAATGTGTTTGCCCCGATAAATGCGGATTCACCGATTTCGGCACTATCCAGGATTGTCGCGCCCATCCCGACCAGTGCGCCTTTACGAATGGTACACCCATGGAGGATGACATTATGCCCGATTGATACTTCATCTTCAAGGATGAGCGGAAACTCTTCGTACAAGTGTAAAGTACAGTTGTCCTGAACGTTACAGCGGTCACCGATTCGGATCGGTGCTTCATCACCACGGACCACCGTATTGAACCAGACACTTGAATTTTTACCAATCGTAACGTCACCAATGATATGTACACCTGGTGCGATAAAAACGGATTCGTCCACTTGAGGACTTTGCCCGTTGTATGGATATAACATGTAAAAACCTCCTTGAAAGCGTTTCCTAGATTATATCATAGATGGAAAAGTAGAAGCCCTTGGTAAATTAGGAGGAAGTTGCAAGATTCACCCGCAAAGTTGCACGATCTGAAACTAATTGTGCACGACACAGCCAATCAACCAGCAATCCAACAATTACTTCCAACAGAAAGGATCATCACTATGAACCCGTTATACCAATTGCTTAAAATCAAATACCCTATTATCCAAGGGGGGATGGGGAACGTTTCAAATGCCCCTTTGACGGCTGCAATTTCTGAAGCTGGGGGTTTGGGAACAATCGGGATCGGAACCTTTCAACCTGATGAAATCGAAGACCTTATCAAGCGTACAAAAAAACTTACGGACAAACCGTTCGCGGTGAATATTCCATTGAGTGTTTCTCCAGCTGTGAAAGAAGCGGCGATGCTCATGTTTCAATATGAAGTGCCTGTTGTCGTGTTATCTGCAGGGAACCCTGCACCGTTCATCCCTAAGTTTAAAGAACGTGGGGTGACAGTGATTTGTGTAGTCGCTTCAGTCAAACATGCACGAAAGGCTGAAGAGGCAGGCTCGGACATCATCGTTGCGGAAGGTTATGAAGCAGCCGGAATCAATGCAACCGAGGAATCGACAACAATGACCCTCATCCCACAAGTGGCGGATGCGGTTGATATACCTGTCGTTGCGGCGGGTGGTATTGGAGATGGACGTGGACTAGCGGCTGCCCTGGCACTTGGTGCATCCGGAGTTCAGATGGGTACGCGTTTTATTGCAACACAAGAGGGTGTTTTCCATGAGAACTATAAGCAAAAACTGATTGAAGCCGGTGATACAGAGACGACGATTGTCGGCAGAACCTACGGGAAAATCCGCCGCCTGTTGAAGACTCCTTATGCAAAACAGCTATTAGAAGAGGAAGCGAAGGGAGCGGATCTTCAATCGTTCGTAGCGAAGACGACTGAAGATTTCCACCGTAAAGGAGCGGTTGAAGGGAATTTGGATGAAGGATTCATCAATTCCGGGCAAATCGCTGGATTGATCCGTGACATACCGACAGTTTCAGAGTTACTGGAGCGTATGATGTCAGAGTTGAAAGAAACATTGGATGCGTTAGATCAAAGGTATTAAGAAGTTCGTTGTTGTAATACTTCAAAGCTTTGACGCTGTAAAATATTTATAGTTGTCCTACTTACAAATATTTGTTACGAATAGATATTGAGATAGTGGCTTTATTGTGGGTAAATGTTGATTCGTTCAGAGAATTTCTCAGAAAATCAACTATATAGAATTAAAAACTAATAGAAAGTTCTGGAGGTAATTATGGCGCAGCAAGAGCAATGGGCATCAAAACTTACATTCATTTTAGCAGCAGCTGGTTCGGCTATCGGACTCGGCGCAATCTGGAAGTTTCCATACGTCGCTGGTAACAGCGGTGGGGGAGCATTCTTCCTTGTATTCCTGCTATTCACTTTACTAGTAGGTCTACCGTTATTATTAGCTGAGTTCGTTATTGGGCGCAGTACACAAAAAGAAGCCATTTCGGCGTACCGAACCATCGCACCAGGGTGGGAATTCATCGGCCGTATTGGTGTATTCAGTGCATTCATTCTATTATCCTTCTATAGTGTAATTGGTGGTTGGATTCTATTATATTTCGGTGCAAGCATAACCGGGTACATTTCTGGCGTTAGTGACTATGAACAGTTATTCGGAACAATCATCTCTAATCCATGGACAGCAGTAGGTTCGCAGTTTGCATTCATTCTATTGACGATCCTGGTAGTTGCTCGTGGAATTAAAGATGGAATTGAGAAGGCAAGTAAATGGATGATGCCGGCGTTATTCGTCTTGTTCCTCATTCTGATCGGCCGCTCGTTGACACTGGATGGAGCAATGGAAGGGGTACGTTTCTTCCTGCAGCCTGACTTCAGCAGATTGACATCTGAAGGTGTTCTTTTCGCACTGGGTCAGTCATTTTTCTCCTTGAGTCTCGGTGTATCTGTCATGGTTACGTACAGTTCTTATTTATCAAAAACGGAAAGCCTGGGCAGGTCTGCAGGTTCAATCGTAGCGATGAACATCTTCATCACGATCCTTTCAGGGCTGGCGATCTTTCCGGCAGTCTTCTCACTAGGCTTTGAACCAACGGAAGGGCCAGGATTGTTGTTCATCGTTTTACCGTCTGTCTTTGCCCAAATGCCAGCAGGAACGTTTTTCTTCATTGCATTCCTGGCACTATTCCTATTTGCCACGTTGACTTCAGCGTTCTCGATGCTTGAGATCATCGTTGCATCAGTAGCGAAAGAATCCCGTCAGCGTCGTTCGAAAGCAGCTTGGTTGATTGGGATCGCTATTTTTGTAGTCGGTGTACCATCAGCACTTTCATATGGTATTCTGGGGAATATCACATTGTTTGATAAAATCATTTTTGACTTGATGGACTACCTCGTAAGTAACATCATGCTTCCGTTAGGGGCATTGTTGATTTCGATCTTTGTGCCTTGGAAAATGAAGCGTGAAGTACTTGTGGCGGAATTGACAGATGGCAGTCATACTGGAAAAAGGCTATTGGCACTATGGCTGCTTGTGTTGAAGTATTTTGTACCACTCGTCATTATCATCGTATTCATTGATGCACTTGGATTGATTTAAAAAGTAATTTGAGAAGAGCAGCCTAACCCGCTGCTCTTTTCGTATGATCGGAAGAACTTGAGCTTTTGACGTTGTAGAGATAATTTTGGAGTTGTGGAGATAATTTAGAATTATTAGCATTTCGTTGTAAAGTTGTAGAGATAAATGCCTTTTGAATTGGTTATTCGCTGTAAAGCCTTTGAAATTTCAACAAATCTTACACCAAAGGTTTAAAACTCGAAATAAAGGCGAACGATATAGTACAATGATGTACGGACAACCAAGAGTGAAACGATAGAAAGGGGAATAAATCCTATGCTAAATGAAAAAGTAGCTGTCATCACAGGTGCATCCCGGGGTGCAGGTAAAGCAATTGCCACCCGAGTAGCAGCCGAGGGAACGAAATTAGCAATCATCGGGTCTTCTGAACAAATCCATGAAACCGCAAAGGAATTAGAAGAAAACGGCAGCGAGGTACTTAGCCTTCAGGCCGATGTTACGGATGAGCAACACGTTAAAAAAGCGTTCAAACAAATTTTCGATCATTACGGACAAGTTGATATTTTAATCAATAACGCTGGAATCGGATTTTTCAAAACCGCAGAAGAGACAACTCTTGAGGAATGGGAGAACGTCTTCGCTGTCAACACGCGCGGAGTGTTTTTAACCACGAAGGAAGTCATCCCATTCATGAAGGAAAAACGATCCGGTACGATCATCACCATTTCATCCGATGTAGCTAGAAGGACGATCGCAAATGGATCAGCGTATACCGCAACAAAGTACGCAGTCCAAGGATTTATCGGTTCAGTAGCCCAGGAAGTACAAGAGTACGGCATCCGTGTCGGTACTGTGAATCCTGGAGCAATCGACACGTTCTTTGCGGATTCCAAACAGGGTGAAGAGCATAAAGAAGATTGGTTGAAGGTTGATGACATCGCAGAAGCAGTATGTTACATGGCTTCAGCTCCGAAACACATGGTCATCGATGAAATCGTCCTACACCCATTGTCACAGGAATACCCGAGATATTAATTGCAAATCAAATAAACAAGTTGAAGATGACTCGA
The DNA here is from genome assembly GCF_052246725.1 of Pseudalkalibacillus sp. R45. Lineage (NCBI taxonomy): Bacteria > Bacillati > Bacillota > Bacilli > Caryophanales > Fictibacillaceae > Pseudalkalibacillus > Pseudalkalibacillus sp. R45. The sequence goes on along the minus strand of NZ_JBQQCL010000014.1, from coordinate 19,401 downwards.
AAGTATCGATATTCACAAAATAACGGTTCCGTTAGTGAATGCGGCATACGATTCGGGTCGTCTTTTTTATTGGAGAAAAAGGAATGGTTTCAAAGAGGATGACCGTCACTTTAAAGCGTTAAAACCTTGATGTTACGCAAAAATGACCCGTTTCAAAACACGCTGGAACCTGACATTGCATTGCATTTTATTAAACAAAATGATATTATATCGTTAAATAAACGTCATATTTATAATGGATAATACCGGCCATTTTTAAGAAGAATGAACTGGACTGAAGAATAGAAAACAGTATCTCTCTGCACGAAGATAAGAAGCAAAGGAGGCAGATATAATGAAGCCAGGTATGCAAGTTGGTCAACAGGCTACCATTACTGCTACAGTGACACCTGATATGTATGCGCAGTTCGAAGGGAATTTGGTACACCCTGCTTATTCGACTGTTTCGATGGTCTATCACATGGAATGGGCAGCACGACAAATCATTCTTCCATATCTTGAAGAACACGAGGAAGGAATTGGCGGGGGAGTATCAGCGAAACATTTGAATCCTACGCCTGCTGGAAGTGAAATCACCGTAACGGCTACACTTAGAGAAATAAAAGGAAGAGCGGTCATCTGTGATCTTGAAATCCGGAACACTAAAGAAAAAATTGGAGAAGGCGAAGTCACACAATATATACTACCTAAAGAAATGATCAAGGAAAAAATCGAGTCGATGAAGGCTTAATTTTTTGCAATTGTATGAAAGCGTTTACGATGACAGTTCAATAGTCATCAAGATTAATAGAATTGGGGGATTACATCATGTTTGAACGCATCAATGGGCACGAACAAGTTTTGTTTTGCAATGATCCTGATACAGGGCTGAAAGCAATTATCGCGATACATAATACGACACTTGGACCGGCACTGGGCGGCTGTCGTATGAGACCATATAATTCTACGGATGAGGCGATCGAGGACGTACTCCGTCTATCAAAAGGCATGACTTATAAATGCGCTGCGGCAGATGTCGACTTTGGAGGCGGAAAGGCAGTCATCATCGGAGATCCGTTGAAGGATCGTTCGCCGGAATTGTTCCGTGCGTTCGGTCAATTCGTAGAGTCATTAAGCGGTCGTTTCTATACAGGCACCGATATGGGCACGACTCCTGACGATTTCGTCCATGCATTGAAAGAAACGAATTGCATCGTCGGTGTGCCTGAAGAATATGGCGGAAGCGGAGATTCATCGATTCCGACTGCAGAAGGGGTCCTTTATGGTCTGAAAGCGACGAATAACGTCCTTTACGGTTCAGATGATTTAAGTGGTAAAACGTATTCGATCCAGGGACTAGGAAAAGTTGGATACAAAGTGGCTGAAAAGCTACTTGAAGATGGCGCCGACCTTTATGTCACCGATATTAATGAATCTGCTATCAAACGGATCATCGATCAAGCTGAAGGTCTAAAAGGTAACGTAAGAGTCGTAGAAGGCAATGAAATCTACAGTGTTCCAGCAGATGTTTTCGTTCCTTGTGCGCTTGGCGGAATCATCAACGATGAAACAATTGAACAATTGAAGGTGAAGGCCGTCGTAGGATCGGCGAACAACCAGCTATTAAGAGATGAACACGGTAAGTTCTTGCAAGAAAAAGGAATCATATATGCACCAGACTATATCGTAAACGCTGGCGGACTCATCCAGGTATCTGATGAGTTGTACTCGCCGAATAAAGCGCGTGTTCTAGCAAAAACAAAAGCAATTTACGATACACTGATGGAAATCTACCAAAAATCAAATGAACAATCGATCTCCACTGCAGAGTCTGCAAATCAATTTTGTAATGATCGTTTGACAAAGAGAATGAAGCGCAACAGCTTCTTCAGTCATAAGAAACGACAAAAATGGAATGTACGTAACTAAGGAGGGGTCTTATGGAAGCGCAATTTCCGACGAAACAGATCTTGAATGAAGATGGCGTCGTCGTCAACTCAGAATTTGAAAACGAGATGACAGAATCATTGACGAAAGAACTTTATATAAAAATGCTCAGAGCTCGGATGTTTGACCGTAAAGGCGTGAACCTCCAGCGGCAAGGGCGGATCGGTACGTATGTCCCATTTGAAGGGCAAGAAGCAGCTCAAGTAGGAAGCTCGCTTGTGCTTGAAGAAGGCGACTGGATGTTCCCGACATACCGTGATCATGCGGCGACTTTGACCTATGGCCATTCTGCCCGAAACCTATTCCTATATTGGAAAGGGTATCCGATGGGATGCGTACCGCCGGAAGGAAAGAACATTTTCCCTCCAGCAGTGCCAATCGCTTCTCAACTTTTGCATGCAACAGGTACAGCATGGGCTGAAAAAATGAAGGGGACCGACCGTGGTTCCATCGTCTATTTCGGTGACGGTGCAACTTCAGAAGGAGACTTTCATGAAGGGCTTAATTTTGCAAGCGTATTCAATGCCCCTGTTGTCTTTTTCAATCAAAACAATGGGTTCGCCATTTCGGTGCCGATGGAGAAACAGATGAAAACGAAAACGATCGCTCAGAAAGCGGTCGCTTATGACATCCCGGGTGTCCGTATCGACGGAAACGATATTTTTGTCGTTTATTTCGAAACGAAAAAGGCGATGGAGCACGCACGCCAAGGAAACGGTCCAACGTTGATCGAGGCTGTGACCTATCGATACGGTGCTCATACGACGGCTGACGATCCTAGCAAGTATCGTGATCAAGAAGAAGCGAAATGCCGCCGTGAAACGACCGACCCGCTATTGCGACTTGAGCGTTATATGGCAAACAAAGGCTATTTTGAAGAGGCTTGGAAAACGCAGGTCGAAGAAGAGATCACAAGAGAAATTGAACAAGCTGTTGAAGATATGGAAGCATTCGGACCAGCAGAGCCGACCGATATGTTTACGCATGTTTTCCAAACACCGACATGGTCTGTCCAAGATCAGCTTGATGGATTCAAGTCCCGTATGAAGGAGGAAGTGTAAATGAGTACAGCGGTTAAAACTCAGAAACTGACGATGGTACAAGCGATCACCGATGCAATGGCGACGATGATGCGCGAGCATGACGATGTACTCGTTTTAGGTGAGGATGTCGGAAGGAACGGCGGAGTTTTCCGTGCGACTGACGGACTTCAGGCAGAATTCGGCGAAAAACGAGTCATTGATACGCCTTTAGCTGAATCTGGAATCATCGGGACGTCGATTGGAATTGCGATGAATGGCTTCAGACCGATTGCGGAAATGCAATTTTTCGGTTTCATCTATCCTGCCTTCAACCAGATCATGACACATGCTTCACGGATCCGTTCACGTACACTAGGCCATTTTACTGTTCCAATGGTTATCCGAGCGCCATTCGGAGCTGGTGTCCGCGCGCCGGAAATCCACTCTGACAGTGTCGAAGCGCTATTCACACATATGCCAGGTATCAAGGTGGTCGTTCCATCTAATGCGTATGATGCGAAAGGGCTATTGATTGCGAGCATCGAGGATCCTGATCCGGTATTGTTCTTGGAGCCGATGCGCTGCTACCGTTCACATAAGCTTGAAGTACCGGAAGAGAAATATACAGTTGAAATCGGAAAAGGCGCACGTCTTCAAGAGGGTGAAGACATAACCCTGATTACATGGGGAGCGATGGTGGACGTCGTAAAGAAAGCGGCGAAGGAAATTGAAGAGGCGGAAGGGATCAAATGTGACGTTCTTGATTTACGTACGCTTTATCCACTAGACCGTGATTTGATCGCTGAATCTGTCCAAAAAACCGGGCGTGCTGTTATTGTCCATGAAGCACCTGGTACAGGCGGAGTAAGCAACGATGTGGTTTCGTTGATCAATGACACCTCATTCCTGCACTTGCGCTCACCGATTAAACGTGTGACAGGTCATGATACACCGGTTCCGATGTTTGCGATTGAGGACCACTATCTGCCTGATGCTGAGCGTGTCAAGCAAGCTATTGTTGATACAGTACGTTTCTAAGATAGGAGGAAGAAGATGATTGAAGTAAAGCTCCATGACATCGGGGAAGGAATAACAGAAGGAGAAATCACACATTTTCATGTCTCTCCAGGAGACGTAGTCAAAATCGACCAACCATTGGTCGAGGTCCAGACAGATAAAGTAACGGCGGAACTTCCGTCGCCAGTCGCGGGTACGGTAAAAGAAATCAAAGCCTCTGAAGGTGAAGTCGTCACAGTCGGTACTACGATCATCCTGATTGAAAAAGAAGGTAGTGTCCCTACACAAGATGAAATGCCGGAAGAACCAGTGCAGGAGAAACAAGAAAAATCCATACCAGCTGCTCAAACTGAACGTTCAATGAGCGCAGTACAATCCATGATACGCTTAACAAGACGTGTACTTGCAGCTCCATATACGAGGAAAATCGCTCGCGAAAACAATGTAGACATCGAGCAGATCAATGGATCAGGTCCAGCTGGACGTGTGACCGAAGAGGATGTCTATCAATTCATAAATGGCGGTCAGGAACAACTGGAAACGAAACAAGAAGAAGCGACGGAAGCCCCTGCCGCAATCACAAGACCTGCGGCACAAGCAAAGGAAATTCCGTTCAAAGGACGCCGGAAACAGATTGCGCAGAAGATGACGCAATCACTTTACACGATTCCACACGTGTCGCACTTTGACGAAGTTGATCTTACGAATCTATTAGACTTGAAAAAATCCCTTAAAGCAGCTGACCCGGATGGATCGAAGGGCATGAACGTATCACTCGCAGCCTTCTTTGTAAAAGCATTGCAGCTAGCGCTACGTGATTATCCAATCTTCAATGCAAAACTCGATGAAGAGAATGAAGTCATTCGCCTTGAAGGTGAAGTGAACATGGGGATTGCGACAGATGCAGATGATGGTTTGATCGTACCTGTTGTGAAGAATGTAGAACAGAAGTCGATTTCCACGATCAACAGCGAAATGAAAGAACTGATCAATAAAGCGAAAACGAATAAATTGAAGCCATCTGAAATGAAGGACGGCACGTTCACAATCAGTAATGTCGGTCCACTAGGGAGCACTGGGGCGACACCGATCATCAACCATCCTGAGGTCGGTTTGATGGCTTTCCACAAAACAAAGAAAATGCCAGTTGTCATCAATGATGAAATCGTCATCCGTTCAATCATGAATGTATCGATGACATTCGATCATCGTGTAGCGGATGGCGCTACCGCAGTCGCATTTACGAATCGCTTCATGCACTATATCGAAAACCCTGCAGCAATGACATTGGAGCTGATATAACATGGTAGTAGGTGAAGTCATACAAGAGCGTGAACTGATCATCGTCGGCGGAGGACCTGGTGGATACAATGCTGCAATCCGAGCTGCTCAGCTCGGAATCGAGGTCACGTTGATTGAAAAAGGGGATCTCGGCGGCATCTGTTTAAGTAAGGGGTGTATCCCATCAAAACTTTATGCCCACACAGCAGAAAAGCTGGGAGATTGGAAACATATGCAGCAGATTGGGATTGAAGCTGCTGAACCTAAGTTCAACATGCCCCAGCACAACGCCTACATGAAACAAACTGTTTCCGCTTTACAGAAGGGTGTCGAAGCGCTATGTAAAGCAAATAAAATCGAGGTCATCAATGGAACGGCCTCATTTATGACTGGGAACCGTATCGGTGTTGAATCGGGCGATACGTTCGAGATGTTTAAATATGAAAAGGCGATTGTCGCGACTGGGGCATCCGCCTCTATACCGGAAGAGATCGACGCTCGGTTCAATCACGTATACAACGCTCAGGAGATATACGCAACCGAAGAAGTGCCAGAGCATCTCGTAATCTATGGATCCGACTATATTGCGTTAGAAGCTGCTACGAGTTTCAATGCAATGGGCTCGAAGGTTACGATTGTCTTAGATGGGGGTAATGAGTTCGGATTTGATACGGAGATCAACAAAGAATTGACACGTGTCTTGAAAAAATCAAAGATAAAAGTCATCAAAGATACCGTTATCGAAACAGTTGAAGAAAGTGACGACAACGTAACGCTCCACCTGGTGAAAAAGGATGAAAAACTGACGGTTGAAGGTTCTCATCTGCTCGTTTCAACAGGATTCCAGCCGAACACGACTGAACTTGGTCTTGAAGCGTTATCAATGGAAACAGACGAGAACGGCTTCCTAATCGTCAACGAATTCAGTGAAACGACAGAGAAGAATATCTATGCGGTGGGAGATGTAACAATCGGACCTTCACTTGCTGTCAAAGCGATCAAGCAAGGAAAAGTAGCGGCAGAGCACCTTGCAGGGAAAACACCGGAGCTTAATCTTCGCTATATCCCAACTGTTGTTTATACGTCTACACCGATTGCCCATGCTGGCCTTACGGAAGCACAAGCTATTGAAGAGGGCTATCAAGTAATTACCGGTCAATTCTCGATGGCTGGGAATGGCTTTGCAGGTATAGCTGGTAAAAAAGAAGGTCTTGTCAAAATCATTAAAGATGCTGACACGGACCTGTTGCTCGGTGTCCATATGATTGGACAGGGTGCTGTTGAGATGATTTCATCCGGAGTGACAGCACTCGAAATGGCTGCTCGCGATGAAGATCTATCGTATCCATTCTATCCTCACCCAAGCTTCAATGAAGGATGGCTGGAAGCATTAGAATCGATGACTGGTGAAGCCATCCACATTCCACCGAACAAACAACAGAAGAAAGAAGCAGAACCAGTAGGATAATAGAAAGAATAACAAAAGCTGACCGAAAACCAATTCGGTCAGCTTCTTATATTTGAATTAAACTGCTGGTTCAGGCGGACCGTTATCTTCTGGAATAATAGAAATTGCATGGATCTGTTCACAACATAGGACATAAATTGTGTTATCTGAGTCTTTGAATTTCACGATACATGTTTTCGGATCAAAACAGAGAAATTGCAAAGCATCATCCGTGTCTGGTGAATCCAAAGGGTCCTGGGCACCGTTGAAAACCCTGACGAACGTTCCTATATCCAATTTCTTCAGGACATGACATACACAACCTGAACAATCAGTCTTCATATCATCCTTCATATCATTTTTCAATAAGCTCATTATCATACCTCCTCCTATTCACTTGGTAACTCAATGACACGTATTTTTGAACAATCAATAAAAAAAGGTTCGTTGTTCGAGACTGCAGTAAAAGTGGCACATTTATTTTTGTCGATACATCCAAGGCGCAGATCTTCAAGACCATTTGAGTCTTGGATAGGTTCCCTTCCATCTACTACAATCCTTACTAAAGTTCCAGCCTTCAACGTTTTCAAAAACCTGCACGCCCAGTCTTTACATTTGGAACCATGCTTGCTCTTATCATGACAATCCATATATGATCCTCCTCTATCATAAAACTACTATATGGTATGTCATGATTGTCCTCTATGTGTAGGCAAAATCATTAAACAGATGAAAGTCTATAAAATTTGTATATAAAAAATAACCTGAGCAGACGGTCACCCAGATTGGAAAAGCTATGAAATTCAACGATAATGGATGATCAAGTACAATTCACTTGGTTTTAAGAAAGTATTTTCATATGTATGCTCGTAATCCGCAGAAAAGCGGAAAGCTTCCCCTTCTTTTAGTGAATGAGCCGCATCCCCGATCAAGACGTTCAACTCGCCCTTGTGAACGAAAAGATACTCTTCAACACCGGTACCATGCGCTGGACTTGTATAGGAACAACCGGGCTCTAATGTGACGGCATATGCTTCGAAATTACGGTTAGGCTCGGTTGGGAAGAGTGTGTGTACCAAGTAACGGCCATCATCTTCCAACAAAGGCTCGACGTTCTCTATTCTTACTTTAAAAAATGCAGGTGCTTCTTCTTCTACAAAAGATGAAAAAGAGACGCCGAGTCCTGAAGCAATTTTCCATAATGTACTTACCGTAGGGCTGGACGTACCACGCTCAATCTGACCGAGCATCGCCTTGCTGACGTTTGTCAGCTTAGACAAATCATCCAGGCTCAATTTCCGTTCAGCACGGATCATCTTTATTTTTTTCCCGATCATATGGTTGATTTCATGTGACATTAAATTTCTCCTTGACGAAAGATATGTTATAAAATACAATACATACAATATAGCATACAAGTGGTAAGTTTATCAAAGTCAGGGGAAGGTGAAGACCTTATGAATGTAGCCATTACAGAAAGACTGTCGTCATCGCTTTTCAGACGAGGTCTTCATAAGGGAAGCAGTATTGCGATCGGGTATATGCCAGTTGCATTTACTTTCGGTCTTCTTGCGAAAAGCTCCGGGTTGAATCTATTCGAAACGATCAGTATGAGCATCTTCGTATTTGCAGGTGCCGCACAGTATATTTCCCTTACAATGTTTGCGGCAGGTATCAGCGGTTTCGAGATCATTCTTACAACGTTCATCGTAAACATCCGTCATTTATTAATGAGTGCTTCTATTGGAGAGAAGTCAGCAGATGATCCAAAATGGAAAAAAGCGCTATACAGCTTTTTCATAACAGATGAGACTTTTTCAGTCGCAGCTGTTCAAAAAGGAAAAATTCAAGCAGCTTATATGCTTGGGATTGGACTCATCGCCTGGAGCAGCTGGGTCGTGTTTTCAGGAATCGGTTTTATGATCGGTTCAGGATTGCCTTCGATTTTGCAGGAAAGCATGGGGATTGCATTGTACGCCTTATTCATCGGTCTTCTGGTCCCTAGTGCACGGAAGTCATTGAAAGTGATACTCTTAGCATCGGCTGCAGCTGTTGTTAATAGTATTTTAACCTTCAGTACATCGATGTCAACAGGCTGGACGATCATTCTCTCTACAATGTTTGCAGCGATTGTAATCGAAGTCTTGTGGAAAGGGGAAAAAGCAGATGCTTGACACGTATATCTGGATCATATTAGGGATGGCAGCTGTTACTTATATACCGAGGATGCTTCCTCTAGTAGCCTTCGATACAGAATCAATCCCACCACTCATCAGAGGAGTGCTTAAGAATGTCCCTTACGCCATCCTTGGTGCGTTGATTTTTCCAGGTATCATCACCTTCAACGGGGAAGTCTGGATGGGTGTCGTAGGTGCTCTTACAGCATTTGTTGCGGCTTATTTCGGAGCGAGCCTGATTGTGATCGTCATCAGTTCGATAGGAGTATTAAGCCTTTGTAGCATGCTTTTCACTTAACAAACACTTAACTTTTCAAAATAAGGAAACAGTGGTATATTGGTTTTACTCCAAAAAACGAGGTGAGCAAGAATGTTTTTCTTTCGATATCTTGTTATAGGATTATTTTCAATTACAGCAATATCACTCTTTGCTTTTCAATCCGTTGAAATTTTCCAAGCATTCATTGAAACCTTTTTTACAGATGTAAAACATAAATAAAGCGTTTTCAAAAATAGAGCTGAATTCAGAGCTCTTTTTCTTTTAGGCTCTTTTCTAAAAGATGGTTGCTTTTGAGTCATTTTTAAAAAAACACCTTGTGCAAGTTGATTGGAGAGCAAGGTGCGAGACTCCTGCGGGATCAGCGGGACAGGTGAGACCATTCAATGTCGCAAGGCGACGAGTGGGCTCACCGCACGCCCCGCGGAAAGCGAGCATCCTGGAGCGGAAATCAACGACTTTCAAGAGCAACAAAGTTTGCGAAAACAGCCTTCTTTTACCATAAAAAGTGTTTTCTTATCGTCAAAATGGGAAAACTAGGTTAGAAACTACAATAAAGGACATGATAATGTGAAACTTATAGCAATCGACATGGATGGTACACTTGTCAATAACAATACAACGATCAACGAAGAAAACGTAAGAGCAATAAAAAAAGCACAAGAAGCAGGGATCCACGTGGTCGTTGCGACAGGCCGTTCTTATAAAGAAGCAGTGAATCCGGTTAAAGAAGCAGGCTTGACTCTTCCTATCATCGCCATCAATGGCGCACAGATGAGGGATGAAGAGGGTAAAATCAAACAAAGCATTACATTGTCGAAGGACACGTATTATAAGGCTGATGAAGTTTTAGGCGGCCATTCAATTTATTATGAACTATACACAAACAAGGGAACATATAGTGATAATCCAGAAATGGCAATTGACATCATCGTAGATATCATTAAAAGTGCCAATCCTGAAGTAAGTGATGAGAAAGCTCACCAATTGGCAGACTATCGCATTAATAATGGACGTATTCATACAATTGAAGATTACAAGGAAGTCGTGGCCGAACCGGATGTCGAAATCTACAAGCTGCTCGCTTTCTCTAGAAATGAACGTGATCGTAAAAACGCACTGAATGATTTCCTTACATTCAAAGACTTGGCAGTAAGTAAGTCTGCCGAGGCGAATATCGAAATCACACACCGTGATGCGCAAAAAGGTATTGCAGTGAAGCAATATGCCGACGAGCTTGGAATTCCAATGAGTGAAGTCATGGCAATAGGCGATAACTACAACGACGTATCAATGTTTGAATTAGCAGGATACAGCGTAGCAATGGGCAATGCGGAAGAGGATATCAAGAAGTTATGTACCTTCGTGACTAAAACGAATGATGAGAGCGGAGTTGCCTTCGCGATCCAGACATTCATGCGAAAGAACCGAGTCAGCTGATAAAGGATTGTTGTTTGCGGAAAGGTGTTCTGACGTTAACAATCCGGCCGATTCGTAGTGGAATCCGGCGGGTTTAGAGCATAATCCGGCGACTTTTGGAGGGGATCCGGCGGCTTTAGAGCATAATCCGGCGACTTTTCAATGGAATCCGGCCAAAGGTGTAAAATTACACCTTAATCCCACGATCTAATAGTAAAAACCCATCGCCCCCAAGCGATGGGTTTCTTTTTTATTGGCTCAGACGATTCGTTTACGGATATACGTACTGATATAGTCGATGATGCTGACAAAGATGATGATGACAAGCAAAATCATCCCGACCTCATCCCAGTTCCGGTTACGGGAGGAGATGACCAGCAGTGTTCCAATACCACCTGCACCGATGATTCCAAGAACCGTGGATGCGCGGACATCGATTTCAAATCGATAGATGGCATAAGATAAGAACTCAGGAATGACCTGAGGTATGATTCCGTAGAAAAAGATCTGAATCTTGTTTGCGCCGTTGGCTTCCATCGCTTCGACTACATTCATATCAATGGATTCAACGACTTCGGAGTATAGCTTTCCAAGCATACCGACTGAGTGGATAGCGATTGCTAGCACACCAGCAAATGCACCAGGTCCTATGGCAACAACGAAGATCAAGGCGAGCAGGATCTCTGGAAAAGTTCGGTCAGCATTCAGGATCCATTTTCCTAATGTATTCAAAAATGGATTCCGGTTGATGTTCGATGCTGCGAAAAAGCCGAACGGTACAGCAAGGATTGCTGCCATGAAGGAGCCTGTAAAAGCGATGAACAGGGTTTCCATCATATATTCAAATACTCTTGATGCAAACGTAAAATCAGGGCTGAACAATTTTGGAATGACACGATCGAAGTTTGCAATCGTTCTTTCGCTGAAAATCCGACCCCAAGGGATATCGATCGTAGCAAATGCCCAAATATAGAGGGCGAGCATACCGATACCGATCGCAATGTTTCGAAATGTTTTGATACCACTCTTTTGTGGTTTAGGAGGTACAGTGATGTTCATTACACGAGACGCCCCCTTAATTTATTACTGATGTAATCGATGATCACAACGACTACGAACGTAATGACGATGATTGTACTTACATTCTGATAACTTAAGAAGTTCAGCTGCTGTTGAAGGATCAAACCGATTCCGCCGGCACCTACGAAACCTAGGACCACCGAAGCACGTACATTGATTTCAAATACATACAGCGTGAACGAAACGAATTGAGGCAATACCTGAGGGACAACTGCATACCAGATGACCTGGAGCGTATTTCCACCAGAGGCACGAATCGCTTCTAACGGATTCATATCAATCGCTTCAATTGTTTCACTGATCAACTTCGCAAGGATACCAAGTGAAAAGATGATCAGGGCAAGGATACCACCGAAAACCCCGATTCCGAATAAACCCACAAAAACGACAGCCAGGATGAGTTCAGGAATCGTACGCATGATATTCAAGAACATCTTGATGAAGTTATACAGATACTTGTTCTGTACGATATTGCTTGCTGCTAATAAGCTGAAAGGTATACAGAGTATTCCAGCGATCGTCGTTGCGATGAGTGCCATTTTGACCGTTTCCAGCAGCTTGTCGACCACAACCCCAGCATAACTCCAGTTAGGAGGGAACAGCTGGACAACCATATTCCACACATTCAGGAAAAACTCAGAATTAAAACGAAGCACGGAAGAATTGGTCATCACTGAACTGAGAATATATAGCGCAAGTACTACGAGTAAAATAATGTTCATGCGTATTTTCGCATTTTTCGAAACGAGACTAGTAGGTACTTGATCGGTATTTACGATACGATTAGGCCTTTGGTTTGTATTAAGGGGTTTGGACATTCTCTTCGGTGCCCCCTCGAATATCATCTTCCTTGATTGGTCTGCCGTAGATTTCTTCGAATGTCTTTTCATTCACTTCACTTGCAGGGCCATCAAATACAATTTCTCCGGCACGCATACCAATGATACGATCAGCATATTCCATCGCCATATCAATAAAGTGAAGGTTGACGATTGTCGTGATGTTATCCTCACGATTGATCTTCTTCAAGTATTTCATAACTTGATGGGATGTAGGAGGATCCAGACTTGCAACAGGCTCATCGGCCAGTACGACAGATGGCTGTTGTGTCAGTACGCGCGCGATGGAAACACGTTGTTGCTGTCCACCACTTAATTGGTCCGCTCTTGAGTAAAGCTTTTCTTCGATATTTACACGTTTCAGACTTTCATAGGCAAGAGCCATATCCTCTTTCGAATAGAGATTAAGGATACTCTTAAGAGTCCCCGTGTGACCTAGCCGACCAGAAATCACATTTTTCATGACTGTAGAACGTTTGACCAGGTTGTAATTCTGGAAGATCATCCCTACTTTTGTACGGAGCTTACGGAGATCTTTCCCTTTATACTTCAGGATATCTTCATCATCAACGATCAATTGGCCTTCTGTCGGCGTGACGAGTTGATTTATGCTTCGGATGAAGGTTGATTTTCCTGCACCAGACAGACCGACGATGACGACGAATTCTCCTTCATTGATTTTCACATTGATATTTTTTAAGCCTTGTGTACCGTTGGGGTAGACAAGGGACAAATCTTTCATTTCAATCATACTAACTCCCCTTATCGTGAACAGAGTCTGATTGTTTCGTAGTTAGAGAGGAAGAATCAGTGCTCTTTTTGTTTTTAATAAAACAGTCAGGACTTTATGTACTTTGGATTGCACCTTATTCGGAGGTCAAATCAATGCTACAATGCTATTTATTTAAAAGAAATGCTATTTATTTAAAAGAATGGTTTTTTAAAATAATACTGTTGAATTCTGACTAAGTTTGATTGCAGAGAAATTTACCACACTCCTGCGGATCGCCCGCGGAAAGGGAGTGAATTTCGCAAAAATCAACAAAGTCCTATAACAGAGTCAAAGGAATAAATGTGGTTTGTTCTTAGTTGTCCTTATACTTTCTTTAAGTGAAAAAAGGGAGAAGCCAAGCTTCCCCCGGAAGAATTGAACATATTATTAGTCAATAGAAATTGAATCTTTGAACTTTTCGTAAGTGCTGCGGACAACATCATATTCACTGTCTTCAGCTTGGATGATTGCATCCCAGCTGTATACTTCGTTCATGATTTCAATCATTTTTTTATCATCATTAAATGATAGGAATGTGTCTTCGATTTTCTTTTGCCACTCGTCAGAAAGTTCTTTAGTTACGGAAATCGTATCGTTGGGAATTTCATCCGTGTATCCAACGACTTTCAGCTTGTCCATGACATCTGGATAATCCTCTTCAACGGTAGTACGAGCGTCATCGAATGTAGTAGCTACATCAGCATCCCCTTCATACACTGAGATGATCGCGTTATCGTGGCCACCAGCTTCAACTGTGTTACTGAAGAAGCCTGATTGAACATCTTCCACGCCGAATTCGTCCATGATTTGAGCTGCTGGGAACAAGAATCCACTAGTCGATGTCAAGTCTGGAATCGCCCATGTTTTTCCTTCCATGTCTTCAAGAGATTCAATCTCAGAATCAGCGCGAACAACGTATTGTGCTTTGTATGTACCGCTTCCGAAACGCTCTGACTTGAGGATGACTTCAACCCCATGTTTATCATTTGCTAATACGTAACCGAAAGCAGGCAAGAAACCGATTTGAACTTGGTTGCTTCCCATCGCTTCTACAAGTGCTGAGTAACTTGTCATGACTTTACCTTCAACTTCAACACCAAGCTCTTCACCCAGTTTATCAGCAAGAGGCTCGACAGTGTCTGCAATTTCATCAGAATCTTGTGATGGAACGAATCCCATGACCAATTTTTCGATTTCGCCATCTTTACCGGTAGAACCAGAATCACTGCTTGTGCCGCATGCTGTCAGCCCGATTGCTAAGAGAGCAGCAAACAATAGTGCAAAAACCTTTTTCATTCCTATTTCCCCCTAAATATGTTTAAATTGACAACACCTCAATTATCCTATAATCCTGCAATTTTTTCCATATAAATTTACAAATTTTGCACTACTTTTACATAATGGTTTTGCGATAGATTTGGAGAACCATTATAATAACAAGGAGTTGAGAGATCGATTAAATTTTTTGGTGAGGGATGTTAAATGAAACAGTTTTATCCGGATTGCAAGCTGATAATTTTCGACCTGGATGGCACCTTATATGAAGATACGGATCACTTCGATTATTACGCTTCACTTTTGAAAGAGAAAGTCGCAAACGGTGATCAAGAAAAATTCATGAAAGACTATGAGAATATGAAGACCGGAAATCACGCTGTAGGAATCGGAAAAGCCTATGATGTGGAGCATGACGCGATCCTTACACTTGATCCATTAACGTTAAAAGTGACCCATGTCCAAAATTGGGATGGATCGGAATGGAATAGCGAAGACGTTACTCGTACATATGACCGGAAATTGGCTTTTGATTTTGAAAAGATGATCGCAATAGGGGATGGATGGTGGCTCCCATATTCTGCAGCAAGACACTATGGCGTAACGATTGAGGAAACATACCATTGTTATACAAAGACGAAGGATTTCATGGTGACAGATGACTTCCAGCTGACGAAGACTCCTGGTTTGAAAGAAGGCTTGCAAAAGTTGAAGGAAGAGGCTGAAATCGTCCTCGTGACGAACAGTGAGAAAGATGATGTTGAACGGTTGCTTAACGAGCTTGAACTGGATGACCTTTTTCCTGAAATCGTTCCTTTGGCCCAGAAGCCAGTGCAGACGAAAAAAATCTTCCAGGATTTGATGAAAAAATACGGGGTCAAAGCAGAGCAGACGGTTTCAATCGGAGACAATCTGATTAATGAAATCGCACCTGCATTACTGTTAGGTCTGAAAACAATCTATATCCAGCCGACTGGAATCGAGTTGGAACACGACAATCTGAAAGTCGTCACAAGCTTGTCGGATGTATTCGAGGCCGTTGACGAAATGGAATAATAGCATGTGCTCATTCGAATTGTAATGCTTTCGGATGAGCATTTATTTAAATTCAGGTGATAATGATTCTCAAATTCATTGACAAAGATTCTCATTTAAAATAAACTTGAAAGTAGGTTATATCGTACGGACTGATTAATTACGCGAAGGGGAGAAGTTCATGTACTCTCTTGAAACCAAACAGGTTACATTATCCTATCAAGAAACACCAATCATAGAGAATCTGGATTTTAAAGTACCCAAAGGAAAAATCACAGTATTGATCGGCAGCAATGGGTCTGGTAAATCGACACTGCTTAAAGCTTTGGCAAGACTGTTGAAACCAAAATCCGGAAATATCATCATCAATGGGAGAGACATCCATAAATCTTCCACAAAAAAAGTGGCAAGAGAGCTTGCAATTCTTCCTCAGTCACCTGTAACACCCGAAGGACTGACGGTCATCCAGCTTGTGAAGCAAGGAAGATATCCATATCAAAACTGGCTTCAACAATGGACAAAGAAGGATGAAGAAGCTGTCAACTCAGCTCTAGAGGCGACCCATCTCCTGAATCTTCAGGATCGTCCTGTCGACTCTTTATCAGGAGGGCAGCGACAACGTGCTTGGATTGCGATGTCCCTGGCACAAAATACGGAGACGATTTTGTTGGATGAACCCACGACCTATCTGGATCTTGCCCATCAAATTGAGGTGCTGGATCTGCTATATGATTTGAACCAAACGGAACAACGTACGATCGTAATGGTCCTTCATGACTTGAATCTCGCCTGTCGGTATGCAGATCACATCGTGGCTGTTCACAATAAAGGTATTTATGCTGAAGGACCCCCTGAACAGATCGTTACGACGAAGATGGTCCATGATGTGTTCGGCTTGCAGGCGCAAATATCATGTGACCCGATGTTCGGTTCACCTCTATGTATTCCTTGCGGGAAGGGTAGGAAGGTAGCTAATGATATTCGATACGCTAACGCCTAAGCAACTGCTTTTCCTTGAAGAGAATTATCGTTTATCCAGTGAATATTCCTCTGAAGAACAATCGATTTCATCAGAGGATTTATTAACCTTATCAAAAACCGAGAAGTTTATGGACGAGGTTAGGGAGTTATTAGGAGCCCCGAATAGCCTTGTGGCGGCCTCCCAATTTTCTAAAAAATATGCCTTTCTTCTGACTGCGCCGTTTTTCTCAAGTCTGACAGTGTTGAACCAATTACTTGATGTCCGACCTGATAATTGCAGGGTTCAGCCTGATTCGGAACACGGGATGATGCGGCCAGTACTTTATTTACATGATACGAATACCAGAGATATCAGTAGTCATCGGGAGCAAGAGCTTTACATAGGTCTTGAATCGATCTTTCGGGATCACCTTACGCCAGTGTGGGGACGTTTGACAGAATTCACTTCCATTCCTTCTCCAATCCTCTGGGAAAACACTGCAGTTTATCTTTTTTGGTTGTATGAAACAAGCTTTTCGAACCATCTGGACCTTGTTTCTGCAGAACGGATTGCAGAAGATCTAGAGATGATTCTTGAAGCACCAGCCGAATGTTTTGGTTTAAACGAAAACCCTTTAAAGAAATTCAGACATGCTAAACAGACGTTGCTGAAGAGCGAGCCTCCTGTGCGGGTCCGTAAAACATGCTGCTTGTACTATGAGGTGAATCCAGAGCGTGCCTTCTGTAAAAACTGTCCAAGGTGCTTATCTGGATATGCGAAAGATCCGAAATCAACTGAATGAATGACCAAGTACCGAAGGCCAGTTCACGACATCGTTCATACAGATGTGCGGACAGGTCTTTTTTAGTACCCTTACACCATAGCAGAGCGTCAAGGCTCGATAACCATAAATTAACATAAAAACCCTCTCATCAATAGTTCTAAACGAGGACAACTTCTATTACACTAATAATGGACAGACATAGGGAGGGGTGGAGGAATGAAGAAAAAGACACTCTGGATTGGCGCAGGTTTCATCGTGTATGCCACGTTCATATCGTGGTATTTATTCATAGGTGCGGATACATCAATTCCAGTTCAATATCAGGGAACAGCAGCAGATCCATCTGTGTTCATGAATGAACGGCAATTGGAATTAAGCCATGATTTTTCACGAATCAAGCAATGGCTGTATTTTTTATCGGTACCGTTTGAATGGATGATCTATCTTGCCGTCCTTGGAATCGGATTATCCAAATGGTTCCGTAATCGTGCTATTGAAGTTACAAGATTCCCAATTATCCATAATGCTATTTACGTCGTGCTTCTGTCGCTGATCGCTTTTATCTTAAGCTTTCCGATCGACTACTACAGTTACACGGTATCACTCGATTATGACATTTCGGTTCAGTCATTTTCAGGTTGGATGAAGGATAACATCATTTCCTTTTGGATCAATGCATTGTTCTTGTTCGTGATTGTGCAGGCACTGTATTGGCTGATGAAAAAGTCTGAAAAACGCTGGTGGTTCTATGGATGGCTATTATCGATTCCATTCACGTTGTTCATCTACTTCATCCAGCCGATCTGGATCGACCCATTGTATAATGATTTCTATCGTTTAGAAGACAAGATGCTTGAAGATAAGATCCTTGCGCTGGCTGGTCGAGCTGATATTACAGCGGATCGTGTCTATGAAGTGAACATGTCGGAAAAGACGAATGCATTGAACGCGTATGTCAACGGTATCGGCTCTAATTTGCGCATCGTCCTTTGGGACACGACCCTTAAGAACTTGAGCGATAAAGAAGTGCTTTTTGTTATGGCTCATGAGATTGGACACTTCGTAAAGCATCATCTCTTCTGGAACCTGATCGGCTCGATAGCTGCCACTTTCTTCGGATTGTGGATCGGTTCGAAGTTGTATGCAGGAATGATCAAACGATGGGGAGAGCGATGGGGGGTTAAAAAACCTACAGATGTTGCTGCGCTGCCAGCCTTGTTACTGGTGTTCTCGGTGTTATCGTTCGCAGCAAGCCCTGTGGAAAACGCAATCTCACGGCAAGCGGAACGGTCTGCAGATGAATATGCAATAGAGATGACGCAAGATCCAGAGGCTGCCGTTGGTTCCTTCCAACAGCTTGCGGTTTCTGGGCTGAGCGAAGTCCATCCGCCTTTACTCGTCAAATTCTTCTTATATGGGCACCCTACAATGCTCGAGCGGATCACCTTCCTAGATAATTGGGAACGGACGGATCCGATCAATAATGAATCAGAAAAAGAGAAAAAGTAGCCCAGAATATGAGGGACTGAAAGCCAAAACCCTCTTATGTTTCCACCGGAAAAAAGAGGGGTATACACTCTATAACAACTTATATTGACGATTAGAATCGAGTCAAAATGTTGAGAGGAGTGATCCCCATGGATCGTCATGATGACTTGGATGTACGTGAAAGGAAAGTAGAAAAGAGAAAGGATTCCAGTATGGTAGCTTCAACATTCATCAAGTATGCAGCTTACCTGATCATCTTTTTCGGAATCCTATATTTCCTCATTAATTATATTTTGCCGATGTTTTAAAATGAAACAAAGAAAAAGGCACTCCTTCAGTGGGTGCCTTTTTGATTTAGGCTCATCTCTAATAGATTGGTGCTTTTGAGTCATTTTAAAAAACTCACTTTGTGCAAGTTGATTGGAGAGCAAGGTGCGAGACTCCTCGAAAATGAAAATCGCATTTTGTTCGTGAGATGTAACGCTGCCGAAGCTTTCCTTGTCCTGCGGGATCAGCGTGCCTACTACCTGAATAATCTCCTCGCAAGGCATGCGACGAGGAAGCTCGCTTCGACAGGACTTTCTTGTAGACGCAGGAGCAC
>NZ_JBQQCL010000013.1:0-95984 GCF_052246725.1 Pseudalkalibacillus sp. R45 | reverse complement strand
GTTGCCCACGTGTTACTCACCCGTCCGCCGCTGACCTCTGAGGAGCAAGCTCCTCGTTGGTCCGCTCGACTTGCATGTATTAGGCACGCCGCCAGCGTTCGTCCTGAGCCAGGATCAAACTCTCCAAAAAATTGATTAGCATCGAATTTCGTTGTCAGCATCGTCGGTTCACATCCTCAAGTACATCTTGGTACTATCCGGTGTTCACCTTCCTTGCTTCCTCGAACTTCTTGCTACTAAATTTTTTGAGCATCGTTTGATTGCTCATTAATGTAAAACTTAAAAATTGATCAGGGTTCTTTTTAAAAAGACCCGTTTCACGCTTGGCTTTTGTTCAGTTTTCAAAGAGCTAAATTGTTTGCTTCGTATTGAGAATCAGATTAGATAGAAACTCTATTCGAAGGAGTTGTTAATGGTGGGCCTAAGTGGACTCGAACCACCGACCTCACGCTTATCAGGCGTGCGCTCTAACCAGCTGAGCTATAGGCCCATTGAAAGAATGGAGCGGGTGATGAGAATCGAACTCACGACCAGAGCTTGGAAGGCTCTTGTTTTACCACTAAACTACACCCGCAAATATAATGGTCGGGAAGACAGGATTTGAACCTGCGACCCCCTGGTCCCAAACCAGGTGCTCTACCAAGCTGAGCCACTTCCCGTATATGGCGCGCCCGAGAGGAGTCGAACCCCTAACCTTCTGATCCGTAGTCAGACGCTCTATCCAATTGAGCTACGGGCGCATAAATGAATATATGGAGTTGAGAATTTATGGTGCGGTCGAGAGGACTCGAACCTCCACGGGTATACACCCACTAGCCCCTCAAGCTAGCGCGTCTGCCATTCCGCCACGACCGCTAAATTGTTGATTTCCAAAACTAGTGATGCACCTTCAAATGTAGACATTGCACCAATTATAAGTATGGTGCGGGTGGAGGGACTTGAACCCCCACGTCGCAAGGACACTAGATCCTAAGTCTAGCGCGTCTGCCAATTCCGCCACACCCGCAAAAAAAGTGGTGAGCCATGAAGGACTCGAACCTTCGACCCTCTGATTAAAAGTCAGATGCTCTACCAACTGAGCTAATGGCTCATTATGGCTGGGCTAGCTGGATTCGAACCAACGCATGACGGAGTCAAAGTCCGTTGCCTTACCGCTTGGCTATAGCCCATCGCATAACAATACATTTTTTAAGTTTATAAATGGCGGACCCGACCGGATTCGAACCGGCGATCTCCTGCGTGACAGGCAGGCATGTTAACCCCTACACCACGGGTCCATTCAGTTGAATAATTTGTGGCGAAACTTACATTCACCAATCAAATTGGGTTAAAAATAAAATGGTGACCCCTACGGGATTCGAACCCGTGTTACCGCCGTGAAAGGGCGGTGTCTTAACCACTTGACCAAGGGGCCGAGCTTAAAGTTTTAAATTGAACTTGAATGGCGGAGAAGGAGGGATTTGAACCCTCGCGCCGCTTACACGACCTACACCCTTAGCAGGGGCGCCCCTTCAGCCACTTGGGTACTTCTCCGTATGGCTCCACAGGCAGGACTCGAACCTGCGACCGATCGGTTAACAGCCGATAGCTCTACCACTGAGCTACTGTGGAATAATGTGCGTTTCGTTTTTTAGCGACAATAAACATTGTACAACACACGAACGATGAAGTCAATAACTTTTTTCACAAAAAAGCATCTTATATTTATGTGACTTTGTCGTATTTTAAGAGCTTGCCTCTATAGCGACTTAATTAAAGTAACATAATCATTTTTGTTAGTCAATACTATTTTAGATTTAACTTTCCGTTGCATTTTCCGCATACGAACTTGCGTGTATCGACTCTTCGTTTGCGCGGATATTGCTGGCCGCATTTTCCACATAGATAGATGTATTTGATCGGTTCCTGTCTTCGCTCACCAGGGATGATCTGGCAATATCGACTGCCGCCGACTTGTTTTAATAACTCTTTAAAATCCTGATCACGGTGCCGATAACCTTTTTTCATCAAATGGAGGTGGTAGTGGCAAAGTTCATGCTTGATAATGCCGATGAATTCGTCGAGCCCATGAATATCAAGCTGCTTTCTGTTGAATTCGAGATCGTGGCTCTTCAAGAGATAGCGGCCGCCGGTCGTCTTGAGTCGATTATTGAACCTCGCTTTATGCTTGAAAGGCCGATCGAAAAATTCATTTGATATGTTTTCCACTAATTGTTGCAATTCGTTTGTGTCCATTTCGTTCAATCCTTTTCGTTGCTATCTCAATTTTGCCAAAGGTTCTTCAAAATGAAAAGTAAACAGTCTGACACGAACAAAGGCAAGCCTTCTCACATAGACTAATAACCACCATTAAGGAAATTTGGGGAGGGGCTCATCGTGCCTTACTGGTTTAAAAAGCAGTTAAGGAATGCGTATTTCAACAAAGACCGTTATCAAATCAAATTATTGAACCAATGTTGGTTTTTTTACAGAAAAAAACACTGCTCTTAACAAGCAGTGCTTTTTGTGTATTCCTTAATTGGTTACCATCGTCAAGGCGATCCGTTGTTTATCCACGTTCACCTGTTCCACCCAGACTTTTACAACTTGCCCGACATGAACGACATTCATCGGGTGCTTCACATAATTTTTACTAAGTTTAGATATATGGACCAGGCCGTCTTGCTTGACTCCAATGTCCACAAAAGCCCCGAAGTCAACGACATTGCGGACGGTTCCTTCAAGTTCCATTCCTTCCTTCAGGTCTTCCATTTTCAAGACATCCGTCTTTAATAAAGGCTTAGTCACTTCATCACGGGGGTCTCTTGACGGTTTTACAAGTGCATCGACAATATCCTTCAACGTCAGTTCCCCAATATCCAATCTCTCTGCGTACTCTTTTAGCTCAATCGACTGGAGCTTTTCCTTGATTTCATCCGTACCGATTTCTTGTTCGGTCACATCCAATAAGCTCAAAAGCTTTCGGGTATCGTCGTAGGTTTCGGGGTGGATCGGGGTTTGGTCCAGCGGATTCTTCCCTTCAATGATCCTTAAGAAACCGATACACTGTTCGTACGTTTTAGCTCCTAGACGAGGGATCTTTTTCAGTTGAGTCCTGCTTGTGAACTTTCCTTCTTCTTCTCTTTTTTGGACAACATTATTTGCGACAACCTTCGATAGGCCGGCGACGTATTGCAACAAGGATGAAGAAGCTGTGTTTACGTTGACTCCGACCTGGTTGACCACTGTTTCCACGACGAATGTAAGGGATTCATTCAAACGCTTTTGTGAAACGTCATGCTGATATTGTCCTACCCCGATTGACTTGGGGTCGATTTTTACGAGCTCAGACAATGGATCCTGCAACCTTCTTGCGATGGATACCGCACTGCGCTCTTCGACCTTCAGTTCAGGGAATTCTTGACGAGCGATGTCTGACGCAGAGTAGACGCTTGCTCCAGCTTCATTGACGATCAGGTATGCCAATGGACGCTCCATCTCTTTGATCAGGTCGGCGACGAATTGTTCCGTTTCCCTGGAGCCTGTTCCGTTTCCGATCGCAACAATTTCCACATCATGGCGTTCGATCATCTTTTTCAAAATCGCTTTCGCCTTTTCAATATCCGAACGCGGTGGAGTGGGATACATGACATCAATCGCTAATGTTTTACCGGTTTCATCGACCACAGCCAGCTTACAACCCGTCCGATAACCTGGATCGACGCCTAACGCTACCTTACCTTTCAATGGGGGCTGTAATAAAAGGTGTCTGAGGTTTTCAGAAAAAATACGAATCGCCTGTTCATCTGCAATTTCCGTCAATTCGTTCCGTATATCACGCTCGATTGAAGGAGCAATCAACCGCTTATAGCTGTCTGCTATTGAACGTTCGATGTATTCAGCTGATGATGATCCTTTCACATACTTATTGTTCAGTTTTCTTAAAATTTTATCGGAAGGAGCAGCAATCGACACCTTCAAAACGTCTTCTTTTTCCCCGCGATTAACGGCTAACGTTCGGTGAGGAACGATTTTCTTTACAGGCTCCTGATAGTCATAATACATTTCATAGGTCTTGTCTTCAGGTTCCTCTTTTCCTTTCAGCTTCGTTTCCACCATGCCTTCCTGAAAAGTAAGCGAACGGATCCATGCACGGTTATCGGAATCATCCGATACCCTTTCAGCAATAATATCTTCCGCACCTTGAATAGCTTCTTCTGTGCTTAGGATACCTTTTTCTTCAGAGATGAAAGACTGAGCTTCTACCTCAATATCCACACCGCTTTTTTGATCCAGAATCAGTTCTGCTAGTGGTTCCAGTCCTTTTTCTTTAGCTGTTGTAGCACGCGTGCGTTTCTTTTGCTTATATGGGCGGTATAGATCTTCAACCTGTTGGAGTTTGGCGGCTTTATGTATTTCCGATTTCAATTCATCTGTCAATTTATCTTGTTCTTCAATTAATCGAAGTACTTCTTCTTTTCGCTTTTCAAGATTCCGTTTATATTCCCAGCTTTCCGAGACATTGCGGATCTGTACTTCATCTGCTGCACCTGTCAATTCTTTTCGGTATCTTGCGATGAATGGGACCGTATTTCCCTCTTCAAGAAGTTCGATGATATTTTTAATATACTTTTGAGATAATCGGGTTTCTTTTGATACTTGCAAAATAAGTTCTGTGTTGGTCTCCAAACTTGCTCCTCCTTGTAATACTGATATACGTACAAGTTTACCAAATAAGTGGCACCTTTGTAATCTTAGCTCTATACTTCACACCACACAAATGTTTGCGCTACACAAAAAAGAGCTCTCCCATATACGAGAAAACTCTTTTAAGTGACTTTCCCTATTACGAATGTCATATCATCAGCTACTGTACTGCATTTTTGGCGTAAATAACTGGCTGCCACTCTTGGATTTCTTGACTTCATGACATTCCGTTTATCTGGCGAGGATAGTTCAACACCATCAGAATAGGCAATGAACATGGATCCTGCTTGATATTGGATTTCTCTCACATCAAAATTCACAGGTTTACCTGAAAGAAAACCAGATTTTGGAATCGCATGAACCAGTTTTCCGGAGGGCAAGCCGATAATGAGGCGGATATTGCCTACGCCGCAATATTCAAGCAAGTTTTTCTGAAAATGAACTTTGAAAATCGTCAATACTGCTCCTCGTGTATATTGAAGAGATTCGTTGCAAAGCTCCATCAAGGTATGGATATCTTTGTCATGATGCTCTTCAACGATTAGAACAGTTTTAGTGGAAGCCTCATGTGCCGCCTGGCCGCTTCCCAAACCGTCCGCAACAACGCAGACAAAGTATTCATCGGTTTCTTTTGCAAAATAGCTGTCACCGTTACATTGTCCTTCCACTTTGGAACGTTGGAAGGTGCTCCAGTCTACATGATGGTGGACATTATTCTCAATCATGATTCAGTGCCTCCGAAGGATCGACACGTATAGCATCCTTCAACTTTTCAAGTGCTCTGCGCTGTAATCTCGATACATGCATCTGTGAAATATCCAAGCGTTTACCTGTTTCTTTTTGGCTTAAATTTTCAAAGTAAGTGCATTGTAATATCTGTTGTTCTCGTTCTGACAATACATGAAAAGCCTTTTGCAATAGCATACGCTGATCTGTTTGTTCATAACCGCTTTCGGTACTTCCTACAAGATCCAGGAGAGTGACCGTACTTCCTTCCTGGTCAGCTTCAATCGAGCTATCGACTGAAAGGGCTTGATAACTCTTGCCCATTTCCATCGTTTCCAGGATTTCTTCTTCTGAAGAGTCTAGGTGTTCCGCAATCTCCTCGACTCTTGGTGAACGCTGAAGTTCATTGGTAAGCTCTTCAACAGCTCGTTTGATTCGTGGACTAAGTTCCTTGATCCTTCTCGGGACATGGACACTCCAGGTCTTATCACGGATGAAACGCTTGATTTCACCAATGATGGTTGGAACTGCGAATGACTCGAAACTTCTTCCGAATTCAGGGTCATAACGTCGAAAAGCAGCCAGTAGACCGATCATGCCTACCTGCACTAAGTCATCGTGGATGCTTTTCCCTTTCGAAAATTTCCGCGCAAGCGAATGGACCAGGTCCTGATAATGTTCGACAAGTGTCGTTTGGATTTCTTGGTTCTCCGGGTCTTCTCGTAGTTGTTCTAATAACTCATAGACGAAGTCCTTATTGTGACGGGGCTGACTTGTATTGGTCGACACTTTCATCCACCCCATCTCTGTTTAGGTATTTCGTCATCATGACTACCACTCCTGCTTCATCGCTAATATTAACTTTATCCATTAGCGTTTCAATCAAGAAAAGACCCAACCCTCCTTCGTTAATTTGCTCGACAGGTTTACCGTTTACTGGACCGGTACTTAGTTTTGTCGCTTCTAAATCGAAACTTTTTCCTTTATCCATGACAGTAATTTCGAGTTTATCATCAAACATACCGTAAGAAAGGCGGATTTCACCCTCATCCTTTGAGCCGTATGCATGATTCACTGCATTTGTAATTGCTTCAGAAACCGCTATTTTAATGTCTTCGATTTCGTCAAATGTATAACCCATTCTACTTGCTATGCCAGAAACCGTCAGTCTTGCTACACCAACATAATCGGGCTTGGCCGGAATCACCATTTCGATAACGTCACTCATCGCGCCTCCTCCTCCTGGTTATTCTCGATGTTCATCACTTCTGTAAGACCTGTGATTTCAAATAATCTTTCAACTCGGTCGGTCATACCAGTGAGAGTCAGAGTACTGCCATATTGTTGTGAGGATTTTAGCGCGCCTACGAAAACACCTAGCCCCGTACTGTCCATATATTGGACTCCGCTGAGATCGACGACGACTTGCTGGTCTGGCTTTTGTGTAGCTTCCAACAATGTCTCTTTCAGTTTAGGTGCAGTATACGCATCTACCTCACCCACTAATACTAATTCATCTATATGAGTATCCGTTTCATTCTTCTTAATCTGTAAATTCATCTTCGACTTCCCCCTTGTGTATAGGAATGCATTACTTTATCAATACCACAACTTAACTAAGGCTAAACCGTTCTTTTCAAAATAATTAAGGTAAAATCATCCCTTAATTCAAATTCCTGTAATTGTTCAAGTTCAGCATAGACATTATCTACGATTTCTTGTGGTGATAAATGCATGTGGGAACGAATCAACGAAACCACTTCATCTCTAGAAATAAAACCACTGCTGGTCCGACACTCTGTTACACCATCCGAAAGCATGATGATCATATCACCAGCTTCGATCTTCTTTTCATATTGTTTGTATTTTGTATTCCGTGAAATACCTAGAACAAGCCCTTTTGCGGTGAATTCTTCGAAATCATCTGTTAGTGCATTATAATAAAACCCTGGCTCATGACCGGCACCCGCATAAAAAAAGCGATGGAGGTCTGTATTATAATGACCATAAAACATCGTAATAAACATTGTGGGATCAACGTTCTGTTCCACAACACGATTTAAGTTTTCAAGTACGATACTTGGGTGGTTCTGTTGTTCCGGTAAACTGTCCATCGCATATTTGATCATCGACATACAAAGGGCAGCGGGTACTCCCTTGCCGATGACGTCTGCAACAGCCACGCTAATCGATTCTGGACTGTTTTGTACGAAGTGATAGTAATCTCCGCTCATTTTCTTAGCTGCTTTACTAATTACACCTATATCAAGTCCATCTACCTTAGGAACATCCCCTTGAAGAAGAGTCTGCTGCATGCTCGCGGCTACCTCTATTTCAGATTCAAGGGCTAATTGTTTGTCACGGAGTATTTGATGCTCTCGGTAAGCCATGCCATATCCCATCATGACTTCTATTAAGAAATCAAATGAATCCTTTACCTGTTCGGGAATATCCCCGTTCAGAGATTCGAGCACAGTATAGTGAATATTGATCACTTCTTCAGGGGAGATGTTCTGTTCAATCATTTTCCGGCTGAATTGTTGTGCTTTATATAGGGCTTGTTCTGTTCTACCACTTAAATAAGCAGATAAGAACTGCTCATACCTTTCTACTAATAAACCTTTATCCCCCAACATTGCGATCCTCCTAGCGGAGCCATTTGGTAATATATATTTCTGTTCCTACATCTACTGTAGATTGGATTGCAAATTCATCCATCAGTCTCTTCACGCCTGGCAGACCAGCTCCCAGTCCTCCAGATGTTGTATACCCATCTTCCATTACTTTACGTATATCCTGAATACCAGGTCCGGTATCATTCGCAACAATCCGAAGACCCCTGCGGTTACCTTCTTCAATCGGCTCGATACAAATTTTTCCGTTCCCTGCATATAGATATATATTTCTTGCTAATTCGGATATCGCTGTCGTAATTCTGGCTTGATCTACACTTGAAAAACCTAGATCTTTCGCTAAGTCCCTACCTAACTGACGTGCACTGACTATATCCCATTCGTTTCGTACATCTACACAGGATTGGACGGCCATACTCATCCCTCCAAGTCCTGTTGTAATTTATCTAATCCTTGTTCTAGGTCTAGTGCTGTCGGTACATCCCTCATATTGATACCGAGGTCGATCAGTGTAATTGCTACAGGTGGTTGTATACCTGTCAATACGACTCTCGCCCCCATCAAATTAGACATTTTGACGACATCACCAAGTACTTTTGCAATGAAGGAATCGACCATATCGACCGATGTGAGGTCTATAACAATCCCCTTGGCTCCAGTGTCATGGATTTTACTTAATAGGTCTTCCTGAAATTGCAAAGCGGTCTTATCATCAAGTTCAACCTGAATCGATATCAATAAATACTCATGTAACTTGAGAATTGGCACTCTCATCCATAGTCCCCCCTAGGATAACGATTCTATTTTTTTGTTCGTAAGTTCTAATGCAGCTTCAATTCCTTTAAGAAGAGTGCTTCTTGTAGGGAATTCACTTAAATCAATGCCAAGGTTAACGATTGTCTGTGCGATTTCCGGACGGATTCCGACGAGGATACATTTCGATCCAATTAACCGAACGGCTTCTGCTGCTTGGATGATATGATGCGCAACCATCGTATCTACGACTGGTACACCAGTTATATCGATCAATACCACTTCTGAGCGGTTTGTTATGACACCATCCAAAAGGTTTTCCATGATCAGCTTCGCCCTTTCGGTGTCAATCGTACCGATCAATGGCATCACACTAATGCTTTCAAACACAGGAATAAGAGGTGCCGACAGCTCAAGCAAAGCTTTCTTCTGAACAGAAATTGTATCTTTCCAGTTTTGCGTGGAGTATGTGACGATCTTTTCATAAAGCTTGTCTATCGAACGATCAAAAAGTTCGAATGTATCCATTACATCATCTATGTTTTCTTTTTCATTAACGATCGCTTTTAATCCAATTCGACGAAAAGCCTGCAGTCCCTTCGTCACATAACTCAACGGCCATCCAATTTGGACAGTTCTTTCGAAAAAGTCTTGAAGGTCAGAGCTTATGTCTTCTTGCCCTCCAATGACATGTTTCAATAGATTATCTATAAATTCCATATTGGAGTTTTGAAATACTTCCTTTGTAACACTGGTTAATTCACGTTCATCTTCACGGAATTGCAGCATTTGTGACTGCCATTCCTCTTCTATAGATGAACGGTTTTGTTTCATAACCTCGCTTATTGTCGAGTTCATCCATGTACCCTCCGTTCAGAAATTGTTCATAAAAACATTATTTCATTATCGGTGCAATCTTTCAATCCTTTTGAGCTTACATCCACAATTTTACATTTTCGCTCATATTTCTTTCTATACGTTTTATTATGTTGAACTATGCTAGCCAATTTATAAATAATCTTTCGTCCGTAATTGTATTTTCTGTCAAATGTGCTTATTGAAGCGGTTGGAAGCGCCCTCAAAACTCATCAAGCTGCTCCCCATTATTATGGAGACTCGACTCATTTAAAGTATCGTGATATGAAATTTTTAAAGAAAACTTGGCAAAGCAAGCCTTGGCGCAGGCTGCGCTTTAGTTGCGCTTATACTGAAGAAAGTATAAAGAAAGCTGTCCCTTCGTGTCTGAAATCTAACCGTTTTTACAACACTTAGTAAAAAGATGGTGCATGACACTTTCGTTCGGGACAGCCCTAGACGTATGATATTGTTTCCTTTGGCTCTGTTACTTTTTATTGAAGTGATCCAAATGACTGGTCGCTGAGCAGACATCACATCCCTGAATTAGCCCACCGCAGGAGTTTCGCAATTTTCGTTTAAAATTAAAAAGTTCCTTTAACAGAGCTTTTCCCTAAAATAGTCGCGAAGTTTTAAGACTAAAAGTAAAGAAAATTTGATAAAGAGAAGGCTTAGTGAAGGCTGAGCCATAGTTGGATTTATACTTTCTTTAAGTATAAAAAAAGCCGCTGGATAATCAGCAGCTTACTCTGTCATGAGTGCTAAAAATCAATGAGCCCCAGGCTGATCTGGAGTGCATCATCAACTTTTTTCATCATTTCATCGTCTAAATGTGTTATTTTGTCTGTCAGTCTTTGTTTATCTATTGTTCGGATTTGTTCTAATAAAATGACAGAGTCTCGTTCGAACTTATATTTCTTAGCGCTGATTTCTACGTGAGTAGGTAGTTTAGCCTTTTGAATCTGGGCTGTAATGGCCGCGACGATTACTGTTGGACTAAACCGGTTACCGATATCATTTTGTATGATCAATACCGGCCGGATACCTCCTTGCTCCGACCCTACTACAGGAGAAAGATCTGCAAAGTAAACGTCGCCACGCTTCACTATCAAATCATTACACCCCGCTTACTAAGCGGTCCAAAGTTAGATCAGCTTCCTCCTCAGCAAGAAAGGCTTCTGATGCAATATTCAAATTGATCTTGGCCATTTCCTTATACCCTTGACGCATGGATTCGCGGATATGGCTGCTTTCCCGTTCTCGCAGGTACATTTTGGTTGCCTGATGAATAAACTCGCTTCTGTTCAAGTTTTCGTTCATAATCGCTCCGTCCACCTCTTTTATCAGTTGCTCCGGTAAGCTTATGACAATTCTCTTTGTGTTCAAATCGGACACAAAAATCCACCTCCAGCTAACTGCTACGCTCACTCTGAAAATCCCCTATTAATAGTACCATCCAAAACGTAATTTTGCAAAGCAATCTCAGTATAACCCTTTCGCCAATTTCAGCCGAATTCCTTTAATAATTTACGAATTATTTAGAGTTTGATTCATTGTTTCAATGATTTTGTTGTTTTTTTTGTAAATTCTCGGCACTCGAGAAGAGATTGCGCAGGGTATTTCATAGTTGATCGTTCCATTTTGGTGTGCAACATCATCAATGGTTATCGAGCTGGACCCTTGGTCTCCCAACAGCACGACTTCAGTACCTACATCAACTTTGTAAGGTAACCTTACCATAAGCTGATCCATGCAGATGCGCCCGACGATTTTCGCCTTATGACCATTAACGAGGACTGAACCTTTCTCCGCATATCGGCGCAACCACCCATCTGCATAGCCGATCGGCACTGTACCAATCCACTCTTCTTTCTCTGCACGATAAGTCGCTCCGTAACTTAGGGTATCTCCAGGTTTGATTCTTTTTACGTGAGTCAATTTGCTGTGTAAAGAAAAAGCTTGTTTAAGAGGAAATGGCAGCACACTTTTAATCTCCTCTGAAGGGGATAGACCATAAAGCGAAATACCAACTCGCACATAATGTTGTTTGTACTCAGGAAATCGGATGGCGCCAGCACTGTTACCGAAATGAATGACTTCCGGACGGACACCTTCATCCTCCAATAGCGAGAGATACCTGGAAAATCGATCCACTTGACGATCGACTAGCTCTGAGTCTAGTTCATCAGCTGTTGCAAAATGTGAGAAAACACCTTCTAACTTTAAACTCGGATTTTGTTGAATTTTATTAATTATTAGCTTTGCCTCATTCTCATCATTTATACCTAAACGTCCCATACCAGTATCAAACTTGATATGAATCTTCAATTGATGATTGAAATCTTCTAATTTCTCAACCCATTCTGATTGGAAAACCGTTACGGAAACATTATAACGAGCAGCTATAGAAGCATATTCCGGAGCGATCCACCCTAGAACATGTATCGGTATACCGATCCCTGCTTCTCTAAGTGCGATAGCTTCATCCAATAAAGCCACGCCTATATAATCCACGCCATTTTCAACAAGGTTCCTGGCGACTTGTACAGCACCATGGCCATATCCATCTGCCTTAACAATCGCCATCACTTTCGTTCCGCCTTTTAAATGGTTCTGTATATGAAGGTAGTTATCTATGATATGATCCAAGTTGATTTCTGCCCAAGTAGGTCTGTAAAATTGCATGAAAACGACTCCTAGCCCAAACTATTTTCCTTCTATTGTACATAACCATTTGGTCACGGTAAATTTCTTTCTTGGCTCTGTTAGTTATTATTGTTGATTTCTACGAAATTCACTAAAGAAAACTTAGCAAAGCCAAGCTTTAGGCGTGGGCTGAGCCAGTAATTGCACTTATCCTTTCTTTAGGTATTAAAATCAACAAAGTCCTTTAACAGAAGCTCTTTCTTTGGCTTTCCCTTTCTATTGTGTGCCTGGCACCGATTCAGATGCCTTGTCTCCGTTGAGGTTCAGATCCGTGCCAGGCACCATTTGGGAACCGTTGGGGCTGCTGGGTTTGATTTTGGTGCCTGGCACGTGGGACTTCAACAAAAAACAGGCTAAAAAGAATATCGGTTCTATTCTTCCAGCCTGTCATTTCGTCATTTTCCTTGCGCCATCACCATTGATGATGCGATTGATGCCATATCTTCTTCTGTCAGATCATTTGAGGCAAGGTAATAATCAACTCCGTCGACTGACCAGCTGAGTGTGGTGCCATTCAGCACACCCACCGCAAAGCCTAGATCCACAAGGTTGCCCTCGTTCATGGTCAACATTTTCGTAGCAGGCGCGACCGTCGCCTGTCTTTGGATAATGGTGAAAGATTTGTCTCCAGCGTAAGTGAGGATCACTTCATCACCGCTGCTGTTCGCCACCTGGTTCAGTAAAGTCGTTCCTTCAGGGACAAACTCCGGAAAGACCGGTGTGAATTCCCGCTCCCCGGGTGCCATTGTTGGAACTTCAAGCTGAGCACTTTCCATGTTGCGCTCCATATCGAATGCCCCGTCATCAAACTTCGAGTTCAACTTCGTTTTCTTGAATTTCACATCTACCAGAACTTTCATATCTTTATCCATTACTTTCACTTTATTCGGAAGCAGATTGGATTTATCCAGCGTAATTTCTTGCTGATAGAGATTCTTATTCTGATAGTTCGTCTTTGTATTGAAGACATATCCCTTTTCTCCAGTCTTGAAATTACGATCCTCATCCATAAGGATATCGCTGATCAGAGACTCCATCAAATACACTTGACTACTGTTTTCCGGCCAATCACTTTGGAAACGGAAACTCTTGTTAAGCGCTGGTGTCAGTACGAATACACCTTCACTGTTCCTTAGGATCATCTGACTTTGATCCTTTTCAGCATTCTTCAAGCTGACCCGGTAAAAGCTCGGCTTTTTATGCCAGATCTCAATCTCGTACGTAAGTGGATTTTCCCCTGTCTGAAGAGTCATCGTAGCCTCAGATTTATAACCAGACATCTTATCCATCGTTTTTTCTAAATCTGACAAAACATCTTTCTGGCTTTTGGACCCACAAGCAGCAAGCGCAGTAACCAGGAGTGCAATCACAAGAAGCGAGAGTATTCTTTTCAAATTTTTCATCTCCTTTGCCTCATATAGATGACAAAAGAGGGACCTCACATATGACATCCAGAATGATCTTTGATGCTCCGCCATGGGGATACACAAATACCCTGAATGTTAGATTAGTACGAATTGAGGTAGAAAATTCCGGCATGGTGAATGCAAGCAGTTTTCTTGAATCTACACCCCCTTGTTAAAAACCTTTGGCGGCTGCACTCACTCGACCATCTGGCCATATGTTTCAGCGTTCCCTCCTAACCGTACTACAAATATATGAGACAACTTCTAGCAATATGCAGACTAGCTTGACGAGCTTTCAAGGATTACTTGTGCAACTGCGTATTCTTTACTATGGGAAATCGAAACATGGGCGTTCCAATCCGCTTTTCCATCCTCGATGACCGGTTTTCCTGCTTCATTAGCCAGGATCTGTACGTCCTTCCAGCTCAATCGCCCTCCGATACCTGTACCTGTAGCTTTTGCATAGGCTTCTTTAGCAGCAAACCTTCCAGCAAGAAATTCAATACTATTCCGCTGTTCCAACGAACGGAAGAAG
Organism: Pseudalkalibacillus sp. R45; assembly: GCF_052246725.1. Taxonomy (NCBI): domain Bacteria; kingdom Bacillati; phylum Bacillota; class Bacilli; order Caryophanales; family Fictibacillaceae; genus Pseudalkalibacillus; species Pseudalkalibacillus sp. R45. The sequence continues at coordinate 81,684 of NZ_JBQQCL010000013.1, read as the reverse complement.
ATCAATTCCGCCTCAGTCAAAATCCGTTCAGCAAACTTCGCTTGCCGTTCATTGGTACGTTTGATACGTTGGATTTCCACGATATCTATTCCAATTCCAATGATCATCTATGTACACCTCTTATATTCAAAATTTGGAATCATTCATTCAGACTCTTATTACCTAATATGATAAACTGTATAGGTAATGATTTCAGAATTACATACTTTAAATATGGCTCTTTTTTAAAAGATTGCCGCGTTTGAGCCATTTTTAAAAACTCACCTTGTGCAAGTTGATTGGAGAGCAAGGTGCGAGACTCCTCGAAAATGAAAATCGCATTTTCATCGTGCGAAGTAGCGCTGCCAAAGCTTTCCTTGTCCTGCGAGATCAGCGTGCCTACTACCTGAATAATCTCCTCGCAAGGCATGCGACGAGGAAGCTCGCTTCGACAGGACTTCCTGTATGACGCAGGAGCACAAATGCTTCCTTGAAAAGGAGACTCCTGAGGTCGCAAGGCGACGAGTGCGCTCACCGCACGCCCCGCGGAGAGCGAGCATCCTGGAGCGGAAACCAACGACTTTTAAAGAAAACTTGGCGAGACCAAGCCTTTTGTAGGTCGAGCCTTAGTTGCCCTTATACTGAAGAAAGTATTTTATACTTTCTTTAAGTGCAAGTGCAACAACGTTTGCGAAAACAGCCTTAAATAAAAATAGACCCTGGTTGAAAAGGGAGGTCTTTCTTGTGTTTATCCGAACAGAAAATTTTCGATCGTTCAGGCGATTGTATCCTATTATCACCATAATCATGGCCATTCATATCGTTTTATTCATCGGTGTCAATCTTTTCCCGGCATTGTTGCATTTAACTGCCGGTATAAACTTCTACATCGGTTCGGGTGAGTATTGGAGGCTTGTAACACCTATCTTCATACATGAATCTTTCCCTCATGTCCTGTTCAATACATTTTCCTTATTCCTATTCGGACCTGGATTAGAACGGATTCTAGGAAAGTTGAAATTCATCCTCGGTTACATCGGTGCTGGGGTCATCGCAAATATTGCAACCTTCATTCTTCAAGGTCCAGGTTATAGCCACATCGGGGCATCTGGTGCGATATTTGGTTTGTTTGGCTTGTATGTATATATCATTTATGCCCGTAAAGAGCTTATTGATCAACAAAATTCTCAAATCGTCATGACGATCCTTGTCTTAAGTTTGGTCATGACATTCGTTACACCGAATATCAATATCCTCGGCCATCTCTTCGGTTTAGTAGGAGGAGCCGCGTTAGGTCCGATTATCCTGATGGGAAAACGAACACGATATTGAATATGCGAAGCAAAAAAACAGGAGCGACTTATCCATGGTCAGGCTCCTGTCTTTGTTTTGTTATTGAGTGACTTGAGCGCTTCTTTTAATGTAGAAACAAAAGTAAGATGATATTCTGTATCCAATTGATTCATGACAATCGCTTGTTGAGGAGATATCCCTATGATGATAGCCTCGATTTCTCCCATATACCATAACGTTTTGAATAACCGTTGAAGTCCCTCAAAGCCTTCCTTCTTGATTTCACCAACCCCTGTAAAATCGAAATATAAACTATCCTGATTTTTGTTGTGAGCGTTTGTTAGGATTTTATCTGATATCGTTTCGACCTTCTCTGCTGTCAAGTCCCCGAATAAAGGTACCAACGCTGAAGAATCGGTCAGTGAAATAAAGGGGCCAGACAGCTCATTCACTCTTTTCATAGCTTTCTCTAGATCATCTTTCTTTTCAAGCAATTCATAATTAGTATCTTCAAGTCTATTCCGCAGCCGATCAATTTGAGTGAATAATCGATCGTTTTCACCGGTCTTTTCAAGACAGACAACCTCAGCAGTATGATCCATGTTCCATGACACGCGTACCTGGAATAAGGAATATGGACTTTGGAACGTCTTCATCACAAGTTCAATTTCAATATCACCGTTCTTTGAATCCAGGTATCTTTTCGCTTTGACAACACTGTCTCCATCAATAAGTTCTAAGAATCCTTCCACATCCGGAAACTGTGAAACAGCAACCTTCGAGCGTCGGATGATTTCATAATCTCTATTTAGTTGAAAGTATAGGATTGGTATGTTGATTGTTTTTATCATCAGCGTTCTCCTCGACCTTTTGTTCCTCCAGCCATCGGCTCACTTCATCAATGTTTTTGAGAATTGTAGTCTGTGCTGTACAATAAGGCATCAAATCGTATAATCTACTGAGCCGTCCGCCAACCAAAATTCCAGGAGCACTAGAAGTGGCGCTCAGTCCCTCAATAAAAAGGTTCAATTTGGGGAGGTGGTACAAAATCGAAACCGAAATCCCGATGATATCGGGCTTCCATTCTTCTGCTTGGGAACAGGCATACTCAAGCGGTAAATTCGCCCCAAAAAGCCTTACATTCCAGCCGAAACTTTCGAATACACTTGCAATGATTTTCGTTCCGAGATAATGCTGTTCGTTTTCTAAACATAAAAACATTGCTTTTTTATTATGTTTGATCGGAGTCTTGCGGGTGATGTATCGAAATTTATAATAAGAGAGGACATAATCGCAGGTAGCAGTGGCAAGGTGTTCATCTGCGACTGAAATCTCATTATTTTCCCATAGCTCACCGACATGCTGCATCGCTTCAGTAAAAAGCTGCAAAACTTTCAAAATGTCTTCCTTAACGGCCAGTGACTCCAGGTACTCCTCACAGCTCAATTCATCCCCATTTAATAAATATCCCGTGAATTTCTTTGCATTTACTGTCATTCCGTCACCCGCCTCTGTCGCCTCTCACGTATTTTTCAATTCAACGATCGCTTTGTTCAATGCATTTTCGTATGCTTCTTTACGTTCTATGCCAAGCTCAACATCTAAAACTCCCTGGATCATTTCAAAATTAATATAGAGGTGCTCTGCAGTCATCTCATGCTTTTGGAGGATACCATTCAACCAAAGAGCATAATCCACAAAGAATTGGTCATTTTTCAATTCAAATGCCGTTTCTAAATGCTTGAAGTGGTGGTCATTGTCTTCACGGCATTTTTGTATCCCTTGCTCACCGTATCGTTCTTTAAGCTCAGGGTATTGTCTATAAATTTGCTCTACCACATTATCGATCATCCGTTCTTTTGTACCGATCATGTGGCCACCACGCTATACATACGGACTTTCGGAACAATTCCTGCTAATTCCTTGTCCGGATACTTTTTTTCTAATTCATGGATTCTTTTGAAATCATCACTTCGGACCCAACTCATATAGCTCTCTTTATCTTCGAATTTGATCTGAACGGTCAGCTCTTCAGGGGATTTGTCATTCTGCAGCAATTCGAACGAAACAAACCCTTGCGCTTTATCCACTGATTTAGATCGATTCCGGTAGATCTTTACGACTTCTTCTGATTTTTCTTTCGGTACAACCACTGTTGAATGAACGATGAACATCTCGTTACCTCATTTCCCTTTATGAAATCTATCTACACATTTCTTCATATCCTCGATATTTCCTTTATACATCACATGTTAAAAAACAAAAGGCTATAAAAGAAGAAGCCCCTGAGAACAGGAGCTTCAATTATTGTTATATTCATTGTAACTTACTTTCCTGAGACTTTCGAGAAAACCAACCAAACGCTTCGTTCCAATTTCTGGTTTCTACGTCCTTCAATTGAAAAACCTTGCCGACTCCACCTGATAAAATTGCAGTTTTCAACGTGATCAAATCATGACGTTGTTGAAATATGGATTGTTTGATCTCAAAATCCTGCATTCGTCTCTTTTTCGTGATAAGCATAGATCGTGAAAGCGTCCGTGTTTGCATATAAAAAGACTGCCCCTCGATCAACCATTTACTATCCTTGAAATCAAGAATTCCCCACATTACGAGGATTGGGACTGGCATAAACAGCAAAAACCAAAAGTGTGATGGAACCACCCAAAACAATGGGACCACAAGAATTGCTGGAGCAACATTTCGTAGAATATAACGCCTCATTGCCCGTTTCGGTAATGGTTTCATTTTTGCAGGCACGTTGTAGTCTGGCAGAATTTCCGCCAACTCCGCATTAATTTTTGAACGCTTGATGAACGGAAACAACATTGCAGAAACGCCCATTTCCGGCCCAGCACCACCAGCACTTTCTACATGTACGGTCGCAAAACCAAAAGGCTGTCGGAGGACACTTTCAACTACGCGTATTCCCTGGATCCGGTGCAAAGGAAGAGTAAGCTCCCGTTTTTCAAGCAATCCTCTGCTAATGACGATCCGGTCGTCGAAGCGTCTGATTTGGAAGTTAGCATATTTTAAGATCACACCGACAAAGGATATGAACCATGCAAAAAATAACGAAAAGAAAACCATACCAGCAATCACGATCCAACTAAACCCGCTTAACCAATTGAAAGCTTCTACATAAAATTCATCCGGAATAAAATTTTCGAACTGGGAGCTCAGGGTTCCAATCAGTGGCAGTGTGACACCAATTCCGCCTGAAGTAGAAGCCGCCAGCAGCAAATCTTTCAACGATAACGTATAGCTATAGGCAGGTTCTTCCCTCTCAGCTTCTGCCTGTATGTCATCTTCTTCTATCTTCGTTTTTTCTTCACGACGTAAAGCTTCTTTCAACTGCTCAGCATTCGCTAGACTGACTGCAGATAACGAAGCCTCTGCCCCACCAGGACCTCCAGCTGTTTCAATATTGATTTTCACAACATCAAAAATCCGGTGGAAAATCCCCTGGGTGTAATCGATCGATTGGATCCTTCTTTTCGGGATATAGCGTTTCTTCCTCACAAACACCCCATACTCGATTTTCAGTTCTTCACCTTCAATATGATAGGTGAACCGATACCAATGCAGGACACCGTAGCCTCCTAACAAGAGGATGAAGAGGAACGGCGCAAACGAAACCCAGGCCATTCCCGGTGGACTTCCAGGACCGAACAAGAAAAATATGACGATTGGGATGATCCATTCCTTGAGCATTTTTAAAAAGGACAATCCAGCAGCTAATGGATGAAGTCTTGTCGGCTCATACATCTTCTTCTGTCACCCTGGCCATTTGTGAGATGTAGTCCCGCACCTGATCTGCTGTTTCACGATCTAAAGCCGGAATTTCATGAGTTGTGGCAGCTGTAGAAATCGTGACAGTCGATAAATCATAGTGACGGAGAATCGGTCCTTGCTTTGTGTCAACATGCTGAACGCGTACCATAGGAATCAGCACCCTGCGAATGATCAAAAGCCCGAACTTCAATTCAATTTCATATTCCCGCACTTCATAACGCCAGACACGATGACGGATCGCTGGCAGTACTTGGATAAAAAGGTATGTAAGAAGAGCAGTAATTAATATGGTAATGATCGATACCCAAACCGGAACCGGAGTCAGAAGCACAAGAACAATACTTCCGATCGATAGTAAAATAAAGAAAAGACTATTGAAAACACCATAAATACGCCATACGGTCAAAGCTTTCGGCGCGATCTGGTTAGATGGTTCCAAACGCATGATGAATCGTGGCCCCCTGTCGTGTATTCAAGAACTCTTAACTGATTATAACCTAACTAGCCCACATTTCCTATATCACCCAATTTGTACTTTTAAGGTGATTTCCTGTTTTGCAGATAATTCGTCCTGAAACGTAAAAAGGGACCGACTTAGGCTTTCACAGCCTTAAGTCGAACCCTTTATCCGATTGATTTCTTCCATCATTCGCTTTTTCCGCAGCTTTTTCTTCTTCTGTCTTCTCCTTTTTCTAATGATGTTCCATACGAACAACACGACAAAGAGGAGTAAACTTCCTTTCAATAAAACAGAAAACAAGGAATTGCCCTCAACATCCTCAACCTTCACACTTCCGATTGCTTCTTTAATTCCTCCGCTCTTCTTTGTATTTGAAATAAGCGGGAAAGAAGCGATTTCTTCATCTGTATCATTTTTGATGATCAGGTTTCCTTCTTCATTGATTTTTGCTTCAAAGCCTTCATTGATTTTATGAGTGAACAATTTATCTTCGTTCAGCTTAATTTCTTTCCCATCAACATTTGTGAAGACCGTGCCTTTTTCAATTTTTTTCGTTTCATAATGTTCGAATCCATAATTCAACAGTTCGATTGTATCCTGATAGGCTTGTTCGGATGAATCGTTTTTCATCGTAACAACGATTAAAGAGGTACCGTTTCGTTCAGCAGCTGTTACGAGTGTATGCTTAGATTTACTTGTGTACCCATTCTTCACCCCGCTCGCCCCATCATAACGCCATAAAAGCTTATGGTGATTATAAAGGGTGGTCTCCCATCCAGCACCCTTCCAATCCAACTCTTTCGTACGGACAATTTCTTTAAACTCATCAAATTGCATCGCATATCGTGTGAATTCAGCCATATCCGCAGCCGTTGAGTAATGATCATCATCAGGCAGTCCATTTGGATTGACAAAATGGGTGTTTGTTAATCCAAACTCATCTTGTGCAAATTCATTCATATCATCTGCGAACGCGTCCACACTTCCCGATAGATGTTCGGCAATCGCGACGGCTGCATCGTTACCGGAATTGATCATCAATCCCTGCACGAGCTGGCGTAATGTCATCTGCTCCCCTTCTACCAGGTAGACTTGAGTACCCGGGGTGGTAGCTGCATTCTCGCTGATCGTCACGACATCATCCATTTTTCCAGACTCGATCGCCATAATCGCGGTTACGATTTTCGTAATACTCGCCGGATACATTCGTTTATCAGGATTGTCTTCTGCTAATACTTCACCAGTTTTTGCATCGATTAAAATGGAGGTCTCACTTAAAAGATCTGTTGGTTCATCGTCTTCTGCATGAATGTTTTCTGGGAGTATCCAAACAAAACTTAAAAGAAGAGACACAAATAATACTGTGATCTTTTTCATTTTTCGCGTGCCCCTATAAAAGATTTTTGGTCCAACAATAGCATTCGTATAAGATCGAGATTTTGACAGGACATCACACCAATTACCATTTTCTTTTAATTTCGGGACATTCGCAAAACAATATTTCCCATTTTTGCTTATTTTACAGAATTTTTAATATATTTTCTCTTCATGAAGATTGTTTGATGTATTCCGAAAGAAAAACGAGATCTTCGGGGAAAGACAAATCAAGTGTTTGCAGTTCTTTTAAGGACACCCATTTAATGTCATGAATCAATTCATCGGGATCCTGGATCTTCATCTCTCCACCTATGATCTGGATACGAAAGTAATGGACTGTGATATCGATGCCGAAACTTTGTCCTTTTTTCACGAATAACGACCGCTGAATATCACCGAGGTATCCCGTTTCTTCTTCTAGTTCACGCAAACAACATGCTTCGTAGCACTCCTCAACAAACTTTTCTCCGGATGGAACCGTCCATAGCTTTTCTTCGCCTTGTTGTACCATCAAAAGCTTTTGGTCCTTTATACAAACAGCAGCTGAGCCTTTCCACATTCTGACCCACTCCTCTCAACCACTAATTTGCTGTGCATCTTATATACCCTGTGTTGTAATTTGAAAAATCCGTTAAAGAAAACTTGGCAAAACCAAGCCTTTGGCGCAGGATTAGCCTTAGTTGCGCTTATACTGAAGAAAGTATTTTATACTTTATTGCTCACTAAAGAAAACCCGGACAAATTGTTCGGGTTTTCTTTTTAACAAAATTCATTTGTCCTAGCCTCTTTGAAATCAGTTCAATTTAATAGAAGTTTACGCGCCGTCTTGGTTTTCTCCGCTTCGTGATGATTTCTTTTCCAGTTTGTAGATCCAAGGATGAATAGCGGTCAGATCGACCCGTTTTCACGTCCAACTCTTGTATCAGTATCTCTTCACCATCCTTGAATAAAAACCTAGGGCAGATGGATACATCATATTCCTTAACAAGATCAAACTCTTCATCGAGCCTTAGAATCTTTTTCGGGCTTCTTTCTGTCAATGGATATGCGGATATGAACAGATCATTCTGTAAAACCAATAAATCTGCAGGTGCAAAATGAGTACCGAGCTCGACAAAATCAATTGATCTGCCATTTAGGATATACAACCTGGCCATATCAAGGTCGACTACGTACGCCGAAACACAGACAGAACTGTTGTACATATTCACATCCCAAATGAATCCATCAATTTCCCATTCTTCCACCAACTCTAAAGTTACTTTGGAGAATTGGTACACTGATCCTGTTTCACCATCTCCTTCACAAGCGATCACCACATGATCAGGAAATTCATAAATATTCGGAGTACCGTAAAGTTTCTTTTTAATGACTGTATCATTGTTCGGATTGACAGCTACAAGAGCAATATGGCCCTTTTTATCAACACGGTTGTAATACCACTTGTTCTTGTGATCATCAGTAAGTAAATCCTTCGTATTATCTTGGGTAAATTTTACTGTTTTTCTATTTAAAGTTTTTGATCTTTTTCCAATCCCCAGGTCATCAGAAGCATAAAACGGGTCTTTCGATTCACGTTTGTCATGGATGAAACTGTTCATTTTTCCCATTATGCTATCCTCCCATTCATGTCATAATTAAAATAAGAACATTCTTACTACAATGATTGTAATAATCTTTCCAAAATACAGAAAAACTAGTTTGAAAGACTAACTAGTAAACATATTTTGTGTTATATTTATTTTATCAAAGGAACATATGGTCCTGTATTGGGAAAAATGGTAGTTTTGATAGACGATATTTGATGGTTTTTCGGGTCAATTTTCCCAAGTTTGGGAGGGGGGATATTTTGATAGGACAACGAATAAGATATTACAGGAAAACAAAAGGCCTCACTCAGGAAGAATTAGCTAGGGGAATTTGCTCCGTATCGTATCTTAGTAAAATCGAAAATGGAGACGCCAAATCTAGTGAAGACGTCATTGAACTGCTCTGTGAAAGGCTTGGGATTTCCCCCACTGAAGAGCAGTTAGATGTAAATATACTTGGATTACTAAATGAGTGGAATTACTTAATTATTCTTCGGAAGTATGAAGAAGCCGAAGAACTTCATTCAAAAATAAAAAAGTATCTTCCTTTTATAGAAGATCCTCTACTTCTTACAAGATACGATTTGTTTTTAATAAGGTTCTACTTAATAAAAAACAACTTAGATGAGGCAAAACCTCTGATTAGAAAAATTAGTAAACTGCAAGAAACGTATCAAGACCCTTCCATAAACTTCTATTACTATTTTATAAAGGGCTTCTATTACTATTATGTAAAAGAATATTCTGAAGCTATTATCCATTTCGAAAAAGCCGAGGGTAATTTACAACAAACTCCACTTAATCAGGTTGAGGTTGGAGTCTTTTATTACAGTATTGCTTTATCTCATAGTTATTTATTCCACAGTACTTCTGTAATGACCTACGCTTACAAGGCGCTAGAAATATTTGACAGAGAATATAACTTCAGCAGGAGTTCTGATTGTCAAATCTTACTTGGTATAGCAAATCGTCGAATAAAGAGTTATTCTCAAGCAGAGTATCATTTTAATCAAGCATTAAAGTTTGCTGAATCGTTTAATGATAATCGCAGCTTAGGAATGATTTACCATAATATAGGGTTTGTCTACAGTAATAAAGGACAGCCTGAAACAGCTATTCAATACTACATGAAAAGCTTATCTATTAAAGATAAGTACGATAATTCAAACGTATATATTACTTATTATCTGATCGCTAAAGAGCATTTAAATTTAGATGAGTTAGAGCTTTCAAGACAGTGGTTAGATAAAGTCAAGAAACAATTGAAAGTAAAGAACAATGAAGAATATGAAATACATGCAAAGATATTAGAATATAGGTTGGAAGATGATTTTAATAAGGAATTTGAAGTTTACCTTAAAAAGGTAGCTATCCCATACTTCCAAAACAAAAATATTTTTGAACATGTTAGCGAGTACTCGTCCCTCTTGGCTGATTATTATTATAATAATTCACAATATAAGAGTTCTAGCGAGTATTACAAATTAGCTTTAATTACTAATAAAAAATTCACTTAAAAGGGTGTGTAAAATGAAAAGGTTTTTAAAGTCTGTAACACTACTTCTTTCATTTGGTTTGATCATGGTCAGTGGGTCTATCTTGTCACCGCATAATTTAAACAAAGACATTCAAGTATATGATGAGAATCCACCTATGTATAAATCTACGGTGGCGTTTGATGAAAACCCTCCACCAAAAAGCAGTTCAATTATTGCTTATGATGAAAATCCGCCGATGAGTAGTTCGGCTATTGCTTATGACGAAAACCCGCCGATGAGTAGTTCAGCTGTTGCTTATGACGAAAACCCGCCGATGAGTAGTTCGGCTGTTGCTTATGACGAAAACCCGCCGATGAGTAGTTCAGCTGTTGCTTATGACGAAAACCCGCCGATGAGTAGTTCAGCTGTTGCTTATGACGAAAACCCGCCGATGAGTAGTTCAGCTGTTGCTTATGACGAAAACCCGCCGATGTTCAAGTCTCTTACTTTATAATGAGGCACAGAAAAAGAACATAATCGTAGAAGGCATCTAAAAAGTGCCTTCTTTTTTATTTTTGGCTCTTTTCTAAAAGATTATTGCTTTTGAGTTAGTTTTAAAAATCACCTTGTGCAAGTTGAGTGGAGAACAAGGTGCGAGACTCCTCGAAAATGAAAATCGCATTTTCTTCGTGCGATGTAACGCTGCCGAAGCTTTCCTTGTCCTGCGGGATCAGCGTGCCTACTACCTGAATAATCTCCTCGCAAGGCATGCGACGAGGAAGCTCGCTTCGACAGGACTTTCTTGTAGACGCAGGAGCACAAATGCTTCCTTGAAAAGGAGACTCCTGAGGTCGCAAAGCGACGAGTGGGCTCACCGCACGCCCCGCGGAAAGCGAGCATCCTGGAGCGGAAATCAACGACTTTCACAAAGTTTCGGAAAACAGCCTTATTTCTTCAAAAAGCATTCTTCACTGTGGTCTGGATCTATGAAGCCTGCTGCCATCAGGAAGCTTTCCGCTGTTGTCAGTCCTACGTGTTTGAATGTGGTTTTAATCGCCTTTTGTCTTTCAAGCTGATCTTCTGGGAGTGAATCGAAATAGTTTTTTAGACTTCCATATTTAGAAATCAATTGCTCAGCTACATTAGCATTATGAATTGTTGCTTCAATCTTCCGGCGGTGACGGACGATGCCTTTATCCTCTAAGAGTGCTTCTACCTTTTCAATTTCATAGCTTTTTACCTTGGCAATCGAAAAGTTATCGAAGGCATTACGGAAATTTTCACGTTTATGCCAAATTGTTTTCCAGCTTAATCCTGCTTGAAAGATCTCTAATGTCAGGGCTTCAAAGAGCTCATCATCCCCTGATACAGGTTTCCCCCACTCTTCATCATGGTAACTGATCAATAATGGGTCGTTTTCACACCAACCGCACCTGACAATTGTTTTCGTACCATCCATTAAACCACTCCTCAAGCTAAACTCATATATACTAAACATATATCTTATATCCTACTTTACTCGTTATCTCGCGAGCCGTCTATTACTGCTTCACAATTTTTTTGCAAACCTGAAACGGATTGGTCGTTGTTTACGTCAATAGGTTAAAGACATATAAGGGAGGTCAGCAGGTTGGAAGAATATCAACCGAGAAATCGGTCTAAGATACAGCTTGATAACGTGATCGGCCGGTACCCGAAAGAGGAGGTCCTCGAGCACATGATGGACCAGTATGGGGAAAAATTGACGCGTCTAGCATACACCTATGTAAAAGATTGGGGAAAGGCAGAGGATATCGTCCAAGAAGCCTTTGTGGCTTGTTATACAAAGCTGGATACGTTCCGTGGAGAATCATCTGTGAAAACCTGGATCTATCGGATTACGATCAATCGGTGCCATGATTATCATAGAACCTGGTCGTTCAAGAACCTCCAATTTACCGATAAAATCTCCCGTTGGATGAAGGGAGAAACACAGACGCCTGAAGCTGATCTGATTGCAAAGGATGAAAGCGAAACATTAGCCAAACAAATGCTTACCTTACCTCTTAAATATCGAGAGGTGCTCCTCTTGTATTATTTCGAGGAGTTATCGATCCAGGAGATCAGCATGATGCTCCTGACAAACGAATCAACGATAAAAACACGTCTTCATCGAGGCCGTCAGCTTCTTAAAGAAGTCATTTCATCAGAAAGGAGTATCGGTGATGGAAAATCATCTTAAAGATCTTAATAAATCATTGAATCGAATGATGTCGTCAGAAGAACGTTTCACAGATAAACAAAAACAGAATATCCGGGACGCCATTGCTAAGAAACGATCATCACGATTTTCGTTCATGTATTCGCATTGGAAACCGATACTCAGTACTGCAGTTTGTCTTTTTCTTGTAATGGCAGTCGTTCAGGTTGCAATGGATAACTTCCCATCAAGTAGCGAACATTCTAGTGAATCAAGTGATGCTGGAATCAATTCAGCAGCCGATAAAAGCGCAAGCCCGGAAAGCGCTGCCCTCCCCGAAAGAACGATGCCTGCTTTAGATGAATCAGATAAGGGAGATGCCAAACTAGATGCATCGAAGGACGATTTTTCGATAGCTGAAAAAGATGATGGCCAGCAACAGACGATCTCCGGACCCTTGTTACCTATAGACGATCGTCTTTTAACAGTGTATGAACAGGTGAAAGCTGAGCAGAGCCAGGATGCACTCAAAGGTCTGCATCCATTCGGGGTCATGCAGATCCATTATCATGCGATCCAACAAAATGACTATGAAACCGTGTATATCATGTATTATCAAGATCCCGCTGGATCCATGCCATCCAAACAGCACTATCTTGATGAAATTGCAAAAGACCCCGTATTGCGCAAAAATACCGAAAAGAAACTGCAAGAGATCCAGGAAGTGGAAAAATTCAATCAAGTCGTTAAAGAGACACCTATGGATCGAGAAGAAGCGTATATCACATGGGGCGGCACCGGGGAAAACATGAAGTTCTTCAGGCTCGTCCGAGATGAAACAAAAGATATCTGGGCGGTCTCATGGCTCGCCTCTCAATAAAGAAAACTTGGCAAAGCTAAGCCCTTACGAAGGCTGAGCTATAGTTGCCTATTTCTTTCTTAAAGCGTTAATCAAGAAAACCTGAGTGGAAAGGTACCTCCATTCAGGTTTTCAGCTTTTTCCTCAAAATGGTGCTACGAGTTCAACTTTGATCCGATCGGGATCTTCGAAATAGACGGCGTAATGGTCAGATCCACCTGCATATGGATGACGATCCGGATATAAAACCGTCACGCCTCTTTTCTTCAATTCATCCGTCAGCTGATCGACTTGATCCATGGATTCCGCATAAAAGGCTAAATGGTTGAGACCGACCCGACAGCGGTGGTACGGAACGTCAAGGTATTTCTTTTCAGCTTGGACGAATACGATATAAGAATCTTTCAGCTTCCAGCTTCGTCCCTTACCCCATTTCTGATATTCGAAATAGCCGAGCTCCGGAAGAAGCCATCCCCAGAACTCAATCGTTTTCTCCAGATCAGAGACATATAGTTCAATGTGATGGATGAGACCCTTCTTCCTTCTCATTTTATATCGATCACCCCTTCTTACATCTTCTCCGGCGCCTTGATGCCAAGCAGCCGAAGTCCTTCCTTCAACACAACCGTCACAGCTTTTGCTACATTCAACCGGGCCAATTGTTCCTCTTTCGTTCCAGACAGGATCCGTACTTTCCCATAATATTGATTGAAGTATCGGGACAACTCGATCAAATACCGTGAGATGATCGACGGTTCATATTCCTTCAAAGCCCGGTCCAGCGTACCAGGAAACTTCTCAAGCGTCAGGATGATCTCCCATAAATACGGTTCGTCGATATCATAAGAAGCTGCTGGTTCCTCAATCGTCCATTCTCCCTTCGCTAACAACGTACAAGCACGTGCATGTGAATATTGGACATAAGGGCCAGTTTCTCCTTCAAAACGGAGCATGCTTGTAATATCGAATTCGACGCTGTTCAATCGTGATTGTTTCAAATCATTGAAAATAACTGCGCCGACTCCCACCATTTCTGCAACCGTTTCTTTATTTTCCAACGTCGGGTTTTTACTCTCGATATTTTCTTTTGCCTGCTGAATGGTTTGAGTAAGGACTTCTTCAAGCAATACCGTCTTCCCTTTTCGTGTAGACATTTTCTTTCCATCTTGCAGGATCATCCCAAAAGGAATATGATCCATGTCATCTGCCCATGCATATCCCATTTTTGAAAGGACTTTTTTCACTTGTTCAAAGTGCAAGGATTGCTCGTGACCAACGACATACAAAGATTTCACAAATTGATAGGTTGTTTTTCTGTATTTAGCCGCTGCCAGATCTCTTGTCGCATAAAGAGAGGCACCGTCCTTTTTCTGGATCAGGGCAGGCGGAAGGTTGAACTCTGAAAGATCGACCACCATCGCCCCCTCTGACTCAATTAACAATTTCTTTTCGCTGAGCTCTTCTACGACGGGTTTCATTTTATCATTGTAGAACGCTTCCCCATTCATCGAATCGAATTGCACATCAAGTAAATCATATATCTTTTGGAACTCCTGTAAGGATTCTTCTCTGAACCAGGTCCACAATTTTCTCGCTTCTTCATCTCCGTCTTCCAGTCTTTTGAACCATTCTCTTCCTTCATTGTCAAGATCAGGGTTATCCTTCACTTCTTCGTGGTATTTAACATACAGAGTGTTCAATTCCTTAATCGGACTTTTCTTGACGGCCGTTTCGTCCCCCCACTTGGTGTAGGCTGTCATCAGTTTTCCGAATTGTGTGCCCCAATCCCCTAGATGGTTGATACGGAACGGCTGGTATCCTTTTTTGGAAGCGATGTTGGCAATTGCATTACCAATCACCGTTGAGCGCAAATGCCCCATGGAAAAAGGCTTGGCAATGTTCGGTGATGAGAGATCGATGGTAATAGTACCTTTATTCGTCGTTTCACTTCCATATGACTGTCCATTTTTTAAAATCTTAGAAATGACCGCTTGTGTCAGTTGCTTTTTAGGCAAGAAAACGTTCAGGTAGGGTCCTGCAGCTTCTATTCGTTCAAAGTGGGTTGACCCCTTCAAATCTTCTGCTAATGTTTGGGCAATTTGAACCGGTGATTTTTTAAACGTTTTTGCTAGTATAAAACATGGAAAGGCAAGGTCTCCTAAAGATCGGTCTGGTGGTACTTCCAGGTTTTTTTCGATATCGCTTGCCGGAAGATCGATCACTTTCTCTAAATGTTGGGCTGTGTATTGCTGTATTGTCATGGCCATTCACTCCTTCTTTTTCAATTAAGGCTCATTCAATAAAAAAAACGCCTCTCATTAAATGAGAGACGAGATTATCCCGCGGTACCACTCTGCTTGTTCCACATTAAGAACCAACTTTGTCCCCATAACGCAGGGCGGCGGCTTTTCCTACTCGCTTTCAAAAAAGCTTTTCCGAGGTGCGGTTCAATAACAGGCTATACTGGACTTCCACCAACTCCAGTTCGCTTTCAGGATCACCTGATATCTACTCTCCTCTTCAAGAAAGTTCGTTGTTAATTTTTTCTTATTATAGTCATCTTCACGATAAATGGCAATAGTAAATGAGGAAGAGTTTTGCGGGACCTATAACTTTAATAAATTAACAAAATTTGTTATTATGAAGATTCGGAATGAACGCCATTTAAAAGAAATACGGAACTTTCTGTTCATTTGCTCGTCTATAAAAGAGGTATGGATTATGCAACAGTGTGCGCTTGTGTCAACTAGGAGGTTGCAATTATGAAAGAGCGAATCAAAAATTACGATAGCGTGATCATTACAGCATTTCTGCTGTGGATCAAAACCTATTTCGTTTATAAAATATGCTTCAACCTAGAGACGAGCAATTGGGTACAAGAATTGATCCTGGTAATCAATCCTCTTAGTTCTGTGCTTTTTTCTTTAGCACTTGTCTTTCTCTTCCCAACCCGCCTGCGTAATCGAGTCACCTTGATCATTGCAGCTTCATTTTCAATCATCCTGTATGCCAATACATTGTATTATCGGTTTTTCAATGATTTCATCACTGTCCCTGTTTTATTCCAGACGAATAACGTCGGGGACATCGGAAACAGTGTCATTGCACAAACCTATTGGTATGACATTATCTTTTTTGCCGACCTCATTCTCTTGCACTTCTTATACAAGCGCGGCCACCTAAAGCAAACAGCTTATCCGAAAGCCACCCTGTATAAATTACTGATAACCGCTGTTGTGATCCTAGCTGTCAATCTTGGTCTTGCAGAATCTGAAAGACCGGAATTACTGACACGGACATTTGATCGGGAACTGCTTGTAAAAAACCTTGGTACTTACAATTACCATCTGTACGACCTCGTTTTGCAGTCTAAAACATCTGCTCAGAAGGCTTTAGCGGATAACGTGGATATCGTGGAGGTCAATCAGTATACAGCGCATAAATCAGTAGAGCCGAATGAAGATTTGCATGGGATTGCTGAAGGCAAGAACATCATAATGATTTCAATGGAATCAACCCAGCAGTTTGTGATTGGAAGAGAAATCAACGGGAAGGAAATTACACCTTTCCTCAATGAATTCATCCAGGATAGTTATTACTTTAACAACTTTTATCACCAAACCGGTCAAGGAAAAACATCTGATTCTGAGTTTCTGATTGAAAACTCTTTGTATCCTTTGCCAAGAGGAGCTGTCTTCCAAACACATGCATTGAATGAATATTATGCAACACCTGAAATCATCAAGAAACATGGCTATTTCAGCACTGTCTTTCATGGAAACAATAAAAGCTTCTGGAATAGGGACATCATGTATCAGTCCTTAGGTTATGATCAATTCTATGCAGAACAGTATTATTCGATTGATGAAACGAACAAAATCAATTACGGATTGAAGGATGAGCCTTTCTTCGACCAATCGATGAAATATGTAAAGGATCTTCCACAGCCGTTTTATGCTAAATTCATCACATTGACAAACCATCATCCATTCAAATTCAGTGAAGAAGATCAAATGATCCCCACTTTCGATACGGGAGATCCTATCGTTGATCGTTACCCTGTCACTGTCCGCTATACGGATGAGGCGATTAAAAATTTCGTGCAACAATTGAAAAATGAGGGTCTGTATGAGGATTCGATCATTATCATTTACGGGGACCATTATGGTATATCCGAACAGCATAACAATGCGATGGCCCAGGTATTCAATAAAGAAATCACACCTTATGATAATGTCCAGTTACAACGTGTTCCTCTGATCATCCATATTCCTGGTCAAGAGGGGAAAACCATTTCGAACGTTTCTGGGCAGATTGATCTTAAACCGACGATCCTGAATCTGCTCGGTATTGAAAATAAAGGAATCCAATTCGGTACAGATCTCTTATCAGAAGACCATAAAAACTTCGCAGTTCTACGTGACCGCAGCATTGTAACCGATAAGTACGTCTATACTTCGGATATGTGTTACGACCGTAAGTCCGGAAAAGTAGTGGTACGTGAATCCTGTTCAGAAGCGAGAGAAAAACTGATTGAGCTTGAATTATCTGATGGTTTGATCTACGGTGACCTGCTGCGGTTTACAAAGTATGCAAAAGAGTGACTTAGTGAGGCTGGAGCTTCCAAGTCACTCTTTTTTTGATATATCCTACGAAAATAATCGAAATAAGTAAGCGGACTATAGTAGCCATCCGCCCGAATTAGGTCTATTGAGGGATGGAGAAGCTTGTCAGTATTTCTCGTGATTTCTTTTATTTCAACAGATATTAGACGGTAAAAAAAATCTTAAGTCAACAATCGACCGGCATCTCCCAATTCTTGATCCAGCCTCGTGCTTTCATCGCTTGAGCCAATCGCCCGACACCCACCAGATAAGCCGCTTCTCTCATCTTCACCTGTTTTGCTTCCTTTATCTCGTACACGGCTTTAAATGCGGCTGTCATTTTTTCTTCTAGCTTTTCCAATACCTCTTCCTCTTTCCAAGCATAGTGCATGGCATTCTGTACCCATTCAAAATATGATACCGTAACGCCGCCGGAATTACACAAGATATCAGGTATGATAAAAACACCATTGTCCTCTAAAATTTGAGTCCCTTCTGGTGTAGTCGGCCCGTTTGCAGCTTCTGCTACGATTTTTGCTTTGATATCTCCTGCATTATCTCCAGTGATTTGATTTTCTAATGCGGCAGGAATGAGAATGTCGCAGTCCAAACCAAATAAATCTTGATTTGAAATGTCTTTACTGTCTGAAAAGCCTTTGACGGTCTTATGGTCTTCCATGTACGCGATCAATCCAGGGATATCAAGACCATTTTCGTTCAATGCCCCGCCTTTCGCATCAGTCACTGCAATAACTTTCACTCCTGCCTCAGCCAAAAATTTCGCGGTGATCGAGCCGACGTTTCCAAAACCTTGTATAGCTGCCTTCATTCCAGAGAGGTCCAGGTTCAACCTTTTTGCAGCCTCTTGTATGGTGATGACGACACCTCGGCCTGTCGCTTCAATCCGCCCTTCCGATCCACCAATGATCAAAGGTTTTCCTGTGATAAATCCTGGTACATTATGCCCTCTTAAACGATCGAATTCATCAAGCATCCACCCCATGATTTGCGGACTTGTATTGACATCGGGAGCTGGGATGTCTTTCTCCGGACCCATGATCGGTTCAAGCTCGCGAATGAATCCGCGGCTCAGCTCTTCAATTTCACGTTCTGACATGTCTTCCGGATTAACGATGATTCCTCCTTTTCCACCGCCGAAGGGAATACCGACAATCGCTGTTTTCAAGGTCATCCACATCGATAGCGCAATGACCTCATCTTCATTTACGTTAGGGTGAAAACGGACCCCTCCTTTAGTTGGTCCGAGGATATCGGTATGCTGAGAGCGCATACCCGTATAATTGACGACGTCTCCGTCATCCCGCCTCACAGGGATAGACACTTTCATGATTCTTTTCGGTTTCTTTAAAATATCATAAACCCCTTCTTGAAGCTCAAGGGTTTCACATGCACGTTCGATCAAGCGTTGGACAATATGATAAGGGTTGGTGATTTCCTCACCGTCCCTCTCCTCTTTTGCAGGCATTTCCGGCTTTACTGTTCCTGCTAGTTCTTTTGCAACGTGCTCCTCGGCTTGTTTATTGTTTGCTCCCATTTATACAACCTCCATTACTGCCCGCATTTATACAGACCTCTTTTTACCATTTGTGGTCTTAGTATGTCCCGTTTTACAATACTTCTACTCATCCTTCTGGATTTACATTGATGATGTCTCTTTAAATTTCCACGCTCTATTGATTCCAAATTCCTATTAAACAAATATAGGAAAGTTGACGATATTAACCATAACAATATCGTTTTTTCTCTTAGACAATTGGGCGGATTTTGATAGAAATTTTAAAGTGAGGATGAGCTTCTTATGGATAAAGCTTCAGTGATCGGAATCATTCTTGGGGTCATTGCCATCGGGGTAGGGATGTTTTTAAAAGGGGTGAACCCTGTTGCTCTTTTCAATCCCGCTGCGCTACTGATTATCTTTGCAGGAACGGCCGCTTCGATACTCATTGCCTTCCCTTTGAATGAAATAAAAAAAATTCCTAAGCTCTTGAAGATTTTGTTTACGGATAAAAAAATGACGACAGTCGAAGAATTAGTCCCGATCTTTGCGGATTGGGCTACCATTGCAAGAAAGGAAGGACTCCTTGCATTGGAGACTCATGCAGACGACATTGACGATCCATTTCTAAAAAACGGCATGAAGATGGTGATTGACGGTCAGACGCCCGAATTCATTCGTGATGTCATGGTCGAGGATCTTGCTGCTATGGAAGAGCGGCATGAAAGCTCAGCAGCCATCTTCACACAGGCTGGCACTTATGCCCCTACATTAGGTGTCCTTGGAGCAGTAGTCGGACTTATTGCTGCTTTAGGGAACCTGCAGGATATCGATGCATTAGGAAAAGCCATCGCTGCAGCGTTCATTGCTACGCTATTCGGTATTTTCACAGGATACGTGCTATGGCACCCTTTCGCAAACAAGTTGAAACGGAAATCAAAGCAAGAAGTAATGGTGAAACAAGTCATGGTTGAAGGAATTTTATCAATTCAAGACGGGGCTTCCCCTCGTGTCATAGAAGAAAAGCTGAAAATCTATGTCCCTGCTAATCAGCGAAATCAAGAAACTCCTGTTGTCCAGGAAGGAGAGGGGCTTAATGCTTAAAACCCGCCAAAAGAAAAAGGAAGAGCACATTGATGAAACCTGGCTAATCCCTTATGCAGATATGCTGACCCTGCTTCTGGCGTTGTTCATTGTCCTGTTTGCAGTAAGTACTGTTGATGCTGCAAAGTTCGAGAACATGGCGAACTCTTTCAAGTCTGCACTGAATGGCGGAACTGGTCCCTTGGATTATACAAGCCCTGTAAGCATTGTTGAACAGACATCGATACCGACAAGTGAGAATGCTCTTGTACCTACGGATGATCGCGAAAAAAAGGATGGCGATCTCGATCAATTACAGTTGAAAGAAATTAAAGAGAAAATCGATGGCTATATTGACGATAACAACTTGAATAAAAGTTTGAAAACGACGCTTACGGAGAGCGGATTGATTATAACAATATTGGATAATGCACTATTTGATTCAGGTAGTGCTTACATTAAAGAAGGAGCTGTGGGACTTGCAAAAGAGATCTCCCAGTTGCTCGTAACAGACCCCCCGAGACAAATCGTCATCGCGGGCCACACGGATAATGTACCGATAAAAAATAATGAATTCAGCTCGAATTGGGAGTTAAGCGCACAGCGTTCCATCAATTTCATGCAACTGTTGCTTCAAAACGAAAACCTCGATCCTACGAAGTTCAGTCAAACGGGTTATGGGGAGTTTCAACCTGTCGCCTCAAACGACACACCTGAAGGACGAGCGAAGAACAGACGAGTAGAAGTGAAGATCTTGCCGTACAAGGAATAGAGTTTCAGATAAAGAAAACTTGGCGAGGCCAAGCCTTTTGTAGGTCGAGCCTTAGTTGCCCTTATACTAAAGAAAGTATTTTATACTTTCTTTAAGTATGAAAGGAGTGACCGCTGATGGGTCACTCTTTTTGATTATGTAGGGTTAGGGGGATAACGGACAATGCTTTGTTAAAAAACTTTGTTGATTTTAAGCAAAATTTACGACACTCCTGTGGGAAAAGCGAGCCAGGCGAGACCCCGCAGCGAGAAAAAAGCTGCCACAGTTGGCAGCTTTTTATTGATGCGATATGACATTCGGAGCTTTCAGGACAGGGAGTGGCTCAGTTAAATTATACGGTCCTACCTCCTGTACGTTTGAACCAAAGAAATAGACTTGTTCATATCCAAACTGATGTGCTGTTAACAAAATGGATTCAATCATTGCCATGTACATTATGTTATTTTCAAGCCTTGATCCTTCAACAAGTTCGACTATTGCCATCTTTTCCTTTTCACTAATTTGTTTTATGAAAATGTTAGGTTGTATCGCTTCTTCATCTCCAAAGCCACTGGTATCCATTTTCATTGATCTCACAATTCCTTCTAACGATGTCGGTTCTTGAGAGTCATTCGCTTTGATCCTTTCACCAAGCACCAGGGTTCCTTTTTTTGTAACCAAAGTACTGAATCCTTTTTCTGGACCTTTGATATCAACTTCTTCTATAGGCCCGAAGTGGGAAAACTCGTAGCCTGGCTCTCCATTGGTTCTGAACATCACCTGCTTATACCCTAGACTATAGGCGGTATGGTCAACCGTATCCATAAACATTCGTTCACCTGTTGTTCCCTGGATGGTCCCCGGTTCGATATCAAGGATGAGCTCATTCTTTTCTGGATCATCTGAAACTTTGACTCTGTCACCCTTGTGGAATTCTGTTGCAAATAAACCCATTTCCTCAGTATCAATCTTTTGGAATGCCTCACGTAACGCTTCGATTTTCGGCAATCCTTTATCCGCAATATAACTGACGGGCACTACGTTCTCAGCCCCTTCATCCGTATAATAGACTGTGATCGCCTGTTTATCCTCAGGCACTTCGACTGCCGCTGAATGATAGGTGACGTTATTACTTTCATACGCTTTCGGTTCGATTTTACTCTCTGCAGGCTGCTGTTCTGCCGGCTGTGCTTCCCCCTCTTCTGGGTCAGCAGCTGGTGGAATGGATTCTTCTGGTGTTTTCTTTTGTATCAAAGGAGTTGCCTTCTCTATTTCCGAAGAACCCTTTGAACTGTGGTTCATTTCACTGCCTGGAGTTTTAAAAACGGTTTCCTTCAGTACAGCAGGTGAAATGATGGCAGCGATGAGCAGGACACAGGCAGCAGCAAGTATCGGCATGAATTTAAAGGACTTCCGTTTCGTTTTTTTTGTTTCAATTCGACTTTCGATCTTTTCAAACAACTCTTCTTTCGTCTGTCGATCCTCCACTACAGGAAAATCACGAAGTGTTTGAATGATCTTTTCTTCGTTCCAATTAGACTGTCCCATTTGACAATTCTTCCTCCTTCTTGCTGTCCTCAAGAATGCTTTTCAACGTTTTAAGTGTCCTGTGCTGTACAGTTTTGACTTTTCCTTCAGACCAACCCATGATCGCTGCCGATTCTTTTATACTAAAACCATGGATATATCGTAGTAATATCAACTGACGATGCTCCTCTTTACATTGTGATAAAGCCTCATACATTTGTTTGAAAGATTCATTCTGTTCAAGGATTTCATCTGGTAATTTATCAGGATGGATCAGTTGATTTTCTCTTTCTTCTACGTCAAATGACCCTATGATCGTTTTTCTCTGTCTCTTTTGTTTTCTTATATAATCGATCGCTACATTTCGTGCGATTGAAAATAACCATGTTTTTTCACTGCTATCCCCTTTGAACTTGTCATAGGAGTTTATAACTTTTATATAAACGTCTTGGACGAGTTCTTCTGCTGCATCTCGATCTCGTAACAAATAAACAAGAAATTGAAACAGCGATTGGTGATAGTCCATATATAACCGGTTAAATATATGCTCCACCACGGCTTTCTCCCCCTCTTACTATTAATAGTCGATTTCTACCTGAAAAAGTTTCAATCTCAAATAAATTGTTTGGAAACATGGCGCTTACAGTCAAAGTTTTCCGATAATTACCGATATAAGATATAGATTACTTGGCTTATCTATATGAATGGAGGAACATATATAATGTCCACGAAAAGCTCAGCCATAACGAACAAGGATGCATCCTTCAACTCTCTACGGTCGTTGAAGAGTGTTGGCGTTAAACTATTTTTGGTATTGCTCGTCAGCTTGATCATCAGCATCCCTATATCTACAGTCCTCAACGGCTTGATTTCAGGCCTGGTTGATGATCTTTCTACAAGTGTCGCTTTTGTAATCAATACGATTGTCAGCCTTATTGTTACTTCATTCCTGATCATGCTTGCCGTCCGATTCCTGATTTTGAATCCTTTATATGAAACGGTTCGTACCATGAAAAAAGTTGCAAGTGGCGACTTAAGGACGAAGCTTGATCTTCAAACTAAGGATGAATTCGGACAACTTGCCAATGCATTCAATCAGATGACCAGGAACTTACGGGCACTTATTGAAGATGTACGGGTCAATAGTGATCAGGTTGCGGAAACATCAAAACAATTCATCAATCAGGTTCAGCTCACAAGTGCTTCCACACAGGAAATCAATACGATGCTGCGAGAAGTGGCAACAGGGGCTGGCACACAGTTGAGCGAAGCAGAACAAACAGCCCAGATCATGGATGAAATGACCGCTGGAATACAACGGATTGCTGAATCCGCCTCAATGGTTGCTGAAATGTCCAACAAAGCGACAGTTGAAGTCGACTCTGGTAAGACATTCATCGTAAAAGTAAGGCAGCAGATGGATGCGATCGACTCAGTCACCGACAATGTAGCAGAAGAAATCCAACAACTCAGCATACAATCAAAAGAAATCAATCAGATTGTCAATGTCATAACCGAGATTGCTAATCAGACGAACCTGCTGGCACTGAATGCAGCGATAGAAGCCGCACGTGCAGGTGAACACGGAAAAGGATTTGCCGTCGTAGCGAAAGAGGTCCAAAAGCTTGCTGAACAATCCGAGCAATCCGCTTCACAAATCTCTGAACTTGTCAAACGCATCCAGACACATACCCAACAAACCGTTTCGGTAATGAACAGCGGTAAAAAAGAAGTCGAAACTGGAACAGTGGTGATCGGAGACGCTGAACAATCCTTTGAAATAATTGCAACGATCATAGAAGAGGTTGCCGGACAAATCCAGGACGTTTCCGCTTCCGTAGAAGAAATTTCTGCGAGCTCTGAGCAAGTCCACACCTCTACAACGGAAACGGCACGTATCGCACGCGAATCAGCAGAACGTACGCAACAGGTATCTGCCACTACAGATGGTCAGCTTGCCACAATGGTAGAAGTCAATAACCAGGCAGACTCTTTGACGACAACAGCACAAGCTTTATTGAAATCCATCAAATCCTTCAAGTTTAATTAAAAAGGACCTTTCTAGAAAGGGACTGTCCTAAAGAAAAGTGTCAGACACTTTTGGGACAGCCCCTTCTTTTTATGCCTGAAAACTGTTAAGAGTTTATTCCAGTATCGCATACTTGTACTAACAATTGGAAAGCGTAAGGAGTGATAACTTAGGTTCGGAAAGGAATTTTCGGATGATAAAGAAACTGCTTCAAAAGTGGACGGACTCTTCCCAAAAACAAAATGAAAAAGACGGCAATGAACCTCATACCCTTTCTGATCTCTATGAACTTGCTTCTAATTCCAAGGATTTCGAACGATTTGAATTAAAGAATGAAAACAGCACAATCCATATTTCTTATATAAAGACATTGATTGATATGGACACACTACACCGTGATATTCTTCCTTATATCCAACATGAAAAACAACGGAATTTAGAAGATTTAAAAAGGGATATTCCAATTGATAACATCCTTCAATCGGATAAGGTACCCGAAATAAAGGAAAAACTCCTTGCTGGTTATATCATTCTTCAATTTGATCGTAACTCTGATGAATGTTTATTGGTAAAGGCTCTTTCTGTATCGACTAGAGAAGTTGCGGCACCTGAAATTGAATTCAGCGTTCTAGGACCTAAAGAAGCATTTGTCGAATCACTCGACACAAATTTACATCTGATCCGAAAAAGATTACCCACATTACACCTGACTGTTGATGAAATGAGAATAGGAACGACTTCGAAAACATTAGTGAGTGTAATTTATATAAAAGGCATTGCTAATGAGGAGAATATCAATACTGTATTACAACGAATCAAGGAGATCGAGTTTGATCAGATTTTGGACAGTTCTTTCATCACACAACTGATAGCAGACAATCAAAATTCACCCTTCCCTCAGTTGATCGACTCCGAGAGACCCGATCGTGTTTCAGCAGCATTGGCAGAAGGCAAAATCGCAGTACTTACGGAAGGTTCTCCCCATGCTTTGATCGGTCCGACAACACTGATCGAGTTTTTTTCATCGTTTGAAGATTATTTTTTGAACTGGCACGTAGCGACCACCTTCCGGGTCATCAGGATGTTTTCAGTCATGTTCTCTGTTTTCGCTACACCGCTCTATGTCGCGGTATTGACTTATCATTATGAATTGATACCTAAAGACTTGTTGGGAATACTGATTACTTCACGGAGTAATATCCCGTTTCCACCTATATTAGAAGCAATCATACTCGAACTCGCAATTGAATTATTGCGTGAGGCTGGAGCCCGGCTACCGACAAAAGTTGGGCAGACAATCGGTATCGTAGGGGGGATCGTCATTGGAACAGCCTCAGTTGAAGCTGGACTAACGAGTAATGTCCTCCTCATCATTGTCGCTCTTGCCGCATTAGCTTCTTTTACGACGCCAGTTTATAAAATGGGTAACACCATCAGATTGATCCGATTCCCTTTTTTGTTTTTTGCACAATTTTGGGGATTATTAGGAATCATGATTTGTTTCTGTTTCTTGCTTGTGCATCTACTACGCCTTGAATCTCTTGGACGGCCTTATATGGAACCTCTATACCCACCAAGAATCCAAGATTTGAAAGATACGATTGTACGCCTTCCGTTCTCTGCACAATCCTTACGACCGATCAATTTACAAACTGAAGACACAAAGCGCTTCAAAAAACAAAAGGCAAAGAAAAAAAAGGATATAGACGAATAGGACAGAAAGGAGGAAGATCTTTGATGAGCTCTACTATAAAAGAACGATACAAAGTCTCGGCAAGCATGGCTTTTTTCTTGATTCATACGATGCAAATCGGTATTGGCATTCTAGGGTACGAACGGTATATAGCCATGGACGCCGAATATGATTCCTGGATTTCCATCATCATTACAGGTCTTTCTATCCATCTGATTCTGTGGATGATGTATACAATGTTAAATAAGGAAAAGGGCGATATAATTGCAATCCATGCACGTGCGTACGGGGAACGTTTGGGTAAATTTTTCAGTTTCCTATTTGCGATTTATTTCTTGTTGATGGGCGTCACTGTCATGCGCAGTTATCTCGAAGTTGTTCAAGTCTGGATGTTCCCTGATATGAACCTGCCTTTCTTCCTTTTGGTCTACATATTTCTTATTTATTATACAGTATCAGCAGGTTTCAGGATCGTCGCGGGAATCGCATTTTTCGGTGTCACACTCCCAATAGTCCTTATCTTCTTTTTATATTTTCCATTGCAATATAGTGATTGGGACTATCTTCAACCGGTTTTCAATCATTCCATCAAAGATATCTTATTATCTTCCAAGGTTGCAACCCTGGAGTATATTGGGTTTGAAGTGATCCTGATCCTGTATCCTTTTCTAAAAAAAGCTGAGAAATCACAAAAATGGGGCCATTACGGCATCCTTTTTTCAACCTTCATCTATGTCATCGTAGCAGTGGTATCGTTCTCTTTTTATAGCCAAGAACAGCTTGGAAGGACGATCTGGGCTACGTTAAGCATGTTCAAGATTGTCGAATTTCCATTTGTCGAACGGTTTGAATATATCGCCATCACGATATGGGCATTAATCACATTTCCGAACATCTGCATAAGTCTATGGTGTGCAGGCCGTACCCTTAAAAGGACATTCAGTATAAGGCAAAGGAGTTCATTGATAGTCATGCTCCTTATCGTTTATATTCTTCAGCTTTTGATATCTGATCGTGAAACGACAGATATGTTTATTACTGCTATATCCCGATTAGGATTTTATTTGATTTATTTCTATATCCCGTTCCTATTCATCGTCTTTCATCTCCAATCACGAAGGAGGCACGAACGATGAAACAGTTTATATCGTTGATCATGATTATCAGCTTACTTCTAACAGGCTGTACGACTGAAAAGGAAATACTTGATGATATCAACCTGGTCACACTGGTCGGTTTCGAAAGGGTCGATGGGCAAACACAAGGGACAGCTGCTGTCCCACAATACCAGCCTGATGGATCGGTTAACAATGATTACTTTACTGCTGTCGGTGAAATCAACCAAGATATCAGACAAAAATTAAATTTACAAGCACAACGCCCTCTCGCCAACGGAAAGATTGAGATTGTTTTGTTCGGAAAGGAGTTTGCACAAGGAGGTGTCATTAAAACCGGTGATGAATTTCGGAGAGACCCGAGTGTCAGTGCCAATTTAAAGCTGGCGGTTTATGATGGTAATGTCCATGATTTCATAATGGAACATAGACTCCCTAACCAGGATCTAGGGATAGCCTTGACAAGACTGATCGAACAGAATTCACAACAAGAAACGTTTCCCCGTACGAACATGCACCTTTTTTTCAGATCTTTTTTTACAGAAGGTAAAGACCCATTTTTACCTTTATTAGGGATAAAAGACAAGAAAGTCTATTTGAAAGGGGTCAGTCTGTTCAAGAAAGGAAAGATGGTAGGGGAATTACCTGCCTCCGATCTATACATGTTCACCCTTCTTCATAACGGTTTCAATAGTGGCAGCTTGATCGCAAAAGTAAAAGAACTGAATGGAGAAGTTTCGTTAGGGCATATCGATGCTGAACCCAAAATCGAATTCAAGGGAGATGTGGATTCACCACAAGTTACGTATACTATCAAATTGAACGCACTAATAAATGAACACTCAGGTGATATTAAAGGAATTGAAAAAAAGGTGAAAGTCATTGAGAAGTCAGTCAACAAAGAATTAAAAAACAAAGCTGAGAATCTAATCAAGTCTTTGCAAGAACAAAACTTGGATCCATTAGGCATCGGGAAAAGTGCAAATGCACACTACCGTAATTGGAACGAAAAGCAGTGGGATGAGATTTACCCAGATCTTAATGTAAAGGTGAACTTCAAAACCAATATCCTTCAGTCTGGGGTCATGCGTTGAGGTGTATTGACATAAAAGCACATCTGTTAGTCAACAATAAGGGTATCCTCTTTTTGGAGGTGAGCCGAATGGGTAATGGAAAGGATAGAAATCCATCAATTGACGGAACGTTGCCTCATCAAGCTAACGCGCCTGTTTTTGAAAATGTTGATAAAGATAAACGGAAACCTTTTGTCAACTATTACGGAGTGACGATTGGGGACAGTCATTACGAATCGGAAAACTCTCCGCTTGAAAACTGGAGTGATGAAACCGATCCTGAAATCATGTCCGGTGATGAATGGATTCATCCGTATAATGACATCGGTTGGAATTCAACTGAAAACAGGGAACTAGCTGAGGAAAACCGTATACCCAAAGGAAGTCCTTTCATGCATCCGACAAAAGATGTAAGCTATGCAAGGGACTGAATTGAGTCAGAGAGGCTGACCAGATTTTTTGGACAGCCTCTTTTATATTTTTTACTGCGATAATCTCGCTGAGGATGTCTCGCCCCTCAGCGGAAAATTAGAAGACATCTTCCGTTATCTGTGACAAAATGTAGTGTTCTCGAATATTAGAGGACAACTGTTCCGCTACTCAGCTAAAATTCATGTGTTTAATCGTGTTTTTCGGTAAATAACGTCTCTGGTGTCCTCTAATTTCTGGTTAAGGGAAAAAGCTTGGCTAACCAAGCTTTCCAAATGAAAATGAACTTTCTCAAAATCCATAGATTGTCATCCCGCCATCGACAAATAGGGTTTGTCCTGTTACATATGAGGCTGCGTCTGAAGCTAGAAATACCGCTGGTCCAACCAATTCCGGCAGCTCACCGACACGCTTCAATGGCGTGCGGGACAAAATGCTGTTTAAGTATTCCTCGTCCTGAAGGAGCTTTTCAGTAAGTGGGGTTTTGAAATACCAGGGTCCGATCGAGTTGACCTGTATACCGTGCTCTCCCCATTCCAATGCTAGATTTTTAGTCATTTGGATCATCGCCGCTTTCGTTGCAGCATAGACCACCCCTGTGCGAAGTGCGGTCGTTCCTGCAACAGAAGAAATGTTGATGATTCTTCCAGTGCCGTTATTTTTCATATGATGAGCAAACTTTTGGGAAAGCTGGAATGCTGAACGCAAATTTGTATCCATGATCGTCTGCCACTCATCTTCTGTTACCTCTAAGGCTGGGGTACGTATGTTCATTCCCGCATTATTAACGAGGATATCAACCTTCCCGACTTCATCCATCACTTTTTCCACCGTATCATTTACTTCATTTATGTTTGTCAAATCTGTTGGATACACATATGCTTCCCGTCCTATTGAACGGATCGCTTCAGCAGTAGCTTGAAGATCCTGCTCTGTTCGGGAAAGAAGCACTACATCAGCACCTGCTTCTGCGTACCCGATCGCAATCGCTTTTCCTATTCCCCTTCCAGCACCCGTTACAACTGCAACCTTTTCATCCAATCGAAAATTGGGTAATACGCTCATCTCCATCATCCTCCTATGTACAAAAAATAAAAGTCAGGCCTATCTATACTTTCAAGCTTACACCAACTTATTTTGGATGCAAACTTTTGTACAGATTTGCCTGACTTCTGTTTGATTTTATTAAATCCTTACAGTGAAGAGGTTTTTCGGTATCTGTCAGCGAATTCGGAACGTTTTCGTTTATGTTCCTTGAAGAAACTTTCCACCGCGTTGAATGAATCGTAAAGGAACAAAAGCAGATCCCCCGGCTTTGAGGTTTCCCATGCTTTTTGGAACGCCCGAATTTCATCAAGCTCAATGATCCTGCGGCTTGAAGGCAGCCGTTTCGCTAACACTTCATCCAGAATAGCCGCCACTTCCTTCGGTTTTCTACCTCGCAAGTTGCCATCTTCTTTTATCACGACAATATCGGTTTCATTCCCGATGATTTCAGCCATATTTCGAATATCCTCATTCAACCGGTCGCCTGGTGCTGATACAGCGGTAATCAGCCGTTCATAAGGAATCGCTTTGATCGTGTTATAGATCGCCTTTAGACCAGCCGTATTATGTGCATAATCGACGACAATTGTCCTTCCATCCTGATCGATTTTATTGAACCGACCAGGGCTTTGCAGGAAGTCCGGGAAGAAGGTGAGCGCTTTTTTGCGCAGCATTTCCTGAGAGACACCCAGTAAATGAGCAGACGCCAATGCTTGCAATAGATTGCTTATATTATGCTTGGCGTAGCCATTAAAAGTAATTGGAATCTCAGCATACTTCATAAAACGCTCCGACTTACCGTCTTTCTCGTGGAATATCCAGTCACCCTGGACATACCAGCATTCCTGATTGTTTTCACGGTGTTTACGTAAATAAGCATTATTTTCATCCAAAGAAGTGAAGACGACAGCACCACCGGTATAATCCTTCATTTCTGCCACGGCTTTATCGTCAGCATTCAAAATGCAATAGCCATCCGGATGGACGACTTCTGGTATCAATCGTTTTAGCTTCCGAAGCTCTTCGATTGTATCGATTCCATCTAATCCTAAGTGGTCTTCTGAAACATTCGTGACGATTCCAACATCGCAAAAACGGAAGGCTGTCCCTTCACGAAGCATACCGCCTCGAGCGGTTTCAAGAATGGCCGCATCGACTTCAGGGTGATGAAGAACTTTTCGGGCACTGACTGGACCGCTGCAATCCCCTTTATCGATACAACGATTGCCAATATAGACGCCGTCCGAATGAGCCATTCCGATCGTCTTTCCTTTTTGCTGTAGAAAGTGTGAAATCAGCCTTACTGTTGTAGTCTTCCCATTTGTTCCTGTTACAGCAACGGCAGGGATGACTGCTTCCTCCCTACTTTTAAAAAGGTAATCGACAATCGCCCCGCCGACATCCCTGGGAGTCCCTGAACTCGGGTAATGATGCATCCGGATCCCAGGTGCTGCGTTAACCTCGAGAACTGCAGCACATCCCGGACGGTACTCAGCTGTTATATCCTGGACAATCATATCGACCCCTGCAATATCCAATCCGATTGCACGCGCGGAGCTTTCTGCAATCTCCTTGTAAGAGCGATGCACTTTATCCGTTATATCAATCGCCAGACCACCTGTTGATAGATTGGCATTTCCTAAGACATTAATAATTCGTCCCTTGTCGAGAATCGAATCAAGATTCAATTGTGCCTGACGAAGATAATTTTCGACAGAATCATTGATCGGAATTTTCGTCATCGGTTTTTCATGTCCAACCCCGCGTAATGGATTTTCATTTTCTTTTTCAATCAAGGTTCTTATTGAATCGCTTCCATTACCAACGACATATGGGGGAAGGCGTAAACTTGCTGCGATAAGTTGACCATCAACCACTGTAAAACGATAATCGTCCCCTGTATAATAGCGCTCAAGGATCACTCTATCAGTATCTTTATGATAGTTATAAGCAGCAATCAACTCTTCTTCTGTACGTATATTCGTCAAAACACCCTGCCCTTGATGGCCGTCGATCGGTTTGATGACGAGTGGGTATTCGAGGCGTGCCGCTTCCTGAAGCAATTCCGACTCTGATGAGATGACGCTTCCTTCTGGAACAGGAATACAAACGTCATCTAAGAGCGATTTCGTCATCACTTTATCGCAAGCGTACTCAACTGCCAGAAAGGAAGCTTGGCTGGACATTGTCGCTTCCATCCGTTTTTGTTTCCGACCAGTACCGAGTCTTAGAATACTGTCATTTGCGAGTTGTTCGACCGGAATTTTACGCTCATAGGCAGCTTTAAAGATCGCCTCTGTACTCGGACCCAGCTTATGGTCATAATAAAGCTGCTCGACTTTTTTCACATAGGGCTCGATGGAAACAGGTTGTCTTT
This sequence comes from Pseudalkalibacillus sp. R45, assembly GCF_052246725.1. Lineage (NCBI taxonomy): Bacteria > Bacillati > Bacillota > Bacilli > Caryophanales > Fictibacillaceae > Pseudalkalibacillus > Pseudalkalibacillus sp. R45. The sequence continues at coordinate 49,431 of NZ_JBQQCL010000013.1, read as the reverse complement.
CAAGAATATGATTGACGATATCCATTGCCGCTTCGAAAGCATAATAGCCTGACTCTTTTTCCTCGTAACGGTAGGTCACATAATAAATGCCTTCCCGCTCACTCGTGATCGTTTTTCCTCTTTTCACTCCAATACCAGCAAGCGATTGCAGCTCGATTGCCATATGCTCAAGGATATGTCCCATCCAGGTACCTTCACGTAAGCGTTCGACAAACCCGCCTTCATAGCCTCGGGAGCATGTATGTGTATTCAAGGTAGGCATGACTTCCAATAGCGTATCTGTGAATCCAGGAATTTTATTGGATGGCATGTCTTCTAGTTCTTCAATATCCAACTCAAGCCAAATGGTCGGTTTATAGCTGTAATAGTTTGGCCCAGAAAGAAATTTCACTTTATTGATTTTCATTGGGCAGATCCCTTCTCTTTCTTGATTAACTTGCGGCTCTCCAAGTCAAATTGATAGCCTTTTGCAATTGAATGCAGCTGCACACCTGTAATTGTTACTTCATCACTTTCGGCTTCGTCTGCAATATCGACAAATGAAAGTTTGCAACCATCTATTACAGTTACAGAATGTTCGCCAATCACTTCAAAGTACCTGCCGCCATCCCTCACCCAAATGGCTGTGTTTTCATCAATTCCGACTCCTATTACCTGAGGGTTTTGCGCAATGGCATATAATAGACGGCCAAAGCGGGCTCTCTGAGAGAAGTGCTGGTCGATGACAACATCTTCGAGGAATCCAAACCCCACACCAATTTCAACGTGGACCTTATCATGTTTCAATTTGGTCTTCCCGGATACGATCATATGTCTGCTCATGATCGCTGCTCCCGCACTCGTGCCTGCAATAATCATTCCATTTTGCCAGGCTTTTTGGACTTCTTTGAAAAAAGTGGTACCGCCAATGATGCTTGATAATCGATTCTGGTCTCCACCAGTGATGAAAAGAGCTGACAGTCCATTGACCTGCTTAATAAATGATTCGTCTTCAGCTTTTTCACGGTTATCAATATGTAATAGATCCACCTTAGAGGCACCTAGCTTCATAAAAATATCCCGGTATTCTCCACCTACTTCTTCTGGATATCCAGTTGGAGTCGTAAGAACACCAATTGTGCCACCGCTAGCTTTCGTGTCTTCAACGAAGATCGATAGGACTTCCAAATCGCCTTCCTTATCTTCATTCCCGCCGATAATAAATAAGTCCCCGCTGCCTTTGATTGTCACGCTTCATCTCATCCTTTAACATGAAGTGATATCTTATACCCAAATTTTGGGCGCGCAAAACCGAAAAATCACCCACTTTTCAAAATGAGTGATTTTTACTAGTTTATTCAATTTTTCCTAATCTTATACACATGCATTAGGTACAGCGTTTTAACGGGAGTTCGTAAGGTTTTAGAGCATATAAAATGGTACAATGTTGGCAGATGAGGTGAAGCTTTACTATGGCAAACAAGGCTATGCGTTTTTTGTATCGATTGAATGTTTATCAAAGCACAATTATTCTTACTCTTTTGTCGATCCCGTGGCTTTTCTACTTATTGCTGCAGCCCAGGACAATTTCTACAGCCATTAATTGGGCTTATACCGCTTTGATTTATTTTATCCTCTCATTCATACTTTATCTCTTTTTACAATGGATCAGCCGGTCGGGAAGGTCTAATTTCCGCAAAAAGTTAGTCATCTTCACACGGATATACATACGATTCCATGTAGCAGCTGCACTCCTGGGAGTAACATCGCTTCTGATGCATGTTTTAATTATGGTTCAATTCGGGTTGATCGGGTCAAGGGAAGGATTATCCGGAATGATAGCCATCGGAGGTCTGGTCGTTCTTATTTTCACAGGTTATCTACGGAAGCGGAAATCATCCGGCAAGCGTCGTAGATTCCACCGCTATGCGGCTTATCTTTTTTTGTTTTTCGTACTTATCCATATGGTACTCTGAAAATTTTTTCGAAAAAATATAATCCGGTTTCTTTAAGCAAAATTCGCGACACTAGAGCATGATAAACACAACGCACAGCCATCAAGTTTTCAGTTAACGGACACCACAGCCGTTATTTATGAAAAAAGCAGCTGATTTTCTACGATATTTGCGAAATAAGGTCCCTGGTGTCCGTTAAGTCTGTAAATTTCCAATATATTGGCCAAATAAGGTCTCCTGTGTCCGTTAACGGGCTAGTACAACTCGGTTTCATCGAGGATAGAGGTCGCAACTAAATTATTTCAGGAATGGATGTCCGGTTCAACGGCCAGTCACTTGAATCACTTCAAACTTCCTGATGTGGTCGTCACAATGATTGACACCCTTGTGATAAGTCCACGCAGAACCAAGTCTTGGTTTGGTTCGAGCCGCCTCGTCAGTTTTCCAGTGACCTAGGTTACTGAGCGGGCCGCTTCGGCTTTTCTAATGGCTGCGCAGAGAGAGTAGATTTGAAGAAGTCTTTAACAAATCCAAATGTTAAAAACCACGAATAGAATATAAATTCTCCGTGGTTTTCTCTGCTCAATATCGATTTAACTTTTCCACCAGTCATCGTATAGGGTAACTTCGCCTTCACGCTTATGACGAGTTTTCAAATAATGGTTTTCAAGTGTATTCCTCGCCTCTGGATCAATTTCCTTACCCTCTAAATAGGCATCAATTTGTTCATAGGTGATACCAAGCGCTTCTTCATCCGGAAGTCCGGGGCGGTCATCCTCAAGGTCCGCAGTAGGGACTTTCGTATATAGCGCTTCAGGAGAACCCATCTGTTTCAACAGCATTTTTCCTTGCCTCTTGTTCAGACCGAACAAAGGAGCTATATCACATGCGCCATCTCCATGCTTCGTGAAGAAACCTGTCACTGCTTCTGCACCATGATCAGTTCCAATCACCAGGAGGTTGTGATGGGCTGCAAGATCATACTGGACCTTCATACGTTCACGAGCCTTCGTATTCCCTTTCAAAAAGTCACTCAGTTCTTCACCTATTCCTTCCCTGAATGCACGATACGAAGCATCCACTGCTTCTTTTATATTGAAGGTTACGGTCTGATCCGGACCAATGAAATCAAGGGCATTTTGCGCGTCATCCTCATCTTTTTGCACTCCATAAGGCAGCCGCATTGCAATGAACGTGTAGTTCTCTCCGGTTTCTTCACGTAATTGTTCAACGGCGACTTGAGCAAGCTTCCCAGCCAGTGTAGAGTCTTGTCCACCGCTGATTCCGAGGACATAGCCTTTCATTCCCGTCTTTTTCGCATATTCCTTTAATAAGTCTACGCGCCGTTCAATTTCTTGTTCAGGTAAAATGCTCGGTTTTATTTGTAATTCTTTAATGATTTCATTTTGTAAACTCACACTTTTCCCTCCATAAAGATTATTGAAGTCTACAGATACCATACCCTATTTTGTTTTATGTACACGGCAACCGCGACTTTCAGCCTATAAAATGGTTTGCATATATAATAGCAGGAGGCTTGGACAGCGCATAACTGGTCCATATGTATCATGAGAAATTTTACCAATAATGATAGAATTGTATAAATACGATAAGTTTCGGTACTCAAGGACGGTCGGCACTACACTCGAAAGGGGTGGTGTAATAATGACGGTTTTTCAAACGTTGATGGTTACCATCTCGTTTGCCACGTTGATTATCAGCGTATTGTCATTCCCGTATAAAAAATAGACCGTCCTTGAGCTGCACACTTTAGGTCACGGTCTACTCTAGTCTAAGCCGGTCCCCTTGAGGGAAAAGCTTATCGTATGATACGCAGGTGTTCGCAGCACCTGCGTTTTCATTTTCTAAAAACCTTTTTTTATTATAACACCACTATCTCAGGTTGTCATCGCAAAAATCAACAGTTTCTGAAAATTGTAACTATCTTGTAATCCAGCGATCAAGAATCACACAAAAACATTATATGCCTTCATTCAGAATTTAGACGCTGGATTTATCCATACATGCGATTAGTCTTTTCTCGATATCCTCTGCCATTTCAGTGATTTGTGCATCGTCGACCATCGTTACGAGGGATGTCGGTTTTGGCATTCCGATCTTCGTCACGCCATCATCCTCATAAACAACCATTTTACACGGCAGGAAATAGCCGACCATTACATTTTGATTCAAAACACGTTGCGCTTCCTTCGGGTTACACACTTCTAGAATCCTGAAATCTCTGTCGAACTCCAGTCCTTTGTTGTTCAAGGTATTCTTCAGATCAAAGTTCCATAGTACCCCGAATTGTTCTTCCTTCAATTGCTTTTCCAATGTTTCGCACGCTTCATCAATTGATTGATTTGTTGTTACCGTATAATGAAACATCCACTACATCTCCTTTTATTAATTGATTATGGGTTCATTATACCCTACATCGTATTATTGAAATTCCCTATTTACGTCAAAGTTAAACGATTGATTCCATTCCCTATTCTTCAATTCACAGTCGCTTTTACGCCATATGTCTTTCCATCTCGATATAGTATTTCAGCTTCGAAGCCATTTTCTTGCAAGACTGAAAGAAATCGTTCTGAAGAAATACGCTCATGCGGTGGCGGGCCCATCTCAGGATTTTCTTCCATTTCCCAATCAAGGATAAAAAGCTGTCCACCCTTTACCATAATTCGATTTATTTCTTCAAAAGCCTTCTTTAAATGTGAGATTTCATGCATAACAAAAGCACTGAAAATCTTGTTGACAGTGTTGTCTCCCATGTCGATCGCTTCAAGATCACTCGTTATGAATTCAATATTGGAGACATTTTCGTCAACTGCATAATCATTCAGCATATCAAGCATTTGAGGTTCGATATCAACCGCGTGTACAGTTGTCACCTTTTTGGCCATAGGAACAGTAAAATACCCATTCCCAGCCCCCAAGTCTGCGACAATATCAGTATGCTCCAAATTAAGGTACGCCAGGATTTTTTCCACTGGCAAGAGTTTTTGTCTTTCAGGACTAAACAACTTCCCCGCTTTTTCAGGTTTAAAACGCTTGTCAGACATAAGACCCTCTCCCTGTTGCAAATTTTTTCAAAACCACATATAATGCCAAGTAAACACATAGGATTTCAATATAATGATAGGGGTGAATCTCGAATGAATACATTACTTCAAGAAAAATGCCCTGTATGTGATAAAAGACTGGATTGTTTCAATGAAGGGTTTATGAGTACGGTAATTGTCAAGAGCTGTTCAGAAGGACATTACGAGAAAGTCTTCCACCCAGCCCTTGAAACCTTTATTGAAACTCGTAAAATCAGCTGAATATATCAAGCCAGATTTTGATTGAAGTTCCGACGATCAAGGCAGCCAATAGCCATTGAAGGATTTTGGTATTGACCTTCTGACCGGTCTTTGCACCTAATGGTGAAGCAATCAGACTGGCCACAACCATTACGATGGCAGGAACCAGAAGCACTTGACCGGTTGATATTTTCCCGATTGTGGAACCGATAGAAGAAATGAATGTGATTGCAAGTGAGGTGGCAATCGTCATCCTTGTCGGTATTTTCAACACGACGAGCATAATCGGAACAAGTATGAATGCTCCAGCAGCCCCTACGATACCCGCACCAATTCCGACAATCAAAGCTAGGAACGCGGCAAGCCATTTATTAAACGTTACATTATCTAACGCCTGATCATCGAGCCCTTTTTTTGGAATAAACATCATCACAGCAGCAATCGTTGCAAGGATCCCATAAGTAATGTTAATCCCACTTTCAGTAAGAAGCCTTGATCCGTATGCACCGATGAAGCTTCCGATCAATACAGCGGTACCCATATAGATGATCAGTATCTTATTCAGATAGCCTCCTTTCCGATATGCCCAAACACCACCGATTGTGGCAAAGAATACCTGTACCGCACTGATTCCTGAAACTTCATGAGAAGTGAACGCTGCGAATCCCAATAATGGCGGGATATATAAGAGCATCGGATATTTGATGATGGATCCGCCGATTCCTACCATTCCAGACACATATGAGCCGACAAATCCGATTAAGAATATCGTTATGATAAATGCTATATCCATGATTTCTCTCCTCCTTTTAAAAGCCAGACTCTGTTTTTCTTAATGTTGATTTCCGCGAAATTCAACATTAATGGTTAACAAAGCTTATTAAAAAAAGCTCAATAAGGGGAATGCATCGGCAGCATTTTACCCATCTTCCCCTTTATTGAGCCTTCTATTTCTATTTAGGCTTTCTTGACCCAGAACTTGAACACTCCGTCTTCTTCTGTATCTTGTAGAAGTTCGTGTCCGCCTGATTTCACCCAAGCAGATAGGTCGCTTTTTGCCCCTTTATCAGTTGCGTGGATTTCAAGAACTTGCCCAGAATCGATTTCATCAATCGCCTTTTTTGTTTTGACAATCGGCATTGGACATGCCAATCCTTTTGCATCTAGTACTTTATCTGAATTCATTTATAAAACCTCCTGAGTTTTTATTGTGGTTCGGAAAATATTAACCTTCAACTGCGCAACGGTTTGGACCGATTTCCATTTCACGTTGCTCATCTGTTTCAGGGTTGATCTTCCCCATATTCGTTTCACGGATTTCCTGATAAGCATTTGGTTGAGGTGGTAGATTTTCCGTTACAAGTTTACGGAATTCCCCTTCGTCTTCCACATTCAACCCAGAGTTCTCCTTATACAGATCTCCTAGGTTCGCTTTCACAGACCCATCTTCACCAACCTCTTCCACTTTTGAGAAGTGAGCAGGTAGGACGACCAGATCATCTGAAAGCTCTTTATATTTGCTATACAAAGTGTCTCTCAAATCACTCACCCAGTCTTCCGCTTTACCTGCAAGGTCCGGACGACCGATTGATTTCACGAATAAGATATCACCAGTGAGTAGATATTGATCATCTACAATGAATGACGTACTTCCGATCGTGTGTCCAGGTGAGTAGATCGGTTGGACTTTTATTGTCGTGTTTCCAACTGTCAGATCATTTCCTTCTTCAAGCTTGTTGTAGTCAAATGTTACTTCTGTCGCGTCCTTTGGAGGCAGGTAGTAATCTGCGCCAAAGATTTCAGCAAGTTTACGCCCGCCGGAAATGTGATCCGCATGAAGGTGGGTATCTGTAAGATGCTTCACCTTAAGTCCTTTTTCTTTAACAAACGTTTCATAAGGCTCTGTCATACGGTTGCTGTCGATGATCATCGCTTCACCGTCGGACTCGATAAGGTAAGATAGACAGCCCTTGCCGATACGGACGAATTGATAGATCGCACCGCCGTCTTTCAAGTCACCGATTTTCACAGGTTCAAGGTGCTCGCTCCAGGATTTCATTCCACCTTGCAAGTAAGAAACATCCTCAAGGCCAGCTTCAACTAGCTGTTCCCCTACGAACTTTGAAGAACCCTCTTTCGCGCAAACAACCAATATTTCTTGGTCTTTTGGAAGCTGATCCAGAATACCATCAACGCCTTCTAACAATTCGAAGTATGGCATATTGATGATCTCTACAGCTCCACCTTCGATTTTCCAATCGTTAAAATCATTTTCGTTTCGTACATCAAGTATAAAAAGCTTTTCGTTATTCAATACTTTTCGAGTAATTTCTTTTGCAGTCATTTCTTTAATAGCCATTTCTTTAATTCCCCTCCTCTTAAAAGGTTAGTGTCACGTCGGCATCTTCTGCATAATTCAAAAATGTTGCTGCCCCACCGACATCTATTCCATCAACAAAATGATCTTTTTCAAGATTCATGACATCCATAGTCATTTGACATGCAATCAGCTTCACACCAAGTTCCTTCGCCATCTCTAATAGTTCTGGGATTTTTGGGACGTTGGCATTTTCGAAACCTTCCTGATAGTGTTCCTTCCCTTCAGGAATCGGCAATTGCCGGTGCCCTTCTTTATGAATCAGATTAAGGCCATCGAAAGTAAAGAAAATGCCGACTTCTGCGTCAGACGCAGCTGCTGCAGTTGCAATATTGAATACTTTATACGCATCAAACAATTCTCCATTACTTGCAATGATCGCTACTTTTTTAGCCATTATGAAACCCTCCGATTAATCTTCTTTTTCAGTGGGACCATCCCACTCTGACATTCCAGGAACAACGTTTTTCACTTTTGCAAAACCTTTATCTGACAACAATTGTGATGCACGGTCACTACGATTTCCTGTTCTGCAGACAACATAGATGTCATCGTTTTTATTCAACTCATCCAAACGATTCTCCAATTCCCCTAAAGGAATGGATTTCGCTCCAGGAATACGGCTGAATGCATACTCTGCAGGTTCACGGACATCTAAAACAGTACCGCCTTCTTCAAGTTGTGTTTTCAACTCGTCATTCTGGATGACATGAGGATATTGGGTGTCTTCTTTTGTCTCCTCTGGGCTTGCTTTGCGAAGATAGTGCTTCAGGACATCTCCTTCTTCCTTTGTGCCAAGATATTGATGGCCTGTCGATTTCGCCCAGCTTGCAATATCTGCAGTTGATCCTTTATCTGTCGCTTGGACTTCCAGGACCTGACCTGCTTCAATTTCTCCAATCGTCTTTTTCGTTTTTACAATCGGCATTGGACATGCGAGTCCTTTAGCATCCAATACTTTGTCTGTTTTAATCATGTGTAGCGCCTCCTTCTAGGTTTAGTGATTTGATAGTTCTCCATTCCAATTCATCATGCCGCCTTTCATATTCAAGACGGAATACCCTTCTCCCTCAAGAAACTTTGCAGCCTTCCCGCTTCGGTTCCCAGAACGGCATACCATGATGTGTTCCTTATCTTTAGGAATCTCATTTGTACGTTCAGAAATGTCACCAAGAGGAATATGCTTCGCACCTGGAATTATTCCGTTTGCTACTTCTTCATCTTCTCGTACATCGATGATACTAATATCGTTGTTTTCTTTTCGTTTCTTATCCACTTCATCCGGAGTGATCGTTTTAACATTGTTGAATCCGAACATGAGCTAACCTCCTTTTGGGCGATTTGTAGTCCCTTATACCTCATAGGGTATTATTTTAAACAAAATTAAATAAACAAATTCACTTTACCTTCGTTTGCTTCTCCAAGATAAGCTGCTACGCCGCCATAATTGATATCATCTAAAAGTTCTTCTTTTTGAAGACCTAATAGATCCATTGTCATTGTACATGCAACAAGGTTGACGCCCTGTTCTTGAGCCATTTCCACAAGATCTGGAAGAGACATGGCATTATGCTTTTTCATAACATGTTTGATCATTTTCGGTCCCATACCAGCCATGTTCATTTTAGATAAGCCAAGTTTCTTTGCCCCACGAGGCATCATCTTACCGAACATCTTTTCAAGCATTCCTTTTTTCACTGGCACCTGTTCATCTTTACGAAGTGCATTCAATCCCCAGAATGTATGGAAAATTGTCACCTCATGATCATACGCCGCTGCACCATTCGCAATGATATAAGCCGCTATGGCCTTATCAAGATCTCCACTGAATAATACGATTGTTGTCTTGTCTTTTTTTACTTCTGTCATCATTTACTCCTCCTTGAAATGTTTTATACATATACCCGTATAGGTATCTATTTTCTTAAAAATAAAAAGGTGTTGTTTTATACCCCTAAGGGTATACTACTATGCATTCAAATGAATGTCAACACCTGCATTTTCATCTGCTTTTTACAAGTAGATTAACGGCTTCTTTAATAAGATCGTCCGTGTTTTCACCTTTATCCAGTTGCTCTCTCACACACTGTTCGAGGTTTGTTCCAACGACAAGACCGATTGTACGGTCCAACGCACTTCTAATTGCAGACATTTGTGTCACTATATCTTTACAATCTTTTTCTTCTTCCATCATTTTAAGAACACCGCGTAATTGTCCTTCAATACGTTTAACGCGGTTCTTCATTTGATCATTATATTCCACGAGGTTAACCTCCTTTATTTAAATGTTCAATAATACCCCTATAGGTATATTACAACATTTTTTCTAAAGATGCAAATCACCTTGTTAACACCTCTATTGTACAATACATGTTTCATAAAGAAAACGAGAGGTTGTCCAATGAGTGCTGAAGATTGGCGTAACATCAAGACACCTTGTTGAAGGAACAATCGTTAACGGACACAAGAGACCTTATTTGGCCAATATATTGGAAATTTATAAACTTAACGGACACCAGGGACCTTATTTCGCAAATATCGCAGAAAATCAGCTCCTTTTTTCATAAATAACGGCTCTGGTGTCCGTTACGATTTCAAACTAGAAAAGACATTCGATAGCCAAAGGCCTTTTGAAAAGAACCTATTCTTTAACTCTTAGCAGTCTCAATCCATTCAAGGTAACAAGGAGGGTTGCGCCCATATCTGCAAAGATTGCAATCCACAGGGTCAACCAGCCTGGCACGACAAGTAAAAGCGCCAACAGTTTCACTCCGATCGAAAAGGCAATGTTCTGCTTGATGATTGCAAGAGTTTTTCGGCTAAGCTTGATGGTATATGGAAGTTTGCGCAAGTCATCTCCCATCAGAGCGATATCCGCTGTTTCGATGGCTGTATCGGTACCAGCACCGCCCATGGCAATTCCGACGGTAGAGGACGCAAGGGCAGGTGCGTCATTTACACCATCCCCGACCATCGCGACTTTCCCAAACCGCTGTTCATATTCTTTAATGTAGTTTAATTTTTCTTCAGGAAGCAGTTCTGCTTTTATGGTAGAAATGTTAATTTGCTCCCCGATGCTGTTTGCTGTCAGCTGATGGTCACCAGTCAGCATGATCGTATTTTTGATATTCATATCATATAGTGCTTTTACGACTTCGGCACTTTCATCCCTTATTGTATCCGCTACTGCAACGAGTGCCAGCAGATGCTCTTCTGTGCCGACTGCCAACACGGTTTTCCCTTCAGAACGAAGACGATCGATGATAATGTTCGTATCACTTTCAAGCTGTACATGCATATCATCGGTAAATAACGCAAGACTTCCAGCATAATAAACAGCCTGATCGATCGTACCTTTTATACCCTTACCGGTAATCGATTTGAAGTTCTCTATATTCTCTGATGGCTTCTCAATTCCCATCTCTTCAGCTTTCTTCAGTATTGCAGATGCTAAAGGATGCTGTGATCTGCTTTCAAGAATAGCAGCAATCCGGATAATTTCAGACTCCTTGTATTCGGCCAGCGCGATAATATCGGTGACTTCAGGGATTCCCTTTGTCAATGTTCCGGTTTTATCAAATGCGATTGATTTCAATTTCCCCGCTTCTTCTAAATAGACTCCACCTTTTACTAATACACCGTTCCGTGCAGCATTCCCTACTGCTGTGACGATGGAAACAGGCGTTGAAATCACGAGGGCACAAGGACACCCGACGACTAAGACAGCCAGCCCTTGATAGATCCATTCTCCCCAGCTTCCACCTAATAATGGCGGTATTACCGCTACACCTATCGCCACTAAAATGATGGCGGGGGTATAATATTTTGCGAAACGATCTACAAACGATTGGGATGGAGCCCGCTCTTCTTGTGCTTCTTCAACGAGATGGATGATCTTCGCTAGCGTCGTATCCTCTACCCGTTTTGTTACTTCAACTTCTAAGTAGCCATCTTCATTCAATGTTCCAGCAAACGCTTCAGCGCCGACAGACAGGTGTACTGGAACAGATTCGCCAGTAATCGCAGATTGGTTCACGAACGAGCCGCCTTTCGAAACGACTCCATCCATGGCTAGTTTTTGCCCTGGTAAAACAATCATCGTATCTCCAACCTGCACGTCCTCTACAGGGATTGTCATCTCCTGATTGTATCGCAGGACAGTCGCTTCCTTTGGCGCTATTTCCATCAATCCGCGGATTGACTGACGTGCTTTTTCCATCGAATAAGCTTCGAGGATCTCACTGATTGCGAACAGGATCACAACCATGGCGCCCTCACCCCATTCTCCGATCAAAGCAGCTCCGACGATCGCGATTGTCATAAGTGTCCTCATATCAAAATCGAGACGCACCAGGTTTTTAAATCCTGTAAGGAATAAGCGATACCCTCCTATAAGTATGGATCCTGCATAAAAGCCGTTAGCCAATAATGAGCCTTCCCCGTTTATCAAACTGATTGTCCAGCCGACCATTAAAAAAATTCCGGCAATGAACACATTCCAATGTCGTTTCAAAAACGGTTCTTTCTTTTCTTCTTTCAAATGGTCAGGGCGGACTTTCAGGTTTTCAAAAGCCCCCGCTTTTTCGATTTCTTTTATATGGGCATCGCCTCTAATTGTAAGCTTTGAGGCAGTAAAGTTCACTTTTGCATCCAAAACACCATCCAGGCGTTTTACATTCGTTTCGAACTTTTTCGCACAGTTTGCTCAGGTGAATCCTGAGATCCTATAGACGTGATGTTTCGTTTCATTCACTTTAGCTTGTTGCAAGATGCTTCCCCTCCTCTAAATGAGAGAATGCTGTCTGTATAATTTGCCTAACGTGATCATCATCCAATGAGTAATACACGAGCTTTCCAACTTTGCGATACTTTGCAAGTCCCATGTTCCGAAGCAATCTCAGATGGTGGGAAGCCGTTGCAACTGTACATTCCACGATATTTGATACGTCGCATACACATAGTTCTTCCTCTATCGTCAATGCATAAGCGATTTTGATTCGTGTATCATCGGATAAGGCTTTGAAAACTTTCGCCGCTGACATGGTATCTTTTCCTTCTATATCAGCTTTTATCCGATTCACTTTATCTTCATGCACACAATTGACTTTACAAACATCGTCCTTCGCCATTTCGTTCACCTCTCACCATATCATTCAAACGTTCTTTTGAATATTAGTATATAAGGTATGATGGAATGACGTCAAACATTACGGTTGTTGGTATCAAAAGGGTTTTCACATGACCACACAGCAGTTTGCACATAAAAAAACCCAAAAGTGTCTGTCACTTTTGGGTCAGCCTCTTTCGCAATCCTTATCTTCTTTTGTTCTTCCTTTTCGTTTCAATGATGACCTTTTCGATTTCGTAGAAGTTAAACATGGAATCCGCTCCCTTTTCGAGATTGTTTTGTTACTCTTAGTTTACGGAATTCCCCTTGTTTATTAACCGGTCAGCAGATTGGATTTTCCTCCGCCTCTAGATTGATTTTATTCTCCACCTATGTCCCAAGCTGATGTACTAAGCTAGTATTTTTCATCGACTTACCCTGAAGTAAGCTCTTCTAACTTTCCCGTAACATTCCAGTTTTCCTTGTTCGATTACAATGCCCGCTCGATCCTGACATAAATACAAAGGTATTGATGAACGGGTCAGGAATGCTTCAATCTCTTCTGTCATGCGAATCCGGTCTATAAAATGAGTTAAGAAATGCAACTGGACTAAGTTGAGTGCCTCTAAATCAGCAAGTCGGACATCATTGGGATCCAAAAATTGCGCAACCTCAATTGTCGGCGACATCATCATCGCACCTGCACTTACCCCGATCAAGACTCCACCGGTTTTTACAAAGTCCTGTAGAAAAGACAGCATGTTCCTCGAACGTAGATTCTTCAAAAAATAATATGTATTTCCGCCAGATAAATAAATCGCATCGCAAGACGATAACGCATCCAGGTTTTCAGGTTCATATTCTTTATCGATATCAAAATAAACATATTGATCAAAACCAAACCGTTGCAAGTGCGGTTTCATACGATTGAAGTAATGTTTTGGCGCATCGTACTGTGAGGGGATATAGCCTAATGTAGGACCTTTCTCTGAGACAATCTGCCTGATCTTCTTCTCCAACCCTTTATCTAGATGTTCATCGATATTACTCAACATGATCAAATGACTCATATTTAAACCTCTCTATTCATTGCGCACTCCTTTATCGAAATGCTCGTTTCTTAAATTTCGGATCATTTCTTTGAATACTTTCTCCTCTTGCAGCAATTTTGAAATATAAACAAATCCGATCACCGTTAAAATGGAAGTGCCCCAGCTGATGACCTGCCTTGCGATGATTCCTTTATCAAAAGCCTCTACCCCATACTCATTGATCAACCAGATTTTAAATGTTGCCTGGATGACATCCCGTAACGCAAAGGCAAGCGTGATCAAGACAAAGACTAGATAGATTTTCTTCTTATGAAACAAAGGCTTCAGCCGCGCCTTTTCCATACCCTGAAGTTCCATAAGGTCGAGCCCGAAATAAAGAGCGATCGGCTTTTTAAAAACGATTGTTCCAGCGAATAAGACCGCTAGTGCATATCCGTAGAAGACATTGTTCCATAATAGTTGGATAGCAGAGCCCGCTAATACATCCAACAACGTACTGATGATAAGATTTCCTAGCATGAAAATGCCGAATACATTCAATTTCTTTATCTCGTAAAACCGATAGATGCTATAGAGGATCCCTGGTACAGAAGATACAAGCATCGCGTAGTAATCACCTATGATCTCTCTGCCATAATGCCAGACGACCAACGGGAAAATCACATAAAAAATGATATCCAAGAGTGCTATGTACTTTTTCATGAAATGAATTTCTCCTTTATGCTTCCTAGTCTGTACTTTCTTCTTCATGAGCCTGATCCCTTTTCTATTAGTAAAAATGAAACTATTTTTCTTCTAAACCGTATGATACGATGTGACATAAAACATACATATTTTGGAATGTTCCAAAAAGGGGGGATGCTGGTGGTTCAGCATGTGAAGAAAAAACGCACAATCTATTTACCCATGATGCTTCTTTTCCTATTAATCGGTTTGTTGACATTTCACCATGCGATGAAGGAACGGGATCTGACTCCGGATGGCCTCAGTCGCAATACAGAAATTGTCGATGGGGTAAACGGGAAGATCCTCACAGCTAAAAAAGTCGATTCCGGTTATGATATTCACTTTAATGAAAATGGCAAGCTTGCGAACGTCCATGTCAATGAAAAATTGGAAATGATCAATAAAGAAACGCTTCCGATTGAGGTAGGTCTAACGGCTACTATATGGGCAAAGAACAATACGGCCTATTTCGTTGAAGATCAAGCGTTGACTTACTTTGATGGGAAAGAGAAACGAACGATAGCTGACAAGATAGATGGTTTCGAAGCCTCTGATACGAACCTCTATTATTGGGAAAAAGATAAGATCTTTAAGCTTGATTCTACAACGAATACTTCAGAGCAGCTGGCAATAACCGATCATCCGATCTCTAACGTATTTGCAAGTGATCAGAAAGGACTTTTTGCAGTAACAAGTAAAATAGATGATTTTACCACCCATGTCGCTGTCTTCAAAACGAATCGGAATGACGTGAAACAAGTCCAATCTTTTGAAGTTGAATCCATCAGCGGGGAAATGTTGGCTGATATCGACTTGGCTGAAAATGAGGAAGGTCTTCATGTTATCTATCAAACGGGGCAAGCTCATGGTGGAACAATTATCAGACGAGGTGAGTACACCCTTTTCAAAACTCCAAATACAGAATCTTCGTTTAAAAATATCGAAATCTATGATACTTTTACCCGAAGCAAACAACGGGTGTTCGACAATTTGGACCTGGTCATGACTGAAAATGGACCTGAATTGATACTTTCAATCCGGGGTATGATCAAACCGAAAATCGAAAGCTGGAATGTTTATCGAGCTGTCCCCAAAGATGAGGAGTGGCTTGCAAGTCACATCAGCACCACAACATCTGTTTCCAAAAATCACGTTTATGTGGATGAAGGTGAACTTTTCTGGTTGGATACTAGAGGAAAAAACGCGAAGATCATGGCAGTATCGGATCACCCTGAACTTGTCGAAAAAGGTGAAAGCCTACAAGCCTCTGATTGGGTGAATGGCTTCTATACAGGGATGGCGAAGCTGCCATATGGACTGATTCTATTATTAGTTGCCGTCATGTGGCTTGCACCGGCAATCATTTTTCTATTCTGTGTTTCATTCTGGAATGAAGATGCGATCGAACAATGCCGCAGCTGGGTCCGATACAGTGCGATCGGTTTATTCACCATTTTTCAATATTTCTTGTTACAGCGATTTTTCACACCGATGTTTGAAGCTTTTTCACCAATTTACTTATCGTTTCAAATGCATTCGGTTATCATTCCGATCGTACTTGTCCTTCTAAGTTTGTTATTCACAAGACTGGTAAGGAAAAGTCATTGGAATCTTTATCAGGAGTTCGGATACTTCTCCCTCTTCCATACGTTGATGATCATCTTTCTGATCTCACCCTATACGATTTAAATGATAGGAATCAGTGTTTGTCGCAATCGTTTCACGTTTTGTCGTTATTAACAAAGCCACAAGTTAAAAAGGGCGACCCCTAGTCCATTATCGTGGGTCACCCTTCTTTTATACCTTCTCTACGCTTTTCAGTTTTGTTTCAGCGAGTTCAATCTGCTTTTTGACTTCTGTTTGTCCCGTCCCGCCTGTACTGTTTCTCGCAGCAACGACGTTTTCGGGTGCAAGGATCTCATAGATATCCTCTTCAAATAATGGACTGAATTCCTGATAAAACTCGAACTTAAGGTCTAAGAGATATTTCTTTTGTTGGATCGCGTGGAGAACGATTTGGCCGATGATCGCATGAGCCTCACGGAAAGGCAACCCTTTCGTAACGAGGTAGTCAGCCAAATCAGTGGCATTCGAATAGTCTTCCGTCACAGCCTTTCGCATCGCACCTGTGTTCACCGTCATCGTTTCAATCATCGGCGCCAGAAGCTTCAACGATCCATCCAACGTTTTGACCGTATCGAACATCCCTTCCTTATCCTCCTGCATGTCCTTATTATACGCTAACGGCAAACCTTTTAAGACAGTTAACAATCCCATAAGGTTCCCATACGTACGACCAGTTTTCGCGCGTAAAAGCTCTGGGACGTCAGGGTTCTTTTTTTGCGGCATGATGCTTGAACCGGTACAGAAAGAATCGTCCAATTCAATAAAACCGAATTCCTGACTCGACCAGATCACCATTTCTTCTGATAGACGCGATATATGCGTCATCATGATCGAAGCGATCGAGAGAAATTCTAAAATGAAGTCTCTGTCGCTTACCGCATCCATGCTGTTCGGGTAAATCGAATCGAACTCAAGGATTTCAGCCACTCTTCCCCGATTGATCGAGAACGTCGTACCAGCAAGCGCACCTGCCCCGAGCGGAAGGACATTCACTCTTTTCAGACTATCGACCAATCGTTCCTTGTCTCGCTCGAACATCCAGAAGTAAGCCATCAGATGATGGGCGAAAGAAATCGGCTGTGCACGCTGTAAATGCGTATAACCAGGCAAAATCGTATCAACATTCGCTTTAGATTGTACCAAGATTGAGTGTTGGACCTGTTCGACAAGCTGGATGATCTCAGTCGTCTTCGTTTTCAAGTATAAATGCATATCCGTTGCTACCTGATCATTCCGACTCCGTCCAGTATGCAGTTTCCCGCCTACAGTACCGATTTCATCAATCAAGTGCTTTTCGATATTCATATGGATGTCTTCATGTTCAACCGCATATTCAAGCTCTTCATTCTCGATTTTTTTCTTTAATGTTTCCAGACCGTTTTTGATCGTGTCAGCTTCTTCAACTGAAATAATCTCACATTCCGCAAGCATCTGGACATGCGCAAGGCTTCCCTTTATATCCTCTAATGCAAGCTGTTGATCGAATTCAATGGAGGCTGTGAACTCTTCAACAAGCTCATTGGTTTCTTTCGTAAAACGGCCGCCCCAAAGCTTAGCCATACAATTTCTCCTTGCTGACCGCTTTAAGATTCGGCTTCTTATTCACTTCTGCATGTACTTTCGTCGAGAGCCCCCATAGTTTGATGAAGCCTACAGCAGCATTGTGATCAAAGAGATCTCCTTCTGAATAGGTCGCTAACTGCTCGTTATACAGGCTATGACTTGATTTACGTGCCACAACTGTTGCGTTACCTTTAAACAGCTTGATTTTGATTGTGCCGCTTACAACGTTTTGTGTTTCATTGATGAATGCTTCCAATGCAGAACGTAATGGTGAGTACCATAGTCCTTCATAGACAAGCTTCGCCATCTGTTGCTCCACCTGAGGCTTGAATTGAGTGACCTCACGAGGCAACGTCAAGAATTCCAGCTCTTTATGTGCATTGATCAACAGCATGGCAGCAGGGTTCTCATACACTTCTCGGGATTTGATTCCGACAAGACGATTTTCAATATGGTCGATTCGACCGTACCCATGTTTTCCACCGATTTCGTTCAATGTTTCGATCAACTCGACGATCGGCGTTTTTTCACCATTAAGAGCGACAGGTACTCCCTCTTCAAAATCGATTTCGAGATATTCAGGCTCATTAGGGGTCATCTCGATCGGATTCGTCCAATCATACGCATTCTCTGGCGCCTCTGCCCATGGATCCTCCAGGACACCCGCTTCACAAGCACGGCCCCAAATATTAGCATCGATCGAAAAAGGATTGTCGAGATTGACCGGGATCGGAATACCTTTCTCTGCTGCATATGCAATTTCTTCATCACGTGTCATTCCCCATTCACGAACAGGGGCAATCACTTGAAGATCCGGATTCAATGCCTGGATGGATACTTCAAATCGTACCTGATCATTCCCTTTTCCAGTGCAGCCGTGCGCAACTGCTACTGCACCTTCCTGTTCAGCAACTTCTACCAAAAGCTTCGAGATAAGAGGACGGGATAAGGCAGAAGATAACGGATACTTTCCTTCATACATGCAATTCGATTTCAATGCAGGCAATAAGTATTCTTTTGCTAAAAGTTCCTTCGCATCGACTACGATTGATTTTACAGCTCCTACGCTCAACGCTTTGTTTTTGATCGTTTCTAAGTCTTTCCCTTCTCCTACGTCTAAACCAAGTGCAATTACATCATAACCGTATTTTTCTTGTATCCATTTGATTGATACAGAAGTATCCAACCCACCTGAATAAGCTAAAACCACTTTCCCTTTGCTCATTAAGCTCCACTCCTTGTTGTGTATTTTTATTTATTTTAATGTATGTTTATTCAAAGTTAATCAATTGATACTAAATTACTTTATTTCTATACGAATGTCAACACATTTTGAAAAAGAAATCCGGAAGAATTTTTCAAGTTGTTCGTCACCAGATTCCAGGGGCTGTAGACAGTAATTTGCCCCCATTCTTTCAGTTCTCATTCAACTTTTTGTTAGCAATCAATAAGTGATAGCTTTATTGAAAACAGCTTCCATTTTACTTTTTTCGGAATCTGTACTAACATAGGGGACCAAATGGACGAATATCTGGTATAAGATATTTCTTTTTGTAAAATCTACCATATGGAAGCAAAATGCTTAACCTTGTTCGAAGAGTGTAGAACGAGGGATTTAAAAGTTACCTCAGCTTTAAATTGAGGAATAACAACATTTATGTGAAAGGGGAACTTTCCTTGAAAAAAATCATGTATACAGCTTTAGTCGCCCTGTTTGCATTCGCTTTAGCAGCATGTGGCGGTAATGAAGAGAGTAAAGGTGATAACGAAAACAAAGAAGGTCAACAAAAGGACAAAGAGAATAAAGAAAAAACAGAACAAATGGAAGAAATGCAGAAAAAGATGGAAAAGCAGCAGGTTGATGAAAATAAAGTGGTTGCTACTGTCAATGATGAAGAAATCAAAGGAACAGATTTCAACCGAGCATTAGGCCAAATGCAAATGCAATATCAACAAATGGGACAAGATCCTACATCTAAGAAAGTTGCAGACCAATTGAAAAAACAAGTTGTCACTGGTCTTGTGGATTTCGAAGTGATCGTCCAAGAGGCTGAAGCAAAAGGCTATAATGCATCAGAGGACGAAGTAAACAAACAGATCGATCAGATCAAAGGTCAATTTGATGATGAGAAGAAATTCAAGGAAGCATTGAAGACGAATAAACTGAATGAAGAACAATTGAAAGAACAGATTGCAGCACAAATCCAGTATGAGACTTATGTTGAAAAAGAAATTCCGGCTGATGAGGTCTCTGAGGAAGAATTAAAAAAATATTACGACCAAATGAAAGAGGCTCAGGGAGAACAAGCTCCAAAGTATGAAGATGTAAAAGATCAACTTAAAAAACAAATGCAACAGCAACAGAAGCAAGAAAAGGTAGCTCAAAAAGTGAAAGAACTGAAGAAAGATGCTGACATCAACGTAAAAATCTAAGAAGTATATAAGTAAAGAAGCAGCCAGCTGGCTGCTTCTTTCTTTTGTGGCACTTTTCGCTTAATGCTGTTTTTGGAAATATACTCGCCTTCCGCAGCCTTTTGCTATTGATGCCTTGAACGATAGAGCAAGTAGATGAAATATGGTGCACCTAATGCCGCCGTGAAAACACCGGCAGGTACTTCCAATGGTGCGAAGGCGGTTCGTGCAATCAAATCCGCACCCATCACGAGCAGTGCTCCTACTAATGCGGAAGCTGGAATCAATGCTCCAAATGAAGATCCTACAAGTCTTCGCGCAATGTGTGGCGCCATCAAACCGACAAATCCGACGCCCCCGACGAAAGCCACCGCACCGCCAGCAAGCGCTGTACTGAAAAGCAATAGGATTAGGCGGTCCTTTTGTACAACACTTCCAAACCCTCTTGCAAGGTCTTCCCCAAGCTCTTGTACGTTCAACCTACGTGCATACATCCAAACGAATAACAGGAAGATGAGAATCCACGGTGTTAATGTCTTCACCTGATTCCAGTTTGCGCCATTCACACTACCGGTTATCCAGATTTGAGCCTGAGTGGCCAAATACAACGGTCCGAATAGGATCATCATGTTCGTAAGTGCCTGCATCGCTGCTGCAAGACCGATGCCAATCAGTACAAGGCGTACAGGATTGACGCCATTTTTCCATGAAAAAATATAGACAAGGAAACCTAGTAATGTCGCCCCGATAAATGCAGCGACCGGCATCCAGTGGATACTCACGGTCAAAGCGTTGCCTCGCCCGCTGAACACTGTTAAGAACGTGACCGCAGCTAATGAAGCTCCCCCTGTGATCCCTATGATATCGGGGGAAGCAAGCGGATTCCGGATAATCCCTTGTAAAATCGCTCCAGATACGGCTAACGCCATTCCAGCAATCAGCGCCAATAAAATCCGCGGCAGCCGGAAAGACTTGATGACAAGTTCATTCATCGAGTCCCCCATCCCGAGTAACGTCTTTACTACATCAACTGGATGGATCTGCATCTGCCCTGTGCCGACACTGATGACCAAAAGCACCAGTGTGAGGACAGTCAACAACATGATGTATAAGACTGCTTTTTTATCTATTAAAAAGGACATCCATTTCGTACGTAAGGGGTGGTATTTACTCACAGTCTATTCAACCCCCTTCTTGCGATGTAGATGAAGAATGGCGTACCAATAAGTGCAGTCATAACTCCGACAGGTACTTCCTTCGGCATGATGACATACCGTGCAGCAATATCAGCGAGCAACAGTAATATAGCCCCTAACAATCCGCTGTAAGGAATGATCCATTTGTAATTGATGCCAACAAGCCCTCTTGCAATATGGGGAATAACGATGCCGATGAAGCCGATTGGTCCTGCTATCGCGACGGCAGAACCCGCAAGCAATACGATGACAACTGCTGCACTGATCTTGATAAGGGTCGTATTTTGACCAAGTCCCGCTGCCACATCGTCCCCCATCGAAAGTGTATTCATCTGCCCAGTAATCAACAAGGATCCTAGCCAGCCAATGATAAGGTACGGCAGCATTGCCGTCAGGATGCCGAGCTTACGTCCCTCAATGGAACCGGTCAGCCAAAACAGAACTTCCTCCAACGCTTTTTCGTCCAATGCAAGCATGCCCTGTGTCATGGAAGCGAACATCGCTGCCATCGCCGCACCAGCCAGCGTCAATTTTACAGGTGTAAGTCCGTCTCTTCCTAATGAGCCAAGTAAATAAACAATTAAAGAAGTGACCATCGCACCAAAGAAAGCGATCCACGCAAATTGATGGATTGATGATATGGAAAAGAATGTGACGGCAACAACGATGAAAAAACCAGCTCCAGCATTGATACCGAATATACTCGGTGATGCCAAGGGATTCCTTGTAATCCCCTGCATCAACGCCCCTGCTATCGCCAGACTTGCACCGACTGCAGCGCCGATGAGCGCCCGCGGCACACGGCTTTCCTGTATGATGATATGTTCATTGGAGCCATCAAACTGGGTGAAGGAATGGATGACCATCCCCCAATTAACGCTAGTATAACCGTAAACGACACTGCACCCGATGAAAAAGACGACTAAGAAGATCCCTGCAAGGAGACCGATCAACTTTTTCACATTTGTATTTAAAAGTTCCCTCATATGTATAAACCTTTCTTTTTAACTCTTTTCTTAAAGATAGTTGCTTTTGGGTCATTTTGGTAATGAACCACCTTGTGCAAGTTGATTGGAGAGTAAGGTGCGAGACTCCTCGAAAATGAAAATCGCATTTTTTTCGTGCGATGGAACGCTGCCGAAGCTTTCCTTGTCCTGCGGGATCAGCGTGCCTACTACCTGAATAATCTCCTCGCAAGGCATGCGACGAGGAAGCTCGCTTCGACAGGACTTTCTTGTAGACGCAGGAGCACAAATGCTTCATTGATAAGGAGACTCCTGAGGTCGCAAAGCGACAAGTGGGCTAACCGCACGCCCCGCGGAAAGCGAGCACCTGAAGCGGAAATCAACGACTTTTAAAGAAAACTTGGCGAGACCAAGCCTTTTGTAGGTCGAGCCTTAGTTGCCCTTATACTGAAGAAAGTATTTTATACTTTCTTTAAGTGCAAGAGCAACAAAGTTTGCGAAACAGCCTTCTTTTTAAACGTTTCCTATTTAAGTCTATTCTTGCTGGGCTTAACTGTCAATGATAATCATTATCAATTTCTTATTGACAAGGAGGAAAAACAGTTATAAACTACTAATTGTGAATGAGATTCATTATCAATAAAACATTCGGGAGGATATTACATATGCAAAAATGGAAAGGTTTCAGCTTATTTGCACTTATGTTAACATTCGTTGTTGCACTAGCAGCATGCGGAGGCGGATCTGGAGAAGGATCTGAAGAAAAGAAAGACGGAGATAAATCGAAGTCTACGATTACCGTAGAACATGCTATGGGAAAAACGAAAGTCCCAGAAAAACCTGAAAGAGTCGTCATCCTTACAAACGAAGGGACAGAAGCACTACTTTCTATGGGCGTGAAGCCAGTAGGTGCTGTCCAGTCCTGGCTTGGTGATCCTTGGTATGATCACATTGCTGATGACATGGAAGGTGTAGAAGTCGTCGGTACAGAAAGCGATATCAACCTTGAAAAGATCGCATCATTGAATCCTGATCTAATCATCGGGAACAAAATGCGTCAGGAAAAGTTTTATGATCAATTGAACGATATTGCACCAACAGTATTCTCCGAGCAATTACGTGGAGACTGGAAAATCAATTTCAAGCTTTATGCAAAGGCACTGAATAAACAAGAAGAAGGTAAAAAAGTGTTGGCTGATTTCGACCAACGTATTGAAGATATCAAATCAAAGCTTGGCGACAAGGTCAATCAAGAGGTTTCCGTAGTCCGTTTCTTGGCAGGAAATTCACGTATTTATTTCAAGGATTCATTCTCTGGCGTTATCCTGGAGCAAATCGGTTTCAAACGTCCTGAGTCACAAAACAAATCTGATTTTGCAGAAGAAGTGACGAAAGAACGTATTCCGGATATGGAAGGTGACATCCTCTTCTACTTTACTTATGAAACCGGTGATAAAGAAGCTTCAAAAACAGAAGAAGAATGGACAAATGACAAGCTATGGAAGAACCTTGATGTTGTAAAAGAAGGC
This sequence comes from Pseudalkalibacillus sp. R45, assembly GCF_052246725.1. Classification (NCBI taxonomy): domain Bacteria; kingdom Bacillati; phylum Bacillota; class Bacilli; order Caryophanales; family Fictibacillaceae; genus Pseudalkalibacillus; species Pseudalkalibacillus sp. R45. Next base: position 25,636 of record NZ_JBQQCL010000013.1, on the reverse strand, counting down.
AACGCACACCGGGTGAGCGACGCAATTTGGAACACTGCCGGCGGTGTAAAAGCAGCGAACCTCACATTAGATGACATTGAAAAATACTTCAAAATTGAAGAGTAATGGAAAAACAGAACGTGCAGCCCTAGGGGTTGCACGTTTTTTTGTTTGGATCTATTTAATGTTGATCTTTCGAGAATTTCCCTCACCTTTGCCTTAGCCCCCCTTTCTGGTACAAATGTAGGAGTTATAAAGGCTTCGAAGTATATCTAGTTTATCCCTACTACTATACGGAAATAGAATTACTAACCTTTTTAATAGAGGATGGTGGAAAAATGCAGGCTGTAACTTTTCAAGGAAAAGAGAAGATGCAAGTCAAAAAAGTAGAAGATCCGACTATCCAAGAAAATACGGATATGATTGTCAGAATAACAGCAAGCGGAATTTGCGGATCCGACCTTCATCTTTATAAAGGTGGAATAGAGCCCGAACAAGACTATGTTGTCGGCCACGAGCCGATGGGAATTGTAGAAGAAGTAGGATCTGAGGTTACCAGATTGAAAAAAGGAGACCGAGTTGTCATCCCTTTCAATATCGGTTGCGGAGATTGCTTCTTCTGTAATAATCAGATGGAAAGTCAATGTGACAACTCGAATCCCCATGGGGAACCAGGCGGTCTATTCGGTTTCACTGAACTGTTCGGGAATTTTCCTGGCGGTCAAGCTGAGTACTTGAGAGTTCCCTATGCCGACTTCACTTCATTCAAAGTTCCTGAATCAAGTGAACTGGATGATGAAAGTGTCTTATTTCTATCCGATGTCATCCCAACCTCCTACTGGAGTGTCGAACATAGTGGGGTAAAAAAGGGAGACACGGTAGTCGTTCTGGGAAGCGGCCCAATCGGGTTGATGACTCAGAAATTCGCCTGGTTGAAAGGCGCAAAAAGGGTTATAGCGGTCGATCAAGTCGATCATCGACTCGAACATGCCCGAAAAACCAACCAAGTCGAAACCTATAACTTCAAAGAACACGAGGAAATCGGTTCTCTATTGCACGAAAAAACAGAAGGCGGAGCTGATGTGGTCATCGATTGTGTTGGTATGGATGGCACCGTACCACCAAACAAGGAATTCGGATCTGATCGGGATAATCAATTTGGAACAATAAGCCCGATTGTCACAGCCTCTGAGTCGGTTAGAAAGTTCGGTACTGTGCAATTGACAGGTGTATACGGTACAGAAGCCAACAACTTCCCGCTAGGCGACTTTTTCAGCAGAAATGTTTCATTGAAGATGGGACAAGCACCTGTCATCCATCTGATGCCGAAATTGTATGAAATGATTGAAGACAAAACCTTCGATCCAACGGATATCATCACGCATAAGATTCCATTAGAAGACGCGGCCAAAGGCTATGACATTTTTGATAAAAAAGAGGATGGAAATATCAAAGTCGTGTTGAAGCCGTGAACATGATATGTGGAAAAAGTGCAGCCATGTATAAGGCTGCACTTTTAATCGTTGGGGTTGATGATTGCCAATACTTGATGATCTTCCCACTTCCCATTGATTTTCACATTTTTTCTGGCTATGCCTTCTTTATGGAAACCGGATTTCTCGAGTACACGGATTGAACCGATGTTGTGCGGCATTACTCCCGCTTCGATCCGATGCAGGTTTAATTCGTCAAATGCATACTTGACAATCAATTTCACCGCTTCTGTCATATATCCCATGCCATTATGTTCCTTGTCAAGGAAATAGCCAACAAAAGCACCTTGAAGAGAACCCCGTAACACTTGGAATAAATCAATGGTTCCGATTAAAACATCCTCATCATTCCTGTAGACTCCGAAATGATAGCCAAGGTCCTTCTCCCTATTCTCATTGAATTGACGTATTCGCTCCTTTTGCCCATCTACTGTGTAATAATCTTCACTCCGGCTCATCGAAAATTGTTGGAAGAAATCGCTGTTCCTGACGTTTAAATCGTGTAGTGCCTCGACTTCATTTGATTGAATTGGTTTAAGATAGATCTTATCCCCTTTAAGCATCCCTATCCCCCGTTTCCACTCCATTAAGAATTCGAATCTGATTCATCATTTTCAACATAATGCTTGAGCATACTGAGTTTGTTTTCCCAGAACTTTTCATAATAAGCAAGCCAATCCTTCACTTCTTTTAATGGTTCGGGGTGTAATTGATAGATTTTATTCCTCCCCGATTTCCTTCCACTTACCAGGTTTGCTTCCGAAAGAATCCGCAAATGCTTTGAAACCGCTGTACGAGTCATGTCAAAGTGCTCAGTCAATTCGTGGAGAGCCCGATCATTCTGTGCAAGAAGCTTCAATAACTCTCGTCTTGTCGGATCAGCTACTGCTTGAAAGACATCGTGTTTAGGAGCTGCTGCCATGTCACTTTACACCTCAACATATTCTTTAAGTCTCGGAAGTACCGCCTCTCTCCAACCATGATCCATTCGTTCTCTGACATCAGCATGCGTGTCACCAGTTTCCGTGACTTTCGTTTCGTCCCAACCGGCATGGATCAAAGTGAACTCGGTTTTCCCTTCTAAATCTTTGAGTTCGAAAGTGACATGCCAATCCTTTCCCCATGAGAAACTAAGGCGATTCGGCGGATTGAGTTCTGTCACTTTACAAGGTGAGATTCCATACGGGGAATGCAAAGAAAATTCATGTCCGAGTTCAGCTTTAAAATCGTTTGGCATGAACCACTCGGCTATTCCCTCGGAAGTTGCTACTGCTTCCCAAACCTTTTGGATGGGTGCATTGAATACAGATGATTGCTTAATTGTCTCTACTGTCATTTCATTACCTCCTAAAAAGAAACCTTTTGGTGTCACATAGATTATAAGAAACCTTTTGGTTTCGTGTCAAGCATTCAAAACTGCCTATCTACTATTTTTTGAGCGAATCAAAAAAACGCCTATAGAGAGGCGTTTTCTTTCTTATTTCACGGGTAGATGCAGGGTGAACTCTGAATCCACGCCTTTAAAAGGAAGGAAAAGTTCAAAGCCGAAGTTGTCGATTTTCTTTAAACCTTCGTTCTGGATCCATTGATGCAGATAGGGATAAGGATCAAAGTTGTCAGTTGTTGGATCAAATCGAAGAGTGGCGTATTTCCTTGCTGGAATGACTTTCGAAATCATTTCCTCGGGAATGGTGTCGAAGTCGCTCACTTCAACCGCCGCTATCCACGTGAATTCTTCCGTATCTGGATTCCAATTTGGAGGATCGACAAAAACTCCGTAGGAGACAGGTTCATTGATGCGGTTCTTAATCTTATGGATGTGGTTTTCATAGAAATCACTTACCATTACAGGAATTTTCTCGTGACGTTCCGCCATTGTCGTTGAACATGACATACCGACCAACTTTAATTCAGCCTTTTCGACAATACTTGGCATTGAAGCTTTTGTTTCGATGCCTTCATTCATTTTTTTCAACTCCTTTAACGAATCATTTCTTCAAATAACAATTCGATGCACCATTACCATTTCCTTCAAATTTCGAACCTCTGCTTCGTAAAACGGATATAGTATAGAAGAACTGTACGACAGGGAGCCAATTCTATGTATGCCCGATTTACTTGAAGTGACTGGAGCATGGATACAAGTAATAGGAACAGCTATTGCCGCATCAAGAGAGACTCTCCTTGTTTTGGAGAATGATGAAGAGGATTTCAACGGGAATTGTCTTGTTATGATTGGAAATGCGATAGAAGCTGCAGGAAACTCATTACAAGCAGAATGTTTGCCAACTTTTCTAATCGTATAATTGACACATTATGTTTGACTGCGAAATCGACAATTTGCCGACTCACCTTATGGGCCTGGTCCTTCATCCAGCGTTGCTCTTTATTATTTAGCTTTTTGATGGCAGTGAGCTTTTTCTTTCTTCCGAGCTTTTGTCGGTTGGATTTGAATCTCCGACGAACATACTTGTTTCGCCTTCCGTTGCCAAAAAACCGGGTCTTCTCGTCTTCAGTGACCGTAACAGCCGGGACTTTCAGACCGAGATCGACACCCATAGTTCTGGTGCCTGTGTTTTGTTGGGTCGGGATCTCTATCGAGAACTGAGCGATCCATTTGTGTGCTTTTTTCGTGATGCGGAGGGTTCCGCGTTTGTAGGAAGTAAGTTTAGTGAGGGTGTCTTGCGTGAAGGTAGCGTTAATGCGGATACGCTTGGATTTTCCGTCTACCATCAATGGTACTGAAACGGATCCCTCATCAAACGTGTAGTTCTGATTGTTCCATAGGATGCAGGGTTTCTTTAAGATGGGGATAATTTTATAACGGGTTTTCTTTACTTTCCGAAAGACACTTTTCGCATCCCGGATTGCCTGGTTTTTGACAGCACTGGGGAGAGGAGCATTTACATGTTTGGAGGTTTTACGGGTTGATTCTTTCGCTTGTATCATTTCCGCTACAAGCGCATTAATGGTTGCAATATACGTGGTGCTCGAGCGACTCATTAAATCACATTGATTTTGATTAGGCAACAGTTTCACTTGGACCGTGACCGTCTGTGACATGTTTCCCCCCTCGTTTTTTGTTCTTCGACTTCCCGTTGTTTTGGTTCTTTTTGTGTGCCTATATCCACCATTATACCACCCCTAAAGGAGTGGGCTTTCCCGCTTATTAAAGCTGTAATAGGTGATTCCACCCAGGGGATCGGGGCATCAATAGAGGCATACGCATTGAGCGAAAGCGAACGGGAATATGCAGACTTGGCTGCTTCGGGTGCGTCTTTACAATCAACCGGTTCAATCATCGAGGCAATAGGTGCAGTGTATCTTTTGAATGATTTGACTGAAGAAGGATTACAGATTCAAGCCTTCGGTAGTTACGCACAACTAGCAGGGATAACGTTAGAAGCGATTGCGTATACAAAAGAAACACTCTTGCAGGTGCCTGGCACCGATTGAAACCCCTTGAGCCGCAAGACTTCACAAACGGTGCCAGGCACATGCTGGGAACCCTTGGGGGAGAAGGGCCAAATTGTCGTGCCTGGCACCGAAGTGGCACCGTTGTTATTGTGGGATGGTGATCCAGAATGTGTGGTGGTTGTTATGGGTTTGGAGTCCGGCTTGGCCGTTCATTTTTTGTACGACTTGCTTCACTATGGCGAGACCAAGTCCGGGGCCTCCTGTTGATCGGTGGCGTGATTGGTCCAGGCGATACATAGGCTCGAAAAGTCGATCAGCTTCATCTTCCGGGATTGGCTGTCCATCATGGGAAATTGAGATGATGTATTGATTATCGTCAGCCTTCCCTTTTAGTTGGATAAACCCTCCGATGTCGAATTTCGCGGCATTATCGAGTAGCTGATTCATGATTGTACGAAGGGCTTGTACATCGACTTCAACAACAGCTTGATCCACGTCTGTCATCATTTCAATCCCAGCTTCCCCTATGACTTCGATTTTTTTTATTTCATTAAGCATCCATTCTTTGATCTCGATTTTTTCTGGATTCAATTCTGTTTGTTCACTTTCCCACTTTTGAAGCTCATTCAATTTTTCAACGACACTGATCATATGACCACATTCTTGCTTCAACAAACGATACATGGAATCATCCTCTGTAAAGACACCCTCTTCCAGCCCTTCTAAATATCCTTTCAGAGTTGTTAAAGGGGTCCTTAATTCATGAGCGAGGTCACCGACCATCTGGTCTTGTTGCTGCTGTAAATGATGGAGCCTCTTCAACATCCGGTTCACTTCATTCGAGATTTCGCTGATTTCATCTTGAGACGTTGAATCGACGACAATTGATCCTTTGTTTTCCGCTCCTCTTTTGGCTGATAAGAATAATGACTTCAAGGGTTGAAGAATTTTTTTGGCAAAAAAGAGATGTATGACCACCGTCAGCACCAGCGCTACTACCCCAGCGTATAACAGATAGGCTTCAATCGTTTGTCTGAATTGTTTTGCCTGCGCTTCTGATTCTGCATACTGATTGAATTGATAACAGGCGAATTCTTTTATTGAAAATCCGACCAGAACGATCACTAACAACGTCAGGAAGAAATTCAGCAGGACCCATTTGTGAATCATTTTTCCGCTGATCCGATTAATAAGCCACAAATTGATATCCCGCCCCTCTCACCGTTTCAATTAAACCTTCCTTATCTACACCGATTTTCTCACGCAGTTTCCCGATATGCACATCGACCGTCCGATCACCAACGATTTTTTCATGGTTCGGATACAATTCATCAATGATTTGGCTGCGAGAGAGAATCTGACCGGGGTGTCTCATCAGATAATAGAGCAGTTGAAATTCATGATGGGTAAGCTCGACCACTTTTCCATCGACTTTTACTTCCATTTTGATAGGCTTTAACGTAATGCCCTGGTAACTGAGTTTACTGCATCGATTTTCAGTCCGGCGGAGAACTGTTTCCACTCTAGCAACCAATTCTTTAGGACTGAATGGCTTTGTGATATAGTCGTCCGCTCCCATCCTTAAGCCGTTGATCTTATCCGTTTCGCTGACCTTTGCCGTGACCATGATCAACGGGGCGTTACTCTTCATGTCTTCACGGATCCAGCGGCAAACGGACTCCCCACTCTCACCAGGGAGCATCAAATCCAACAGGACGAAACACGGATCACTCTCTTGAAAAATCCGTCTAGCTTCCTCCCCATTTTCTGCAGTCCATACTTCATATCCCGCAACTTCCAAATAACGTTTGATCAGTTGAAGAATATTGGGATCATCTTCGACTATTAAGATGGTTTTCCCTTTTGTATTCATAAACGATCCACCCTGTCATTGATTCATCATAGCAATTTGCCTCTTTATGACATCTTGGTTCATTGCACCTACTACTTTATATTGAATGACACCCTCTTTGTCAATAAAGTAGCTTGTCGGATAACCTGTTACTTCATAGGTATTTGTCACTTCATGCTTCAAATCCATAACAACAGGAAAGGTAAGCTCGAAATCTTCTTCTACGAATTGTTTGACATCCATTTGGCTTTTTTCGGTCTTTGTCATATTGACTGCTAAAATAACAAAATTGTTATCCTTATTAGCTTCATAATACTCCTGCATCTCAGGCATTTCCGCACGGCACGGTGGACACCATGTAGCCCAGAAGTTCACGATGATATTTTTACCTTTGAAGTCTGAAAGCTTTACAGATCCTCCATCCATTGTTTCTAAAGTGAAATCTGGAGCGATATTTCCTTGTTTAATACCGGTTACCTTTTTTGCATCATCCTTGTCATCCTTGTTTTCGGAATCGGATGATACTGTGTTTTGATTCTCATTGCTGACATTTTCCTGCGCACCGCTGCCATTTGTTTGGAAATGATCGTAGATTCCCCAAGCGACAAGCCCTGCCAAAAACACGATCGGTAGGATCTTTTTTACCATCTTTCAAATGCCCCCTTTTATGTACTTGATATGACTGTAAGCCAAGCACTGATTTTTTGAAGTTGTCCTGTGAAAAGCAGGAATCCTAATATCATCAACATCCAACCACTGATCAGCGATATTTTTGGAAGCAATTTGTTGATTCTTTTTGTAAACGTCAGAGAGTATGTGATGATGATTGCAATCAGTAAAAATGGAATTGCCATCCCGAGTGAATAGACGATCAGCATGAAAATACCTGTCATCATTGTTCCGGAAGATCCTGCAAGAATAAGAATGGACGATAACGCGAGTCCGATACAAGGAGACCAGCCTGCTGCGAAAACCATCCCCATCAGCAGGGAACGCCAGCTGTTTTTTTCTTTTGTATGATCCATGCGCATCCGCTTTTCACTCATGAATAACTTTAGTTTTAAAATCCCCGCCATTTGCATACCGAAGACGATGATGAGCAGGCCGCCTATTTTTGTGAAAAGATCACGAAAATCGGTGAAAAGTTCGCCAAGGAGGCTGGCTGATGCCCCTAACAGTACAAAAATGATACTGAAACCGATGATGAACATAATCGATCGGCTAAAAACGACTCGTTTATTGATTGAAATTTTATTATCCTCTATCGTTGATCCAGTGATACATGCAACATAGGCAGGAATCAATGGGAAAACGCATGGGGAAAAGAACGATACTACACCTGCAGTGAATGCGATGAGGACTGTCACTTGTTCCATCTATATTATGCCACCTCCGCTCCTTGTCTTCCTTAGCATATCCGGGAAGTGTTAAGATTTTATAAAGTTGGACTTATTTATTTTGACCCGCAGGAATCATGCATATATCGCTTCATCATTTATCTTTTAAAAAGCCTTTATAAGAAATAATAATCGCTATGATGCTGACAACAATGTATGTCCATTGACTGAATGATAACCCAAGCAGAATGGGGATCTGCGGTTTGTAATATGAAAGTGCTATATTCCCTAAACTGAACCACATCAAGGTCTCCGGCCATAAAAGCTTGTCCGCATTGGATTTTATAAACCAATACGCTATCAGAATGAGGTACAAGATGATTTCGAACCACCATACTATGGAAATCGGCTGGTCGAGCACTAGTCTCCCAAGCGTGTACGTACATAACGCTGTCAATAAAGTGAGCAGCGTCATATCAATATAGAGCGAAAAAGCCAATGCCTCTTTTTTTGAACGTAAAAATAAATACAGCAATACAGCGATGAAACCGAGTACTACCCCTTTCTCTCCACCCGTAAAATAAAGAAGTGCAATTGGATTCTTCACCGTCTGGAGTGGATAAAAAACGGCATAGCTCCCTTTCCATACAATTAGAAACACCATAGCAGCATTCCAAACTGATTCTATGACACGTGGGTCTATTCCTTTCACTTTCGTCAACACTTTCAGCACAAGGTAGCTTACAATCGCAGCTACAACATACAAAATCCATTTCTCTTTGATCATCAAAGGACCGATGAACCAAACATCTTCCACTAGAAAACCCCCTCTCAAAAAAACACCCTACCACCTCATTATAAAGAAATGATAAAGATGGTGCCTGGCACCGTTTTAGACCCCTTGAGCCGCAAGAGATTACAAACGGTGCCAGGCACCGAATGAGATCGCTTGTGGCAGAAGGGCCAAATTGTCGTGCCTGGCACCGAGATCATAGTAATGAAGTTGCGGAGAAGAAGCTTTTGTAGTACAGTGCCCGTGATTTATGGAAATATTGTAACTCTGCGTATTTATAGTATGCTGTGGAATTCCCTGCATAAGCCATCTTATGACGTTCATAATGCTCAGCTAGCGCTGCATTTTTCAAGAACTGCTGTTGCGCTTCTTGAACTGATTTTGGTTGTTGGGATTGCAGTTGTCGATATTGATCCATTTTCCGGCCCCCTGTGACGTATTGTTCCATTTTATGACTAACAGGGTTGTATGGTATCAAAAATCCTAAGAAGGCAAAAAAAAGAAGCAGGCTCGTTGCCGCTTCTTCTATCGTGGGTTTAAAAATGTTTGTTTATATTCCGGTTTTCTTGGTCCATGGTTTGGTTTAAGTAAAATTTTGTTAGATTTTCTGGGATTGGATGTATAGGTTGTTTTGTTGGGCTTATGGTCCAACGACTTTACAACTTGCATTTTTATCCCTCCCTAAAATGACATGGTTTATAGTACATACCCTTTATTAATTCTATTAAAACCTCTTTTTCGACTTTTTATAAAAAACTTTATTGTTTTTTCTTTAATTGTTGATATCCGCGACACTCACTCTCCATAAACCAGCTAAATAAGCTAGAAAGCCAATGATCGCGTCGGCTCGCTAAATTTGTTGTAAAAAAGATCGTCTTTTAAGTTGTGATATGAACGTTTTCAATGAGGTTCTTAATTTCTTCTATTTCTGATACAGAATATAAATCCGCTCTTCCATCTATTTCTTTAACGAAAAATTCGTAGAGCGGTTCGATCTGATCAAAGACAAGAGGAACAACATTTGATGAGTAGTTTATAAGATCAGTATTATTGTTGATGTAGAGGATCGGTGTCATATGAATAGTCCCATAATGTTCTTCGAGTAACTCGTTAATGGTCTTATAACCGATCATCACCTGTTTAGTTGGTTCATCGACCGAACGAACCTTCAACTCGGAAGGGTGGCTCTCACTATTCGAATAGATAATCGTTTTTTCAGTTTCCTTATCCTCTGAGTAATAAAGATTTTCATGGAGAAACGGGAACTCCCTAGCTTTTTCTTTCGAAATTCCATATAGGATTTTCCCTTTCCAATTTTTCGTATTGATAAGGTAAATTCCTGTCTTCATCACAATCAGATGATCGATTTTCGTTGACTGCAGCTCTCCATCAGCTGTTTTATATGGAATGAACACATTGGCCATCATCAACATCTGCAATGAATCGATTTTTCCATTCGAAACAAGTTTTTTCTTAAGGTCAGTCAATATTTTATGTGTATGGATATCACTCGAACTTCGAGAGAATTTTTCGACACTATGGATATACTCTTTATAGTCACTGATCTTTAACTCATAACTTTCCTTGACGTTCTCAACCTCTGATTCCTTCTCTTTCTTAAAATTATTTTCGATTTCTGCAATGCTGGCAGTCGCTTTCATTTGATATTCTTCCATCATTTCGTCATAATCCTTATGTTTCTTCTTCACAAATAGTAATAATCCAATTACGACACAAACCAAAACGAGAATGATAGCAATAAAGAAAATAGTCTCCATTTAAACCTCTCCATTTGTCTTTTTATTATAAACTTCGAGAAAACTTTTAAAGCTTAGTTCGTATCAATCATATTAATGGGTTTAAATAGCATTCATGTGCCCCGGCAAGGGAGTGAATTTCGAAGTAATCAACATCATCATTTAACAAAGCCAAATGTAAAAAAGCCCCTCCCTGAAAACGGTTGAGACCTTTGTCCTTTGTCAAAATGACATATTTTATGGCGATTTTCATTCCCCTGCTGTCGAGTTCGTTTAATAATCAATACTAAGGCTTTCTATTACATTTCTTATCTTTTCCAATTCAAACTCTGAATGAACCTTATTTCCTTCTTTTAATTGTTTCAAAAAGAATTGATAAAGCTTTGGTTTATCGTCAAACACAAAAGGGGTTTTAGAGTGTGAATAATTAACAAAATTGTTTTCATGATGATCAAAATAAAGGATAGGTATGGTTGAAAACTGGCCTAGTTGGTTTTCAAGCAAATGATTGAGAGCAGCAGCTCCTGTCATAACATGCTTTTTCGGATCATCAACTGGGGTGACATTCAATCCGTTTATATTGTCTCTTTCTTTCCTAAGAACAATCGTTTTTTCACTCTTAACTTCCTCTGTTGGAAAAAGATGATCGAGAATGAGTGATAATTCTTTTGCTTTTCCTTTTGTTACTCCATACAATACATCCCCAGTAAATTCATTTGTATCAATGATGTAAACTCCGGTCCTCATTATTACAATATGATCGATTTTTACAGGGTAAATTTCTCCGCTAGCTGTCTTATTTGGCAAAAAAACATTAGACAAGATTTTCATTTGCGCCGATTTGATTGCATAATCAGCAACCAATTCTTTCTTTATTTCGGTCAATATATTATGAGTATTCGCTTCACTTGTCGTTCTAGAGAGCTTTTCTACCGTATGTACATACTTTTTATATTCTTTTATTTTTCTTTCATAACTTTCCTTGATCTTATCTGCCACCTTGTCTTTCTCTTGCAGAAGATCATTTTCCACCTTAGTCAAACTTGCGACTGCTTCTGTTTGAAACTCTTCAATCATTTCATCATAATCTACATGTTTTTTCTTAATAAATACGAGCAGTCCGAAGATCATACACATCAGTACTAGAATAACTCCAAGAAAAATTAGCGTATCCATAGCAAAACCCTTCCCCTATTGATTTCTTTTATAGATTTCGTAGTCTCCCTGTTTGATAGGTTCGTCTTAAGGAAATTGGTTTGTATTTACATGGAAGCATTTTGATAAAAGATGGATCTTGAGGAAGTGAAGATAAAAAGAGGGGATGGTCCCCCCTTTATTGGGTTATAAATCAAGCTCCAAATGCTTCTGCAGATCATTCGTAACTTTTCGAAGCTGTTTTTGATCTGGCACATAAAAATAGGTACCTTTTATTTTTTTGTCTGCTCCGACAATTTTGTGCTGCTCTATATTTTCACGAGCACCTTTATAATTCGATTGGACCTTCCACATATCATTGAATGTCATATTCGTTTTGACATTATGTTCGACAACTTTTACGATTTCACCGAACTTCGTTATAGAAGATATATTCGCTCCTTTATCAATCACTGCTTCAATCACTTGACGTTGACGGATTTGCCGGCCAAAATCCCCACGTGGATCTTGTTTCCTCATCCGCGCATATATCAACGCTTCTTCACCGTTCAAACTTAATTGGCCATTTGGAAAGTGCATCTTTTTATAAGTGAAAGTCGAATTATTAGTATTGAAATCTAAGTCATTATTAACTTCGATGCCACCAACTGCATCGACGATTTGTACAAAGCTTTTCATATTGACCTTCACAAAATAATCCACCGGAACATCTAAGAGATTTTCAACAGAGGCAATCGTCATCGCTGCCCCTCCAACATGATAAGCGGAGTTGATTTTATCTTCAGCACCTTTTACCTTGGTGTAGGTATCACGCGGGATACTTACCATGTGCGTTGATTTGGATTGAGGATTGATGGTCAATAGTATCAACGAATCTGATCGCCCGCGCTTTTCACCAGCTGCTTTATCAATCCCCATAACGAGTATGGAAACCGGATCACCTTTCTTGAGGTTGATCTGTTCATGGTGTTCTTCGAATTTGGAATTTCTTTCGATATCGATATCTTCATGTATACTTGACGAAGTAGACGTCAGGAATTGCCATGCAAAACTTCCTGCTCCCAAAATCACTACAGTACTGAACGTTAATATAAATAGAATCATTTTCTTAAACATCAATTCTCTCACCCGCTAAAGAAAACTTGGCAAAGCCAAGCCTTGGGCGTGGGCTGAGCCAGTAGTTGCGCTTATACTGAAGAGAGTAGTTTGTACTTTCTTTAAGTGTAAAAAACTCATGTTGCATGCCTAGAGTCCGTATGATAATTCCGCCCTGTCCGCTTAACTTTGTTCCACTTTCTGTTAAAGAAATAAGATATACTACCATACATCACAAAATACATCGTTACAAAACGATAAACAAAAATATCAAAAGTAAGCGCCGATATTAAACGGAAACTTTCTTTCCATTCAAATGAAAACCCGTAATGTCTTCCAATTGCAATGGCTACCAGATCGTATACTAAACCAAAGACAAAAAGCCAAAACAAATAAAAAAACACGTAGTTCAAATAAGAGTTTTGAGGGTCGTGTAACATGTTCATAAGCATTATGCCTGTCATTACGAAAGACGCAAGGGTTCCAACCAGGAACGTTTCGAAAATATAAAAGAAAGATACGGCTTTCGTAAATAACGTTTTTCCAAAGAAAGACCTGAAATGAATAACGCAGTCGATATATGCTTTTTGCCACCGTAAACGTTGCTTCGTCAAATCTCTCCATGTCTCCGGTAATTCGGTATAACCGACAGCATCTGCTATAAAACCAATTCTCTTATTTTTAAACTTCGCCATATATCGATGGATCCGCAGGGTGATGTCAATGTCTTCACCTATCGTTTTTCGATAACCGCCAACATCTACTAAAACCTGTTTTCTAAAAATACCAAACGCTCCTGATATGACAGCCAACGCTTTAAAACGGACAAGGGAAAGTTTTGAGATATAGAATGCTTTTAAGAAATCCAAAACCTGGACACGTACCAGCATATTTGCAAAACGTAAAGACAAGCGGTTCAATGGTTTATTCGTTTTTGTCTGCAGAACATGGACCATCCCGCCTGCAGCAACTACATCCTCATCCTTCATCACATCATTGACAGCAGATAATGCATTATCTGCAAGAATCGTATCTGCATCTAATGTAATGATGACATCGTTACTGGCATATTCTATTCCTGCATTCAAGGCATCAGCTTTTCCGCCATTCATCTTATCGATAACATAGATATTAGGGTACAGTTCGGACTGATAGGTCCCCTCGACTCTCTCATGAGAGAGCTTACTAATTGAAGACATCGGGCACGGTGTAAGCCTGAGTAGTTCCTTCATATAGGTCATTGTATCGTCTGTAGAACCGTCATTAATATAAATGACTTCAAATAGAGAATAAGATAATTCTTTCATACTCTCGATTGAAGTCTTTAAAATTCTTGTTTCGTTATAACAGGGAATCAATATGCTTATTCCCTTCTCCTCTTCATATCCATGATCGATCATCCATTTTTTCAGCTTAGGATCTCGTCGGACCCTTTCGTTAGGTTCACGAAACCAGGGTAAACAATGATATAAATGTAAAACTGGAAAGGTGACACTTAATAAAAAAAATAATGCAATAAGTATTTCCAAATAAGACACTCCTTAAGACAAAACACAAATAGAAACTATTCTACCCTAATAATAATTCCTAAATGAATGCATATTTTCGTGGGTAATTTGTCGAAAGAATACGAAACACCTATCCCAAATTAACACTTCCATGGTAAATACGTATTAAATAATAGGTTAAAAACTGAAAAATGATCTTCGAGAAGTTCTTTGGAGAGAAGTTCGTACTAGATATTAAAAAACCCAATCCGTCACTTGGATTGGGGATTTTTACATTGAGGTTTTCAAATTTTATCATAATGGATGATTATAGCCAAAACAACAAACCCCAGAACAATCTTAATGGCACCATAAATAGGAAAATAAATTTTGATGCCATAATCAGGAATTGAAAAAATCGTATTTGCTACAATGTTCTTCTTGATGCTCTCAATATTGCAATCCTCATCCAAAGCTCGCGCACGCAGTTGAATCTTTTCTTTCCATCTATGTAACAAGTGCGGCAAATAATAAGGAGCTGAAAGAAGGAGAGTACCCATCAACCAATAATAGATAACCAAACATAAGATCATTCAACATCACCTTGTACTAGACGTAAAAATAGTTTCGTCTATAGGATGGTCGATATAATCAAGACATATTCAGTTTCAATTTTTCTGAACAAAAAACGTGCTCGAAGATTTCTCAATCCTCAAGCACGCACTTATAAATAAAAATTTATTATTTTAAGCTTTAATTATTCAACCGTTACTGATTTAGCCAGGTTACGCGGTTTGTCGACGTCGCAGTCACGGTGCAGTGCTGCATAATAGGAGATCAATTGCAGCGGCACGACGCTTACTAACGGTGTCAGCAGTTCATTGACATCTGGAATAACGATCCGATCTTCATCGTCATGCAATGATTCTGAACTGATCGTGCAAGTGTAGGCACCACGTGCAGCGACTTCCTTCACGTTTCCACGGATGCTCAAGTTCACGTGTTCTTGTGTAGCAAGCGCGATGACCGGTGTACCTTCTTCGATCAATGCGATCGTACCGTGTTTCAGCTCTCCTCCCGCAAATCCTTCTGCCTGGATGTAAGAGATTTCTTTAAGCTTCAACGCACCTTCAAGTACAACGTGATAATCCATTCCGCGGCCGATGAAGAAGCAATTGCGTGTTACTGCAAGGTATTCACGGGCGATTTTTTCGAAATCTTCTTTCTGGTCACACATTGCTTCGATTGCGTTAGAAACGACACTTAACTCCTTGATAAGATCGAAGCTCAACTCTATACCCTTCGCATTCGCTGTATCGCTAGCCAATATGGAAAGGACCGCAATCTGTGCTGTGTAAGCTTTTGTGGACGCTACAGCGATTTCAGGACCCGCATGAAGAAGCATTGTATAATCCGCTTCACGAGAAAGTGTAGATCCTTGTACGTTGGTAATTGTCAATGCTTTATGACCAAGCTTTTTCACTTTGACGAGGACAGCACGGCTATCCGCTGTTTCCCCGCTCTGAGAAATAAAGATGAACAATGGCTTCTCAGATAGCAACGGCATATTGTATGAGAACTCACTGGCAATGTGGACTTCCACAGGTACTTGAGCCATCTTTTCAATAAGCTCTTTTCCTACAAGACCAGCGTGATAGGATGTACCACATGCAATGATGTAAATACGGTCTGTTTTCTTCATCGCTTTCCGAATATCATCATCGAGTTTCAAGTTGCCATCTTTAACCTGGTACTGGTTGATGATGTTACGGATTACAATTGGCTGCTCGTCGATTTCTTTGAGCATGTAGTGCGGATACGTCCCTTTTTCGATGTCAGTAGCATCAAGCTCTGCAGTGAATGGATCACGTTCCATCACTTCTCCATCTAGATTCTTGATTGTGATGTCCTCTTTTGTGACGATTACGATTTCTTCATCCATCAACTCAACGAATTGATCAGTCTTTTGAAGCATTGCCATGGAATCACTTGCTACGACATTGTAACCATTACCTACACCAACAAGTAACGGGCTCTTGTTCTTACCTACATAGATCGTTTCATTATTTTCGTTATCTAAAAGTGCAATTGCATAAGATCCCTTTAAAAGAGCTAACGTTTTACGGAAAGCCCCTTCGACTTCAAGGCCATCTTTTACAAAAAGTTCGATAAGCTGAACGATGATTTCCGTATCTGTTTCACTTTTTAATTCAACGTCTTTCAAAAACTCTTTTCGAACTTGTGCAAAGTTTTCGATCACTCCGTTGTGGACAAGTGTAAAACGTTCTGTCGAGCTTTGATGAGGGTGCGCGTTGACTTTACTTGGTGCACCGTGTGTCGCCCAACGTGTATGTCCGATCCCGATGGTCGCAGGTACTTTCTTATCCACCTTCTCACGCAATGTCGCAATGCGTCCTTTTTCTTTGAAAACATGGACGCCTTTTTTGTTCATTACTGCGATACCAGCCGAGTCATAACCACGATATTCGAGCTTTTCCAGCCCTTTTAATAAAATTTCTTTCGTATCTTCATTTCCAACATAACCAACAATTCCACACATTGAAATAAACCTCCCTGTTGGGGGAAACACCATTCACTTATATTCAGACTTGTTCTTATTTTAATCAAGTGAAAATAAGGGGTCTCTTTACCCCCAACATTTTAAAATTTTAGTTTTACATCATATCCATACCTTTGTTCACTAAGTCGCCTTAGTGGTTTCAGTATGAATTTTCCGGTTTGATGTAAGACCGAGAGGCATCCGCCGATCAGATTCGATAAACCTCTTTCCTCGTCAACTATTTCATACACCGCCGCGGTGTCGGCCTCAGCCGAAGAAATAGTCCAGGCGCTTTTCGTTATAGTGTTTTTTCTACGCTCCTTTCTATAATCGAATGGAAATATCATACACCAGAAATCTCATGACGTCAACGACTTTATTAGAGCGTTGATCTACACTTAATAATTATGCAAAAACAGCTCGTTTCGTGTATGCGAGCTGTCCCTGCATAGTATTCGTATTCACGTGTGTTTTCTGTCCCTATTGTTCAACATACCCTAATTCCTGGTCGACAACACGTGCAATTTCCTCTACATATTTTTCACACAGTTCTTCAGTCGGAGCTTCCACCATCACCCTTACAAGAGGTTCAGTTCCTGATGGTCTTACAAGCACGCGGCCGTTTCCGCTCGTTTCAGCTTCCACTTTGGCAATTGCTTCTTTCACAGCTGGGTTTTCCATCACTTTCGTTTTATCTGTAACCTTTACATTTTTCAGGCATTGCGGGAACTTTTCCATTTCACTTGCAAGCTCTGATAAAGGTTTCTGTGTCAACTTCAGGATGTTGACGAGCTGTAGGGCAGATAGAAGTCCATCACCCGTTGTACTATGATCAAGGAATATGATGTGGCCGGACTGCTCTCCACCAAGATTGAAGTCCCCTTCCCTCATACGTTCCATGACATATCGATCACCAACAGCCGTCTGTTCAGATGCAATGTTGGCAGCTTCAAGCCCTTTATAGAATCCGAGGTTACTCATCACTGTCGAAACGACCGTATCTTTTTTCAATCTGCCTTCACTTGCAAAATGTTTGGCACAGATGAACATGATTTGATCACCATCGACAATCGTTCCATTTTCATCTACTGCAATCAAACGATCCCCATCTCCATCGAATGCAAGGCCTACATCAGCTTCTTTTTCTTTTACAAGCTCAACCAGTTTCTCTGGATGAGTAGAGCCTACTCCGTCGTTTATATTCAAACCGTTCGGTGATGAACCGATGGTCGTAATATCCGCATCCAGGTCTGCAAAAAGGTGAGGTGCAAGTGAAGAAACCGCTCCATGTGCGCAATCCAATGCGATACGAAGTCCTGAGAAATCTTCATCAACCGTTTGTTTTAAGAACTGAAGGTATTTTTGGCCGCCTTCGAAATAATCACTCACTAAACCAAGATCCATTCCAGTCGGTCTTGGCAAGTCGTCCTTGTCCAGGTCCAATAATTCTTCGATTTCCCGTTCTTGCTCATCTAATAGCTTAAAACCATCGGATCCGAAAAATTTGATTCCATTATCCCCAACAGGATTATGGGAAGCTGAGATCATGACCCCGGCCTGTGCCCCTAACGCCTTTGTCAAATAAGCCACACCTGGAGTTGAGATGACGCCTAATCGCATAACCTCTGCTCCGATCGAGAGCAGCCCTGCAACCAATGCACCTTCCAGCATATGACCGGAAATTCGGGTATCCCTACCAATGATGATTTTCGGTTTTTGGGTCTCTTTTGTCAGAACATAACCGCCAAAGCGCCCTAATTTAAACGCTAATTCTGGTGTTAATTCGGTGTTTGCTACTCCTCTGACTCCATCTGTTCCAAAATATTTACCCATTCAATAAATCGCTCCTTCTTCCCTTTTCCACATTACGTCGTTCTTTTGCTGATGGTTAAGGTCGCTTCTGCAAGCTGACTCTCAAATGTAAATCGTTCGGGAACATCGACATTGATTTTAACATCATGCTGTCCCTCTGATAAATTTTTCGCATCAACAAAAGCGGTTATATTTTCTTCTGACAAGTTGTTCAAATCTTCTGCGTTCCCATTGACTGTTACATCCATGACCCCTTCGTTTGGCGAATTGAAACTTGCTTCCTCGTTATCATCCAATCCGACAACTTTGATCGGTAAATCGTTGAAGGTCTTGGAACTTGCGGTTTCGTTTTCAGCAGGCTCTGTTGATGTTTCCTCTTCCGTTTTTTCAACATCGATTTTCACTTTCAATTTACCAGGTGACGCGTAAAATGCGCCTTCTGGTAAAGGGACTTCCATATCAATCGTTTCATCTTCGGTAATGTTGCTTAAGTCCACTGGTAGAGAAATCGAATTCAGTTTCTCTAGGACCTTTTCAGGTGCATGAATCGCTACTTCTTCTTTTGATGGCGTAATCGATTTTAGCTCAAAACCATCTGGAAGAGAGCCTCTTTCTTCAATGGTGACCGGTACATCTTTACTTGGATTTTCAATTGGTACTGTCACATTCATCGTATTAGGTTCGATTTTGATATCGACTGGATCGAAGTTTTTATTCAACGCTTGTACTTTCGCCTCTCTTGTGAAAGTCTCTTTCTCGTCTGCTACGTTGACAAATACCCGGACATAGGCGATTTCATCGATCATTTCTTTTGCACCGGTGATTTCGATCTCCTCTTTATCGACCTGAGGTGTACCAGCAATATAGCCTTTAGGTAATTCATCTTCACCAAGAAGCTGTACTGTCACTGGGAATGATTCGGTTTTCTTCTCATGTAATGTCACACTCACTGTACTTTCTCTTGGAATTGCGTCAATTCCGTTCGGTACATTTTCAAACTTGATCGGTACGTCATATTGCCCTGGTCCTTTATCTGTGAGATCGATATAAGCTCTCGGTGTACGCTGCAAGCCGAATCGCATGATATCAGACTTTGAGCCCTGGAACCTGACCCCTACGGTTTCTGGGTTGCCTAATAACTCATATTTATTATTATCGTATTCTACATCAAGGGAAACGTTTTTGAATATTTGTTCCCCGCTTTCTGTCAAACTTTGATCATCTTCATTCGCCTGTTGGTCATTAATGTGGACTGTGGTATACATCATCAAAGCGATCAGAAAAGCCGCAACCTTGACAAACCATGGAGATTTAAGTAGTCTATCCATCTTTCTTCCCCCTCCAATTCCACTTTGTTGAGGAAGTTGATTTTGTCATTATTTCAGCCTCTAACAGTTTTCGTAACATGTCCTCATCTAAATTACGGTAGAGCTCCCCATTTTTTGTGAGGGAAACATTTCCTGTTTCTTCAGAGACGACAAGGGTCAGACTATCTGTCACTTCTGAAATGCCCAGTGCAGCTCTATGCCTTGTCCCCAATTCTTTTGAAATGAAAGGACTTTCCGATAGTGGAAGATAACTTGCAGCTGCAAGGATTTGATTATCGTTGATGATGACAGCACCATCATGCAATGGTGTATTCGGAATGAAAATATTAATCAAGAGTTCTGAACTCAGATTCGCATTAATCGGAATACCGGTTTCAACGTAATCGTCGAGTCCTGTTTCCCTTTCAATCGTTATCAAAGCACCAATACGACGCTTAGCCATATAATTCGTTGCCTTAAGCATCGCCTCGATCGCATTTCTCTTCTCCTCTTCTTCTGCAATCATGCCGCGTGAGAAAAATCTGCCTCGACCTAACTGTTCAAGCGCACGGCGCAACTCCGGCTGGAAGATGATGATGATAGCAAGGAAACCGTATAAAAGCGTCTGGTTCATCAAGAAATATAAGGTGTTAAGTTTGAAAATACCACTAAAAAACCAAACCGCTATGATGACCGTGATTCCTTTTAACAGCTGGATTGCTTTTGTGCCTTTTATCAGCATGATAAGTTTATAGATCACATAAGTGACCAAGAGGATATCAATTATATCATTCAAGTAGTTCAATATATTAAAGTCAAAGTCCCCTATAGGAAACATACGCATCCTCCAAACTGATCAACTCAATATCATTGTGCCCAACAATGCTCAGTTTGTTACCATATGTAACTTCTCTATTATATCATAAACTGAGACTATATCTATTCTTCGTAAGTTTCCGTCAATAACAATCCGTACATACCTTAAAAAAAGAGAAAAGTGGTCTTATGTCCACATCAACTTGTCCGACGCGTTCATAAAACCACTTCGCGAATTTGGGAATTATTCCGATCCAAACCACCCTTTTACAGTGTTTGCCCCTTCTTTCAAACGGTACCAGACCCATTCTGTTATCTTATGGATTTCTTCACTTTCCCCAGCGATATGTCCAGCAGAAGCAAGATAGTGGTTTCCGTTGATAACGGTGACATCCCCTTCAACCTTCCCTGCAATTTCGACATCGCCGTTCTTTACAATAAGGTCGCCTTTTACAATCTCGCCTTCAGGAACAAAGACTTTTCCGCTGTCCTGGTCTATTTTGACCTGGGCACCATTTGCTGAAACAGAAATCGGGTTACTCCTATGACTTCCCCATTCACTATATATTGAGCTTGACATCAACAAGAGAAAAAGAACCGCAGCAGTCAGGATCGGGTGATGTTTGAACCATCTTCTCATCTTGGAAGAAGACTTTTCTTTAGGCAATCGCTCCATAACTTTTGAAGTAAAACCATTTGGCGTTTTTATAGCATGATGGCTATGCAGCAATTGATCGACGTTTTTGATTTCTTCAAATTTCCCCTTGCAGCTTGAACATGTTTTAATATGTTGGAGCAATTCTATTTTTTCAAGAGGTTCAATTGTTTCATCAACCCATTTATGCATATAAGATGAATACTTACCATCGCATTTCATTTTTATTTATCCTCCTAACAATCCAGATCTTTCAACCGTTTCCGAAGAGCTTCCCGACCACGATGGATACGAGTTTTCACCGTTGAGACTGGGATCTGCAAAATATCACTGATTTCTTTCAGCGATAGTTCCTCCAAGTATTTCAGCGCGATTGCTGAACGGTATTTCGGAGGCAAATGCATGATCTCCTTCTGTATACGGTCTTGGAGCTCAAAGGTTTCAACTTTTTCTTCAGGTAATTGTTCTGCGACTGCTATTTGGGAATATAGTGTCAATCCTTCTCCTCCGGCTAATTCTGCATCTAGGTAATAATCTGGCTTCTTCTTACGTATACGATCGATGGTCAAATTGGTTGCAATCCGATACAACCAAGTAGAGAATTTATGGGCTTCATTATATTTTTCAATATGTATATAAGCACGTACAAACGCTTCCTGGGCGATGTCCTCTGACTCATGTACGTTCCCCAACATCCTGTAGACGATATGATATACTTTATCCTTATAAATTTCCACAAGTTCTTCAAACGCATTTTGATCCCCTTTTTTCACCGATCGGACCAAACGCTTCACCGTTATATCCATATAGGAACCTCCGATACTCCGTAATTAAAAATACTACTTTTGGAGTAGAATGCTTCTTGTTATATTCTAACATGGGACAACTTCCTAGTGAGGAATATTTTTGTTAAAAATAGGTTTATTTTCTCATATATCGGGTATTATGTGTAACAACTATCTATTACGGTGAAAGCAGGTGGGCTGCATGTCGGCTGAAGAGCGCTTTCTATTAAATGAAATCGAAAATTCCAGAAAGAAAATGTTGACCCTGGCAAAAGAAAAACCTTTGTTTTCTGCAGAGGTTGTTGAAATCAGCCAATATCTCGATCATCTACTTAATCGATACGATACAATTAAGAGTGAAATTATAAAGGTTTCTTGATTTAGGAAGCAGCTCTCGAGTAGAGAGCTGTTTTTTCACCTCTTAAAAAAGCCTTATCGACTAGGAATCGATAAGGCTTTCATTAAGTATAATCAGATTAATTTTTCTCCAAATAATGAACCGATCAATGCAACAGCAACAGTTGCAGTTTTGTTCTTTTCATCCAGTATCGGATTTACCTCCACAAATTCAGCTGAAGTAAGGATTTCCGCCTCTTCTAACATCTCCATAGCTAAATGGCTCTCACGATAGCTGATACCTCCTAGGACTGGAGTTCCTACACCAGGTGCTTCAGCCGGGTCCAGACCATCAAGGTCTAAGCTTAAATGTACACCATCAGTTCCATTTGAGACATACTCAATCGCCTCTTCCATAACCTTTGTCATGCCCATTTTATCGATTTCATGCATCGTATAAACTTTGATGCCCTTCTCACGAATCAATTCCCGCTCTCCTTCATCAAGCGAACGAGCACCGATAATGACAATATTCTCTGGCTTAATCTTTGGACTGAAACCGCCAATCTCTTTCAGCTTCTCATCACCGATTCCAAGGCTTACAGCTAAAGGCATACCATGGATATTCCCACTTGGAGAAGTATCTCCGGTGTTTAAATCGCCATGAGCATCATACCAGATCACACCTAAATTCTCATAATGCTTTGAGACCCCTGCAAGTGTACCGATCGCTATACTATGGTCGCCACCAAGAACTAATGGAAAATGGTTTGCTTCAATGATTTTATTTACGCCTTCTGCAAGAAGGGTATTCGCTTCAATGACCCCATCCAAATTTTTCAGATTGGTGTCCTTACTTGCTACTTTTTCTCTTTGAGGGATGTGGATATCACCATGGTCTTCAACTTCGTAGCCAATGTTTTCGAGCCTTTCAATTAATCCGGCATATCTCATCGCGCTCGGTCCCATATCTACACCACGGCGCATTTGACCCAAATCCATCGGGACACCTAAAATACCAATATTCTTCTTCATGATTTTCCTCCTCTATGATCACTCTATCATCTATTGTAGGACTTTGATGTCCACTGGTTCAACTGGACAAAATTCTGCATACTTATGCGGTTTAACAAGCATTAAGGACATGATAATGGATAATTATGAAACGCTTTCATTTTTAGCATCATTCTTATTCTTCTTAATGTAAGCTTTGTTATACTTTAATGTTGATTTTGCGAAGTTCACTCAAAAAGTGTGGGGTCTCCTCTGGATCGCTTTTCCCACAGTAGTGTCGCAAATTTCGCTGCAATCAAACTTAATCAGAAATCACCAGTATTATTTAACAACGCCAAAATGTAAAAAAACTCTCTGACATTCGGTCAGAGAGTTGAATATGTATGATATGGTGGAGCCTAGCGGGATCGAACCGCTGACCTCCTGCGTGCAAGGCAGGCGCTCTCCCAGCTGAGCTAAGGCCCCGATGGAGCGGGTGATGAGAATCGAACTCACGACCAGAGCTTGGAAGGCTCTTGTTTTACCACTAAACTACACCCGCATGATTAAATTTGATCAATCAGATTTATCGAAATGGTGAGCCATGAAGGACTCGAACCTTCGACCCTCTGATTAAAAGTCAGATGCTCTACCGACTGAGCTAATGGCTCGCGCAGTATATTCACCTTGTGTCCTTTCCTCTTCTTGCATAACCTAAGTCGCAAGGCTGCGTCAGGACAATTCATCGTTTACTCATTAGCTGTATCGTTCATAGCTAATGGCTCAAGCAGCTTACTCGTCTTTTTTAAAAATGGTGGAGGGGGACGGATTCGAACCGCCGAACCCGGAGGGAGCGGATTTACAGTCCGCCGCGTTTAGCCACTTCGCTACCCCTCCAATAAAAAAAGACTATGAAGTCTGATTTCAAAATTGAAAATGGTGCTGGCCAGAGGACTTGAACCCCCAACCTACTGATTACAAGTCAGTTGCTCTACCAATTGAGCTAGGCCAGCGAAGTAAAATGATGTTACTTCAGTTTGTGTCTCTTCCTCTAACAAGGAATCCTCTGTTGCCAGCTGCGTCGAGACAAGTCGCAGCTTATTCATTGTTGTATTGCTCCTTGCTCTACCAATTGAGCTAGGCCAGCGAAGTAAAATGAAAATGGTGGAGGATGACGGGATCGAACCGCCGACCCCCTGCTTGTAAGGCAGGTGCTCTCCCAGCTGAGCTAATCCTCCAATTAGATGGTGACCCCTACGGGATTCGAACCCGTGTTACCGCCGTGAAAGGGCGGTGTCTTAACCACTTGACCAAGGGGCCATATTAATTTGTCATGGAGCTTCCAAGCGGGCTCGAACCGCTGACCTCTTCCTTACCATGGAAGTGCTCTACCTGCTGAGCTATGGAAGCAAAATGGCTCCACAGGCAGGACTCGAACCTGCGACCGATCGGTTAACAGCCGATAGCTCTACCACTGAGCTACTGTGGAATATTCAATGAGATGAAAAAGGTTTGGCCCGGCGACGTCCTACTCTCACAGGGGGAAGCCCCCAATTACCATTGGCGCTGAAGAGCTTAACTTCCGTGTTCGGCATGGGAACGGGTGTGACCTCTTCGCCATCGTCACCAGACCAAGTTTCAATTGATCCACAATCATCCTTAGTAAGGACAAGATATATATTACTAAAATTAAAAAACTTTTTCAAGGGCTTTTCCAAAAATATTCCCTCAAAACTAGATAATGTGTTTCTTGAAAACATCTTCGATGTAATGATGTCCAGCTGTGACTCCTTGAAACTCGGGATCACTTCGTCATTCCTGTGGCGGCACAGCCTCCTCGTCATGACTCCAGTGCCTGTCGTTTCAGGACAGTCGTCTTCGCTTTTCTTTTGTGGTTAAGTCCTCGATCGATTAGTATCTGTCAGCTCCACGTGTCGCCACGCTTCCACACCAGACCTATCAACCTCATCATCTCTGAGGGATCTTACTCGCTTGACGCGATGGGAA